>JAEETL010000069.1 GCA_016290325.1 Muribaculaceae bacterium
TTCTTGTCCTGTGTAGCGTCGCCGAGTCCCTCGTTGAGGACGATCTTGACCAGACGCGGAATCTGCATCGGCGTGCTGTAGTTGAATTGCTTCATCAAAGCGGGAGCAATCTTCTCGTCATATTGTTTCTTCAGCGTGGTACTCATTACTTGATCTCCTCTCCAGTTTTTTTAGAATAACGAACTTTCTTACCGTCCTCATTGAACCTGAAACCAACGCGGGTAGGCTTGCCACTCTTGGGGTCAACAACTGCGAGGTTGCTCAAGTCTATGGGGGCTTCCTTCTTGATAATGCCGCCCTGAGGGGCCTTGGCATTGGGCTTCGTGCTCTTGGACACGATGTTGACACCCTCGACGATTGCCTTACCATCCTTGTGGAGGATTTCCAGCACGCGTCCTTTATCGCCCTTGTTGTCACCGGCGAGAACAATGACGGTGTCACCCTTCTTGATTTTTAATGTAGCCATATATGGTTTATTGCTATTTTAAAGATTGATTAAAGAACCTCGGGAGCCAGAGAAACGATCTTCATGTTGGTTGCGCGCAGCTCGCGGGCAACGGGACCGAAGATGCGCGTTCCGCGCAGCTCACCGGTATTAGTAAGCAATACACAGGCGTTGTCGTCGAAGCGGATGTAGGAACCGTCCTGACGGCGGATCTCCTTGCTGGTGCGCACTACGACAGCCCTTGAAACGGTACCCTTCTTCACCTCGGAAGCGGGGATAGCCTTCTTGACGGTGACAACGATGATGTCACCAACCGATGCGTAGCGTCGGCCAGAACCGCCCAACACCTTAATGCAGAGCACTTCCTTAGCGCCGCTGTTATCGGCAACTGTCAATCTACTTTCAGTCTGTATCATAATAAATAATTACTTGGCTTTTTCGATGATTTCAACTAATCTCCACCTCTTGGTCTTGCTCAACGGGCGGGTCTCCATCAGGCGAACGGTGTCACCCACGTTGCACTCGTTGTTCTCGTCATGAGCGTGGTACTTCTTTGTCTTGTTGACAAACTTGCCATAGATTGGGTGTTTCTCCTTCCACTTGATGGTCACAGTGATGGTCTTGTCACCCTTGTTGCTGGAAACAACCCCAATTCTTTCTTTTCTTAAATTACGTTTTTCTTCCATTGTACTGGTTAGTTTTGGGATTATTTGTTCTTGAGTTCGCGGGCGCGGATCTCGGTCTTGATGCGCGCGATCAGTTTCCTGTCAAGCGTAATCTTGGCCGGATTATCGAGCGGGGAAATGGTGTGCTGGATCTTCTCCTGAACATACTCCTTTTGAACCTGCTCAAGGCGGTCCTGCAATTCCTTATCGGTCAGTTCCTTGATATTTTCCTTTTTCATAATCTGGTCAAATATTAAACGAGTTGAGTGGGATCATAGTCGCGACGAACGACAAACTTAGTGGCCACGGGAAGTTTCTGGGCAGCGAGGCGCAGTGCTTCCTTAGCGATATCAAAGCTCACACCGTCGACCTCGATGAGGATGCGACCGGGATGAACGGGAGCGACATAACCTGCAACATCACCTTTACCTTTACCCATGCGGACATCGGCAGGCTTGCGAGTGTAAGGCTTATCGGGGAAAATGCGCAGCCAGATCTGTCCCTGGCGCTGCATGTAACGTGTCACGGCGACACGGGCGGCCTCGATTTGGCGAGCGGTGATCCACTTGCTCTCCAGGGTCTTGATTCCGAAGGAACCAAAGGCGAGCTGGTTGCCGCGCTTGCTGTATTGGCGAGGATGCCCGTCACTGGGACGGCGATATCTTAATCTCTTAGGTTGTAACATTTTAAATTTCGTTTTTTAAAGTCACACTTCAAGTTACTGGTTGTGACTGGGTTTAACGATTGTTGTTTCTCTTGCCACCGCGGAAACCACGACGCTCGCCGCGCTCTCCACCGCGAGAGCCGCCACCGCGACGCTCGTTGGCATTGTTGGCAAAGTTGGGAGCCAGATCACGCTTGCCATAGACCTCGCCACGGCAGATCCAAACCTTGACTCCGATAACACCCACCTTAGTGTGAGCGGGAACCAGTGCATAGTCGATGTCGGCGCGGAGGGTGTGCAGCGGAGTGCGACCTTCCTTGAACATCTCGCTGCGGCGCATTTCGGCACCGTTCAAGCGACCCTTGACCTGGATTTTGATGCCCTCGGCACCCATGCGCATTGTGCTGGCGATAGCCATCTTAACGGCACGGCGATAGGCAATCTTGCCCTCGATCTGGTGAGCGACGTTAGCAGCTACGAGCTGTGCGTCGAGTTCGGGACGCTTCACCTCGTGGATGTTGATCTGAACGTCCTTGTTAGTGAGCTTGATGAGCTCTTGCTTGAGGACCTCAACCTCAGCACCCTGCTTGCCGATGATGATACCGGGGCGGGCGGTGCAGATGGTGATGGTGACGAGCTTGAGCGTGCGCTCAATGACGATGCGTGATACACTAGCCTTGGCAAGACGCTCGTTGAGATACTTGCGGATCTTATCATCCTCTACCAGGGTATCTCCATATTTGCGGCCTCCGAACCAGTTGGATTCCCAACCACGGATGATGCCCAAACGATTGCTGATTGGATTAACTTTCTGTCCCATTTCGTTATGCGTCTTTTTCTTTGTTAATAGTGTCCACGTAGATGGTCACGTGGTTAGAACGTTTGCGGATACGATAGCCACGGCCTTGGGGAGCGGGGCGCAGGCGCTTGAGCATAGGAGCTGCATCGACCATGATGGTCTTGACATAGAGCTCACCGCTCTCGGCCTTCTTGCCATTCTTCTGTTCCCAGTTGCTGATAGCCGACTTAAGGAGCTTCTCAACGTCAGCGGCAGCGTGCTTGTTCGAGAAGTGCAGCAGTCCGAGTGCCTTGAAGACTTCAACGCCGCGAACCATGTCGGCCACGAGACGCATCTTGCGAGGCGAGCTGGGAATGTTGCGCAACTTAGCGAAGGACTCGTTGCGGCGAGCTTCCTTCTTCAAGTCGGCGGATTCTTTCTTTCTTTTACCCATTGTATTTAATTCTTTTTTGTTCTAGAAAACGTTAAATAATCCCGGGCCCATTATTTCTTGTTGTTGCCGCTGTGACCACGGAAGGTGCGTGTGGGAGCGAACTCGCCGAGCTTGTGACCTACCATGTTCTCGGTAACATAGACGGGAATAAACTTGTTGCCATTGTGAACGGCGAAAGTGTGTCCAACAAACTCGGGGGCGATCATCGAGGCACGTGACCAGGTCTTGATCACACTCTTCTTGCCACTCTCGTTCATGGCGTCAACCTTCTTCTCCAGTTTCACACTGATGTAAGGGCCTTTTTTAAGTGAACGACTCATAATTAATCGAATTTAATCAAATTACTTCTTTCTTCTTTCAATGATGTACTTCGAAGACTGCTTCTTAGGCGCACGGGTCTTCAAGCCCTTAGCATACAAACCGTTGCGGTTACGGGGATGACCACCACTCTGGCGACCTTCACCACCACCCATGGGGTGATCAACGGGGTTCATAACGACACCACGGTTGTGGGGGCGGCGACCTAACCAGCGTGAGCGACCGGCCTTACCGGACTGCTCGAGGGCGTGATCACTGTTACCAACCACACCAACGGTGGCCTTGCAGGCTGCGAGCACCTTGCGGGTCTCACCCGAGGGTAATTTGATGATTGCGTAGGATCCCTCGCGGCTGGTGAGCTGGGCGAAGGTACCGGCTGCGCGTGCCATAGCGGCACCCTGACCGGGACGCAACTCGATGTTGTGAATTAAAGTACCAACAGGAATCTTGTTCAGTGGAAGCGCGTTTCCCACTTCGGGGGCCACGTTCTCACCGCTCTCGATCGTTGCACCCACCTCAAGTCCGTTGGGGGCAATGATGTAAGCTTTATAGCCGTCTGCGTAGTAGAGCAGAGCAATGCGAGCCGAACGGTTGGGATCGTACTCGATGGCTTTCACTACTGCCGGCACACCGTCCTTATTCCTCTTAAAGTCGATCAGGCGGAGTTTGCGCCTGTGACCACCTCCACGATAGCGGGCGGTGAGGTGACCCTCGTTGTTGCGACCGCCGGTGGAACGCTTACCGACCGTAAGAGACTTCTCTGGTGTACGCTTGGTAATGTCGTCAAATACACCAATAATCTTGTGTCTTTGCCCCGGTGTTGTGGGCTTCAATTTTCTTACTGCCATTTTTTATTATAAATTACTATAGAAATCAATAG
>JAEETL010000070.1 GCA_016290325.1 Muribaculaceae bacterium
CCTGCGCACCATAGATGGCGGTTGCCGAGGCGTCCTTCAAGATTTCCATCGAAACGATGTCGGCGGGATCGATGGTCGACAGCGGGGAGATGGTCGAAACCGAACCGTTACCCAGAGCGTCGCCCAGGCCGAAGTCGGCACCCGACGAACCACCGCCTTGAACAATCACACCGTCGATGACGTAGAGAGGTTCAGCGTTGGCGTTGATAGTTGCGGTACCACGCACGCGGATTGAAGAACTTGAACCAGGAGCACCACTGGTCTGAACAGCGGTAACACCAGCTGCACGACCTTGCAGTGATTGGTCAAGCGAGGTGATGATAGAGCCCTTCACGGCCTTTTCGCCCAGTGATACACTGGAACCGCTGATGTCGCTCTTCTTCATCGTACCATAGCCCACTACGACAACTTCGTCGAGAAGCTGATGGTCTTCCTCAATGAAAATCTCGTAGTTGTTCTGCTGGCCAACCTTCACCTCCTTGGCGAGATAGCCCACATAAGTCACTACCAGTGTCTGGCCTGGGGTGACGTTGAGCGAGAACCGACCGTCATCGTCGGTGCTGGTGCCGTTGGTCGTACCCTTAACGGCAACCGCGGCTCCGATAACCGGACCCATGGCATCGCTCACCACACCCGTAATCCTCTTGGTCTGCTGAGCCGACTGCTGAGGAGCATTGACTCCCCCGCTGCTGGCTGCAAACGCTTGCGGCGTCACGCTCAACACAGCTAGCGAGCAAAAGGCCGCAATCATAGATTTTTTACAGTAATTAAAGTTCATAGGTTTTGGTTTGAAAATAAATAAATATATAGTGTTTTGAGTTAGAATTCTTGCAATCTCAGGACCGTATTCTTTCTAACATGATTTTAATAATAAATCGTTGCAAAGTTAATGTGAATTATCCAACATAATAAACTATTTTTTGCTCTATATTGACACTTTCTTAACATTTTGACTGAAAGCAGTTGCTTAATAAGGGTTAGATCACTAAAACCAAGAAACAGAATTCCCTATCCGTTACACCCTCGTCAGAATTCCACAATAAAGTCAATTTAACTAAGGAATCATGTGCATTTGAGAACACTCAAAGTGCCGAAAAACCAATGAATTACTATGATTATCTGCACTACTGAACGCTATTTTAGCATGATTCTTAAAACAAATAGACGATGTAACCAGACGCGAGATGTCACGTCGGCACATATAGACAACCCATACAATATTTCAATCAAAATAATAACAAAATCATATTTTTCATGATAATTTGCCCGCTTTTCATTAATTCAAAGGCCCAAAAATATTAAAAAAGTACAAGAGTTAGTAAAAATAGTACCACTCCAATTAGGGAAATATACTTAATTTTGCCACATTAAATAACCTAATAACATTTTTAAATGAAACGTCAACTATTGTGCTTATTGCTGCTCCTAGTGGTGCTGCCGCTTGAAGCGCAAATCAGAGGTAACAACATCGTGGTCACCGTGGAACCAGACCATCAGGACTGGAACTATAAAGTGGGCGAAAAATGCAAGTTCAATGTCGAGGTGCGCCGCTCGGGCACATTGCTCGACAACGTGGACATCGACTATGAGGCCGGTCCCGAGATGTATCCGGACGTGAAGAAATCAACCACCTTGAAAAAGGGGACTATGAGCTATACGGGCCAGATGAAGACTCCGGGCTTTTATCGCCTGAAAGTCACCGCCCACGTGGGTGGCAAGGATTACTCGGCATGGTGCACCGCGGCCTACTCGCCCGAGAAGCTGAATCCCACGACAGTTGACCCGAAAGATTTTGACCAGTTCTGGGCAAAAGCCATTGAGGAAGCCCGCTGGACCAAACTAGAGCCCACCAAGACGTTGCTGCCCGAGCGCTGCACACAAGACGTGAACGTCTATCAAGTCTCGTTCCACAACGTGCGTTGGGGAAGCCGCACCTATGGCATCCTGTGCGAGCCTGTCAAGCCCGGCAAATACCCTGCCCTACTGCGTGTGCCCGGTGCAGGTGTGCGTCCTTATCAAGGCGACGTCTATACAGCTTCACAAGGTTTCATCACACTCGAAATCGGTATCCACGGCATCGACGTGACCATGCCGCAGAGCGTCTATGACAACCTGGCTGATGGCGCGCTCAACTGCTATTGGGAATTTGGCATGGATGACCGTGACAAGAGTTATTACAAGCGCGTCATCGTGGGTTGTGTGCGTGCCATCGACTACATTGAGCAATACACCGACTGGGACGGCAAGAACCTGGGCGTTACAGGTAGCAGCCAGGGCGGTTTCCTGTCGCTGGCAACGGCCGGACTCGACAAGCGCGTGAGCTGCTACGGCGCAGTGCACTCGGCCCTGTGCGACCACACGGCTTCGCTCCAGGGCGTGGCATGCGGTTGGCCCCATTATTTTTACTGGATGTCGCCCGAGCAGCGCAAAGCCAGTCAGGACAAGATCGAGACCTCGCGTTATTACGATGGCGTGAACTTCGCCCGCCGCATCACCTGCCCGGGCTGGTTCTCGTTTGGCTACAACGACGACGTGGTGCCTCCCACGACCGCCTATGCGACCTACAACGTGGTAACTGCCCCCAAGAAGTTAAGTGTCTATCAGCAGACGGCCCATTTCTGGTACCAGGAGCAATGGGACGAATGGCTCGAGTGGCTCATGGACCAGCTGAGGAGCAAGTAAAAGCAAGTGATACATCAATTTAAACACTAGAGCCTCCAGGAACGCTAGAATATTTAGTTAACTAAAAGACCACAATACTACTACAATATAATGAGCGAATTCAAGAATAAAATCACCGCTTTGCGCAAGCATCACGAGGAGTTACTGAACCGCAAGAATGAACCCCTCGCTTGGGGCAACGGCATCTACGAGAAATACAAGAATCCCATCATCACCGCCGAGCATACTCCGCTGGAGTGGCGCTATGACTTCAACGAGCAGGACAACCCCTACTTGATGCAGCGCATCATGATGAATGCGACGCTCAATGCGGGCGCCATCAAATGGCAGGGCAAATATGTACTTGTTGTGAGGGTTGAGGGCGCCGACCGCAAGTCGTTCTTCGCTGTGGCCGAGAGTCCAAACGGCGTGGACAACTTCCGATTCTGGCCCGAGCCCATCACGATGCCCGATGATGTGGTTCCCGCCACCAACATCTATGACATGCGCCTCACGGCTCATGAAGACGGCTGGATCTACGGCGTCTTTTGCGCAGAACGTCACGATGACACTTGCCCGGGCGACCTGAGCGCCGCCACGGCTACTGCCGCCATTGCCCGCACCCGTGACCTCAAGACCTGGGAACGTCTGCCCGACCTCAAGAGCAAAAGCCAGCAGCGCAACGTGGTGCTTCACCCCGAGTTTGTAAACGGCAAGTATGCCTTCTATACCCGTCCCCAAGACGGCTTCATCGACGCTGGCAGCGGCGGCGGCATCGGCTGGGCACTGGTAGATGATATTACCCATGCCGAAATCGTTGATGAGAAAATCATCAACGCGCGCCACTATCACACCATCATGGAAGTGAAAAACGGTGAGGGTCCCCACCCCATCAAGACTCCGCAAGGCTGGTTGCATCTTGCCCACGGCGTGCGCGGCTGCGCTTCAGGACTGCGCTATGTATTATATATGTACATGACAGCACTCGACGATCCCACACGAGTTATCGCACAACCAGGCGGATATTTCCTCGTTCCCGAGGGTGACGAGTATATCGGTGACGTGATGAATGTGGCCTTCTCTAACGGCTGGATTGACGACGAGGACGGACGCGTCTTCATCTACTATGCCTCAAGCGACACCCGCCTGCATGTGGCCACCTCGACCATTGACCGCCTGGTGGACTACTGCATGAACACGCCGCAAGACGGCCTGACCACCACGGCCAGCGTGAAGACCATCATGCGACTCATCGAGAAGAACCGTTCAACCAATAAAGAATAAATAATAACGAATCATAAACGAGGCGACGGACCGAAAACGTTTCCCGATTCCTCACTCTAATTCCTATTATTAGAAATGGCAAGTTTAAAAGAAAAAATCGGCTACGCCCTTGGTGATGCGGCTGCCGGTGGCATTACCTGGAAAGTCATGTCAATCGCTTTCCCGTTGTTTTTCACCAACGTCTTTGGCCTCACGG
>JAEETL010000042.1 GCA_016290325.1 Muribaculaceae bacterium
GTGGGCGAGCGCTATCACACCAGCGCCAACACCCGCGAGAACCATGAGCAGCCATGGTACACCCACGACTTGTCGCTGGGCTATCTGCTGCACCTGGGCAAGACCACGTTGAAGGTTTCGGGCGAGGTCAACAACCTCTTCAACCAGTACTACGACGTTATCCTCAACTATCCCATGCCCGGCCGCAACTACAAACTCATCCTCAAATTTGACATCTGATGAAAAGGCTATTCTACATACTGTTCCCACTGTTGCTGCTGGCGGGATGCCGCGAGGAAGTGACGATTTTCCTGCCCGAGCACGTGTCGGTGGCCCAGCCTGAGTTCACCGACATCGAGGGCTTCTACCTGCTGTGCGAGGGCAACATGGGCTGGAACAAGGCGACGCTGGACTACTACGACTATGCCTATGGCGAGTATGTCCGCAACATTTTCTCCTACGCCAACCCCACGGTGCCCAAGGAGATGGGTGATGTGGGCAACGACATCGGCATCTACGGTAGCAACCTGTACTGTGTCATCAACTGCTCCAACAAGGTGGACGTGCTCGACAAGTACACCTGCCGCAAGAAGTATCAGGTCGATATCCCCAACTGCCGTTTCATCCGTTTCTACGGCGGCTATGCCTATGTGACGAGCTATGCCGGCCCGGTACAGATCAATCCCAACTACGAGCAGCGCGGTTATGTGGCCAAGATTGATACCGTCACCATGCAGGTCGTGGATACCTGTCTGGTGGGCTTCCAGCCCGATGAACTCGAGATTGTCGAGGGCAAGATCTATGTCGCCAATTCGGGCGGATACATGGTGCCCAACTACGAGAATACCGTGTCGGTCATCGACGTGGCCACTTTCAAGGAGGAGCGCCGCATCCCCATCGCCATCAATCTCTCGTGGGTCAAGGGCGACAGCCACGGCATGCTCTGGATTGCCTCGCGTGGCGACTATTACACCCGTCCCAGCAAGATCTACGCCTACGACACGCGCAAACATCAGCTCGTGGACAGCATCGACTGCCGCGTGAGCAACATGTGGCTTGACGGCGACTCGCTATACGTGGTGAGCACCGAGTGGAGCTATGTGTCGATGAGCAATGCCTTCTCCTATGCCATCATCAATACCCGCACGCGGGAGAAGGTGTGCGACAATTTCATCACCGATGGCACAGACAAGGAGATTGTTATCCCCTATGCCGTAGCCGTCAACCCGATAACCAAGGACATCTATGTTACCGATGCCAAGGACTATGTCTCGCCCGGTCGTCTCTACTGCTTTGACCGCTATGGCGTCAAGAAGTGGGATGTGCGCACCGGTGACATCCCGGCCCATTTTGCCTTCCTGGGCCACAACATCAACGAGCATTAATCATCACAACATCATTAATAACCAGAATAATGAAGACTGCAAGAAATATCACCGTGATGCTGCTGTCGATGCTGACGGCATTGACCATGTGGGGCAACCACCCGTGGCTGACGCGCGTGTTTGAATACCGTCCCGCCCCGGGGCAGTTCATCAACACCATGCCACTGTGCCGTGTGGGAGAACCCGTGGACAGTGTGCTGGCGCGTTGCCGTGCCAGCATCTGCGGCTACATCGACACCGTGACCGTGACCTTCCATGGCCAGACCATCACGCGCATCGACACCGTTTGGGCCGAGAGCATGATTTCCCTAGGCGGCTATGGCGGTTATGTCATCGTGGGATTTGACCATCCGGTGGTCAACATGCACACCTATGACTTCGAGATCCAGGGCAATGCCTTTGTCAGCGACCGTGAGACGCATGGCGGCAGCAGCGAGCCTGGCATCGTCATGGTGGGTGTGGACATGGACGGCGATGGCGTGCCCAGCGACGGAGACCGCTGGTATGAGCTGGCCGGTAGCGAGTACAACCATCCCAGGACGCAGCATGACTACTCCATCACCTATTATCGTCCCGATGAGAACAAGCCGCGCACGCCCAGCCAAGTGGACCCCTTCCTGAACGACACCACCTACATCCGTTGGACCAGCAACGACGCGGACCCCGACAGCACCAGCGGCTACATGAGCCGTAACACCTACCACAACCAGCCCTATTGGCCCCTGTGGCTGCAGGATGAGCCCACCATGACATTCAAGGGGAGCAAGCTGCGCTGCAATGCCGTCGACCTGGGTGATGCCGATGGCCAATCCTACTATGTTCAATACTTCTTTGACTGGGGCTATGTCGATAACCTGCCCAACAATCCTGCCCATGTCTCGCAGGAGGATGGCATCTATAATCCGGGTTTCAAGATTGACTGGGCCGTTGATGAGCAGGGGCGGCATGTCAATCTCACCCACATCGACTTCATCAAGGTTTATAACGCCATGAACCAGTATTGCGGTTGGATGGGTGAAACATCGACCGAAATCGCTGCAGGCATCGACTTCCACCCCGATGCGCCTATGCCCACTTTTTTGCCTGAAGACGTGAACCATGATGGTGAGGTAACCGTGAGTGATGTGGATGCCGTCATCAACGTGATTGTCACTAGCAAGAAGAATTCCTCTGCCGACGTGAACACCGATGGTGAAGTGACCGTTGCGGATGTGAATGCCATTATTGACTACATTCTCCATCACTGATGCCGCCTGAAGGTCCGTGCCAGAACACTAAATCCTAACGAAAATAGTAACTTTTGGGCTAGGATGATAAATTAATGGGCGTTGAAATCTTAAAACTCGAAAAAAAGATATAATTTTGTGTTTAAGAAAACAGGACGATTATTGCAAAAAACTTGTAGTTTGTTGTACGAATGATGAAAGATTTCTATAATCGTTATATTTATTAACTTATTTAATTTCAATTTATTATGAAGAAATTTTTTACTTTAATTGTTGCTGCCGCTTTGGCATTTGCCGCTCAGGCCGAAGTTCTTTCTGTTTGCCAGGGTGAGTACCAGTCAAGTGTTTCGCCTGTTTACGGCCTCTGGTATGACACTCCGGGTATGACTCAGTCAATCTATCCCGCTGAGATGCTTGCTGAGATGGCTGGTGGTGATATCACCGAGCTTTCGTTCTTGACCCTTGCCAATCTTGATGGCTCTCCTTGGGGTATGGATTTCTCGTCCTACTACATGAAGTTCTCTGGTGGTGAGCTTACTTTGGCTCTTATGGAGGTTGCCGAGGATGAGTTTACCGCTCCTGTTGCTATGACTGGTGCAACTGTTGTGGCCACTACAGTACCCGAGTATGGTGATCTTTTACTGACTTTCGAACTGGATGAGCCTTTCCACTACAATGGTGGCAACCTGCTCGTTGAGGTTAACATTTCCACTCCTGGTAGCTATGGTACGACCTACTTCTGGGGCGAGGGCTACTATGATGAGTATGACAACGTCACCAAGACTCCCGCTTACTATGAGAATTATAACTACTCTGGTGAGATCTCCTCTAGCGACTTGATGGCCTTCTTGCCTGCTATCGACTTCACCTATGAGGCTGGTGCTCCCGAGCCTCCCACTCCCACCGAGAAGACTCAGACCCCCGACGGCTCTTACGCTGTAGTATCTGGTCAGCACGAGGTAGTTGTTACCATCACTCCGTATGAGGGCGACGTATTCTATCGCATCATCTTCACCGCTCCTGACGGTACCGTTACCGAGGGTGAGTGGATGGAGTATACTGACGCATTCTCGGTATACGAGGATGGTCGCTATCGTGTAGAGTTCTACGCTATCGCCGAGGGCAAGTTGCCGAGCGATCCCGGTGCTGTAGAGTTCACCGTTAGCCCGATGACCGGCATCGAGGAGATGACCACCGGTAAGACCGTTGCTGGTGTGCGCTACTTCAACATGGCCGGTCAGGAGATGAGCCAGGCCAATGGTCTGACCATCGTGGTTACCACCTACACCGACGGCACCACCAGCGCTGTTAAGGTGATGAAGTAAGTTATTAGGCTTTAGCTATTAGCTATTAGGCTTTAGCTATTAGCGAGAATTGAAATAATCGGGCGACCCGCAATGGGCCGCCCGATTTTGCCTAGACGGTCAGATACTTGTAGAACTCACATTAAACACTACTGAAAACAGTAAATATCGGAGACCGTTATTCTGAATATTTTTGGGTTATGCATGATGTTACAAAGTTTTTACTATATTTGCAGTCTAATACTAAATCTACTTTTTTATTAATTTATCTTTTATCAAAAACACTATGAAGAAGTTTTTTACACTTGTGGCAGCCATGATGATGCTTTCAGTATCGGCTGAGACGTTAACTGTTTATGATGGAACTGATTACTTAGCAGCAATCCCCTTCAATGGATCGTGGGTGGATGAAGTAGGCAACAAGACTCAGGTGCTCTTCCCCGCTGCAGACCTTACCGACATGGTGGGCAAGCAGATCACCTCGATGACGTTCTACACCGAGCCCGAGGGCTGTAAGCTTGATGGCGGTCTGTTGAACATCTCTCTGGGTGAGACCGAGGTAAGCGTGATGTCAGATTACATCACCGAAGGCTTGACCCTGGTGGGCACTTGCTCGTTCACTGCACATGAGGGTGAAGTTGTTGAATTTACAATCAATTTCGATGTTCCTTACACCTACAACGGTGGAAACCTGTTGTTCGAGAACGTGGTTGTTGAGGCTACTGACTATCAGTTCACCTATTGGACTGGTGTCAAGACCAATTACAACAACTGCATGGTCGGCTCCTATGGCGGCGCTTCTGCTCGTCAGTTCTTGCCCAAGACCACTTTCACCTACACCGGTGGTGACACTCCCGAGCCCCAGGTACTCGTTGGCGATGTTGACGGCGACAATGAGGTTGGCATCAGCGACGTATCTGCCCTGGTTGACTTGCTGCTCAATGGCGGTGAGATGCCCAAGGCTGCTGACTGCGACAACGACGGCGAGTATGGCATCAGCGACGTATCGGCCCTGGTTGACTACCTGCTGAACGGCGTTTGGAACAACTAATCATCAGCGAGGCTTATTGCCTTTAAATCTCTAAACAAGGAGCAGGAATCCGTAATCGGGTTCCTGCCCTTTTTGTATTCATGCTATAGGGTGACCTTGTTGTGTGTACCTTCTTAATGTCCTGATTTCTAGCCCCCTATTTGTTCGTTTGATGATTCCCCTTTATGGTTTGTGATGATTTTTTTGTATTTTTATTTTTTTAGCCTATTGTGATTTTGCCGTATCAATTTAATATTGTACATTTGTCGCGAGTTGATAACCACGAACTATAAACTTTGAACTATAAACTTTGTTTTTATAAACCTTTACCAACATTAAATCATCATTTTTTATGAAGAAAATTTTTAAACTCATGTCTGCAGCGCTGATGGCGCTGGCTATGTTTGTACCTGCTCAGGCCGCAGAACTGACCGTGTATGACGGTTCCACCTACGGTGTAAGTTACAACGAGTATGTACCCATCTACGGTTACTACTATGACACCAACAATTTTGCTACCCAGATCATTTATCCTGCCACCCAGATTGAGGCAATGCAGGGCTCATCGATCACTTCGTTGAAGTTCTACGTTGGCAACGAGGATGGTAATGCACTTAATGGTGGTGTTGTAGGTATTTCGGTAGGTGTAACTGAGTTGTCGCAATTCCCTGGCTACAGCCCCGCTCTGATCGAAAATCTAACCGAGGTTGCCGAGATCACGATGACCCCCGGTGAGACTGAGGTTGTTGTTAATTTCAACGAACCGTTCTCCTATGAGGGCGGCAATCTTGTAATTGAAGCCACCGTTAAGGAGGCCAGCGGTTATGCAAGCATGTACTTCCTGGGTGAGGAAGTTGAATACAACGCTTCGATGTACAGGCTTCCCGCCAGTGGCAGTGCTTATGCCCAGGCGTTCGGTCCGAAGACCACCTTCAACTATGAGGTTGTTGAGGACTTTGCGACCATCAGCACGTCGGCTATCGACTTCGGTACTGCCTATCCTGAGTTCCCTGTTGCTCCTCAGACTTTCGTTTTGAAGAACATGGGTCAGAACGCCTTTACCCCCGTATTCAGCGCTCTGACTGCTCCCTTCAGCGTAACCCCCGCTCCTGCTGAGATGGCTTCTGGCTCATCGATGGAGTTCACTGTTAACTTCACTCCTACCGAGTTAGGCGATTATGCCCAGACTCTGGCTATCGACTGTGGCGCAGCCGGTCAGTTTGAGATTGCCCTCACTGGTGCAATGAGCGAGGTTCCCGACGTGATCACCGTTTGTGACGGTACCGCTACCAATGGTTATCTGCCCTTCTATGGTTACTATTATGACAATACGACCAAGGGTCAGATGATCTATACCGCCGAGATGCTTGCTCCTCTGGCAGGTAAGAAGATCACCGAGGTTACGTTCTATCCCACCGCTCCTCTGACCTTCACGGGCGGTCAACTGCAACTCTCGTTCAAGGTTGTTGACCAGCAGGGCTTCACCAGCTACACTGCTCTGACCGACCTCACGGCTGTGGCTACCTGGGAACCCGGTGACAGCGAGAACGAACTTGTCTTCACGCTTGACGAGCCCTTCGAGTACGATGGTGGTAACCTCGCTATTGAGGTCTTCAATGTTGTGAAGGGTACCAACTGGCCCAGGGCTTATTTCTATGGCGAGAACATGACTGACTACTATCCCAGCTACTACCAGTATGGTGCTTCGACCGATATCGATCACTTCCTGCCCAAGGTTGGCTTCGCTTATGAGGCTGGTGACACTCCCGAGCCTCAGGGTCTGCGTGGTGACGTGAATGGCAATAATGAGATTACCATCGCTGACGTTACTGCTCTTATCGACTACCTGTTGACCGGTAGCGCTGACGGTATTAACCTTGATAATGCAAACTGCAACAAGGACAACGATGTTACCATCGCTGACGTTTCTGCTCTTATTGACTATCTGCTGACTGGCAACTGGGCCAACTAATCGATAAGGAAATACATTTCAATGAGGCTGGCTCTTCTTGGGGCCAGCCTCTTGATTTATATTGTATAATGTGCTGAGATTTAGGCAGAATAATTTTGTAGTGAATTTATTTTAGTTTACCTTTGTGGCAGTAATTAATGCAAGACTATTAACATTAGTAGGATACTGATAGTATTTCGTATTATTCGTTTTATAATTAACTTTTTTATCTTTTATCATTTATGAAAAAATTTTTAACACTTATTGCTGTAGCAGCTATGGCATTTGCAGCTCAAGCCAACATCTTGACAGTTGCCGAAGGTACTGGAGAGGCTCAGTACGCTCCGTTTTATGGCTTTCAGATGGATGCCTTGGGTTCTATCAGTCAGGTGATCTATCCTGCCGACATGCTCGCTGACATGAATGGTGGAACCATCACCGAGATCAAGTTCTATCCCACCCAAGCCTTCGGAGCCCTGGGTTCAGGTAACCTGCAGATTTCTCTCAAGGAGGTTGAGCAGGATCGCTACACTTCCACCACGCTGGTGACCGACGCCACTGTTGTTGGCAATGCTTATCCTGTTCAAGGCAATGCCGAGTGGGTCATCGTTTTTGACCAACCCTTTGAGTACCATGGCGGCAACCTCATGATTGAGACCGAACTCATTCAGGTAGGTTCTTTTAAGGCCACTAAGTTCTTTGGCCAATCATTCTCTTATGCCGTTGGTATCGCCCAATACAAGTATACTTGGGGTACCGAATATTACTATGAGGCAGAACAAGTCCTCCCCATGGCTACCTTCACCTATGAAGAAGGCGGCAGCCAAGATGAGGGCATTACCCTCTTGTCACAGGCTAACGCACTCGAGGACGCTGCCGAGTTCACCTTCAACGGCGACGCTGTTGTTACTGTATGCTGGAAGGGTAGCGTTTACCTGCGCGACGATAGCGGCTACGGCCAGATTGCTGGCTTTGACGGTACCTTTGAGAATGGTGTGGTGCTGAGCCAGGGCTGGAATGCCACCAAGACCAGCGACAACGGTTGGGTTAAGTACACCGATGCTACGGACGTTAGCGCCAGCGATGAGACCAATGCTGAGCTGGCTGCAGCCCAAAAGCTCACCGGCGGCTTGGAGGAGAGCATGCTCAACGCCTATGTATACGCCGAGAATGTATCCAAGGGCTTTATGCCAATCCGTTCATTTAAGGTGAACGGCGAGACCATTACGCTGACCGGAACTGGTAATCAGCCCGCCACTGGCAATTATAATATCTATGGTGTTATCTGGAAGGTTGGCGACGCGTTGCAGTTCGAGCCCGTTAAATGGGAGGTTTATGTTGAGCCTCAGCCCGAGGGTCTGCGTGGTGACGTGAACCTGGACAATGATGTTACCATTGCTGACGCTAGCGCCCTTATCGACTACCTATTGACCCATGATGCTACTGGTATCAGCCTTGAAAATGCAAACTGCAACCTTGACGAGGAAGTTACCATCGCTGACGCTTCTGCTCTCATTGACTACCTGCTGACTCACATCTGGGCCAACTAATTCAATAGGAGATATACATTTCAATGAGGCAGGCTTTTTGAGGGTCTGCCTCTTGTTTTATATTATATAATACAATGTGCAATGTGCTGAGATTTAGGTGAAATATTTTTGTCGTGAAGATATTTTAGTTTACCTTTGCGCCGTTAATTGATGCACGATTATTAAATCATATTTAGGATACTAACGATATTTCGTATTATTCATTTTTTATAATTAACATTTTTATTTTTTATCATTTTATGAAAAAGTTTTTCACTCTTATTGCTGTGGCCGCTATGGCATTTGCAGCTCAGGCTACCGAGTGGACCGCTGCTGAGGGTACCACAACTAGTGAGTACGCTCCCGTCTATGGTTACAACTTCGAAACCGATCAACACAACCAGATGCAGTATCCCGCTGCTGAGTTGACCGGTATCGCAGCTGGCACCGAAATCACTGCCGTGAAGTTCTATACCAGCACCCCCGATCTGGTGAACGCTCTGGGTGGCACTGTAACGGTTTCGTTGGCTAACATGGACGATGTTACTCCTTGGACTCCTAACGCATGGGGTGGCGTTTACGGCGACCTGTTGGATGTTGCTGTGACCGCTGTCGCTACTGTAACTCCTGCTGCCGATGAGAATGGCGTTTGGACCATTACCTTCGATGCTCCCTTTACCTATGCTGGTAATGCTCTGTTGATTGACGTTCAGTCCGTTGCTGGTGATTATAAGGATACCTATTTCTACGGTAAAGAGATGGGTTCATACTTAGTTATGAGCACTTATGGCTACGCTGGCAGCACTAAGGGTGATAATAAGTTGCCTAAGGCTACCTTCGTCTATGGCGGTGATGAGCCTATTGAAATCACTTCCTACACCGTAGTAGGTCCTGAATCAATCTTTGGCAGCAACTGGAACACCGAAGATACTAACAACGACATGATTCTTGACGAGGCAACTGGCGTTTACAGCTGGAACAAGACTGGCGTGACCCTCTATGGCAACTTCGACTTCAAGGTTGTCGGTAACCACAGCTACAGCATCTATGAGTGGCCCGTTGGCCCCTACAACTGGACCGCTGTTGTGGCCGAGGAAGGTATTTACAACATCGCTATCACCTTTGACCCCAATGCTGAGGAGGACTACCGCATCACCTGCACCCTGATTAAGACTGGTGATATCGATCCCGTTGAGCACACCTATACCGTTGCTGGTACCACCAATCTGTTTGGCAGCTTCTGGGATCCCAGTGACACCGCTAACGACATGGTAAAGGGTGAGGATGGTATCTATACATGGACCAAGAATAATGTTGTCTTTGAGGAAACTGCTAACGTTGAGTTCAAGGTCGTTCAAGACCACGCTTGGGACTACGCTTGGCCCTCAAGCAACTGGGTATATGAGGTTACCGAGGCTGGTACCTATGACTTCGTGATTACCTTCAACGCCGAGACCAAGGAAATCATCTGTACCGCTACCAAGCATGACGCTCCTCAGGGTATACGTGGTGACGTGAACATGAGCAATGATGTTAACATTGCCGACGTTACCGCCCTTATTGACTACATGTTGACTGGTGATGCAAGTGAAATCAGCGTGGATAACGCTAATTGCAACCTTGACGAGGGTATTAGCATCGCTGACGTTTCTGCTCTTATCGACTTCTTGCTGACTGGTAGCTGGGCCGAGTAATCCGAGTAAGGATATAGATTGATTATTAAACCTCAAGGCGGGACTAACTGTTGGTCCCGCCTTGTTGTGTGTAAAGGCCTAGGGCTTTTCTGAGTTATTCACGTTGGTAAACCGCTAGTTTTTACTTTTTTAGAGTTTGTTGCAGAAGAAATGTTTTCCAGAAAAATTTTTAATATCCTGAAAATCAATAAAATGTATTTTTACAAAGTCTAAAAAGTTTTCCAAAACGAAATTTTTCTTGAAAATCTTTTGCTGTCTCGTGTGAGTTGTTTACCTTTGCAAACGCAAATCGGCACGGCCGATTCTTAACGATAGCAATAGCATAATCAACCTGTAATTTTTCACAACACGATATGATTCAGACAGTACTGAAGCGTGATGGCCGTGTCGTCGGCTATAACGAAGAGAAAATCAAGGCCGCGATCCGCAAAGCTATGCTTGCCACCGCTGCCGGCGAGGACGAGGCACTCATCCAGCGCATCGCTGATCGCATAGGTCAACGCGGTCGCACCCAAATGAGCGTCGAGGACATCCAGGACCAGGTGGAGCTGGAACTGATGAAAAGTCCCCGCAAGGAGGTGGCGCGCTGCTATATCAACTATCGCCAAAAACGCAGCGTAGCCCGCAAGGCCAAGACGCGTGACCTGTTCCTGGAGATTATCAATGCCAAGAATAATGACGTCACACGCGAGAACGCCAACATGAATGCCGATACCCCTGCCGGCATGATGATGAAGTTCGCTAGCGAGACGACCAAGCCCTTCGTGGATGACTATCTCTTGAGTGAGGAGGCACGTGAGGCTGTGCGCGGTAACTATCTGCACATCCATGACAAGGACTACTATCCCACCAAGAGTTTGACCTGCGTGCAACATCCGTTGGACAAGGTGCTCAAGCAGGGCTATATGGCTGGTCATGGCGAATCTCGCCCAGCAAAGCGCATCGAGACCGCAGGTGTTATCGCCTGTATCACGATGGAGACCGCCCAAAACGAGATGCATGGCGGTCAGGCCATCCCTGCCTTTGACTTCTATCTGGCCCCCTACGTGCGCCGCTCGTTTATCGAGGAGGTCAAGAACCTTGAGGCATTGATGGGCCAGGACTACAGTCGCTTGTATGATGTGAAATTTGATGATTATATCGCGCGTGAGCTGGACTTCTTGCAGGGCGATGAGCGCATCTTGCAGCATGCCATCAACAGCACCGTGCGACGTGTTCATCAGGCAATGGAAGCTTTTATCCACAACATGAACACTATCCACTCGCGCGGTGGCAACCAAGTGGTCTTCAGTTCAATTAATTATGGTACTGACACGAGCGCCGAGGGCCGCTGCATCATCCGCGAGTTGTTGAATTCCACCTATGAGGGTGTGGGCAACGGCTCAACAGCCATTTTCCCGATTCAAATCTGGAAGAAGAAGACTGGCGTGAGCTACAAGCCCGGTGACCCCAACTATGACCTTTACCGCTTGGCATGCAAGGTGACCGCTCGCCGTTTCTTCCCCAACTTCGTCAATCTGGACGCCTCCTACAACCATCACGATCTGTGGCGTGCCGATGATCCTGAACGCTACAAACACGAGGTGGCTACCATGGGTTGCCGTACGCGTGTGTTTGAGAACCGCTTCGGCGAGAAAACCTCTATTGGTCGCGGTAATCTGTCGTTCTCTACCATCAATATCGTACGCTTGGCCATCGAGTGCATGGATATCAAGGATAAACAGGAACGCATCGACCGCTTCTTCGCCAAGCTTGACAATATGCTTGAGGTAACTGCTCGTCAGCTAGATGCACGCTACCAGTACCAGAAGACCGCTATGGCCAAGCAGTTCCCGTTGCTCATGTCGCAACTGTGGAACGGTGCTAATGACCTGGGCCCCGATGACCGTGTCGAGAGCGTGATTAACCAGGGCACGCTGGGCATAGGCTTTATCGGATTGGCCGAATGCCTTATCGCCCTCATTGGCCATCACCATGGCGAGAGTGAAGAAGCCCAGCAACTGGGCCTCAAGATTGTCACCTACATGCGTGACAGGGTGAATGAATTTAGTGAGCGCTTCCAGCACAATTACAGCGTTCTGGCTACCCCTGCCGAGGGATTGAGCGGCAAGTTCACGCGCCGTGACCGCAAGGACTTTGGCGAGATCCCTGGTGTGACCGACAAGATCTATTACACTAACAGCAACCATGTGCCCGTCTATTACAAGTGCAGTCCCAAGCACAAGGCTGAGGTTGAGGCGCCTTATCACGAGCTGACCCGTGGCGGTCATATCTTCTATGTGGAGATTGATGGTGATGCTACCCACAACCCCGATGCCATCGCAGCTGTAGTGGACCTGATGGACAAGTATAACATGGGCTATTGCTCAGTGAACCATAACCGAAACCGTTGCATGGACTGCGGCTATGAAGATGCTACCGAGGGTCTTGAGGAATGCCCCGAGTGCCACGGCCACCACATCGACCGCCTGCAGCGCATCACGGGCTACCTCGTTGGCACAACCGACCGTTGGAACAGCGGTAAGCTCGCCGAACTCAAGGACCGTGTGGTACATAAGTGATATCTTAGCTAAATGCTAAGGGTATTACATATCGTTGAAGGCACCAGTGTGGATGGGCCCGGACTGCGCACGTCAATCTATCTGGCAGGCTGCAATCACCATTGCCCTGGGTGCCACAATCCCCAGTCATGGGACTTCAAGGGTGGGGAAGAGCGCACCCTTGACGAGTTAATGGAGGTCATTGCCTATAACGAGGCGCCCGTCACCTTGAGTGGCGGCGATCCCCTGCAGCAACCAGCGGGCACACGCGCGCTCATTCACCGCATCAAGCAGGAACTGGGTTACAACGTGTGGTGCTACACCGGCTACACTTGGGAGGAAATTATCGCCGATGCAACCCTGCTCGATGTCGTGCAGGAACTTGATGTCCTTGTCGAGGGGCCATTTGTCGAAGCTGAACGCGACATCTCCTTGCACTTTCGCGGTAGCCGCAATCAGCGTCTCATCGACATCCCCCGCACACTCGCCACTGGAACTATTGCCCTGTGGAACCAATAGAAGCGGTAGCGAGCAATTCACATAAGACATATAAGGCTAATAATTCATTATAGAAAAATAGCAGGGATATTGCTGAATTGTGTAAAAAGTGTTATCTTTGCAGCGACAAATTGATTGTGTTGAGGTTCTTCTCGCCGTTTATCGACGAGGGGATGAAAAGGGAATCAGGTGAAAGTCCTGGACAGTACCCGCTGCTGTAACTCCTTGATGACACATCGCTCGGCATCATGCCACTGGTTGTGAGACACTTGTGTATCGCATCATCACCGGGAAGGCGCCGTCGCGATGGGGGAGAAGTCAGAAGACCTGCCTTCACACGGCCACCAGTTGTGGTTCACGCGGCATTTGGACCCTGGCAAAGAAAGATGATGCGGACACAAGTTGCCCTCATTCTCAGGAGTTTACCATTGACCAGCACATGGCCAATCATGTCGCATGAATTCGCGCTAAAACGTGAATATTTAAATTGTTATAGTGACATGAGAAAATCTTTATATCTTGCAGTACTATTGGCGTGGACAATGACAGTAGGTCTTGCCGATAATTCGCCATATATCGCGCGGGTGTATGATTATCTGCCTGCGCCAGGACAGTTTGTTAACGTGTTCCCGGCTTACAAGCCCGGATATACCCAGGACAGCATCAACGCGCAGCTGGAGGATGCCCTGTGCGGAAAGCTGGGCGGCACGGTCAGCCTGGGTAGCTATGGCGGTTACATCGTTTTCGGCTTTGACCATCCCGTGGTGAATAAGCATGGTTATGACGTCAAAATCTATGGCAACGCTATGCAGAGCGAGGCTGTGCCCGGCATTGCCGGTGGAAGTTGTGAGCCTGGCATTATCATGGTGGGCGTTGACAATGACGGCGATGGCATGCCCAGCGACGGAGACTTGTGGTATGAAATCATGGGCGCTGATTATGACCGATGCCAACACAGCTACGAGATTACCTACTACAAGCCCGACGAGAATAAGGTGCGTGTGCCCCATGACAGTTGGCGATTCATCACCGATGCTGAGTATGTCTATTGGACCAGCAACGACGAGAATCCCGACAGCACCAGCGGCTATGTGTGGCGCAATTCATTCCACAACCAGCCTTACTGGCCCTTGTGGCTTGAGGACACCGTGATGACCTTTAGGGGAACCAAGCTGCCCAACACTGCAATCGACATGAGCGGCGGCAACGGAAACAACTGGTTCCAGCCCTTCTTTGGCTTGGGCTATGTCGATAACCTGCCCAACGGCCAGGAACCTGGTTTCATGATTGACTGGGCGGTTGATGAGGAGGGTAACTCAGTTTCGCTCGACCATATTGACTTCATCAAGGTTTATTGCGGTCAGTTTGACTACTGCGGTTGGCTGGGCGAGGTATCGACCGAGTTTTGCGGTGCCGAGGATTTGCATCCCGATGCCGTGATGACGTTGTATGGAGACGTGAATTGTGATAACGCGGTGACCATCAGCGATGTGACCGCTCTCATCGACCACCTGTTGGGCAGCGTAGAGGATCCCTTTGACGTGGTGGCTGCCGATGTTAATCATGATGGCAGTATCAGTATTGCCGATGTGACCCAATTAATTGATCAACTGTTAGGCTCATGAAAAAGGTAGGATTATTTGTATTCGTAGCCCTGGTGGCAATAATTTCCCAGGCCCAGGACTTCACGTTCACTAATGGCATCATCTTCATTAATGAGGATCGCTATGGCGCCAATCAAGGCTCCATCAACTACTATAATTATGATTATAATGAGATGGAGTATAACGTGTTCGCTTTTGTCAACCCTGGCGTTAAACTGGGTGTGACATCGCAACACGGACAACTGTTTGGCGGGCGTCTCTTCGTTGTGAGCAAGCAGGCTAACGGCAACGAGTCTAGCGGGAGCACGGTGGGCTCGAGGCTGGCCGTGCTTGATGGGACGACGCTCGTTCAGCGGGCCAGCATTCTGCGCTTTGGTGAGTCAGCCGACAGCGTATATGACGGTCGCGCCTATTGCGCTGTCAATAACAATAAGGGCTATATCTCGACTAACGCCGGCATCTTTGTGTTGGATGTCGCCAGCATGACAGTTAGAGGCCCCATTGAGGGCACGCAGTCCAGCGCTAGGGGCGACTACAACAGCCTGTATTACGACCAGTGCGGCGATATGGTGAGATTTGGACAGTATGTCTTTGCCGTGCAGCAAGGAAAGGGCCTGCATGTGATTGATCTCGAAACCGATGCTGTTGTCGCTACCTTGCCGTTCCCCGATATTGTCACGGTGTTTGTCACGGCAGGTGGTAAACTCTATGTCGCCAATAACAGCCGTGAGGTCTATGACTTTGGTACAGGTCCATTTGAGGCTAATTTCACTCAGATAGACCCGGTAACCTTCGAGATAAAGGGTGTACATAGCCTGCCTGAGAACAAGGGCGCGGTGTGTGCATGGGGTGCATGGCATGCTCGTATGTTATGTGTAGATCCTGTTGCCGAGCGTGTGTATTTCAACCACGAGGAGTATCAGAACTTCATCAGTAGCTATGATTTCTGTTCGCGTGAGTTTATCGACACGCTCATCCTCCTGCCTGAGGGCGTGGAGACTAATTGGGACGGAACCAAAGAGCGTCAAGGCCTATACGCCTCGGCGTTGAGTTTTGACCCCCACACGGGCGACATGGTGGTGCAGACCACCGAGGCCGCTCCGATGTATGCCTATCAGAACTTTAACCATAATTGGGTATTGTTCTATAACGTGATGACAGGTGAACTCAAACGCCAAGTGCGTTTGCAGGACGCTTATTGGTTCCCTGCCTTAGCGGTTTATCCTGACCTGTATGCACCCACTATTAGTGTCAGTGACATGACGTTGTCGAGAGGGACGAGCAGTGAGATCGATTTGCTCCAGGCCGTTCAAGATCCCGATAACATGGCTGCGCTTGCTGTGACGACTGCTAAAAGCCGTAACGAGTCGATTGTACGTGCTAGGGTCGTTGGTCTTAAGTTGGTCATCGAGGCGGTGGCTTCTGGTCGAGCAACTGTCGATGTGACCACCGACAGCAACGGCCAGTTAGCGTCGAGCTCGTTTGTGGTTACAGTGACGGGTGGCTCAACGCCGGGTGATGTGAATATGGACGGCAGGATCAGTATTGACGACGTGACTGACCTCATCGATATCCTGCTAGGCTCGGTGCTCACGGTCTATGACATGGGTGCTGCCGATGTGGATAGGGATGGCCGAATCAGCATCAGTGATGTGACCGACCTTATCGACATGCTATTAATCAGAAATTGAAGAATAACTATTTAGTTTAACCTTTAAATACATTAAAAACAATGAAGAAATTATTTACATTTGCTGCATGTGCCCTGATGGCTTCGGCCGCTTGGGCTAATGTGATTACACTAGATTTGAATGACTCGATGAATCCCGCAACCATCGAGTATAATGACCTGGGAATTTGGACTGGTACTTACAATGATGTGGACTTCACTTGGTTGGAGTTTGGCGGTAACTATGGCGAGTTCATGCTTTCGCACCTCATTGATGGTGAGGGCGCCTCGTGGGGTGGCTACTACTGGGACGGTTTTACTATCGCCAAGGGTGGCGACACGACCGATTATGGTCTGCCTGGTAGCGGCGGCACATGGACTGCCAACTTTGGCGGTTGCATGGCCGGCGGTGGTGCTGTGATTAACGAGGATGGTACCATGAGCGCCGATCCTGAGCAGCCTTACCTTGTGGCTTATTACAGCAGTTGGGCTATGGAAGGCCCCAGCAATCAGTTGATGTTTATGGATGGCACGGGTAGCACGGCTTTTGAACCTGTTGGCGTGTATGTGTGCAACCACCCCTGGCCTTATTATGGTTGTGTGCATGGAGATGGCTCTGCTCGCGCTTTTGAAGAGGGTGACTACTTTGAACTCACCGCTCATGGTGTTGATGCCGAGGGCAATGAGACGACTGTTTCGATGAATCTCGTTGAGTTTACCGATGGCGAGCTCAAGGCAGCTAACGACTGGACATTCTTTGACCTGTCAAGTCTAGGCAAGGTGGTATCGGTTTACTTCACTTTGAATTCGACCGACACTGGTGCCTATGGCATGAACACCGCCGCTTATTTTTGCATGGACAAGTTCCAGGTGAGTGTTGATGGTCCTAGCGCTGTGGAAGTTGTGAATGTTGACCGAGAGGTTGCTAGCAAGAAATATGTCAATCTCGCTGGCAAGATCAGTGACAAACCCTTTGACGGTGTGAATGTTGTCGTGACCACTTACACCGATGGCACAACCAGAACCGTGAAGGTTTTCAAATGATTTTTCATTGACTGAAAAGTTATAAAGTAGAGTTTAGTATATAGTAACCATGATTGTGGGAACGTCCCGACGGCACTGCCAGCCGTCAGGACGTTCTCTTTTTATCATAAAACAAAAAGCGTCTGCCCCGGATGGGACAAACGCCTTGTGATAAGGTTGCTCGTAGCAATTACATCTTAGCGGCAATAGCGGCTGCGATGGCTTGCATTTCCTCGGCCGGCAAAGTCAATTTGGGACCGCCGAAAGCCATGTCCTTCTCGCTCTGCAGGGGTACGAGGTGGATGTGGCAATGGGGAACTTCAAGACCCAGGACGCCGATACCGATACGCTTGCAAGGAACAGCTTGCTCGAGTGCCATGGCGACCTTGCGGGCAAAAGCCCAGAGTCCGGCATACTCTTCCTCGTCGAGGTCAAACATGTAGTTCACCTCATGTTTGGGAATAACCAGGGTGTGACCCTTAGCCATGGGATTGATGTCGAGGAACGCATAGTAGCGGTCGTCTTCGGCCACCTTGTAGCTGGGAATCTCACCAGCTGCGATTTTGCTGAATATCGTTGCCATAATATTAAACTTCGATTTTGAGGATTTCAAATTTCATGAGTCCGGCAGGCGCTTGAACTTCAACGGTTTCACCTACCTTGTGGCCGAGCAAGCCCTTGGCAATAGGAGTGGAAATGGAAATCTTTCCCTCGCGCAGGTTGGCCTCGGTCTCGGTAACGATGGTATAGGTCACTGTGGCCTTGTTCTTAAGGTTGCGGATGGTGACTTTGGTGAGCAGTTGTACTTCGTCGGTTGAAATCTTGCTCTCGTCGATGATGCGTGCCGATGCGATAAGAGATTTGAGCTCAGCGATCTTGGCTTCGAGCATACCTTGGCGCTCTTTAGCGGCATCATATTCTGCGTTCTCTGAAAGGTCTCCCTTGTCACGGGCTTCAACAATAGCGCGGACTACTTCGGGACGTTCGACATTTTCAAGATGGGAGAGTTCAGCCATCTTTTTGTCATAACCTTCCTGTGTCATGTAAGTAATAGCCATGCTAAAATACTGTGTTTTTTTAATTTTTAAGATTCAAAAAATTAGAAGAATCTCAACTTGACTGGTGAGATCCCTCGCGGTTAATACTTTGTTTAACGATGCAAAGATAGATATATTTTTTCAATCACATTACCATATTGTTAATAAAATCACGCTTTTTTATTGAAATTTAACCGATAATGGCATGATGACTATTTGTTCCAGTAGGGATTGAAATCGCATGTGGGATTATCGCTTCCAGAGGGCGATAATCTGTCTTAATGCGATGGCTATGCTTAAGGCTGTGAGAACGGCCGCAATAGCCGTTTTACCGCACTCCATAGCTGCCATTACACAAGATGTCACAACGAGTGTCCACAACAGGTTGTAGATACATGCTCTTGTCACGGTCAGTCGGTAAGTCTTGAAATAAACTACAGCGATAATGAGTGTGTAAAGGAGGAATGATACCATGAAGGCGATGCCGAGTCCCGTGAGGCCCCACCACTTATAAAACAGGATATTGAGCACAAGGTTGATGACGGCACTGGCGACCTCGGTCCATAGGTAGGTTTTGCCATCACCTTTAGCGAGAATAGTGAATGCCAAGCACCATGATAGTGTGCGCAGGATGGTACCGATCATTCCCCACGAGACAAACGAGAGAATGGCATTGTATTCAGGGGTATATAGGATCCATACCACAAGCTCACGCAGCAAGATGAATAGTGCCACGACAGGAGCCATGACGGCGATGGAGACATTGATCTCCTGTGATACAAAGGCGCGCAGCCTCAAGCGACTGTCAGCAACACGGGCCAATCGAGGGTAGTATTCCATGCCGAGGGCTGTGAGGATAAGCCCGGTGTATTTATTTATTAATGTGTAGCCCGCTTGGTATAAACCCACAACCTCGGTGCCGGCATCGATGTTAAGCCATGCATTGAAGACATAGCTGGCCAAGATGCTGGCAAAATTACCTAGCGTCATGTAGATGCCCAGCTTAACGAAGCTTTTGCCCAGGTCAAAGGCCTCCTTATGGGTTACGGGAACCGGGGCATAGTCACGGTTGCGGAACACCCACG
>JAEETL010000071.1 GCA_016290325.1 Muribaculaceae bacterium
CCGATGCCCTCCACTACGCCAATCGTGCTTCCGTCATCCAAGACAGCCTTGAATACTACAACCAACGTGAACAGCTCAACGAGCTTGCCACCGTCTATCACCTGCAGGAAGAGCGTTTGGCCCGCCAGCAGAAAGAGTCGGAGGCACGCACCTACCGCATCGTCGCCGTTGGTACCATGCTGCTGCTCCTGCTGACGGCCTTCATCCTTTGGCGCGTGCACCGCGACAACCGCCTTCTCACCGAGAAGAACCGTAGGCTCTACCAACTGTACAATGAGCACGAGGAGCATAAAGAGCAGGGTGTGGAGGACACTGTGGGTGTGGAAGCCGATGCGCAACACCCTTCTTTCAACGTGCAACTGTACGAGCGTCTTTGCACGCTGATGGAAGACCCTGCCGTCTTCACCGACCCCAACGCCAACCACGAGACGTTGGCCCGCCTCGTCGGCACCAACTATAAATATGTGTACGATGCCCTGCATGAGTGTGCCGACACGACACCCTCCGACTTCATTAACCACTATCGCATCCGCCACGCCGCCGCGCTCCTCACTACTACCGACCAGCCGGTGGGCCTCATCGCCGATGAGTGCGGCATCGCCAGCCGTCCCACCTTCAACCGTCTCTTCCGCGAGCGTTACTCCATGACTCCCACCGAATACCGCAACGCTGCAAAACAGACCTCTGTAACCGTCTGATATTTCGTTTTTTAAAAATTTGATACATCTTTTTCAAGTAATGAAACATCCCTTTTTTGGGAGTTTATTACTTTTGTGCCTGTTTTTTTAATGAGTAGATGAGCAAATCTAGTTTACATATTGGACGCGAGATTTGTGACCATGACTATGACCACTGGCAAATTGTGGTTGTGCTTAACGGCTTTACAATGGCTAATCACTTGCCCAAAGAAAAGCCAACAAGCTCTCGAACTCTGTAAAAGTGGTCATGGTCATAGTCAATGGTCATGGTCAAAAAGTCTCGAAGTCCCGTGTCCCGAAGTCAAAAGATATTGCAGTTTAATTTTGAACAATTACTTAACAAAACAAATAACAAAATGAAAATCAAAAGATTAATCAAACACAACCTCATGCGGGCGGCCATGACGCTCGCGCTCATCATGGCCTGCGCTACGGCGTGGGCACAAACCACAGTCAGTTACATCGACGCTGACGGCAACACGCAGACCGCCCAAGCCGTAGCCCTCGACGGAAATGAGCCCACCGTAACGGAATACGGCCGCCAATACATCAATCTCGCCGGAGGCTGGTACTTCGTAGGCACCGACATCACCTACTCCGACGTCACCATCCGTACGAATAGTGAAGATGTCAACCTCATCCTCGCCGACGGCTGCACCATGCACATCGGCACCTCCGCCAGCCCCAACACGAACGAAGGCATCGTAAGAATCAACAACCTCACCATCTACGGACAGAACCTCGACCCATCTGTCGCCGGCACCCTCAGCTACGTAGGCAATAGCGGTGGCATTTGGGTGGGGGGCAGCTACACCCAGCACAGCGGCAACGTCAGCATCAGCAACAACCTCGCTGCGGGCGGCAGAGGCATCGAGGCCGGCAGCGTCACCCTCCTCGGCGGCACCCTCACCATAGCCACCGAATCCCGTTATGCTAAAGCCATCTACGCCGACCACGACATCACCATCAGCGGCGGCACCCTTAGTGCCACCGCCACCGGCAGCAGCGACAATATATACGGCATATACAGCGACGACCTCAGCGGCACCATCACCCTCGGCTGGACCCGCTCCGCCGACCGCATCACCGCCAGCAGCTACAGCGCCTCAACCGTCAAAGTAGCCGACGGCCAGGTTCTCACCGACGACAGCGGCCGCTTCTACAGCGGCACCCTCAGCGCCGAGGACATCAGCGCCATCGGCGGCCTGACGCTGCACCCCTACAGCAACAACGACTTCTCCGTCAACGAAGAAGGCACGGAATGCACCATCCAAACCGCCAAGGGCTGGGACGTGTTCTGCGACCTGCTGGCCGAGAACACCAAGGGCTATTTCACGGGCAAGACCGTCGCGCTTGGTGACGACATCGAGGTCAGCCGCATGGCGGGCAACGTGAACCACGACTTCACCGGCACCTTCGACGGCAACGGCCATACGCTGACCTTCAACCACACCGCCGCCGACAACTACTGCGCCCCCTTCCGCTACGTGCAGGGCACCGGCGAAACCAACTACGCCGTCATCCAAAACCTGAACGTCGTGACCGACATCACCGCTGATGACTATCGCCACCCCGCCGGACTCATCGCCCTGCAAAGCGGCTATGTAGATGTGACCGACTGCAACGCCGTGGTAAACATCAACTGCACCAAGGGCACCAACAACCCCAATGACCTCTATCCCGCTGGCCTCGTCAGCCAGTCGAACAATACTGGTTCGCTGACCGTCAGCGGCTGCACCGTCAGTGGCACCATCAGCACCGATGGCAAGTACGCCGCCGGAATGGTCGGCATCGTGCAAAGCTCGGCCAGCATCACCAACAGCGTGAGCAGCGTCACCATCAACAGCAGCACCCACGGCGACGGCACCCACGGCGGATTCGTCGCATCGCTACCATCAGGTCGCCAGCTCACCATCGAGGGCTGCGTGTTCAACGGCAAGATAGTCACCACAAACGGCTTGACAACGAAATGCGGTGGCTTTCTGGGCCACAACAACACGGTAGGCGGCACGGGAGCCACCATCACCAACTGCCTCTACGCCCCTACAGCCGACCCCAACACCGTGAGCACGGGCTGCGCCACCTTCGGACGCAACGTGAGCAGCGACCTTATCAGCAATTGCTACTACACCACCGCACTCGGCGACGCACAAGACGCACAAGGCACACAAGCCTACAGCATCAGCGGCGGCAATTATGTCACCGTGGGAAACGCTGGCACTGCCAGCAGTAGTTACGCCGTCAGTGGGCTGGATTTCTACAGCGTGGGTCTCAAATGCGGCGACGTGCTCTATGCTGCCGAAAACGACGTGGTGAGCCTCACCCTCGGTTGCACTGCGCCTTCGGGCTATTATTGTACTGGATACACCGCTACTGCGGGCACCCTCAACGGAACGACGCTCACCATGCCCTATGGGAATGTGACCATCAACGCGACACTTGAACAAGTGCCCCCAGTCAACTACGTTGACCAGAACGGCGAAACGCAGCAATGCACCAACTACATCTGGCTCACCGGCACCGAAACCACCCTTGGCGCAGAAGGCCAAGAAACATGGTGTGTCGTGCATAGCACCCTCGACTACTCTCAAGGCATTCAGCTTTTGGGCAACACCCACATCATCCTCTGCGACGGCGCAGCCATGAACATCGGCAGCAATGACAGCCCTGTGTCGGGTTCAACATTTCAAGAACAAGTGGGATTCTACGGTAGTGGAAACAATTTGTCCCTCTATGCACAAAGCGGCAACACCGGAGCACTCACCATCTATTCCCAATCGTGTTCATTCTTTGTCAAGGACCTCACCATCGCCGGTGGCAACGTGAACGCTACTTCACTATCCGATGTCCCAGTTATTTTTTGTGATAACCTTACTGTTCGCCGCAGCTCGTTGGAGGCCCATGCAAATTATTACGCTGCCATTCAAGCCAACAATGATGTTACTTTAAGCAACGTTACTGCCAACCTCAATTCGTCAAATGCCGTTGGTCTTATTTGTTCAAATTTCGCTGTTGACAACAGCCAGTTGACGGTCAATGCTCGCTATCAAGCAATCGAGGCCAGTAACGTCATCACCCTAAGCAACGTTACTGCCAACATCAATTCGTCAAATGGTTCTGGTCTTGTTTGTTCAAATTTCGCTGTTGACCACAGCCAGTTGACGGTCACTGCTCTCTATCAAGCAATCCAGGCCAGTAACGTCATCACCCTCGGCTGCACCGCCGCCACCGATTTTATCAAGGCAACGTGTACCAGTTCATTAACCGGTAGCTACTCTGGCACCGTGAAGATTGCCGACGGACAGACGCTCTACGCTGGAACCAACGCCTACACCGGCACACTGACCGACGCAGAGCGGCAGGCCATAGGCGGCCAG
>JAEETL010000014.1 GCA_016290325.1 Muribaculaceae bacterium
AGCGAAAGACGGGACTCGGACCCGCGACCCCGACCTTGGCAAGGTCGTGCTCTACCAACTGAGCTACTTTCGCAGTCAATTCTGACCCCTTTGCAGGGGTGCTTTCGAGAATTGCGGTGCAAAGATATAGCGACTTTTTGAACTGGCAAAATTTTTTGCCAAAAAAAATCGAATTATTTTTTCACACCGAGAAGGGTGAAGAACTCGTTTTGACGGTGAATGTCCTCAAACTCACCACTATACTCAAAAGTGATGGTTGTGGAGTCTTGTTTCTCAACACCGCGCATTTTCATGCACATGTGCTGTGCCTCGGCATAGACGATGACGCCGCGGTTGGGCAGGACACGTGTGAGAAGCTCGCAGATGTCGTGTGTCATGCGCTCCTGGACCTGCAGGCGGCGTGAGAAGGTGTCGACGATGCGGGCGAGTTTGCTCAGGCCCACGATGCCGCCGGCGGGGATGTAACCGATGGATACTTTGCCGAAGAATGGCAGGATGTGGTGCTCGCACAGGGAATAGAACTCGATGTCCTTAACGATGACGATCTCACTGCCCTCGTGCTCAAAGATGGCACTGTGGACGATGGCATCGGCGTCCTCGTTGTAGCCACGGGTGTTCTCGATGAGTGCCTTAGCGGCACGCATGGGGGTTTTGGCGAGCCCTTCGCGGTCGGGGTCTTCACCGATGAGTTCGATGATGGCGCGGTAGTGGCTTGCTATCTTTTCGGCGAGTTTCAGATCCTCGTCGCTGAATACCATTTTAATCATTGCTCCAGATGTTAATGTGGTCCTTGACGATGACCATTTCACGGGCGAACTTGGGATAGACGCTCTTGATGCGCTGCAAGGCGGCCTGGGCTTCGCGTTGGGTCTTGAAGTCACCAATGCGCAGTCGCCACGAGGGGGCCTTGTAGGAGATGTAAGAGCGGTACTGGGGGAACTTCATCGCGATGTCGCGGGCGCGCTTCTGGGCTGCGGCCTTGGCGGTGGCGTGGTTATTGTCGCTGTAGGCTTGGATGCGGTATCCCACTCCCCTTGACTCGATGGTCTGCTGGGAGGTGTGGGTGCGCTTGGGCTTCTTGGGCGTCAGTTCCTCTTTCTTCTTCTCGTCCTCTTTCTTTTTATCTTCGTCTTTCTTGGCGGTGTCCTTATCGTCGTCAAGCTCGTTCAGGCGCTCCTCTTCGCTTGAGGGGTCGGCCTTCTTTTTATCTTTTTCCTTGACCTTCTTGTCCTTGTTGTTGGTCTGCTTATTGTTCAGGTCGGCGTTGTTGCGTTTCACCAGTTCCTTGGGTGCATCAACTGTCACCTGACCGTTATTGTTCAACCGATCGGTGATTTGGGGACGCTGTGCGCTGACTGTCAGCGCAATAAGCAACATCAGACACAGGGACAAGCTGCGTATGTGTAATTGTTTCAACATTGATAGATATCTATTGGTCTCGAATTTTGCCGCAAAGATAGTGCAAATTTCCGTAACGGATATAGTTTTTAATAGAATTTAATGACGAACGTGGTGTCAGTTAGACCATACGAATAATAACTCACGCTAAGCCGCCAAGTCGCTAAGTCTTATAATTATTTAAATCTTAGCGGCTTAGCGCCTTAGCGTGAAGCCATTTGCGTTTCAATCGTTTAGAAGGCGGTGACGATGCCCATGAAGTCGCCTGCCTTGAGCGAGGCGCCGCCGATGAGGCCGCCGTCGATGTCGGGCTTAGCGAACAGCTCGGGGGCATTGCTGGGCTTGCAGCTGCCGCCGTACAGGATGGTCATGTCGTCGGCCACCTGTGCGCCGTACTGGTCGGCCAGCAGGCCGCGGATGAAGGCGTGGATTTCCTGTGCCTGGTCGCTCGTGGCGGTCTTGCCGGTACCGATGGCCCAGATGGGCTCATAGGCGATGACGATGTTTGCCATCTGCTCGGCGGTCAGGTGGAACAGGGAATCGCGGATCTCGGCGCCGATGACGTCCTTGAACGAGCCATTCTCGCGCTCCTCGAGGCTCTCGCCACAGCAGAAGATCACCTTCAAGCCATTCTCCAGGGCCAGGTCAACCTTGGTCTTGAGCATCTCATAGGTCTCGTGGTAGTAGCCACGGCGCTCGCTGTGACCCAGGATCACGTAGTTGGCGCCCGTCGATGCTACCATAGGAGCAGAAACCTCGCCAGTGTAGGCACCGCTGGTGTGGTCGGCGCAGTTTTGTGCGGCCAGGCCCACGTTGGCGTCGCTGATGACTTCCTTGACGGCCATCAGATGGGTAAAGGGAACGCCCATGATGACGTCACACTTCAGGTTAGCCTCTGCAGCAACAGCGGCACACACATCCTTGGCGAGCTGTACGCCCTCGGGCACGGTGGTATTCATTTTCCAGTTGCCCGCAACAATGTTCTTTCTCATGTTTCTCTTTCTTGATTAAACAATAAAAAATGTGATTTGATTCAATGCCACAAAGGTACAACCTTTTGTTGAAATCATCAAACAACCACCTTGGAATTATAAAACAACAGGAACAACAATAAACAACCTCAAAAACTTTTTCTAATGATTATTGGGGATGGGATAGGAACTCGATGATGGCGCTGGGTTGGCCGTCAATGTCGAGGGCGATGATGTAGCCGCCGTCGATGGGGTAGAGGTTGGGGGTGAGCATGTCGCCCAGCTTGGCGGCGATGCGGTACTCGACGCGCATGTCGCGCACCTCAAATCCCTCGGGGAGCAGTTCCATAGCGATGCGGACGTAGTTGGCGTTATTCATGTGGCGGTTATAGTCGATGTCGGCACGCATGACCATGACGGACTCCATCAAGTTACCCTCCTGCTTGGGCAGGATGATGCGGCGGCCGCGGTAGTTCATCTCCTGCTTGGGATCCAGCGTGAGCGAGGCGATGGCGTCATCGGCAATACGGGCGAGCTTGCCCGTGCCCAGGTCAACAAAGGCACCCATGCTCCACGTGCGGTAACATGGCTGTCCCTGGGCGTCGCGGATGAAGGTGTTGCGGAAGCCATACATCGGCATTACCTCATAGATGGAAGTTGTCACCGTCAAGTCCTCTTTGTAGCGAGGCACACGCAGTACTTCGACCTGGCGCGTGGCCAGTAGCTGGGTCATGTTGTTGTCGGTGAAGAACTTGCGGGCCGTAGGCTCGCTGTCAATCCACATCTCGGAACAGTCCTGCATCATCTGCAAGGCTGAATAGAGTTTCAATTTTCCCTCGCTGTCACAGCAACTGGTGGTGACTTTATAATTGAGTGTGTACATGAAAACGATAGTAGTTAAATGGAGTGCAAAGTTAGCCATATTACCGGGAATATGGGGCAAAGCTCACATTGTTAATATACTTTAAGGGGTTGGCAAGGGTAAGTTTGCCTGTTTTTTTGTAACTTTGCGGTCGATTTTGTGCAAAATATGCACAAGTCACTGTAAATAAATAGAATATCAACGTAACAACCATATAATCGAAAAAGAAACTATGGGTTTAAGAATCATTGTTCTGGCCAAACAGGTGCCAGATACCCGCAATGTGGGCAAAGACGCTATGAAAGCCGACGGTACCATCAATCGTGCCGCGTTGCCCGCTATTTTCAATCCTGAGGATTTGAACGCTCTGGAGCAGGCGTTGCAGCTCAAGGAGGCTCATCCCGGCTCGACCATCACACTGCTGACGATGGGTCTGCCCCGCAGTGCCGAGATGGTGCGTGAGAGCCTGTATCGCGGTGGCGATGATGGCGTGGTGCTGACCGACCGCCCCCTGGGTGGTGCCGACACACTGGCCACTAGCTATTCGCTGGCTCAGGCCATCAGGCACATGGGCGAGTTTGACATCATCGTTGGTGGCCGTCAGGCTATTGACGGCGATACGGCCCAGGTGGGTCCGCAGATTGCTGAGAAGTTGGGTCTGCCTCAGGTGACCTATGCCGAGAGTATCCAGGTTGCCGATGGCAAGGCTACCATCAAGCGCCGCATTGAGCGCGGTTTTGAGACCGTGGAGTGCCCGCTGCCCCTGGTGGTGACCGTTAACGGTAGTGCTGACGCTTGCCGTCCCCGCAACGCCCGCCTGATCCAGAAGTTCAAATATGCCGTGACGCCCAGCGAGAAGGCCGCATTGCCCGCCGACCGCCAGGCGCTGGTGGATGCCCGTCCCTACCTGAACATCAAGGAGTGGGGCGTGAAAGAGATTGAGGCCGATCCCGAGCAAATCGGTATGGCAGGCTCACCCACCAAGGTAAAGACCATCGTAAACGTGGCATTCCAAGCCAAGGAGGCTCGCCGCATCGACGCTGCTGCCGATGCCGAGCTTGAGGGTCTCGTTAAGGAGTTAATAGCCGACCACATTATCGGTTAAAACAACTTGCCGCTCGGCAAGTTGTGATTAGTGATTAGAGAATAGTGATTAGAGAATAAACTGACAATAATGGAAGACAAGAATAATCTGATAGTCTATTGCGAGTATGACGAGGGCCGTATTGCCGACGTCAGCCTCGAATTGTTGACTAAGGGCCGTACGCTGGCCACCCGCTTGGGCTGCCGTCTCGAGGCGCTGGTGCTGGGCGATAAGCTTGACGGCATCGAGCAGGAGTTGTTCCCCTATGGCGTTGACGTGGTCTACAAGGCGCAGGACGAGCGCCTGTTCCCCTACACATCGCTGCCCCACAGCAGCGTGGTGACCACCTTGTTCAAGGAGATTGAGCCGCAGGTGTGCCTCATGGGCGCCACCACCATCGGCCGTGACCTGGGACCTCGCGTGTCCTCGTGCCTGCACAGCGGCTTGACCGCCGACTGCACATCGCTTGAGATTGGTGATCACACCGATGCTGCTCAGGGCAAGGAATACAAGGACCTGTTGTACCAGATCCGTCCCGCATTTGGCGGCAACATCGTCGCCACCATCGTCAACCCCGAGTGCCGTCCTCAGATGGCGACCGTGCGCGAGGGTGTGATGAAGAAGGAGATTTTTGATCCCGCTTACAAGGGTGAGGTCATCAACCTCGATCCCGACAAATATATCGACCCTGCCAGCCTCGTGGTGAAGATTATCGACCGCGAGATCGAGCAGAGCAAGGTGAACATCAAGGGTGCCCACATCATCGTGGCTGGTGGCTACGGTATGGGCAGCAAGGAGAATTTTGACATGCTGTTTGAACTGGCCGACGTGCTTGGCGGCGAGGTAGGTGCATCGCGCGCTGCTGTCGATGCAGGATTCACTGACCATGAGCGTCAGATTGGCCAGACGGGTGTCACCGTGCGTCCTAAGCTGTATGTAGCATGCGGTATTTCGGGCCAAATCCAGCACATTGCCGGCATGAACGAGAGCAGTATCATCATCAGCATCAACACTGACCCCGATGCGCCCATCAACGCGATTGCCGACTATGTGATCACGGGTAGCGTCGAGGACGTGATTCCCAGGCTTATCAAGCACTACAAAAAGAACTCAAAATAATCAGCTATAAGGCATTAGGTTTTAGGTATTAGGCTTTAGTTTTCGCAAGCAAATCCTAACACCTAACACCTAAAGCCTAAAACCTAAAAAAAGATATGGCTAACTTTTTTACCGACAATAAAGCGCTCCAGTATCACCTGCGTCATCCGCTGATGAAGGAGATCGTCGCCCTGCGCGAGCGCGATTATACCGAGAGCGAGAAATTTGACTACGCGCCCCTCGACTTCGAGGACGCGATGGATTCCTACGAACGCGTGCTGGAAGTCATAGGCGAGATTTGCGGTGACATCATCGCTCCTAACGCCAAGGATGTTGACCTGGAAGGTCCTCACCACGAGAACGGTCGCGTGCGCTATGCCAGCGGCACCGAGGTGAACCTCAAGGCGCTCAACCAGGCTGGATTGATGGGCATTACCTTGCCCCGCCAGTATGGTGGCCTGAACATGTCTTCCATCCCTTATATCATGGCAGCTGACATGGTGAGCCGTGCCGATGCGGGCTTTGTGAACGTGTGGGGTCTGCAGGACTGTGCCGAGACCATCAACGAGTTTGCCAACGAGGACCAGAAGGAGCGTTTCCTGCCCCGCACGTGCAAGGGTGAGACGCTGGCAATGGACCTTACCGAGCCCGATGCCGGCAGTGACCTGCAGTCGGTGATGCTCAAGGCTACCCAGGACGAGGACGGCACTTGGCGCCTGAATGGCGTGAAGCGCTTCATCACCAATGGTGACGGTGACATTTCGCTCGTGCTGGCACGTAGCGAGGAGGGCACCAGCGACGGCCGCGGCCTGTCGATGTTCATCTATAACAAGCGTGACGGTGGCATGACCGTGCGCCGCATCGAGGACAAGATGGGTATCCATGGCAGTCCCACGTGCGAGCTCGTGTTTAAGAACGCCAAGGCTGAGTTGTGCGGTGAACGCCGCTTGGGCTTGATCAAGTATGTGATGTCGCTGATGAACGGCGCCCGCTTGGGTATCGCCGCCCAGAGCGTTGGTGTGAGCGAGAGCGCCTATCAGGAGGCCATCGCCTATGCCCGCAGCCGCGAGCAGTTTGGCAAGCCCATCATCAATTTCCCCGCCGTGAGCGAGATGATAGCTAACATCAAGGCTAAATTGGACGCTTCGCGCACGTTATTGTATGAGTGCACCCGCTTTGTGGACATGTACAAGTCGCTGGAGGCCATCAGCCGCGAACGTACCCTCACCCCCGAGGAGCGCAAGACAATGAAGGCCTACAACCGCCTGGCTGACGCGTTCACCCCGCTGGCTAAGGGTATGACGAGCGAGTTCTGCAACCAGAACGCCTATGACTGCGTGCAAATCCACGGTGGTAGCGGTTTCATGCGTGACTACGCTTGTGAGCGCATCTATCGCGACGCCCGCATCACCAGCATCTATGAGGGTACGACCCAGTTGCAGGTGGTAGCCGCCATCCGCCACGTCACCACGGGCACCTATTTGAACCAGATCAAGGCCTATGCCGAGCGCGAGTACAGTGAGGCTGTCGCTCCCATGAAGGCTAAGTTGGAGGCCATGACCGCCACCTATGAGGAGACGATGGAGAAGGTGAAGGCTGTCGAGGATCCCGAGTACATCACCTTCCACGCACGTCGCTTGGTCGAGATGCTGGGTCATATCATCATGGGCTATCTGCTCATTGGTGATGCTAGCCAGGAGCCCGACTTGTTCATGGACAGCGCTAAGGTTTATGTCAACATGGGTGAGGCCGAGGTGGCACGTCACGCGCGCTTCATCGGCGCCTTCAACCCCGCCGACCAGGCCGCTTATACCCGCCAGTAATTACCCGCTTAGGGTAAATGTAAAATACTAGCGCTCCTGTCACCGTGTGGTGGCGGGAGCGCTGTTTTTAGTTTTTGGCGTTGCCTGATGGGCCTTAATGGTCGGCGATTTCCTCGAGTCTGCTGAGGAAGGCGATGCGCGCACCCAGCAGCAGGGCGATGGAGCGCGGCACGATGTCAGTGAGCTCGGGCGTGGTGTCGGCCAGGATCTCGAAGGCGGCCCACACGCTGGTATCTTTCTTGCCGTCCTCGTCCTCCAAATCCATGGTGTAGAGCTTGACGACCTTGATACTGCTGTTCACGTCGTTCATTGCGCGCAGGATTGTCTCCTCGTTGTCCTCAGTGACCTCAAAGATGGCGGGCATCATGAGCCTGAAGTACTGCTCGTCATCCTCATCCTTGAAGTAGAGGAAATTGAAACCCTCGTTCTTGAAAGCTATGCCGAAAGGAGTCTCGTGGGGACGATAACCCTCCTCGGCCAGGTAATCCATCATCAGTTTTTTTAAGTCCATAATATTTTAGTTTTTAGTTTCTAGTCCTTAGTTGTTAGCTCTGTTTGGTATTGAAGCCCACGTGAGGCAGGGCGTTGCTGCGGGAAATGCCTTCCATCTTGTCGCGCATCTCCTCATACTCCTTGAGCAGCTCATTGCTGATTGAGGGCTTGATACCCTCGATGGTCTTGATGAGCAGGTCTTGGGTGATTTGCTCATGGTTAAAGGCGGCTATAGTGGCAGCCTCGTTGACGACATAGGCGATATCACTGGCGACGTAGCCCTCGGCCTTCTTGGACAGGATGTCGCTGTCAATATTCTCCTCACAGGGGCGGTCCTTAAGGTACAACTCGAACATGAGTTTGCGGGCCGTGTCGTCGGGCATGGGCACATACACCTGCTTGTCGATGCGACCGGTGCGCAGCACCGCCGGATCTACCTTGTCGGGGCGGTTGCTCGTGGCGATGACAAAGATGCCGCGCTTGGAGCAGTTGTTAAGCTGGGTGAGGAACTCATTGACCTCGCCCGCCTGATTGCCGCCGGTATTGTCGCCCGAACGGTTGGGCACAAAAGCGTCAAACTCGTCGAAGCATAGCACCGTGGGCGCATTTTCCTCGGCTTTCTTGAACAGGTCAGCGATTTTGCCCTGTGAGCCGTGGACGTAAATGGAACCCAAGTCACTGGCCTTGACTAGGATGAAATTGAAGCCTGTTTCCTCGGCAAATTTCTCAGCAAAGAAGCTCTTGCCACATCCGGGAGGGCCATAGAGCAGCATGCCGTTGGGCGGAGTGAGGCGGTATTTCTCGGCGAGCTCCTTGTCTTGCAGGATGAGGATGACGCGCTTGCGCAGCATCTCTTTGAGTTCATCCATGCCCGCGATATCGGCAAACCCGTTGCCGCCGCCACGCTTGATCTCCACGTCGGCACTGGTTTCGGTAGCATGCTTGGAGGTGGTGCCACCGCTTCCGCTCCAGTCAAAGGGGTCAAACGAATCAGCGCTGTCCTCAACGGGTTCCTCTTTCTGGCGTGTGGCGAGCTTGTTGCGTATCTCTTGGGCGATGTCGCTCTCGTCGCCCTCAATGAGGTCGTTGAGCATCTCGTCGACAGAGCCATAACGGTCGTTGTAACCCAGCGCCAAGCCGTTCCTGATGATTGCCTTGAGTTTCTCGTCTTCGATTTCATCGACGTTGATTTCGCCCTGTTCGCTGCGGGCCTTCTGCACCATCTTGATCTTCTCCTTGCGGGTCATCTCGGGCGTGAATTCTACTCCCCAAGGCTCCTTGCCGGTGAGCATCTTATAGAATACGCCTGTAGCGGCAAAGATGTCGTTTCGCTCGTCATATTTGCCCAGGAATGACTGTCCGCTCGCATAACGGGGATCCAGGTCGGCAGTGTCAAACGGCGCGTTGCCCATGAAGCAGTTGGAGATGTGCCCCATGTCAATCAGCTCGGCGATGCCGCCGGTCTTGCTGCTGAGCATGACGTTGGTGGGATTGATGTCGTTATGCAGGAGCACTCCAGGCGAGTTGTGGAGGTACTGCAGTCCTTGCAGCATCTCCAGGAAGATCTTAACGGCAGTTTTTGGGTCGAGTCTCTTTTTCTTCTTGCGCTGGAGCAGTTCGCTTAACAGCTCACCACTGAAGTAGTTGGCCACCAGGTAACGGCATTCACCCGCATCGTCGTTATAAGTGCCGTTGTCGATGCAGCTGATGATATTCTTGTGGTTGATGATCTGGCTCATGGCGATCTCGGTCACCTGACCATCGACGATGAGTTTTTCGGGCGTGTTCTTGAGCCGGTAGATCTTCAAGAAATAGGGGTTGCCGCTCTCGTCCTCGACGCGGTAACTCTCGGCATAGGGGTTTTCCTTGATGAGGTAAACCACATGCCAGCGGTTGTTGATGAGTTGTCCTTCTTTGAGAATCATATTGTCGTGTTTTAGCTATTTGTCGTTTTTTTCTTGAAAAAGAGGTGTTTGACAACCAAGTGGGAGCGGTTAAGCACCAGTACGGCGAGCAATCCAGCTAGATAGGCCAGCAACAGGGTAGTCATGATGCCGTCGGAATCATAGTCGTCGGCTAGTTCTACCAGATGGTCGGGCATCGTCACGCTGTCGAGCGAGCCCAGGGTGCGTTTCCAGCTGATGACCCCATCCTCGAGATAGACCACGGCGGGGTTGCCGCGAGCGATCATTTTGAGTTCGCTGTCGTCCATGTTGTAGATGGGATAGCTTGCCATCGAGATATCCTGCCATTGCTCGATTTGCTCGGCCGTGGCAGGTGTGAGGCCAATCACGTCCACATCGGTGACTTGAGCGGCGTCATTGAGTTCGTTCAGGGCAAATGAGTTAACGACACCCACCGATGGCAGGTCGGGGAACAGCAGCAACAGGGTGTTGCGGCTATCGGCTAGCACATCAATGGTGACGTCGTTGCCCTCATTGTCCAGGATGGCGATTCCATCCTCGCTATTGCCCGTCTGCATAATCACTTTTCCGCGTGGGCGGCGGGCATGATAGCGGGTCACATATTCCCAGCCGTCTTCCTCGTCGGGCAGGCTGTCGATAGTGAACTCCTGTTCCTTGCCGTCGCGGCTGTAGATGAAGATGAAGTCATCCTCGCCCTCGTCGCTGTCACTTATGGGGGTGGTGTTGACTAACCGCGTGCCAATCGGGTAGGGGCGGTAGTCGATGAGTGGCTGGGTAAAGTAGCCAAAGTAGGCCACCGCCATGACAAAGGCAAACGATAGCGCCATCACCATCCACTGCACGGCAGGTCCATAGACCCCGCGCACCGTGGCGTTGAAAAACAGCAGATAAATAATGCCCAGCAGGAGCAGAATGTTCTTGCCAAAGGTGGCCCAGTTGCTCATGTGCAAGGCGTCGCCAAAGCAGCCGCAGTCGGGTACGGCCCCAGTCACGGCCAGCCATAGCGTGAGCGGTGTCATCACCAGCATCGCCATTAATGCCAACCAGGGAGCGCTACGGCGGTAAGCACCCACAGCGAGTGCCACACCCAGCATGAACTCCAACGCCGCAATGGCCACAGCCAGGAACAGCGCCGTTCCGGCCCAGCCCTCCAGCCCCATGGCATTGAGGTAATCGGTGATCTTGTAAAAGGAGCCCCAAGGGTCAACCCCCTTGGTGAAGCCCGAAAAAATGAACACTCCACCCACGGTGATCCTCATGAGCACCGTGAGCAGGCGACACCACTTCTCGCCCTTGACCGCATTAACAAATGCCTTGATGGTCATTACCTTTTCAACTCTCGTTTATTGTTTTCTTATTGAAATCTTTAATCAATACCGGCAGCCGTCTCCTCGTTGTGCTTGATTAGGGCAAACACGCTGTAGTTGATCATGTCCTGGTAGTTGGCGTCGATGCCCTCGCTCACCAGTGTCGCGCCACCATGGTTCTCAATCTCCTTGGTGCGCTGGATTTTGGTCAGGATCAGGTCGGTGTAGCTCGAGATGCGCATGTCGCGCCACGCCTCGCCATAGTCGGTGTTTTTGGCGATCATCAGGTTCTTGGTGTCGGTGATCAGCTCGTCATAGAGTTGCAGGGCTTCCTCCTTGGTGATGTCCACCGTGTCGCTGTAACCCAGGCGCAGCTGGATGAGTCCGATGATGCCATAGTTGATGATGCCCACAAACTCGGGCCAGATGCCCTCGCCCACCTTGGTCTCACCATTGAGCTCAAGGGTGCGGATGCGTTTGGCCTTGATAAAGATCTGGTCGGTCACTGAGCGGGGCCTGAGAATGCGCCACGAGGGGCCGTAGTCCTTCATCTTGTTGATGAACAGTTCACGGCACTGAGCGATGGCCTCGTCATATTGTTTGCTGGTATTCTGCATTGTCGATCTTGAAAGATTTGGTTTAACTTACAAAATTAATGCTTTTTCCCGTGCAATGCCATGATTGTCGGCAGATTTTTTTCATTCTATAGAAAAACGACAGCCGCGCCCGGTCGTTCGGGATGCGGCTGTCGTGAATGATAGCTGTCGCAAATGGGTTGCGTTAGCGCAGGATTTTCTTGCTGGTGCGGCTACCGTCGCTGTAGGTGGTCACCACGATATTGATGCCGTCAAAGGGCTTGTCGCTCCTGACACCCATCAGATTGTAGTAGTGAACGCCAGTCACAGTGCGAGCGGTCTGCACTTCCTTAACGCCGGTTACGTTACCCATGCCACTGCCGTTAGAATCCTCGGCGGTGCCCATAAGCGGGAAGACGATGAACTTACTCGTGTTAAGGTCGTCATAGGGCACTATTGCCATACTTGGCACATCGTCATAATCGGCTCTTCTGGGAGCATTGAACACATGGTTGCCGCCGCCCTCATGATACTCGCCGTCATAACCCTCGTCACCGATGCCAGGGGTGTACTCGACATCATTGTGGTCTTTACCATAGGCATAGCGGATCAGGGCAAGGATCTTGTAGGCTTGACCGGGCTTGAAGATGCGGTACCAGGGTTGGCCACTGTCATTCACATGGTTCTCGTCTCCAAACAGTGACCAGTTGACCTGGAAGGCGCCATACTGCATGTAACCGTTGCTGAAGGGGCCGTAGGTCGTTCCCCATGCGGCATCGGGGTCATTGGGATCGCCCCATAACTGTCCCGTGCGGTTCCAGTTCATGGGTGCATAGAATGCACCGGGGGTTGAAGGCTCCTCGCAGGTGCTCGTGCCGACATTAGGATCGGAGTGGTCAAATACCGCCCAAGTGATGTAGGCAATTTCCTGGGGCTTGGGAGCCACATAGAACATCTTGTAAAGCTGGTCGGTCAAGACCTCGGTATAGTCAATAAAGTAGTTGCCGTTGCTGTCGATGATGTACTCACCAGTCTCCTCATCAACTGCCAAGTGAGGAACTCTCTTGTAAACGCCCTTGTAGGTGTCGGGGTTCCACTCGGGATGAGTGTAGCTGAAGACAACCGTATCGTTGAAGTGGGTCGTGATGTACACGTTCTTCTCATACTCTGGGGTAGCTACCGGTCGGGCGATGTTGGTGATGTGCATCTGGGGATTGACATTGTTCACCAGATTACCTGACATGGAATGACCGGGAATAATCTTGCCCACATAGCGCTTGAGATAACCTTCAGTCAGTTGCTCGGTGCCATGATAAGTCATCGTGTCGAACTGGCTGGCGTCGATGGTTACGTCGGCGTTGCTCTTGGCATTGGTGTTGTCAAAGTTGGGCGAGAGCACAATCTTTACCCAGTTACTCTGGTCATAGTAAGTGCGCTTGAGCTGTACCTGAGAGCCACCAGGATACTGTTCGCTTACCCAATGGGAACAGATGTCATAGACATAGTCAGTCGTTCCCTCGGCCAGTCTTGACTTGGCTGAATAGTTCTCCACGTCCTTGGCATAGAGCGCGCCCCTAACGTAGTAAGGGATCTCGTTGCCCTCGTGGTCAACGGCCTTGATCAGCGTGATGGCGTCGTCGTCATAGTAAACGCCAATCAGGTCATCCTCGACGGTGTATTTGGGTCCGTTGACGACACCGCCATTGATGATGGCGTTGAGCGAGTTGCCCAGATAGATCATGCCCAGGTAGTCGTAGCAGGCTCCGTTGTCAAACTCCATGTCACCGGTTTGCTGGCGCACGGCGTCACCGGCTTGACCCTCGGCCTCGCCGCCACGGCCATTGTTGAAGATGACACCGGTGGGCTCGGGCTGGTTGAACTCATCAATCAAGCCGAAGTCGTAGCACCACACCTCATAGCCATCTTTGTCATAGCCGGCAAAGGTGCACTTGCCGCCCGGATAGACACCATTATACTCAATTAACGGATCGGTATGCCATGCATAGCAGTAAACCGAATCCCAGCCAGTGGTGTTGGTGTAATAAACATAGTAATGTCCCTCGAGCATCGTAGCGCAGTCGCTAACGCCGCTGGTGGTCACGTCATAGTATTCGCGGGTCACATCCATTAGGCTGTCGAGGTGCTGGGCATTATCCTGACGGTTGAAGGTGGCATCCTCGTCAATCCATGTGAGCCAAACCTCACCGGCACGGCGGATGATGTTCTGTGACTTGTAGTCAGTCTGGTTGTTACGGATGAAGTAGAACTCGCAAATCGAGTTGGACACGCTCCAGGCATACCACTCCTTACCATCGTAGGTGATGGTGTCGTTCATGTCCTTGAGGTAACCGTCACCGCCATAGTCGTTACCGACCTCACCGTCATAGGTATAGTTGGTGGGACCATGATTAACAGCCCAGGTGTAGGCCTGGTCGTTCTGACTCTCCAGATTGAGTTTGTTCCAAGCGTAGATACCTCCGCGCTTCCCTGCAACCGGTTGGTTGTTATAGGTGCCGCCAGCGGCGTCAAGGGTCACGTTGGGGGTCTTCTGCAGGTAGATCTTGGTCTTAGTGGCGTCGTAGGTCTTGCGCAGCGTCACGGTCTTCTTGGCCTTGTTGACCACGACGATGTACTTGCCCGTAGTGCCATTGAAGTAGAAGTTGTTAGTGCTACCCGGTTTAAGTTTCTGAGCAAAATTAATCATCAGGTCGGTGATTTCATAAGACCCGGACTCGATGTCGGCACCCCATGCGCTATCATCATTCAAATCGGTCGAGAACAGGAAGAAGTCGCCCTGATTCAGGGTGATAGTGGCCTGATAGACATTACCATCGACCGTCGTCATTTGGTCGCTATTGGTCTGATAGTTCCAGTTCACGCCATGGGAGATGTACATGTCTTCATGACGGGTTGCCACCATAATGCGGCGGGTGCCGGGGTCAACATAGATGTCATAGGATCCGGCCTGCTCGACATACCAGTTGTGGTTGTCGCTGTTAACGAAATCATCGTATTTGATCCAGGTATCGAGCTGATCAACAGTGATGTTCCAGTTGCTCTCGCCGGTTGAAATCAAGCGATGGGCATTGAGCGTATCCCAGTCGTCGCTGGTTTCGGCTAGCTGGGTGGCAAATGCAAAGTTGCTCCTTGAGGTGAGCACGACGCGCTCCAGTTTGTAGTAATTGTTGTCCTCGTCCCATTCCATGGGGATGCCGTTGTTGGCTGCCCACTGTTGCGAGTTGGCGTAGCCAATGAGGTACATTTCGGTACGGGCGTCGGCTTGGGAGTTGGGGCCGTCAACAGTGCTGCCGCCACCATAGGTGAAGTAGTTGTCACCCGGCGTTGCGGTCAAGTCAGCAGTCTGGGCAGAGCCATTCTCGTTGAACAGCAGGCCCAGTGTGGCATCATAGCTGGTGAAGGTATAGGTATAGTACCTGTAGCCATTGATGATCGTGTAACCCGCGCTCTCGAACGAAGTGCCCGGCCACTGGGTCTTGTCGCCAGCCGTGTCCCACGCGTGGGTATAGACATTCTCCAAGTCCTCGGTGCCCGTGTAGCGCACGTAGATGTTGAAGGTGTTAGCTTGGTCGAGCTGGACGGTATTCAACTGGGCGGTAACCGTCTCGTTGTTGCTGTCATAGGTAATGGTCACGGTATAGGTGCCGGGAACCTCAGCGCTGAAGGTCTGGTTGCCGCTGTTCAGCGGATGCCACGTGCCATCAGAGCCATACACCTTATAAGTGTAGCTGGTGCCAGCGTTAGCGTGGAATTCACCCGAAGTCCAGGTGTAAATGCCAGTGCCGTTTCCAGTCTCGGTCATTTGGGCCGTGTTGGAGTTGGTGGCCCAACCATCGGGGAAGATGTTGGTGTCGGCACCCTTGACAAAGTAGTTAGTGACGGGCGCGGTGCCCTCAACCTTAAACGTCATATTGGCCACGTCAAAGGTGATCGTCACTTGGCCGGCATCAAGGGTTACGGCATAGCTGCCAGCGCCCTTTTGGGTCGTGGCCCAGCTACCCAGGGTCACGGTCTGGTTGCCGCTGGCGGGGCCATAACGATGGTTGCTGTTAAAATCGGTCCAGTCATTACCGGGTCCATCGGCAAATGCGAAATAGTAAGTACCTGGTGTGGTGACGTTATAGCTGTAGGTGTAAACTTCATTGACGTCATCATAGGTCATTGTTGTTAGGTTCTGGTAGCTGAATCCCCCAAGACCCAATTCATTGCTACCCGTAATGTAGTAGTCGGGAGTCGTCGGGGTGACTGATTTCTCGGTCACATTGACGGAGACCTCCTTGGTAATCACATTGAATGAGTAAACAACGTCAGCAAGGCCGGTGAAGCCAACCGAGTAGTTATAGTTGGAACTTGGCCATGCATTAGTCCATGCGTGGTCCTGCACTACCTTGAACTGGTAGTTGCCTGCCGTGACGTTCACGTCGGTAAAAGACAGTGTGTAGTTCACACCGTCGCTAGTGGTCATGTCATTATTGGCATCAGTTTGCCCCCACGATGAGCCTAAAATCTCGGTCTGGCTTCCTGCAACGGTGAGCGTCTTGAACGGGCCGAACAGCGACACGGCGTTGCCGCTCGTGTTGAAGATGTACACGATGCTCCACGTGCCGGTGGAACTCACACTGTAGTTGTAGTTGCTGCCAGGATAAGACGTACCCCAAGAGTGGTCCTTAGTGATCTTGAATGCATAGGATCCACCGTTGACATTGGCAGTTCTTGCCAGGTAATAGTAGGTGGTGCTACCCATGCGCACCATGTCATTGCTGGTGTTGCTCGGATCCCATTCGGTACCGAGTACTGCAGCGGGTGTGCCAGCAACGGTGTAGGTTTGAGCCTGGAGCTGCGGCACGGTCGCAGCAAGGCACAGCATCAGCGCCAAAAGCCTGAATGCTGTCGTTGATAGCATTTTCATCTTTTTCATTGCTAAGTGGTTAATATTTTGGTTATTAATAAGTAGTTTCAGGTTATTTCGGTCACTCGGTTTGACGCTCTTCATCAAGAATGATAAGTGCAAGCCAAAGGGCTACAAAAATAGTTCCAGCGCTTTTATAATAATGTGGTAACTCTCTAATAATTAACATTTTTTATTATGCAATCGTTTGCGTGTATTATTAAAAAGAGTGGGGATGCTGTTGTGCTTCCCCACTTCAGTTGGTTTTCATGGTATTGGAATTTTCGTTAGGCCGTGTGGAGGAGGTCGGCGATAGCATCGGCGGTTTCGGGGTTGTCGGCGAGGTATTGCTTGGCGGCCTCGCGACCCTGACCCAGGCGCATGTCCTGCCAGCTGAACCATGCGCCGCTCTTCTTGATGATGCCGGCCTCGACACCCAAGTCGATGAGCTCGCTCTCGCGGCTGATGCCCGTGCCGTAGATGACGTCAAACTCGGCCTTGCGGAAGGGTGGGGCGACCTTGTTCTTTACCACCTTGACGCGCGTCTGGGCGCCCAGGACACGTTCGCCGTCTTTGATGTGGGCTAAGCGGCGGATGTCGAGCCTGACGCTGCTGTAGAACTTCAGGGCGTTGCCGCCGGTGGTCGTCTCGGGGTTGCCGAACATCACGCCCAGTTTCTCGCGCAGCTGGTTGATGAAGATGCAGCAGGTGCGCGTTTTGGCGATGGTGGCGGTGAGCTTCCTTAGCGCTTGGCTCATCAGGCGGGCCTGCAGGCCCATTTTGCTCTCGCCCATCTCACCCTCGATCTCGGCTTTGGGGGTGAGGGCGGCGACGCTGTCGATAACAATCACGTCGATGGCGGCACTGCGGATGAGCTGGTCGGCAATCTCTAGAGCCTGCTCGCCATTGTCGGGCTGCGAGATCCACAGGTTGCGCGTGTTCACGCCGACGGCCTCGGCATAGGAGCGGTCAAAAGCATGCTCGGCGTCGATATAGGCAGCAATGCCGCCCATCTGCTGCGCCTGGGCAATGGCATGGAGCGCCAGCGTGGTCTTGCCCGACGACTCGGGACCGTAAATCTCTACGATGCGTCCTCGCGGGTAGCCGCCCACACCAAGTGCCTTGTCCAGACCGATGCTGCCGGTGGGGATGACGTCAACGTCCTCGACGCTCTCGTCGTTCATGCGCATGATGGCACAGGTGCCAAAGGCCTTCTCGATTTTGGCGACAGCATTCTGCATCACCTGCAGCTTCATGGGGTCCACCTCGACAGCGCTGGTGGCGTGAGGCGTGGTCTCGGCAACATGGTTGCTCACAATGTCGGGCGTGGCGATGCTCAGTACCTGCTGCCCGTCAATCATCACTTCTTGTTTCAACATTTGCTCAGTCATAGTTTATTAAGTTTTAGTTGTTAATCCTTAGTTGTTAGTTGATAGGGTGTGAAATCCTTTCACGCTGCAAAGGAATAACAATGGAGTGCCACTTTTTAGCACTATAAATAGAAAGAAGGTTAAATCATCGGGGAGGCACACACAAAACCATGGAGACGCAAAATTTTGCGTCTCTACAGAGCAAAAAATGATTATCTCGCTGAAAGTCCTTAATAAACTCACATTTATATAACGTGAGTTCGATGAATTTGTCGTTTGTCGATCAGGGCGTTAGCTACTCCCCCTCTTGGATAAGAGGGGGTGCCGCGGGAGCGGCGGGGGCGTTGATACTATCTTAGATATATTTTGAGGACAAATCATACTCCTCCGGCGCTTCGCGCCACCTCCCCTATCTTAGGGGAGGAGTTGTTAGACAGCACTTTATTTGTATTAATCACACATTTAATTAAGGACATCCGCACTCCAACAAAACGGAATGCGGATGCCTCTCTAACCTTTAACCTTTAACCTGTTCGCGTTGCTCGCAACGAGAACATTACCAACTGCCGCTGAGCAGGTAGTCGATGAGGGCGGTGACGTCGGCGATGCTCACATCGCTGTCGTTGTTGCAGTTGGCGGCATCGAGGTTGATGCCCGAGTCGTCGCCGCTGAGCAGATAGTCGATCAGGGCTGTCACGTCGGCGATGCTCACATCGCCATCGCGGTTCACGTCGCCACGCTTAGTAGCGGGTGGAATCAGTTCAACGGCCTTGATGGCGAAGTAGTCACCCTCGGGATTGACACTGCCGTCCTTGTTGTAGCTCCAGGTGAGCAAGTGGCTACCTGGGGACAATGATGAGGTCTGAATGGCCCAGCCGTCTGACGCATAGGTGCCAAAGGAGAAGACCATATTGCCATCAATCTCAAAACGGCACTCGTCATAGATGGCCGAACCTTCTTCACCTCTGGTTTGTAGCTGGAATCTCACTAAGGTACCCTCTTCTTCTACCCAAACGTAAGCAAATAGTGTCGACGAGCTATTGTGAACACCGGCGTTGCCCGAATGTGCCCACATCTCATAGTCATCATAATCTACGACCCATGGATAATTGTCGCTAGAGTAGAAGTGGATGTTGCCGCCTGGTACATTGAGCGCTTCATCCAGGGTGTAGATGCCCCTGATGTGGCTGAACTTGTTCCAGTAGTTGGTGTTTCGATAGGCATCTTGTTTGCCGCCAGGAACCCATAATACCGCGTTGTTATAGGTGGCTTGATCAAACATGGGCTCCATAAACTCCCACGGCTCCTCGCTCAAGCAAGTAATCGAGGTCAGGCTTGTGCAACCCTTGAAAATGTTCATGGAATAACCAGTGGTACTATTGAACCGGCAGTTCTTTCCGATTTCTACCGAACTTAATGATGAGCATCCATAGAAAACCAGCCCGCCTACGTAGGTGACAGCATCAGGAATGATTATTTTGGTCAAACCACTACAATTGAGAAAAGCTGCTGATCCGATTTTTTGGACATTGGCGCCAATCTTTACAGACGTGATATTGGGGCAATCAGCGAAAGCTTCTTCTGCGATTTCAGTGATGAGAAAGCCACAGGCTTCGTCTTCAACGGCCCAACTGTCGGTAGGATCTCTTAACACCGAGCCGATGCACTTAGCTGTGGTGCTGCTCGTGATGACATACATGAGGTTGTGCACGACAAAGTCATAGGGCAGTGGGTTGACGTTGTTGAACAGCTTCCATCCATTAGCCGCCTGATAGGCGCTATACGACGAACTTGGCACATTGAGTGTCGCATTGTTGTAAGTTTCGGTGGAGAACACATTGTTATCATACAGGCTGGGAGGGGTGGGGGCAAAACATGTTACGTTAGTCAATGCCGTGCAGCCACTGAACACTCCACTATTGATTGTTGTGGTCGAGCGGGGCAACGTCACTTCTGTAAGGTTTGTACAACCTTTAAAAGCATCAGAATAGATCGTTGTCACACCTTCGGGAATAATGATGCGACGAAGGTTGGTACAATCCTGGAATGAACGCATATCAATAAATGCTATCGACTCGGACAAACGTACATTTAACAGATTGGGGCACTTATAGCATACTTCGCTTCCTATATAAGTAACTGAGTTGGGGATATCGATACCGGTTAATCCCGTTTTACCAAATGCATCATATCCAAGGTAGGTAACACTCCAAGGGATGTAAATGTCGGTCAAATTAATGCATTCATAAAAAGCGAAATTGCCGATTCTCGTGATAGAATTAGGAATGGTGACACCAGTCAAGTCGCCACTATTGCGGAATGCAAAGTTACCGATGCGCGTCACATTATAGGTCGTGCCATCATAAGTAATAGTGGATGGGATATCCACATTACCGCTGTAACTGGTATAGGAGGAGTTGTTGTCGTTGTAGGTCACCTCCACAGCGTTAGTGCCAATGATGTTGAAATACAGGCCTGAAGCGGCAAAGTCATAGGCGCTGGCGCCCATGTTGCTGGACAAAGCCACGAGGAGGGCAAATGCCTTTAAAAGTAGTTTTTTGTTCATAGTCGTAATGATTTATTGGTGAAAGAAATTGTTATTGTTCGGCGCAAATATAATAAAAATGCTTGAAACAATGAAATAAAATAAAAAAAGCCACGGCAGCAGATGGCTGTCGCGGCTAGATGAAATAATTACTATTATGTGTTTACAAGGCGGATGCCTCACTAAACACTAACCTTTAACCTGTAAGTGGGCTTGCCCACTAGGTCTTAGAACTCGGCATTGTTAGGCGTGCGGGGGAACGGGATGACGTCGCGGATGTTGGCCATGCCCGTAACAAACAAGATCAGGCGCTCGAAGCCCAGACCGAAACCGCTGTGAGGCACGGTGCCAAAGCGGCGCGTGTCGAGGTACCACCACATGTCCTTCATGGGGATGCCACGGCGCTCGATCTCGCTCATCAGCTTGTTGTAGTCGGCCTCGCGCTCGCTACCACCAATGATCTCGCCGATCATGGGGAATAGCACGTCCATAGCGCGAACGGTCTTGCCGTCCTCGTTCTGCTTCATGTAGAAGGCCTTGATCTCACGCGGGTAGTCGGTGAGGATGACAGGGCGCTTAAAGTGCTCCTCGACGAGGTAGCGCTCATGCTCGCTTTGCAGGTCCACACCCCAGTCAACGGGGAATTCAAACTTCTTCTTGGCTGCCTTCAGGATCTCGATGCCCTCGGTGTAAGTCAGGCGCACGAACGGCTCCTTCAAGACGCTGTGCAGGCGCTCGATCAAGGTGTTGTCATACATCTTGTTGAGGAACTCCAGGTCGTCCTGGCAGTGCTCGAGTGCGTAGTTCACACAGTACTTGATAAACTCCTCGGCCAGATCCATGTTGTCGGTGATGTCGTAGAAGGCCATCTCGGGCTCGATCATCCAGAACTCGGCCAGGTGGCGCGGGGTGTTGCTGTTCTCGGCGCGGAAGGTGGGGCCAAAGGTGTAGATGGCACCCAGCGCGGTGGCGCCCAGCTCACCCTCGAGCTGGCCCGACACGGTCAGGCTCGTGGATTTGCCGAAGAAGTCCTTTGAGTAGTCGGTCTTGCCGTCCTCGGTCTTGGGCAGGTCGCCCAGGTCGAGGGTGGTTACCTGGAACATGTCGCCGGCACCCTCACAGTCACTGGCGGTGATCAACGGCGTGTGCAGGTAGAAGAAGCCCTTCTGGTTGAAGAAGTTGTGGATGGCAAATGCCAAGTGGTGACGAATGCGGAACACGGCACCAAAGGTATTGGTGCGCATGCGCAGGTGGGCCTTTGAACGCAGGAACTCCAGCGTGTGGCCTTTCTTCTGCATGGGATAGTCCTCATCGCATGTGCCGTAGATTTCTACCGTTTTAGCCTGTACCTCAACGGTCTGGCCCTTGCCCTGGGACTGGACGAGCTGTCCCTCGACGTGCAGGCTGGCGCCTGTGGTGATGGGCCTGAGCTCCTCCTCGCTGAATTTCTCAAGGTCAATGACGATTTGCAGGTTGTTGATGGTCGAGCCGTCGTTCAAGGCGACAAACTGCACAAACTTGTTGCCGCGCCTGCTGCGCACCCAACCCTTTACGCAGACCTCTTGTCCCACCAGTGCGGGGTCAAAGATGTCGACGATTTTTGTTCGTTTCAAAGCCATTGTTTTATTGTTGTATTTCTTTTTTATTCCGACACAAACACCCCACGCCAAGGCGCCAAGTGATATTGTTTGACAATAAAATTAGTCTTTGCGGCTTAGCGAGAGGCTAGAGTCGGATGTGTTGTTATGTTTATTCAAATGAATTCTGTTTCAAGAAGTTCACCTCTTCCTGGGTGAGGTAACGCCAGCGGCCGCGCGGCAGGTTCTTCTTGGTCAAGCCTGCGAAGTAAACGCGGTCGAGCTTCACCACGTGATAACCCAGCGCTTCAAAAATGCGGCGCACGACGCGGTTGCGGCCCGAATGGATCTCGATGCCGGCCTGCTTGCGGTCGGTGGGCGAAACGTAGCTCACAGCGTCGGCATGGATGGGACCGTCGTCGAGCTCAACGCCGTCGGCGATGTGCTGCATGTCCTCCTCGCTGATGGGCTTGTCGGTCCACACCTGGTAAATTTTCTTCTTGACATATTGCGGGTGGGCGAGCTTAGCGGCCAGATCACCGTCGTTGGTGAGCAGGAGCACACCAGTGGTGTTGCGGTCGAGTCGGCCCACGGGATAGATGCGTTCTTCACACGCGCCCTTCACGAGGTCCATGACGGTCTTGCGGCCGTTGGGATCGTCGCTGGTGGTCACGCAGTCTTTGGGCTTGTTGAGCAGGATATAGCACTTCTTCTCGGTGGTCACTACCTCGCCGTTATACTCAACGATGTCCTTGGGAGTGATCTTCATGCCGAGTTCGGTAGCCACGTTGCCGTTCACCTTAACGAGTCCCTTCTGGATGTATTCATCGGCCACACGGCGTGAGCAGATGCCCGCATTAGCCATGAATTTATTCAAGCGGATCTCCATGTTGGGATCGATAGCCGGCTCCTCATAAATAACGCGTTGGGGTTTGGGCGTGAAACGCATTTGGGGCTTAGGACCCTGCTGGCGCTTGGGGCGCTGCTGATAACCGCCTTGGCGCTGGTTGTAGCCGCCCTGGCGCTGGTTGTATCCACCCTGGCGCTGGTTGTAACCGCCTTGACGCTGGTTGTAACCACCCTGACGGGACTGGTAACCACCCTGACGGGGCTGGTAGCCGCCTTGACGATTGTAACCGCCCTGACGTTGCTGGTAACCGCCTTGACGGGGCTGGTAGCCACCCTGGCGGGGCTGATAGCCGCCTTGCTGCTGTTCGGGGTTCATCGGGTTGCCCTCAGCGTTGGGATCATGCTCGCCCATAGCTTGAGGTTGCTGGTAGCGCTGCTGATAGCGGGGCTGATAACCACCCTGACGTTGCTGGTAACCACCTTGACGTTGCTGGTAACCGCCTTGACGTTGCTGATAGCCGCCTTGACGTTGCTGGTAACCGCCTTGACGTTGCTGGTAACCGCCTTGACGGGGCTGGTAACCACCCTGACGAGGCTGATAGCCCTGACGGTTGTAGCCACCCTGCTGACGCTGCTGGTAGTCATCATGATGCTGGATGCCCTCGGGGGCATTGTTTTCGTCGCCCTGATTTGGCTCATGGGCTTTGTACTCTACTTTTTCGTAGCGGCCATTCTCCATGTTCTCGTCTAAATTCGAGCTAGTCTCACCGATTCTGGGTCTTTTCGGCTTTTTCAAATTATCGTCCATCATATTGCAAAAAATGGTTAGAGATGATTTGTAAAAAATGTAAAAATAAAAGCGTTGAATTGGCCTCGCGGCCGGTTTAATCTAAAAATGAAAACGTTCTCTATTGTGTAGATAATTCTATTGTTTAGATGCAATTCTCAATTTGTGGGCGGTGAGGGATTCGAACCCCCGACCCTCTGCTTGTAAGGCAGATGCTCTGAACCAACTGCGCTAACCGCCCATAGCTTTTCGTAAAAGCACCGCAAAAGTACTCCTTTCTTTCTGATTACCCAAATTTTAGGAGTATTTTTTAAAATGGGCGGACTGTGGTGAGCTTCACGCACTGACGGCCCGCCCATTAAATGTTTAAGCGATTAACCCTTTACAGGTTGGGGTTGATCTTGCTCCACTCGCTGATGGGAGGAACGATGCCTAGAGTAACCAGCTCGTCGCGCATCTTGCACAGGTGCTCATAGCTGGCGTCGAGACGGGCGTTCTCGCTGGGAATTCCCTGCGGCACCTTGTAGGATGCACCGTTCTCGTCGAGCGTGGTGTCCATTGCCATCATGATGTGGTTGTACTTGTCGTTGTTCACGTAGGTGCCTACGGGGTAGTTGAACTTCTCACCGCCCATCGCTGCACGGATCATCTCTACCGACAGGTAAGCGGGGCTCTGGAACGAGCTGCGGCCGCGAAGCTTGATGATCTGGGCACCACCCAGGGTGACGTCACGCTTCATGTGCTCCCACTCCTCACGGGGGAATTCGTCGGTACCCATGATGTCGATCAACTTGCGTCCTGCAATCTCGACATGGCTGCCGAACACTGCCATCTGCTCGCCGTGGCCGCCATAGGTGGCGCAGCCGGTGATTTGGCTACGCATCACGTTGAACTTCTTGGCCAGAGCGTTCTGCAAACGCGTGGTGTCGAGCGCGGCAAGGGTAGTCACCTGGCTGGGTTTCAAGCCGCTGTACAACAAGGTCACCAGACCCGTCAGGTCGGCGGGGTTGAAAATGATGACCACGTGCTTCACGTCGGGGCAGTACCTCTTGATGTCCATGCCAAGTTCCTCGGCAATCTTGCAGTTGCCTGCCAGCAGGTCCTCGCGGGTCATACCATCCTTGCGGGGAGCACCACCACTGGAGATGATATACTTAGCGTTAGTAAATGCTTCCTTAACGTCAGTGGTAGCAACGATATTCACATCGCCGAAACCGCTTTGGCGCATCTCCTCGGCCACACCCTCGGGTGAGAACACGTCATAGAGGCAGATGTTGTTTGTCAAGCCCATCATCAGGGCCGTTTGTACCATGTTTGAACCGATCATGCCAGCAGCGCCGACGATGACCAATTTGTCATTAGTTAAAAATGCCATTTTATTATATCTTTAAAAATTATGATTAATACCAATTTGAAATTTTACCAGTGCAAAGGTAGTCATTTTTGGGCACTGCCACAAGCAAATGGTTACATATTATGATTAAATATTGTGAAATATGCTGGCTTTGGTGGTGTGAAATCACGGTTTCAACCAACTAAAGTCGTGGGGTGGGGGCATGAAGTCTAAAAAAAACACTACCTTTGTCCCGGTTTTTGAAATCGACGCGATGGAACAGGAATTTGCATCACGGTTGTTGGAATCGGCGGTCAGCGAGTTCGCCAAGCTGCCAGGCATTGGGCGTAAGACGGCGCTCAGGCTTGTGCTGTACCTGCTCAAGCGCGACGAGCAGGAGGCCGTCAACTTTGGCGAAGCCATCATCAAGCTGCGTCGCGAGATCCGTTACTGTACGGTGTGCCACAACATCAGCGAGACCGAGGTGTGCCCTATCTGCTCCAATCCGTCTCGCGATGCCTCCACCGTCTGCGTTGTCGAGAATGTCAAGGACGTGATGAGCATCGAGAACACCCACCAGCACCACGGCCTTTATCATGTGCTGGGCGGACTCATCTCGCCCATGGACGGTATCGGACCTGCCGATATCGAGGTGGACAGCTTGGAGGAGCGGGTCAAGGCCGGAGGCATCAAGGAGGTCATCCTGGCCCTGAGCGCGACAATGGAGGGCGACACCACCAACTTCTATATCTTCCGTCGTTTGGCACCTTATCCCGACGTGAAAATCACTATTCTGGCACGTGGCGTGAGCGTCGGCAACGAGATAGAGTATACCGACGAATTAACCCTGGGCCGCTCAATCCTCAACCGCACCCTCTTTAGCGACACCTTCCACAAGGAATAACATTCAAAATGAAAACAATAAATTCAATAAAAACAATGATAAATTATTGATATTCAATTGTATTTGTTGTATTTATTGCTTTCTTTTTATTAGATTGTTTATAAGATGGCTGATAACGATTTTGCATATCGCCAGGAGGACGCCGAGAAGCGTCATCGCCGCCGCGAACAGGAACGGCAGCGTCGCCTGCGCCATGCCCGCGAGGAATACATCAAAAAGAAAAACCAGGAAGGATCACATTAAGCTATTGTTTTAGAGAAAACACTGTGGCTGTGTCATAATTCAACGTCGCAATATTTAACCGTGCTACGCACGGGAAATTTATACAAATTAATTAAAGAATTGATATAAAAATCCAATTTATTTTATTTAAATACAAATTTGTTTTAATTTCCCGCTCGTTAGAGCGGTTATTATTTCGGGCGAACATTTATGACACACCCTCCAGTTTTTAGTTGTTATCAGTAGTTTTTGTTGTCTGGTAATTGGTCGGCGAGGGCGAGGACTTGTTGGGTAAAGTCGTTGGGCGAGAGCTGGCATGATAGCCAGTGGATGGGAGTGCCGCGTTTTTCCATGCCTCTGAACCAGGTCATCTGGCGCTTGGCAAACTGGTGGATGGCGATTTCCAACTGGCGGAACATCTCTTCCTCGGTCAATTGGCCGATGACATATTGGGTGACAAACTTGTATTCCAAGCCGTAGTAGATGAGGTCTTCGGGGTCGATACCCTCGTCATTGATGAGGCGACGCACCTCGTCCACCATGCCCTCGTCCAAGCGGGCCCGCAGGCGGTGGCTGATGCGTTCGCGTCGTGTATCGCGGTCCACTTCAACGCCGATGACCAGCGCGTTTTCCATGGGGTGGGGCTCGGTTAGGGCTTTGAGTTCGGGATGCAATTCGTAGTAGCGGCAGATTTCGATGGCGCGTGTGGCGCGTGCCACGGTGTCAATGTCACTGTTGTTGCGGAGGGTTTTCATCGTCTTGAGCAGGGTGGTGAGTTCCTCCAATGACTTGCCAGCCAACTCAGAGCGAAGCTCCTCGTTGCGGGGCACGGGCGGCAGTTTGATGCCCTTGACGACGGTCTCGACATACATCCCCGTGCCGCCGCACATGATGACGGGCTTGCCGCGACCGCGGATGTCATTATAGACACGCTCAAAGTCCTCAAGAAACTCATACAGGCTGTAGCGGTAGCCGGCAGGACGGATGTCGATGAGGTGGTAGGGCACATCGTCATACTCGGCCAGGTCCTTGCCCGTGCCGATGTCCATGCCGCGGTATATTTGGCGTGAGTCGGCGCTGATGATCTCGCCGCCTATGGCCTTGGCCAGATGCACCGCCCGGGCAGTCTTGCCTGTCGCCGTCGGCCCCGTCACCACAAAAAAAACATCCCTATAATCCATCGGTCATTCCTTCAATTTGTATTCCACGAAATTTTTTTACAATGCGAATTACACAAATTAAACTAATTCAACGAATTTGTTTTTATTTTTCTAGCAGGTTATTGCTGTTGCAAACACGAGCAGTTTCTAAACTTGTGGAACCAAAATTCGCTAGAATTCCAAGTCGGTATCCAGTCACTTTTAGGTAATTTTTTACTTGACTTTTATGAATATCAGCAATTTGAGAAACTGCCTTTAGTTCAATAATGATTTTATTATAACAAACAAAATCAGCAACATATTCCTTTGTGAGAGTGACCCCCTTGTAATTGATTTGTAGAGGTACCTCACGTTTGAAGGGAATACCGGCCTTCTTAAATTCAATTGCCAACGCTTCTTGATAAACAGCTTCAAGAAAACCACAACCCAATTCTCGGTGGACTTCCATTAAACAGCCTGTGATGTCATATGACTCTTTTGGATAAATCAGCATGTAGAATTAGTATAATTCGTGAAATTCGCATTAGCCCCGCAGGGAAAATTATTTGAGGTACTGGTCGTAGAACTCAAGGGCGCGCTTGTAGACCACATAGCGGGCCGAGCAGTCGCGTATGCTGTGGTTCATGTTGGGGAAGACCATCATGTCACAGGTGCGGTTCATGTCCACAAGCTTTGATACATACTGCATCGAGTTGACGATGTGCACATTGTCGTCGGCGCTACCGAACATGATGAGCACGCGGCCCTTGAGGTTCTCGGCGCGGTTAAGCGGGAAGTTGCTGTAGCCCTCGGGGTTCTCTTGGGGTGTGCGCATGTAACGCTCGGTGTAGATGCTGTCATAGAATCGCCATGTGGTCACCGGTGCGATGCTCACGCCACAGGCATAGTTACTACCCGGCTCGCTCATCGCCATGAGCGTTTGGAAGCCGCCATAGCTCCATCCCATGATGCCGATGTGGTCAGCGTCCACCCAGGGCTGGCTAGCCATGTAATTGGCAGCAGCCACAGCGTCTTCGGTCTCATATTTTCCCAGGTTCAGGTAGGTAATGGACTCAAAATCCTTACCACGGAAACCCGTGCCACGGCTGTCCACCTCACACACGATGTAGCCTTGGGTGGCAAAATACTGTTCCCAGCCCATGCGCCAGCGATTGACCACCTCCTGTGAGCCGGGACCGTTGTAATGCTCCATAATGACAGGATACTTCTTTGACGGGTCAAAGTCCACAGGCTTAATCATGTAGCCGTTAAGGGTATAGCCGTCGTGCTCCATGGTGAAGAATTCCTTCTTGGGCACGTCCACGGCAGTGTAACGGCGAGCATACTCCTCGTTGAGCTGCAGGTCGCGCACACGCTTGCCCTTGCGGTCATAGATGCGGTACTGATGGGGGGTCTGGGCATCGCTGTAACAGCCCACATAATAACTGAAATCTCCGTTGAAGATAGCTGATGCGGTACCTTGGCCGTCAGCAGTTGAGGGAGCGAGGCGTGTCACCTTTCCCTTGGCATCGACATACTCAACAACACGGTTCAACGGACCGCAAGAGGCCTGATAGTAGAACCGTTTAGTGGCTTTGTCGTAACCGTAGAATTGGGAAATGATGCGGTTGTCGTCATTGGTGAGCTGGCGCATGAGGTTGCCGTCCAAATCATATTGGTAGAGCTGCATGTAACCCGAGCGCTCGCTGGGAATGACAAAGAAATTGTCCTCGTATTGCACCTGTTGGCTGGTCTCAGCATCAACCCAGGTGTCGGAGGTCTCGTGATAAACCTGCTTGGCATCGCCCGTGCGGGGATTGACAGCATAGATGCGCAAGTCGTTTTGGTGACGGTTCAGACGCTGCACCATCAGACGTTGAGGATCGGGGCTGAAGGTGATGTGGCAAACGTAGTCCTCCTCATCAAGGGGCACGTTTAACTGCTTGAAGGAGCCATCGATAACATCATAGCAGTGCACGGTCACCACCGAGTTTTTCTCGCCCGCTACAGGGTACTTGAAGTCATAGCGGCCAGGATAGAGCTCATACTCGTCCTTGGGGTTGCAGGTGCCCTGATAGATGACCATCGAGGCCATCTTCACCTGGCTTTCATCCCAGCGAAGGAACGCCAGCGAGCGGCTGTCACTCGACCAGTTCAAGGTGTTGAGCATTCCCAATTCCTCTTGGTACACCCAATCGGGCACGCCGTAGATGATATTGTTTTTCTTGCCGTCATGGGTGACTTGAACTGTCGTGCCGTCCTCCAGATTGCGCACAAACACATTGTTATCATTGACATAGGCTACACGCTTGCCGTCGGGTGAGAGGGTGGCGATTTCCTCGCCTCCGCCGTCACTCAACGACTTGAGCGTCTTGTTCTTCAGATCATAAACGTAGTAGTCTGCACTGAAACTGTAACGGTAAATCTCCTGTGAATTGTTCCACAGCAGCACATATGCGCCGTCGGCTGTCACCTCAAAGTCATCCCAACCCGTCACCAACTCATTGCGGGTGTCGACCAGCACGCTCTCGTTGCCCTTGGCATAGCTGATTCGGTTAATAGCATTGCCGTCGTCACTCAGGCGGTAAAAATAGCGGCCGTCGCTCTTACTGGGCTGCATCGCACCGATGCCGCGTGGCGAACTGCCGCGCAATACACATTCTTCAAGCGTCAGTGCGCTAGCGCCCAACGCCAGCACCATCATCATGATAATAAGAAATGACTTTTTCATAATCCGAGTTCCAAAATCTGGTTTGCGCTGTCTTTAGTGTTCACTTTTTCGATAATGTGCTTCACCACACCCTGTTCATCGATGATGAAGGTAGTGCGCACGGTGCCCATGTAGGTGCGGCCAGCCATCTTTTTCTCGCGCCATACGCCGAAGGCCTGGTTCAGCGCCGTGTCGGTGTCAGCGATGAGCGGGAAGGGCAGACTGTACTTATCGGCAAACTTCTGGTGGCTTGCAGCACTGTCCTTGCTCACACCCAGCAAAGCAAAACCTGCGCGCTTGAGCGCGCCATAGCCTTCAGATAGGCTGCATGCCTCGGCAGTGCATCCAGGCGTGTTGTCCTTTGGGTAGAAATAAATGATGAGTTTCTTACCGGCAAAATCGCTGGCTTTCACTTCGTTGCCATTGGCGTCCAAACCCAGGAATTCGGGAATCTTATCTCCAATCTTCATAGTGTCATTCAGTTTTAAAGTTTGATTAATTTTACAAAAGTAATAAAAAATCGGCAGTCTATTGTCAAGCCAACGAAAAAGCAATCACTTTTTCATTGAACATCTGAATAAATTGAGGCATTATTGACCCAGCATGGCACGCTGGGTAATAAAAATGGTGCCCTTTTGTCCTTGTGTCAGGTTTTTTAGTAATTTTGCATCCCATAATTGCAATTCTTCCACAGACGGTTGCGGAATTTTTAATTCATCAATGGAAATACAGAATACAACTAACTCACCCCAATCGGGACAGGCTGGCACAAAGCGTATCGAGTATATTGATGCCCTTCGCGGCTTCACTATGTTCCTCGTTGTGGTGTGTCATGTGTCATTATTTTGTTTTGGCGTGTTCGGGCGTGGTTACACGTATGTAGCCTTTGTATTGCAAGTAGTCATGCCTTTGTTCTTTTTCATCAGCGGCTTTGTGATGTATAAAGCTGATATGAAATGGAATGTTGGTCAGATAGTTAAGTTTTTCAAAAAGAAGATACCGGTTCTGTTAATTACACCTTTCATCTTCTTTGCGGTCTATGTGTTCACGTACGACAAGAGCATGATGGAAGGACTGTTTGAGGTGGGCAAGTTTGGTTATTGGTTCACCTTCGTGCTGTTCGTTTATTATGCTATCTATGTGACCGTTATGTCCATTTGTCGCAAATGGTGGGTAGACATTGTGCTGGTGCTGGTAGGTTTGTGTGTTTACTTTGTTGTTTGGCCGGGGTACAAGAGCTATGTCCCAGTGCCTGATGATGTTCTGTCATTACTAAGCGTAGACCGTTGGCATCATTTCATCTTTTTTGTATTAGGCATACTCACCAGAAAGCATTTCAAAAAAGTAGAGAATTTACTAGAAGGAAAATGGTTCGTGATGGTTTGTTTGCTATTTTATTTTCTCGATAACGCATTTGCCAAGGCTCTGCCAATCAATGGTGGGGTGGTACTGCCATTCCTGTCTTTTACTGGAATTGTGATTGTTTTCACCTTCTTCAGGAAGAATCAGGCCGTGTTCTCCAAGGAGCATCGTTTGGGCCGTGCCATGCAATTTGTTGGGCGCAGAACGCTCGACATCTATTTGATTCATTATTTTTTCCTACCCGAAAACCTCACTTTTGTTACCGTGTTCAAGGATCATCCTATGCCGGTTCTTGAGTTCTTGGCATCGTCGACCGTTGCAATAATAGTTATTGTCGCCAGTTTGCTGGTGAGCAACATCATCCGTCTCAGCCCGTTCCTGGCCCATTGGTTGTTTGGGGTAAAGCAGGTGTCAAACTGAGGATGACAGGCGATTAGCACCCTCAATCGCGTTAAATTTTGCGAAATATTTTTGCTATTTGCTATTGTTGCTTGCACATCTTATAAAAAATATCTAATTTTGCGGGCTAATTGCGCAAAATGCTGTTCAATGATTAAGAGATTATCGATAATAATGGCGATAGCTTGTGTGCTCATGAGCTGTGGTGAGTATAACAAGGTGATGAAAAGTAGTGACCTTGAATACAAGTATGCTTATGCCCAAAAAGCCTTTGAGAACAAGCGTTATGCCCAGGCATATACCATCCTGAGTGAATTGGTGCCTGTTTTTCGCGGCACACCTAAGGCCGAGGAGTCACTTTATTTGTTGGCGTTGAGCTACTACGAGAACCAGGACTACCTGAATTCAGGAATGTATTTCAAGCAGTACTATCAGCGCTACCCTCGTGGAGAGTATGCCGAGTTGGCCCGTTTCTACGCTGGTTATGGCTATTACCTCGATTCTCCTGATGCCCAGCTCGACCAGAGCGAGACCATTAAGGCCATGGAAGAGTTGCAGGCTTTCCTGGATTACTTCCCCAGGAGCGATAAAGTGTCGATAGCCCAAGCTGCAGTCTTTGAATTACAGGACAAACTGGTGCTCAAGGAGTTGCAGAATGCTACCCTGTATTACAATTTGGGTAACTACATGGGAAACAACTATGAGAGCGCTGTGATAACTGCCCAAAACGCTATCAAGAGCTATCCTTATAGCAAATATAAAGAGGACTTGCAAATGTTGGTGCTTCGTGCGCGCTTCAAAGAAGCCAGTGAAAGCGTTGAGGAGAAAAAGCAGGATCGTTTCCGCTCGGTGATTGACGAGTATTATTCATTTATCAATGATTTTCCTGAGAGCAAGATGCGCAAGGAAGCTGACAATATTTTTAAGATTGCCAACAAGTTTGTGAATGGTAATTAAACATAGTAAACATCATCAACATAATATAAGTTAAGACATGGATTACAAAAAAACCAACGCCCCGCTTACCACAACTGTGCATGACATTATCGAGATGGCTGAGCCCACTGGCAACATCTATGAGACCGTATGCATCATCAGTAAGCGAGCTAACCAGATTGCTGCCGAGATGAAGTCTGATCTGGAGAAAAAGCTCCAGGAATTTGCAACTATGAATGACAATCTTGAGGAAATCAGTGAGAATCGTGAGCAGATCGAGATCTCGAAGTATTACGAGAAACTCCCCAAGCCAACACTCATCGCAACCCAGGAGTATCTTGAGGACAAGCTCGCTTATCGCAATATAGCCAAGGAGAAAGAGGAGTTTTAAGTCTTTTCTTCGACACATTCAAGACAATAGATATGATGAGGGTGGTGCCATATTGGCTCCCCCTCTTCTATACATGTAATAGGCCTTCTTCTTTATGGGGGAATAGTAAATCAATCACTAAAACAATCTCTAGACATGAAATTTGACTTTTCCGATTTCAGCAAAAAAAGAAGTCAGTTGATGGGCATTTCGATGCTCTTGATTATGATTTTTCATTGCGGGTTGTATTTAAACTCTAGATATACGCCTTTTTGCGTTGTCGGTGTAGAATTCTTTCTGGTGATTTCTGCGATTGGACTGTTTTTCTCTCTATCCAAAAACCAAGATAAGCTAAGTTTTTACAAGAAGAGGGTTTTACGAATCCTCCCTACCTATCTCATCGTAGCAGCACCATATTTTGCTCATAACCAGAAATTTGAAATAGGTAATTATTTGTTTAACCTCTCGGGCTTGTGTATAATCGATGACCAACGCTATTTCTGGTTTATCGGGCAGATATTGATATGTTATTTGCTTGCGCCGTTTTATTTCGGTCTGATGAAATACAAACTATCCATCTTAATTCCCTTCATTACGTTGATAGTTTGTCATTATTTGGGACTGCTGTTCCCAACATTGGCCATCATGCTGAATAGGTTTGCCATATTCTTCTTAGGGTTTCATTTGGCTGCTTTGGTTTATAATAAGAAGGTCATAAACAGTTGGCTGATTTTACCTGTTTGTTTGCTTTCTATTGTGCTGATTCCGATTATTGGCAATATGGAGATATATGAAGGGTACCAAAGGATAGCTTACTTCTTCCTTTCCATTCCGGCACTTGCAGGTATGGTCATGTTATTAAACAAATGTCCTTCTGTTATCGATAAGTGTCTTGTGTTTGTTGGCGGGATCACTCTGGAGATTTATTTATTGCATGAACGCATTTGTCTCAGGGCTATGCAATTGGTTTTTGGCCCGATTTCGGGAGCTGTTTTGAGTATCCCATTATGTATCGTTTTGGCCTATTTGCTGAGCATACTCATGAGAAAGATCAATCATTTCCTGTTCTCATCTGATGTGCAGTCTTGATACGACTAAAGCCTAATAAGGGCTATCGTTTTGACTGTTTTGCGGTTTTAATGGGCCTTGGCGATAGCACATTTTTTCGAGTTCACTTTATAGAATTATGGAGTTGATTTGGGTGTGAAAATATCAATTTATTCCCATTTTTCTTGTAAAATCATAAAAAGGAGTGTAAATTTGCCGAAATTTTAATCAATCTATAAGGTCATGGAAGGAGCAATCAAGGTATTGATATTAGCTGGATTGTATGTGTTGGCATTTTTTGTGGTAGAGTGTTTGGGCTTTTTGCATCCATTTGGTTGGACTTATAGCGCTGTCTTTTTGGCCGTTGTTGGTGCATGGCCCTATTTCAAGCTTTGCCAGCGTTTCCCCATACCGTGTGTAGCCATTATCTGCGCTGTGCTGTTGCTCATGTTCAATTTCCTGATTGGCGAGGGGCATGAGTATTTTGCCATCGGCTGCATCGGCTTTGGCTGCATTGCCGAGGTCCTTCGCAAAGTGTTCGGTAATTATAGGGGCAGGATGGGCGTGATCACTAGCTATGCCGCGATGTCACTCATTCCTTTCTCGATGAGCATTGTCCTTTGGCTCGATTATGAAACTGCCATGCAATTGGTGGTTAATCGCATGGGTGACATCTATGCTGCTGTTATGGGACGCATGCTCTCCAAATACATGCTCTTGGCTATGATTATTCTCACGCTTATCTTTGCCGTTACGACAATGTGGATTTTGACTCGCAATTGGCGCCCTCGTGATCAGTATCATTTCATGAGGGAAGAAAGAAGGTAGTTCATCAGAGTTGAATAAAAAACAAAGGCAGAACCCGGTTAGGGCTCTGCCTTTTTAGACGTCTATAATGATGATTTCATTATTCGGCATTAGGTTGCACGGCATTGACCGACTCGGGCTTTTTCTCGTTTTCAATCTCTTTATCGATAGCCTCAAATTTGCTATGCATGCTCTTGTACTCGGGTACAAACTCTTTCATGGCATAAATCATCTCATGAACATCGCCCTTAGAGGCAAACTCGATAATCTTGTTAATGTGAGCACAAACATCCTGATACTCATAAGTCTTAACCTTGGCAACCATGATCTTCTTATTGACGGTTGCAGTGGTCTTCTCCTTATCGTTGAGCAATTCCTCATAAAGTTTCTCGCCAGGACGCAGACCGATTTCCTCAATTTTGATGTCAACATCGGGCTTGAGACCGGCAAGCGAGATCATGCGGCGCGCCATGTCGTAGATCTTTACAGGCTCACCCATATCAAAGATGTAAATCTCACCACCGTTACCCATGCAGCCCGCCTCAAGCACTAGCGAGCAGGCTTCAGGTATCGTCATAAAGTAGCGGATGATTTCCTTATGGGTAACAGTAACGGGGCCGCCCGAGGCGATTTGTTTGCGGAACAGTGGGATTACCGAGCCGTTGCTGCCCAGCACATTGCCAAACCTGGTGGTAATGAACTGGGTTTTCTTTCCCTTACGCTGAGCGTCAAAGAACAATGACTGGCAATAAATCTCAGCCAGACGCTTGGTGCAGCCCATCACATTGGTCGGATTGACCGCCTTGTCCGTCGAGATCATCACAAACTTGTAAACATCATATTTAAGTGCCATGTCAGCCACGTTGCGTGATCCCATTACATTGGCAAGAATGGCCTCGGTGGGGTTGATTTCCATCATGGGCACATGTTTGTAGGCCGCTGCGTGGAACACATAGCAAGGACGGTATTCTTTGAAGGCTTCTTCAAGGCGGGCACGATTTCGTACATCGCCCATGAACAGCACGATATCGGCCTTAGGATGAGCTTTTCTCATCTCCAACGCGATGTCGTGCATCGGAGTCTCGGCCTGGTCAAACAGAATGATTTTGCTGGCATTGTAGTTGGCTACCTGTCTGACAATCTCACTGCCAATAGAGCCACAAGCACCTGTGATGAGCACACAGGAACCGTTGATGTGCTTGCTCACCAGCGGATTGTTCAGCACGATAGGGTCGCGACCCAGCAGGTCCTCGATCTGCACTTCTTTAATATAGGTGGAAATGCCTTGCTCGTCTTGGCTTTTAGAGTCATCCTGCTCAAACTCGGCCACCTTATTCATGGCCAGCAAGGGAATGTCATTTTTGATAAAATAGTCGGCAAAACCGCTACTCATCAGGTTATTGCTTTTAGCATCAAAAATAAGCCCCTCGATATTGTTTTCTGCGAACATGTCATTCATGGTCGCGGGATCAAACTTATAGACTCTCAAGCCGTTAATTTCTGAATTGCTGGCATTGGGGTTAATGCTGAGAAGTCCTACTGGCAGGTATTTGCCACCAATCTCGCCTTTAAGAGCGTTAGCCAGGAATACCGAGTTGAACGTCGTGCCCAAAACTAGCACTCGTTTGCGCCCCTCGGTAGCACTGTTCATGCGCATGTATAGATACTTGATGCACAATCGCTCAATCATCATTACCGAGAATGATAATGCACCGATAACCAGAATGTTCCAGAATTTCGTGAGTTCTTGATGGGTTATCGCTAGCCATATGGCATTGATAATTGATAGGATAATCGTGGCGATCACCACAACCATGAAGATTCGGTACAAGTCCTCGATAACCGAGAGCCTGATAACGCAGGTATAACTCTTTGAGATGTATGAAACAATAAAATAAACGCCAACAACGATAGCACCAACAAACAGTGTGTTCAATGCGGTTGTCACAATGTGCAACGAATACATATCGGCAATCACTGTTGCTACATAACTGGTTAGGACAATAAGCATGTCCAGCAACAAGATGATCCACCTTGGGGTGGTTTTTACCTTAAATGACCGGAGAATCCTCAGGTCCATCAATTTATTTAGCAGTTGTTCCATCTGTTAGTGTTCTCTTCTCATGTTATCTGATGAATGCTATCGCATATCCATTAATCACATGAACTTGGTCGATTGCCAATTGTTTCATGCTAATGTGTTGATACACAGGAATATCCATCAATTATGTGTTTTAAGGGGGATTAGGCCCGTAAAACATAATCAAGACCACAAAAGTAGCTATTTTCTTTGAATAAACAACTATAACCTAAAAAAATCCAATGTTTTCAATAATCGATGAATGAGCCGTTGCGTCTGCAAACGTTAGGTTAACCTATGTTATTTCGATGATTTAGATGTTAAGAATGCAAGTTTTAAGGCTTATTCTTATAAAAAAAGTGTATTCATTCATTTGAGTTAAAAATAAAATGTCTAATTTTGCACGTTTTTAAGTAACTTCGATAGAATGGACTGTATCATACGCAATTATAGGCATCTCATAATCGGGGTGTTAGCAACGCTGATGATGACTCTAAACACGTCATGTGGTGATGAGCCCGATGGCTGTGAAGCCGATATTGAGACCGTGACCCTCCATGTGTCGAGTCCAGAGCGCTTTTTCTTTCAGGCGACTGACTCGATGCAGGTTGTCCTCTCAACCGATAGCGTTATTACGTTTGCCGTGCGAGGCGATGCCGACGTGACGGCTCTCGCGCCCGTCTTGACGCTGTCTCAAGGCGCTACAGTGATACCGGCGAGCGGCACCACCCATGACTTCTCTAACGGACCGGTCATTTACACAGTCACGTCCCAGGACGGCAAGTGGCAACGCACTTATCGGGTGAACATTGTTCCCACACTGGTTACTGTTGCCGACACGCTGTGTTATGACTTTGAACATTATGAACTGGAAACGGCCACTCAGCGCTACTACCAGTGGCATAACGTCTTGCCCGACGGTTCGCTGGGCAATGACTGGGCAACGGCTAATGCCGGATACCGCATTTCGATGAGCACGGCATTGCCCGAGGATTATCCGACCACCCCCTTGGCTGATGGTTATGATGGTGCTGCAGTGTGCCTGATGACCCGCGACACTGGACCATTTGGACGCATGGCTAACAAGCGGTTGGCGGCAGGAAACATGTTCTTGGGCACTTTTGACATCAGGATAGCAATGAGTGACCACCTGCATGCTACTCGTTTCGGCATACCATTCACCAGCCGTCCTGATCATTTCACGGGCTACTACACCTATGAGCCTGGACCAACGGTTCAAGATTTCTACGGCAATCCTATTGAGGGCCGCGTTGATTCGGCCGACGTGTATGCGGTCTTTTACCGCAATCACGATGCCGCGGGCAACGAGGTGGTGCTTTACGGTGACAACGTGCTGTCAAGCAATCAGATTGTGGCTATTGCCAATTTGGGATATTACAAGCCCACCACGTCGTGGACAGCTTGGGATGCGAAATTTGTTTATCGAGAGGCAATTGACGAGCAGTTGCTGGCTAACCGCGGCTATAGCCTGGCCATCGTCTTCTCATCGAGCCGACGGGGAGGCGACTTTATCGGTGCTATCGGTAGCCGCTTGTGTGTGGATAAAGTTCGGCTCATCTGCACGCATGAAGAATAATAATATAAGTTGACAATGACCAACATAAAAACAATCCTTTCAGTTATACTGTTTGTCATTACCACGACAATGGGTGTGAACGCCACGGTGCTCGATAGCTTGAGTTATGACGTGCGTTTGGGATATGCCCTGGGTGGTACTGTGCCTACCCATATAAGCAACGAGATTCGTGGCATCAACAGCTACAACCCCGGTTTCAACTTCACGGTTGCAGTCGAAGCTTCCTATCCGTTAAACGAGCGCTGGTCGCTGCACTCGGGGCTGCGTTTCGAGCTGGGCAGTATGGATGTGGATAGCCGAGTTAAGAATTATGACATCGAGGTGGTGCGTGGCGAGGAATCGCTTAAAGGAATCTTCAACGGCAATGTGTGTATCAAGACGACGCAGCGCAGGCTCACCCTGCCCATCCAGGCCGCTTATAGCTTGAGCGATAAGTGGACACTGCGAGGCGGCTTTTTCATGGGATGGCTCACTAATCGTCGTTTCTGGGGATGGGCCTATGACGGCTACCTGCGTGAGGGCACACCTGTGGGACCCAAGATTGAGATGGGGTCAGAGCCTGGCGACCGTGGCGACTTTGACTTTGACGCCAATATGCGTCACATGCAGTGGGGCTTAGATGTGGGCGCTGACTGGCAGATTCACCGCCACTGGGGGGCTTTTGCCGAGTTGACTTATGGCCTGAGCGGCCTGTTCAAGAGCGATTTCCATTCTGTGGAGACCCTGCGGCCCTTGTATGGCACGCTGGGCATCATCTATCGCATCAAGTGAAAATCATTAAATAACATAGAAGAAAAATGAGAAAATTTATCTTTGTGATTAGTATGGCATTGATGACTATCATGGTCAGCAATGCATCTAACATCGTTTTTAACGGCACTTGGACTGTTACCATGAATGGTAATACCCAGACGTCCAATGACGGTGAGGTGGTCATCGAAACCAACCCCACTGGCGTGGACAATATCAATTTCGTGATTCCTCCTTTTGGCATCAGTAGTGTATCACTGTTCTCAGTCCCCGGTGCCACTGTTAATGGAATTACCGTCTATAGCGCTGAGCGTGATGTGCAATTTGGTGGCACAATGAAGCATGCCATCGTGCTTGCCCGCTACATTGACGGAATGATGACCGCCGAGATCAACATCCCAGGCGAGATCACCGCAAGATTTGACAACGTGTACGATCACTTCCAGTTGCCCAACAGCGGCTTTGAGGCCTGGACAGCCAGCACTGGCGAGCCTGACCGCTGGCACGGATTCAAGAGCGCTGGCGGTACCTATGCCGGCACTTCGGCAGCTCTTGTAAAACTGGAGAAAAGCCAGGACGTTCGCACTGGCGCTACCGGCTATAGTGCCGTGATGACCGCTAATTCCATCATTGGCATCGTTGCAAACGGCACCATGACCAACGGCCGCCTCATGGCCGGTGCGATGAGTGCCTCCAGCCTTTCTAACCATGCCGAGATGGACAAGACCTCGACTGAGACCGACGCCAACGGCGACCTGTTCTACATGCCCCTGTATGCCAAGCCCGACGTGTTCAACGTGTGGATGAAGTACACCCAGGGCACTGCCAACGCCAACAACAAGGCCAGCGTCAGTGTGAAGACTTTTGATGGCACCTACTATCAGGAGCCCGTGGATATGGAATATACCAACCTGTCGGGCAGCATCGTGGGAGGTCAGATCCCCGCTGGTGACTGGACTCAGTATTCCTTCCCCTTCGATTATGACAGCTATGCCGCCAATGGAGCTGCCAGCGAGGCGATCTTCGTCACATTCTCGACCAATGGCAATCCAGGCCAGGGCAGCAAGAACGATGCTCTCTACGTCGATGACATGCAGCTCGTTTATCTGGCTCAGATGACCGACCTGCGTTACCAGGGTGCGACCCTGCAGGGCTGGAATCCCGCGGTTACCGACTATACCCTCGTCATGGACGGCGACCCCAACCTTGACGACTTCACAGCCGACGTGACTGGCGCTAGCGCCGTGGTCACCAAGACCATGGAGCAGACCGACAACGGCTACCGCATCGCCATTAGCACCGTTTCGGGCGACCTGCAGACAGCTACCTCCTATATTATTAATGTCCCTGCTACAGCCGGCATGAAGGGTGATGTGGACAATAGCGGCACGGTTAACATCGCCGATGTGACCGCCCTCATCGACTACTTGCTCGCTGGTGGTGATGTCAATGAATATAATGCCGATGTTGACGGTAGCGGTGCAATCGATATTGCCGATGTGACCTCGCTTATCGACTTCCTGTTGACCGGCAGTTTTCCTGCAAATTAATCACTCAAAAAAATAGAATAGCAATGAAGAAATTATTTTTAATGTTTGCAGCTGTTTGCTGCGCTATGGCACTCAATGCCACTTCCTATGGTTGTCATCTCAAGGTGACCATCAATGGCGAGAGCACCGAGCAGGACCAAGTGCCTGTCGAGGTTGTCAAGAACGGTGATGTTTACACGTTGACACTCAAGAACTTCATCCTTATGGCTGAAGGTATTGCTTTGCCCGTGGGAAATATTGAACTCGCTAATGTCGAGGGTGTTGATGAATATGGATATACCACCATCCGTTTCAACGGTCCGGTCAGCATCACTCCTGGCGATGATCCCAATTATGGCGAGGGTGAGTGGATGGGTCCCCTGTTGGGCGAAGTTCCCATCGACATGACTTCACGTTTCATCAACACGGCAATCACTGCCAACATCGACATCGATTTGTCCGAAATGTTAGGCCAGGTGATTGGTGTGTCGATCTTTGGTGTCGCACCCCAGCTCAAGGGCGATGTCAACGAGGACAACGAGGTGAACATCAGTGACGTCAACAACGTGATTGACATCATCGTCTCCCAGTAAGGTAGATATTAGATAAAAAAGCAAGGGCAAGGCTCAACGATGTGATGTCGTTAAGTCTTGCCCTCATTATATGAGGATATTACGCTCCAGCATGTTTAGAATTTCATGTGCTGGTGGGGGTTGAATTGTGCGCTTCGGTACTTCATCGGGTCAGGATGCGCATGTGGGCCTTGGGGTAGCGCAATACCAGGCAAGAGGCCTCGGTCATCACCAGTGCATCAACGTTGCGCACGCCGCTCTTCTTGAGGTTCAACTGCTCGGTGCTGAAGGGGATGTGGGTGTACTTCTGGATATACTCGGGATCGATGACGATGCCGTTTTCCTTCAATCCCACCTCGTCAAACACCTCGCTCAACAGCAGGTAAAGGCAACCGAATTTACTACGTAACTCAGCGAAGTCTATACCCCATTTGCTCACATGCTGGCCGGCATGGATGATGCGGGTATATTCAAGTTTGCTGATCTTGCTGATCAAGCCGCTGCCGCCAATCAGGATCTTACGCTTGCTGCCAGTGTTGCCGGTAAAGGCCTCGCGCATCAGGTTCACCAGCGTATCCTCGTTTAACTCGGTCGTCGACTCCAGATAGAAATTCTTGCCCGCCTGGTTCCAGATTCCGCCAGTGAAATAGACGTGCTCTTTCTTGTAGGGGTCCCATATTTGGCGCGCAACGCCAAAGAGGTAGGACTTCTCGATGCCCATGCGCATGTCATAGACCGCGGCCTCCTCCTGGTCGCTCATCGTCCAGCCCACCTCCTTGTTAGACAGGCGCTGCAAGGTGGACTGCTCGACCTGCATCTTAAAGATTTGGCACAGGTTGCGGCTTTTCTTGGGGAGGGCCTCAAACTGGGGTGACTGCACATCGAGTTCGCTGGCTGCACGACCCATGCGGATCAGTCTGACACCACTCGAGATGGCGGGAAAACAGTTGGGCACACCAGCGATAGTGGGACCATTCACGGCCATGACCGCAACACCTTCGTTAGTGCGGTTGATGACATAGAGCATGAGATCCTGACCGCTCTCGGTCACGCCGTTACTGTCATAGCCCGACACGTTCTGCACCAGGATAGTGTCGGTGGGGTCAAACATGTCGTTGTTATTGGTGTGGATGACAATGATGGGTGTTTCGTCACCCTCACTCACGTCAGACGCGGGAATGGAATCGGTCAACTTAGTGACTGTCGGCTTGGTGTCAACGCTGTAATAATCGACGACCATGCTTCCCGCGTGTTTGCTGCCCGCATATCTCGAAATCTGGTCGATGGGCGTGGACATGGGGCGGATTTTCACGATTTGCTGGTCAATCTCGTTGAGCAGCAGGTCAGGAGAGCCTTCGCGGGCAAGTTCGGTGGTTAGCGGTCCCTCGACGACATGTTTGCCGTCCTCAACACCAGCGATGATCATGCCCACTGCCAGACTGGCGCTACCGCCATCAGTGAGGCACGAGGACAAGATGGCGATAAGAATCATGGTGATGACAAAGATAACTAATTTCTTGTGGTTGCTGATCCAGCGCAACGCAGTTTTGATTTTGATAACGTTCATGGTTTTTGAAAAAGTTTAAAGATTAAAGTTTGTTGTTTTGTGATTAGTCCCAGATGCTGCGGTGGCAGTAGCGGGGAAAGTTGATGGATAGGCCCGCATTGTTGCTATCCTCTTCGGGTTGCGGGTGCAGGACTGCTTCGATCTTCTCGTTTCGCCCACGTAGATAGCCGGCCGCGTCGGCATTCTGCACGTCATCATCGTGGGTGATGCCGTGGACGATGGTAGTGAGCAGTTCAGTCGTTACCGCGTGTGGCTCAAGGCCAGCGGTGAGTTCGGTGAGCCGTTTGGTCGTGCTTTCGTCCAGCCCCATGCTGCCTAGTTTGTCGGCAAGGGTGGGGGAGGCGGTCGGCATCTCTTCAGGCTCTTCATCGGCGTGAAAAGGTGGTGGAGTCACCGTTTCCTGTTCAGGATGATCTTGTGTTTCCATGTTGATAATAAATAATTAAGGTGAATAATAAAGGATTTATATAATCGACGCCTTAGCGTGACTTCAACCCAATTAGAGCAATGCCTAAGTCATCTGATGTGAATGCTATGTCATAATTCATCAGCTGGAATATTAACCGCCCTTCGGGCGGGAAAACTTGAGCAAATCGAAGGCCATGAAGTTTACTTCAATGGCTGAGATGCCGCCAAGTTTCGGGAAATTAAAACAAATTTTGTATTAAAATTGATGTAATTGAAATTTTTATAATAATTTTTTATATTTAATTTGTTTAAATTTCTCGAGCGAAGCTCGATCAATGTTTCAATCGAGTGTTTTGCAGCAATCTCTCGTTTTCTTGTGGATAACTAACTGAAAAACAATTAAACTAGAGTCTCTTGGCATTGCTGTGCGCTCGCACTATCATGAGGCCAATGCCCCCATTTTGCGGTCACGCTGGCGGCGGAAGGCCTCAAATGTGTCAAACACGTCACTCAAGGCGATGTTGGCATTCTCGCTTTGCAGTTGATAGACGCCCGCGCTGTTCACCGTGGGATTCTTACCCTGCAGGGCGCCGCTCACGCCGCTGATTTCCTCAAACAGCTTCATCTGCAACTCAATCATCTGGTAGGCCCCGATGTTTGTCCCGTTACTGCTCACCTGCTCGGGCTTGGCCTCGCTGTAACGCGGGTTGTAGGGCAGCAAGCCGTTGGCGCTCGACCAGCAACGGCGCGCGTCTTCCCAGGTCCAGCAGTCGGGCAGGGCGGTCTCGGGGAACAGCAGCACTCCCTTAGCACTGCTGCGCATCACCTGATCCAGCAGCGAAATCATGCGGTTGACGTGTTTCTGGGTGTCAATCAGGTCCTCGACCACGGCATGCACCTCGCCGTCGGTGAGCGGATAGAGCTTGATGACAAACGGATGGCTGCCGTGGGGCCAGGGTGAGTCATACTCGCACAACAGGTCGCCCATCGGGCTGTACCACCGGCAGTGCCACATGGTGGCGATATCCCAACATGTGGATACCTCGGGTGTGTTCTTCAGGCGGTGCAGAGCGCTGGCGGGCTCAACGGTGAGGGTGCCCTCGCGGCGGTTGTGGCACACGACCACCTCGCGGCTCTCGAGCGTCCACACCTCGATGGCGCGGCACTTGCCATCGGGCGCATGCCAGAAGTCGGTCCCCAGTTGCGAGTCGGCACCCAGGCGGGTCGTGAAGTCGATGAGGCGGCTCTCGGCGTTGTCGGTGTACAGCCGCCTCACCCATGCGGCCTTGCGCGGATTGCTACCCGCCACGCGGCGCAGCAGCTGGGCGATGTTCAGGTCATGCAATTGCCCGATGAGTTCGCAGTCCCAGGCGCGGGTGTCGCCCATCGTGTTCACAAACAGGCGGTTCACGTTCACGTTATCTACCCTCACTTGCTCATCACGGCCCGGCTCATTGGTGGTTTCAACCCGCTGGATGCAACACCCCGAGATCAGGAATTCCTCCAGCGCGCGGCTGTCTAGTTCGTCGAGTTCATTGTGTTGGCCGATTAGGCTCAAGGGAGTGGGGGAGCTCTCGTCGTCCTTCTTGATGTACTGGGAACGGAAACGGCCCACGATCGTCTTCACCATCTTCCTGATCAGGTTATTGGTGATGCTTTCACAGCCCTGGTGGGCTAGGTGTTCGCCCTCGGTCATCAGGTTGCCTTGGGGTCCCCTCACCAGGTCGCCCCATTGGTCTCCATAGGTGAACCGCTTGTTTCTGAGCCGGGCCTGCCGCAGCCCAGCCGCGTTCATCCACGCCTGGTAGGCTGCCCTCAGCACCCGTGTGTGCTCTTCATGGTTTGTTGGTGTCTTCATGGTTCTTCTGTTTTTTTAAATTCAAAGTTTTGTCGCTGGTCGCATAAGGAGTTAGAAGTTTGGAGTTAGAAGTTTGGAGTTAGGAGTTAGAAGTTAGGAGTTGGCCTTTCCTAAAGCCTAAAACCTAAAGCCTAAAACCTAGAGCCTAAAACCTGCGAGGCCAGCGAGCATTAATCACGCTGCAAAATTACGTGCCCCGTTTCTTCCCCCACCATGTCAAAAAGCAACCATCCTATAAAAACCATTGTCATCAGGCAAAGGAAATGTAATTATTTTCATATCTTTGCAGGAGAATCAAAATTATAGACAAAATGGAGGAGTTTGTTACAACATTGCACGAGGACCTGCACCGCTACCTGGTGCAGCGCGGTGCCGTGGACGAGCGAATGCCCGAGTGCCCCGACGTGGAGGCCAAGTGGGCCGCTATTGCCGAGGCCTACTTGCCTGACGGGGCACGTGAGTTTGCCGAATATCCCATCGCCTCGCTGGGCTGGATGATGTTCATCGGCATGGCGGTGGCCAAGTACTGGGACACCGACTGGGAACGCTATGCCGACGTCGAGGACCTCTACACTCCCATGCGCGATAAGCGCGGCTTTGACAACCTTGACGAGTACATTATGGACGAGGTACTCGACGTGCACAGCGATGCTGCCGAGCAGTTGCAGGAGCTGGTGGGCGACTGTGCCGAGCGAACCAAGCGCGCCTTGTTCCGCTTGGATGTCGAGCCAGGCACGGCCGAGGCATTCAAGGCCTATATCGTCTGCCTTCAAGCGATGTACCAGATGGGCATGGCCGTGCAGCTCAAGACCATGGGTTACCACATGACAAAGGTATGATAAAGGCTATAGCTATTAGGTGTTAGGCTTTAGGCTTTAGGCTTTAGGTAATGCCATCACCTAACAACTAACAACTAAGGACTAAAAAAATGAAAATACTACTTATCAACGGTTCGCCCCACGAACGGGGCAACACCTATCAGGCCCTTAATGAGGCCTCTCAAGCCCTTGTAGAGCAAGGCCTTGAGACCGAAATCGTGTGGATTGGCACCAAGCCTGTGCGCGGTTGCATCGCTTGCGGCACATGTGCAACGAAGGGCGATGGCCACTGTGTGTTTAACGATGACCTGTGCAACGAGGTGATTGACAAGCTGAACGCTGCCGACGGCCTCATCGTGGGCTCCCCGGTTTACTACGGCACCCCGACTGGCAACGTGCTCAATCTGATTCACCGCATGCTCTTTGCTGGGGCACAGGTAGCAGGCAAACCCGCTGCCGCGGTGGCCATCTGCCGTCGTGGTGGCGCAACTGCCGCCTTCCAGACCTTGCAGATGCCGTTCCAGATGGTGAACATGCCGCTGGTCACCTCACAGTACTGGAACATTGCCTATGGCCGTGAGCCGGGAGATGTCGCGCAGGATGCCGAGGGCTTGCAGACGATGCGCACCATGGCCCGTAACATGGCCTGGATGATCAAGCAGTTCAAATCAGGAACCGCCCAGTCACCAGAGTATGAACCCTGGCAGGGCACTCATTTTATCCGCTGATGAATACCGACCACGATCCTATGGGCCGTGCCATTGCCGACTATCACAAGAGTGGTAAGGCGGCACGGCTGCGGGTGTTCTCGCCCATGTTTGAAGAGGACGAGATCCCTGTTGTTACGCTCTTTCGCCCCTTTGACGACATGCCCGCTCTGGAACAGGAAGCGTTGCGTGCTGCCACTGGTGCCATCCTTGACGTAGGCGCCGGAGCAGGTTGCCACTCGCTAGCCTTGCAGGCGATGGGCAAGCAGGTGACTGCCATCGACATCTCGCCCCTCGCCGTTGCGACGATGCGCGAGCGAGGAGTACTGGACGTGCGTGAACAGGACTTTTTCACCCTCGATGGCCAGTATGACACCATCCTTATGCTCATGAACGGCATCGGCATCGTGGGCACGCTCTCCTGTATGACAGCGTTTTTTATGCAACTCGACACTATGTTGGCTCCTGGTGGCCAGGTGTTGTGCGACTCCAGCGACATCTGCTACATCTTTGAGGAAGAGGACGGTTTTATCGACCTCACGGGCATTGACGGCTACTATGGCGAACTGACCTACCAGATGCAGTATCGCAATGTCAAGGGCGAACCCTTCCCCTGGCTCTTCATCGACCCCGAGACGCTCATCGAGCAGGCCGAGGCCCACGGCTACCGCTGCGACATCATCGCCCGTGGAGAACACTACGACTACCTCGCCCGCCTCATCCGCCGCTAGCAATGTGTCTCCTTATTTATCTTGCTTTTGTGCCCATATTTATCATTTTCATGAAAATCTCATGAATTAATGGTAAATTCACGACAATTCACGTGAAAAACAGAGCGTACCAGCAGTAAGGCCTCGCTTTAGCGTGGCCGTTTTGCTACCATATGCCCCAAAAGTTGCTTTTTGTCGTTAGCCGTAGTACCAGCTTCTTGAATCGCGCTTAAAACTGTTGGAAATGTTACAAAAGTTTTAAAAATGCGGCGTTTGTTAAAATAATCGTTTGAATAAATACATTATTATCAAAAAATATTGTACTTTTGTATTTCAAAATTGACGACAAAAGATAACGATAAGCACTAATGAAGTCAGACAGCTTAGTCATCATTCCTACTTATAACGAGAAGGAGAATATTCAGGCCATCATCCAGGCTGTGCTCAATCTTGTTGAACACCAGTTTGATGTGCTCATTGTTGATGATAACTCGCCCGATGGCACAGCTGCCATCGTTGAGTCGATGATCAATGAGAATCCCGAGCGTATCAATATCCTTAAGCGCGCCGGAAAGTTGGGCCTGGGCACAGCCTATATCGCTGGCTTCAAGTGGGCTTTGGATCACGGCTATGAATACATCATCGAGATGGATGCCGATTTCTCCCATCCGGTAGAGAAACTGCCCGAGTTGCAGGCCACCTGTGCCACTGGCGGAGCGGATGTGGCGGTCGGTTCAAGATACATTTCAGGCGTAAATGTCGTCAACTGGCCGATGGGTAGGATGCTCATGAGCTACTACGCATCGGCCTATGTCCGCCTCATTACCGGCATGGAGGTTCGCGATGCTACCGCTGGTTATGTTTGCTATCGTCGCGAGGTGCTCCAGTCTATCAATTTGGATGCTATCGAGTTCAAGGGCTATGCGTTCCAGATCGAGATGAAGTTCACGGCTTACCGCATGGGCTTCATCATCAAGGAAGTGCCCATTGTGTTCATCAACCGCGTGTTTGGCACGAGCAAGATGAACAGTAGCATCTTCTTTGAGGCCTTGTGGGGCGTGATCAAGCTCCGTTGGGACTCCATCTTCAACAAGGCGCGCTTCACCCGCCAGCCGGCACCGCGACAAATTACCTCTGGACAGTAACACAAAACCGGTTTGATTCACATTCTCGACGAATCAAAGCGGTTTTTGTTTTTGGCATGATTATTGCCGCTAGAGGAGTGTGCAATTGTGAAAATTGACTGAACATGGCTAAAAGTAAACCCAATACAGGTCTCACCGCCGACCAAGTGATTGCCAGTAGGCAAGAGCACGGCTCAAACGTGCTCACTCCTCCCGCCCACGAATCATTGTTGAAACAGTTCCTGAAGAAATTTGACGACCCGCTCATCAAGATTTTGCTTGTTGCGTTGGGCTTGTCGGTTGGGTTGTCGATATATGAGTTTTTCTGGCTCAAAATGGGCGTGAGCATCCTGTTTGAGCCTCTGGGTATCTTCATTGCCATCGTGCTGGCAACGCTAGTGGGCTTCTTGGTCGAGGTCAATGCCAATAAGAAATTCCGCCTGCTCAATCAATCCGATGACCACGTTAAAGTCAAGGTCGTGCGTGGTGGACACATTACCCAAGTGCCGCGCTGTGACATCGTTGTGGGCGATATTGTTATCCTCGAAACAGGAGAGAAAGTGCCTGCTGACGGCTCCTTGATTGATAGCTTTAACCTCACTGTTGACGAGAGTTCCTTCACTGGCGAACCATCAGCGTGGAAAACCCACGACAAGGCCTTGGCGGACACAGCTACCGAGGCGACTTATCCGGCCAACGTGTTGCTACGAGCAAGCACGGTCATCGAGGGCAATGCCACCATGCATGTGGACAGAGTAGGTGATTTGACCGAATATGGCAAGATCTATCGTGATGCCCAAATCGATAACAACATCAAGACCCCGCTCACGCAACAGCTCGACCGTTTGGGACGTACCATTTCCCATGGTAGCTATATCATGGCAGCTCTGCTCGTGATTGGGCGTATCGTTGAGTATTTCCTTGTGGGAAGTGAGGGCGTTGTTGCCGATGCCCAATACTTTATCGAGACGGTGATGCTGGCCGTTACGCTCATCGTTGTTTCGGTACCCGAGGGCCTGCCCATGAGCGTGACCCTGTCGCTGGCATTGAGTATGCGCAAGATGCTTAAGCACAACAACCTGGTGCGCCGTATGCACGCCTGCGAGACCATGGGTGCTGCAACGGTCATCTGTACCGACAAGACCGGCACGCTCACCCAGAACAAGATGCAGGTCTATCAGGCGCGTTTCTATGGACTGCCTGATGGCGACAAACTCACCGATGACTCTTCTAGCGAAATTGTAAGGGAAAGTATCGCTTGCAACAGCACGGCCTTCCTCGACGACAGCGACCCGTCAAATATCGTGGCACTGGGTAACCCCACCGAGGGTGCACTGCTGCTGTGGCTCCAGGATGCGGGAATCGATTATATGACCGTTCGCAACGAGGACGACGCGCTGGCCCAACTGCCGTTCTCGACTATGACAAAGTATATGGCGACCGTTATCGACAGTACCACGGGCAAGCGCTTGCTTCTTGTCAAGGGCGCTCCAGAGATTGTCATGAACATGTGTGACACGGTGGATGGTGGCGTATCATTCAAGCAAGTCTCTGATGAATTGACGGACTACCAGTCTAAGGCGATGCGCACATTGGCTTTTGCTTGTGCCGAACTCAATAGCGACATGTCTCCCGATAAGGCCATCAATGACTTGAAAAACGGCAAATTGTCGGGACTCACCCTGCTGGGTATTGTGGCCATCAGTGACCCCGTGCGACCCGATGTGCCGGCAGCTATCCAGGATTGCCGCAATGCGGGCGTCAAGGTAAAGATTGTCACTGGCGATACGGGAGCAACTGCACGCGAGATTGGTCGCCAAGTGGGCTTGTGGACCGACGAGGATACTGCCGATGCCATCATTACTGGACCTGATTTTGCCGCGCTTACCGATGACGAGGCTGCCAAGCGTGCTGCCGCCATCAAGATCATGGCGCGGGCACGTCCTGATGACAAGGCCCGACTGGTGCGCCTGCTCCAAAAGCAGGGCGAAGTGGTGGCGGTCACCGGAGACGGAACCAATGATGCTCCGGCTCTCAATGCGGCTCAGGTGGGCATGTCGATGGGCGATGGCACCGCTGTGGCCAAGGAGGCCAGCGATATCACCATTCTCGACAACTCGTTTGCCAGCATTAACAAGGCGGTCCTGTGGGGACGCTCGCTCTACAGCAATATTCAGCGCTTTATCCTGTTCCAGCTCACGGTAAACGTGTGTGCTTGTTTGGTTGTTGCCGTTTGCTCGTTCTTCAGCAAGCAACCGGCCCTCACCGTTACCCAGATGTTGTGGGTCAACCTCATCATGGATACCTTTGCTGCCCTTGCCTTGGCGTCACTGCCGCCCAATAGTGTGCTCATGCGCCAAAAACCGCGCAACTCCAAAGCAAGCATCATCACTCCTGTCATGATGCGTTTCATCATGATTTGCGGTGTGTTGTTCGCTGTGCTCATGATCGGATTGTACTACTATTTCGTGAAGGACGCCAATGGTGGCCGTGTATTTGTTCGCGGCATCAATCCAAATATCAATCCTCATGAGATGGGAATCTTTTTCAGCGTGTTTGTCTTCCTTCAGTTCTGGAATATTCTCAATGCCAGGGCATTCGCTACAGGTAAGTGGGCATTCAATAACATAGAGGACAGCAAGGTCTTTTGGGCTGTGGCTATAGTCATCTTTGTGGGTCAGATTGCACTTGTACAGTTTGCTTCGCCATTGTTCAACTGCGCTCCTCTTGACCTGAAGACTTGGATATGGATCATCCTCGGCACATCTCCGGTATTCATCTTTGGTCAGGTGGTGGCCAATGTCAAGAACGTTGATGCCCTATCTTCCCGAGGATAATTCTTGCTTTTCATTTTGACTCCATTTTATCTGCCAAATCATTTGGTCGATCCTTGTCTTCGTCTAATGTCTGATTGGGTTCTTGCCATTATCTGTAGGTTGGAGACCATAATTAGAAAACTTTTCACTATCTTTGTCGGTTGAATCAATTTTTTAATGGTCATGCAGATATATCGTTTCAATAGTATTCTCAAGCCCGTATTGTGGGGTGGTGATGAGATGGTAGCCTTCAAGGGGTTGCCGTCGTGTGATGAACCCATTGGCGAGAGTTGGGAACTCTCGGGTGTGGCTGGCCGCGAGACGGTTGTTGCCGAGGGGCCCGACAAAGGCTTGACGCTCACTGAGCTTGTCCAGCGGTATGGTGCCCAACTGGTGGGCGAGGATGTCTTTAGCCGCTTTGGTACCGAATTTCCACTACTCATCAAGCTCATTGATGCGCGGCGCGATTTGTCGGTTCAGGTGCATCCCGATGACGAGTTGGCCAAGAAACTACATGGATGTGAAGGAAAAACCGAGATGTGGTATATCCTGAAGGCTGATGAGGGTGCTAAGGTGTATGCGGGTTTTAACCGTCCGATGTCGCCCGAGGAATATGACGCTAGGGTGGAGGATGGCTCGATTCTCGATGTCATTGCTGCTAAGGATTGCAAGCCGGGCGCTGCGTTCTTCATCCCAGCGGGACAAATCCACTGCCTCGGCGCGGGCAATATGCTGGTCGAGATCCAGCAGACGAGTGATATTACCTATCGTGTGTGGGACTATGGACGCCGTGATGCTAATGGCAACCTGCGCCAACTTCACACCCAGCAGGCTCGCGAGGCCCTCAACTATAATGTTGTTGACAGTGAGGTCAATTATGGGCCGGTCACTGACTCAGGTGTCACGACAGTGGTCCAGTGTCCCAAATTTACCGTGCAGCACATTGGGGTTGATGGCGGCTTTACTTGGGATTTGCCTGGAATTCACTCATTTGTTGTGCTGGTGTGCATCGATGGCGAGGTAACTGTAACGGTCGAGGATATGGAGCCTGTCAAGCTACGTCAAGGTGAAACCGCCCTGGTGCCTGCTATTGCTGCGGCAATAGCCTTTGAAGGCAAGGCTCGACTGCTTTCCGCTATGGTGTGATGCATAGTCTTACCGATGATTGAAGATTAAAAACTGATGATATGAAAAAAACAAAATGGATTGTAGGCATCATTGCCGCAATAACAGTTATCCTCTTGGCCCTTGCCGCTCCTTACTTTTTCATGGGAGCGCCCACCGAGGGATTGGTCAAGGTGCGCAAGGGTAGCACCATCGACCAGATTGCTGATAGCGTCAAGGCCAGTGTGGACGTGAAGTTCGGTGATCGCGTGGCTACGATGCTCAGGCTGATGAACGCCAAGGTAGAGAACCGAGAGGGCGCTTATCGCGTCACTCCAGGCACCTCGCCCTTTACTGCTGCCCGGCGCATTAAAAATGGTGTGCAGAGTGGTGTGAAGTTCACCTTTAACAACGTGCGCACACTAGACGAGTGGGCCCAACGATGGGGTGACACTTTCATGGATGGTCCTGATTCAATGCGTGTGGCCCTCAAGGACAGTGCCTTGTGTGCCAAATATGGCAAGACTCCAGAGACCATCGTTTGCTTGCTGATGCCTGACACTTATGAGTTCTACTGGGACATCTCTCCTGAGAAGACCCTTGACCGCCTCAATGACTACTACAATGATTTCTGGACCAATGAGCGTAAATCCAAGGCCGAGAAATTGGGCCTGACGCCCGACGAGGTCTCCACCATTGCGTCAATTGTTGAGGAAGAGACAAGCAAGGCCGATGAGCGCGGCAAGGTGGCTCGCCTGTATCTCAACCGTTACCAGCAACACATGCGCCTCCAGGCCGATCCGACGGTTAAATTCGCCTTAGGCGACTTCTCCATCAAACGCATCACCCAGCCTATGACGCAGGTGAAATCGCCTTACAACACCTATCGTGTGGACGGTTTGCCCCCAGGCCCTATCCGCTTGCCCGAGAAATCGACCATCGATGCAGTACTCGACGCACCACAGCACGACTATCTCTACATGTGTGCTCGTGCTGACTTCAGCGGCTATCACGATTTCACTCGTGATTATGCCTCCCATCTTGATAACGCTCACCGTTATCAGGCTGCTCTTAATAATCGTGGTATTAAGTAACCTGTTAAAACTGTCGAACCAATGGAAGAGAAACTCATTATTTTCGACAAATACCCTAACACCGTCGACGCTAATATCGTCAAGGGTGCCCTTGAAGCAAGCGGTATCCCGGCAGGGGTGATTGGCGACAGCACAGCCAGTGCCATATTGATGGCGCCAGTGGCCGTCGTTGTGTTCCGGCGCGATTTGGAAAGCTCTATCCGCGCCCTATTTGGTAGCGAGGAAAACTATGACGATTATAAGGACGAGATGGATCTCTTCGCCTTTGAGAACTGGCAGGCTTGTAACAAAGTCTTCTGTGAATTGGCGCTGAGAATTCATCCCGAGATTGGCGGCAAGCAATGCCGTGACTTGTATCGTCGGGCCAAGGATGCACTCGAAGCTGGAGATCTCAAGACCCTTGAGGCCATTCGTGCTCATATCTGATTCTTAGTATGAAAAGACTCCTGACCTCAACACTGCTGCTTTACATCGTGATGCTCGCGCTGTTCACAACGCTGATAATCGCCGTGCACATGATACCTCGCAGCGCGATTGAGCCTCAGGTCAAGACTTCAGCTAAGATTTTCACCGAAGAAGGGATTTATCCGCACAAGGTTTCAATCGACGGTCGTCGGGTACTTGTCGATAACTATACCGACTGCTACATGCATGATGTCGCCTATTGTGCCGATGACACTCATCCGGTCGATGCGGCCATGCGTAACTACCGCTACCGAGATAATGTTGATATTACCGTATCATTGGAGCATCTCGTGAGTGGTAACCTGCTCAATGAGCCCTTTGAATATGGCAAGTATTGGCATGGTTATCTGGTGACCTTGAGACCTCTTCTCACCGTGATGGACTATGGGAAGATAAGAATACTCAACGGCATCGTCTTGGGTATATTGTTCTTCATTGTCCTTGTTTTGATCACCCGTCGCCTGTCCTTTGGCATCACCTTGTGTTTCTTGGTGGCATTGTTCATGGTGCACTCGGGCATCATCCCCTGGTCGTTGCAATTCTCGACTTGCTATTACATCACGTTTGTCAGCATAATAGCGTTGTTGGGCTTTAAGTGGCTAAGTGCCACTTGGCACCGTTTACTGCTATGCTTTTTCGCAATCGGTGCTACAACGTCCTTTTTTGATTTCCTCACTACGCCCATCATGACACTTGGTGTACCGCTGACCATCATGATGCTCAAGGATGAAAAACGGTGTAAAATCAGGTTTGCTTTGGCTCTATGTGCTGCATGGCTCATGGGCTATAGCGTGATGTGGGCTTCAAAGTGGCTCATGGCCTACCTGCTTGTTGGCTATAATCCACTGGCTGAAGCGTCTCAATCCATAAAACTCCATTCAGTTGGCAAAGGGGAAAACCAGATGTGGTACTATTGGCTGAAATTACTCGACATCTTCCAATCCCGATGGTCAATCCTCACTGCTAAAGGCTTGACCCGATGGGGCATAATGGCTGCTCTAGCCATTCCGGCATTACTGGCCCATAAAGACCGTTTTGCATTTAAACGATCCGCAGCCCTGGTGTTTGTCTCCATGTTAACACTCCTGTGGTATATAGTGGTTGCACGTCATTCCTACACTCATTTCTATATCACCTCCCGTGCGTTGCTCGTGTGGTGGTTTGCAGCCTTGTGCTTCTTGTATATAAATATTGACTTCAAAAAGCTGAAATCCCATGTCTTCAACAAGTTGTGAACACCATGATGCCCGCGTTGCGGTATTGATACCCTGTTATAACGAGGCCATTACCATTGCCAAGGTGGTGGGTGATGTGCAGCGCGCGTTGCCTTCTTCTCAAATCATAGTCTGTGACAACAATTCGACTGATGACACTGCTAGGATAGCCAAAGAAGCCGGTGCAACAGTGATTAATGAGCCTCGGCAAGGCAAGGGGAATGTCTTGCGCTCCCTCTTCCGCAGCATCGATGCCGACTGCTACATTATCATTGACGGTGACGATACCTATCATGTGGACCAGTTGCCTAAAATGGCCGATATGGTTTTAAGCGGCGAGGCCGATATGGTTATCGGGGACAGGATATCATCGTCATATCTGCAAGTGAACCAGCGTCGATACCACAACTCGGGCAACCTGTTGTTACGGTTTCTCATCAACAAGATGTTCAAGAGCTCAGTTCCCGACATCCTTTCCGGGTTGCGGGCTTTAAGTCCACTCTTCGTGAAGAATTTCCCTATCCTGTCTAAAGGTTTTGAGATTGAGACCGAGATGACGATTTATGCCCTTGACAATAATTTTATCGTCCGTTCGATACCTGTGGCCTATAACAACCGCCCCGAGGGGAGTACTTCAAAACTGAACACGTTCAGCGATGGGTTCAAGGTCATCAAGACGGCTTTCTCACTGTTTGTTCATTTCAAGCCCTTATTATTCTTCTCGATACTGGCTGGCGTTTTGTTCTTGGCAGGGGCGATAGGGATGATACCTGTGTTTGTGGAGTATTTCTCGACAGGTCTTGTGCCTAGGTTCCCAACATTGATTGTCTGTGGTTTTACTATCCTCTTATCCCTCCTGCTTTTGGTGAGCGGCTTAATTCTTGAAGTGGCCAATACGCGGCACAAGCAACTTGTGGAGATCTTGATGAACAAGAGATGAGTTTACGATGAGGCATAAATTTGCCGCTGTTGATATACGATTAGGTGCTGTTTTTTCGTTATATAGGTACATTTTTGCAGATAAAGAACTAGACAATATGACAACCTGTTTGCGTCACCTCATATTGATGGCCGCGTTTTTCGTGGCTTTCCAGCTCATGGCCGATGACAACTCGACCACGGCTTATAACTTCCTGGACGTGCCTGTCTCGAGTCACGTCTATGCCCTTGGCGGGCACAACCTGACTGTCATTGACGATGACATTAACCTTGTTGAACAGAATCCTGCTTTGCTGGGACCGGAGTTTGACCATCAAGTCGGGCTCAACTACCTTCGCTATATTGGAGACACCAACTTTGCGGGCGTTCGTTACGGTCAAGGGGTGAGTGAGCATGGCGCTTTTGCTGTGGGTCTGCAGTACTTCGGCTATGGAGACATCCAGGGCGCAGACATCGATGGCACCAGGACGGGTACGTTCAGCGCTAGCGACATCGCTTTTAACGTGACCTATAGCCACGACATCAGTGAGCGTATCCGTGGCGGTATCACCGTCAAGTATTTGTATTCTAAATATGAAGATTACACGGCAGGTGCTGTAGCTGCCGATTTGGGTATCAATTACTATAACCCCGATAACGAGTTCACCGTGTCGTTAGTGGCCAAGAATCTTGGCGGTCAGGTGAAAAAGTTCAACGAGTATAAGGACAACCTGCCTTGGGACATTCAGGTGGGTGCGAGCAAAATGCTTGCGATGGCGCCCATTCGGCTGCATGTCACCGCCTATGACCTTACGCGATGGAGTTCTCCATACTATAAAATCGCCGATGTCAATAATCCCAAGAGCGGCTTTATCGAGGAAGAGTCCTTTGGCAGCAATCTGTTGCGCCATTTAGCCTTCGGTGTGGATATCATCCCCAACAATAACCTCTATCTTGCAGTCGGTTACAATTACCGCACGCGTACCGATATGGCCACTTACAAACGTGACTTCCTGTCTGGATTCTCGGCCGGTGGTGGCTTAAAGGTTAGGGCTTTCGGGCTCGGCGTTGCTGTGTCACGCCCTCACACGGGTGCCATGACCTTTATGTTTAATCTCACAAGCTCAATAGGCGAATTGTTAAAGTAATCGCCTGACAGTTTGTTGTTTTCTGTTCCGTTAAAAGCTGATTTGGCGATACAAAAGAAAATATTTTTCAAAAAAAACGGCCGATTTGCTTGCAGGGTCAAAAAAAAGCACTACCTTTGCACTCGCTATTGAAAAATAGATTTCAGCTAGCTTCCGGAGAGGTGGGTGAGTGGCTGAAACCAGCAGTTTGCTAAACTGCCGTAGGGGTAACTCTACCGCAAGTTCGAATCTTGTCCTCTCCGCAACCGTGAAACGGAAATCCTTAATTTGCAAGGATTTCCGTTCTTTTTTTCAATTGGTCCCCCGAAAGGGTCCCCCTTCAGGCCTACCGAAGTTTTTAGTAAACTTTAACGGAAATGATTATTCTGTAGCCATTAGTTTGTCTCTTTTTCCCAACGAAAGTTAACGTTTCTCTTGAATCGTGGCCAACTTGCTCTACTTTAGACGTCGATTGTTGCAAATCTAACAAATACTATTTATATTTGCAGGGATATTACTGCTTAGTATTCTCTATCACGTTGAACGTATTGAATAATAAATATAATTCAAATGGAACCGTCATCATCTAATTTCATAAATGATTCTTTTGATAGAATGTGTGGTGTAGGCATATTGCCTTATCTAAAGGCTGGGATTAATCGCCTATTATATCCACAAAAATACATCCTTAAAGGAAATGTGCAAGTGGATAAAGATGACATTATATTAGACGATGACAGACGGGATGAGGCAGTATTGAGTTTTTGCGAGTTAGTCTTTTCCTACTATGGCTGTCTACATATACTAGACAGCGTAATATCCAAAGCGCTTTGTGGTCACACATCTGCATCAATTATTATGGGTGCCATTAACAAGCGTTTTAATTTTGTTAGAAAAAAGAAATATGCAACTTTTCATGAAGTTCATAAATTCTTTGTTAATCTTAAAGAAAAAGATGATCGAGCTCGTATACTTCAACTTTTTCAATTCAGCGATAAAACCATTATTGAAATTCGAGAACTTTTAGAAGAAGATGATAGATACAAACACCAATTGCCGAAGACCGAGGATGATAACTTCGAAAAAGAGTTTTGGTATTTAGAACATAATGACTATGAGATTTCCAATAAAAAAGAAAATGAAGTAAAACCATATTCTGAAGACAGCCATCGTAGGTTTAGTAAACTAATCAAGCGCGGAGTCTATCTCCCATTATTTTTTGCTGTTCAAGTTTTCAATCATATCATCAAATCGAGATTAAGAACTGATCATTTCCTTTTAGATTTTGCTTTTGTTTCGGGATATGACTACAAATTAAACACGTTGTCTCTTTATGATGCGTTCTCCAAAAGAACACAACGCTATTTCGACCCTCTTGAAACGTATTTGTTCTTCTATAATAACCCGTCCTTTTCAGATTGCAAGTTTACAAAATGGGTAGATGAATGGCTTGATGATTTTGATTCGTTTGTAAAAATAGATGAATTCCAGAAATGGATTGATTATGAATCAGATGAATTTGAAGAAGATCTTAATGATACTATATTTAAATTAGAAAAAGATATCATAGATTTCCTTTTAACCAGAGGATGGAATTTCATTGCCTATAGTCAGTTTAATGAAAATACAAATATGTACGTATCGCCCAAAGAGGACTTCAAGAAATTTGTTGGAGATGAGTTGAAGCGTCAGGCTGTAAGGTTTTCTATAATTCAGGAATTTATTCCTATTCCTGATGGAGAAAGAGTCTCAATAAATTGGTGGCTAAGTAAGACCCACTACCACACAATCTTCAATAAACTTGTTGAGTATTATTCGGCAACGCATTTAGATAAAGGACAAAAACAAACACCCTTACAAGAAGCGGAACCATCTGCAACGAAGAAAAGCAATGACGATGAACAACAAAACATTCCTGTTATTGTCATCGATAAAGATGAAGCACACAAACAGTGGTTTGTAAGGGTTCATGAGAAAAAAATTAATGCACAGCCTGATGAATGGAACAAGAAACTATATACTTGTCTTGACGCGTTATACGAATCGCTAGTTAAAAATAGACTAATGTGTGAGTCATCGAATAAGGAATTGTTTATATATCGCTTTTCTGGCTTTAACATCCCAGAGTCATTCAATCCGCAAGAAAAAATAAGGTGGGAAGGAAAAAATGTTCTGCTCGGATTCATTGTGCGATGCCTAATCACGTATACTGGGACCGATGCTAAAGGTTTAGGTACTGTAGCAACATTTTTTGAAAGCAAAAGAGGTAAGAATGTAAATCTCGCAACAGCAGAGTTTATAAGCAAAGAAAAATATAATCAAAATCCAAACATGTATCCAGTTCTCTCACATGCAGTTGAAATTCTAAAAGAATGCGGATTTGAAGAGGTTGAAGCCACTTCAACAAGAAAAAGAGATAAATGAAGCATTAGATAGTCCCCACACGGGAATCTTTATTACCGGCGCTGTAACGAAGAGTTGCGGCGTTTTTTTGTTGTCTGGATATGTGGAACGAGATAATCAGAACACTATCTGAATAAAGCCGAACGCTCCCGAATCCATATAGAGATGTCAAAGCAGACCATCGGAGCTAAACTTCAGTTCTTGTTTGTGAACACCTCGATTTAACCTGACTAGATTTACCCTTGACTATTTTATTGAATACGCCTCAGAAGTTTATTGAATTTTATTGAGTTTTATTGAGTATACAAAATTTTTATTGAGCTTCAAAATACTTTATTGACACATGTAAATGTTTGGTTCATAACAATTTAATGATATATCTTTGCTAGCGAAAATAACAATTTAAATTATTTTTATGCAAAAACATACATTACTTATTAACGCAACCGTCGAGGACCTCGTTGAGGCTCTACAAGAAGGATTAGGTTTGGGACGCGATACCGTACAAGAGAACGCGCCTCAAATGAAGAAACATTATGTATACGGCATTGCCGGGCTGATGCAACTGCTCGGCTGTAGCCGCGCTACTGCATGTCGAATCAAAGCAAGCGGTGTGCTTGACCCCGCCATCTCACAGCAGGGCAAGATTATCGTGATTGATGCAGATCTTGCTCTTGACCTCCTCAATGTCCAGCAGAAGCGTAAGGGCAATCTCCGCTACGGCAATAACAAGAAGACACCCAAATCTCCCTCTGATGCCGCCTAATTAGCAAATCCACATTATTCATTTAATAATTAATTAATAATTAAAAATTTAGAGTTATGGCTAAAGAAATTAAAAATTTAGATGCCTCCCCTAATGCGGGCGAAGTGAACCAAACTGAGGTTCAGGTTTGTGTCGCAGAGTTGGCTTCTGCAAGTATGGACATGGGTAGCCAGAACGAAACCCATACAGACGACAATGCAGCCCCCGCTGTTGAGAGAGACGAGGTGGCCGTGCTGGATGCGACTACCGGCGAGACACCTGGTGTTGCTCCGATGCAGCAACCATTGATGAAGGAACGTGTTGTCGACACCAGGGACGAAGAAACCCTGCAGAATACTCTTGTCATCGCATCGAACCGTAAAGTTGAAAAGCAGATCAAGGCAAAGCAGAAATCCTGCCGCGAGTATGGCATGATTGTTCCTGGGGTCTTTACCAATGCAACCGTAGCCTTTGATGCAGGCTATGAACTGATCGTCCCCCTCACAGGTGAAACAGTTAAGGGCCGTGAAGAGACGCACGACAAGATCGTGATCATGGAGGGCACCACGAGGTTTTGGGCTTTGCTCGCCGAAATGGCTCGCATTGATGAACATAAGCAGAATAACAAATGGGATAGCGATGATGAAAAGC
>JAEETL010000072.1 GCA_016290325.1 Muribaculaceae bacterium
GGCCGCCCCAAGTAGTGATTAAGCGACGTGCATTCATCTCATAATAGTCTTTGATTTGTGGTGACGAACCCAGATCACGTGCCTGCTGCAACCAATGGTCGAGTGTAGCGTGATGATGATGGCTGTTTAATATGTCGATGTCCGACAGCAGTTCAAACATCACTTCACTATGGGCGAAAACGCCATTCTTGTCCCGTTGCTCATAAGCCTTATCAAACCCATGCTTCTCCATCAGGAAAAGGTCACCCAGCAGCTGACGCCCCACCCACACGAGGTCGGTGGTCATGGCATCGGTAATGATGTTGTCCTGCTGGAGTAATAAGTCCCACACGGCAAGCAGGTCACGCGGCTCATACTTGACTTTTCGACTCTCCTTACCATACTCAGGATAGGAGCAGGGCAACGGAGCAGCGAAATTAGATGGATTGATATCCAGCACCTTGTTATAGAGCAGATTCCAAGCCTCTCGGACTGGTTCACTTTCGCATCCTGCATGGCGGTCGGCGAGTTCGATGACTACCTGCTCATCGGTTTTTGCATAGTCCCAAGCCTTCTCAAGGATGTATTCATAAGGGAACTGCTGCACGTCAAGCCCCTCGAGCGTGGAGCCAATGCCCACGAGGTTGTCGCCGCATTCCCGGAGTGCCTTCTCAATGCGCTCACCAGCCTCCTTGACACGCCCCTGCACATTGGTGTTGCCGCCAAAGTTGCCCAAGTAGCACCAGATGAAAGGCAGACCATAGAAGCCGTCGTGTTCACGCCACATCTCCTTGTATTCACAATAGTAATCGAGCATCGTCATCTTGCCCTGAGGCACGCCCGTGAGCATAGCGCGTGTGCGCTCGGGGGTATAATCCTTGCTCTGGTAATAGAGGAACCACGCCATCTGCAGCCACTCGGCCTCGGGATCCACAGCGGTAAGACTCTCATAGATGTGTTGGGACACTTTATTCAGGAACTCGGGCTCAAAGCAGGGCGGGTCCACCTCATTGAAGGGGTCGATGCCATAGATGTGGTCGGTGCCGAACAGGCGCGTCTGCTCCTCGAGGAACATGCGCTGGATGCGGCTATAAAGCGGGTCCTCGCTGTTGAGGAAATAAGTGCGGTATTGCTCATCAAAGCCAGCCCAGCCACCTAGGGCCTGGATGTCGGCCTTGGGATACAAATCCCGCAATGCTCCGGGAACATGACCTGCAAACGCGGGCAACACCGGGCGCATGTTCAGGGCACGCTCACGCTCGACGATGCGCTGCTGCAGGGCGGTTTGCTGCTCCAGCCACTCCTTGGGCAACGGACCGCACCAACCATCAATGTTGGCCATGCGGTGCCAGGGCAGATAGGCCGGTCCCGTAAAGTAGTTGCGCACTTGCTCATCAGTCATGCCCAGGCTGGTCCACACGTTGTACCACACTGCCTCTTGCCCCGTAATGGCCAGCGGCAGGTTCACGCCATTAAGTGCCATCCAATCGATGAAATGCTCCCAGTCACTCCAGTTCCAGAAAGGCATCGTGTAACCCCAGGTACAGTAGTTGAGGAAAAAGCGTTGAGGCACCCTTGCCGTTACCCGCTCGGGGACGGGCACATCGGGCAACACATTGGGCAAATTGAGCGCCACGTCATTATACCACGACACCGTCACTTTGCAATAACGATTCAAGTATCGGTTCAGGCCCACAGCCATCGCATTGGCGTTATTGCCACCAATGACGATCTTACCGCCACGGCTCTCGAGGGTGAACACGTCACGGCCTTGCTCGGCGTCAATCTTGACAAACTCGACCTTACTTGACAACGCCTTGTCAAGCCTCAAGGCTAGTGTCCTAGCCTGCCCCACATCATCGCTTGCTTGACTAGTCACAAACAAAGCCAAGGTCATTATTATAGTGATCAATCTCCTTTTCATAGGTCGCAAAAGTAGTGAAAAGAAGTAAATTACACAAATAATACAGGGTAATCACTACTGGTTGTTAGCTTGTTTAATAGTATACCTGAAATCTTCTTAACAATGAACAAAAAAAGAGCGTGCAACATTCAGCACACTCTCATTAATGAAATCCTCAATAAAATGGACTAACAGATATGTCAGTCGCGTTTGAGATCTATTGCAGGACTGCCGGCTTCCATCTGCTCCTTACTGCGATAGAGTTTACCGTGGCTCAGGAAATAATAGGTGGAGTCACCATTATACCCGATGGTCACATAAGAAGTATCACTATGTGCACCATCATACCAACGAGTTTCATTCACATTGTCTTGACCTACAAACTGAATGGTAGCACTGTGATCCTCACGCAATTCAAATTTGTTGCCAAACTCGTCAATGTATTTCCCCGTGACAGGGCCTTCACTGGCGCTCTTTTGACCACATGAGATCACTATCGTGGTCATGCCAACAATTAAGAATGATTTAAATAATTTTGATACCATTGTTGTATTGTGATAAAAAGATTGGCACCGCACACCTTTAATATAAGAGCGACGGTGCCAATCGTTACAGAACTATTAAGCTATAAATGCTATTAAAAAACCGATTTAATTAGCTCAAATTGATTCATTAATTAGGAGTGTTCGAGGTAGCTTGAACAAGAATCTGAACATCCTTAATGGTGTAAGTACCCCAACCATAGTTGATGTCAAGATCTACCTTGATATAGAAGTCATCATCAACATTGGTACCATTGTTCTTGTAGGTCAACCAGCCGAAGCGGTTTTGATGACCCATCCAAGGACTGGGATGATACTCAAAGACAATCGTGCTGGGAATAGGCTTCCAACCCTGATTGCCATCAACTGTCAGGTCGCAAACTGCAGTGCTGGTGTGGAAGTTGCAGGTGAACGGACCATAGTAACCCCAGAATGAAGGATGGTTAGCGAAGTCGCGATCACGCCAGTCAACGAGACGGTTGAGGAACTGGTCAGCGTCAACGTATGAGTGAGCCTCACCATAGTCAACACCATCGATGAAGTAATCGGGATGTACGTTATTGCCCTCAAGAGTTACAGGACGGATAACCTTAGCTACGAAGTGATCAGCGTCACGGAAGGTAATGCTTACAGGATACTTACCGCAAACCAGAGCAGAAGCACCGATGTAAACCTCCATGTCACCCCTGTTCAGCAACTCCTTAGCCTTGTCATTATTCTTATTGTACCTGAACTGATTGTAGGTAGGAGCGTTCTCCAGCCAGCAAATCAAGTTATTGCCATACCACAACTCAGAACCATTATTCCTGATGGAGTATCCCTTAGCGGTCATGTCGTTGCAGAAGTAGTAACGCATGCCACTGAGAACGAAGTTAGGATCAGGATCAGAAATCTTGACAAAGCCATTCTCGGTAACAAATGCTGAGTTCAAGTTATTCTCAAAGATACAGTGTGCGGGAATGGTGTCGTACTCAGGATTGGGAACGTTTACATTCAGCTTAGTGTATGCGTAATTCTCGAACCAGTAGTTGTCGATATAGCTAGGAGTCTTGACAGCATAAGACTTCTTGATGTCCTTAATCTTGGCGCACAAGATGATATCAAAGTAGTGAACGTGGTCAGGAGCCCAGAAGCGATAGCGGTTGTAAACAGTCTCACCGGCGTGAGCCCAGAGGTCATCGTTAGAAATCGTCCAGTAAAGAACAACGGTGCCTTCCTCAGAGGGATCCTCAACCAAGTCATTGCTTTGGGTAACAACACCCAACTCATAGTGGTTCTTGGTGCGGTTATCAATCATAACTTGCTGGCCAGTAAGGTTGTCGGTGAATGTACCAGTACCAGTAACATCCTCGCCATTCTCCACAGGGTAGATGCTCTGGAACTCATCCCAGCTGTAGTGATAAGGCCTCAGTACGCTGATGCTAAAGTCCTTGTAATCGTATACAAATTTACCTTCGTCCTGATTGCACTTGAAGGTGAAGTCCTCACCAGTGAAGATTGCTGCAAAATTCTGAATAGGCTCAGGAGTGCGAACGATTTTCACCTTGATATAAGCCAACTTAACAGTCTTATTGCCATCCATGATGCGAACACGGATCACGGGTGTACGGTCAA
>JAEETL010000015.1 GCA_016290325.1 Muribaculaceae bacterium
GATTGATTTTGATGGTATGACAAATCATGTTGATGTGCTTGCTGAGAGTGGCATTGAAGCCGAGCCGTTCTTTACTTGGCGTATCGGCATCCAGACCTACTACACCGATAATGGTCAGACCAACGCTTCGGACATTGTCTATATGGAGATTTACCCCCAACTGAAAGAAGCCACTAATGTAACCTCGACTTCCTTCCTTGCTGACTGGTCATGCGAAGCCGAAAATACTTACTTGATCAATAACTTTATTGGTGATGGTTGTGGCTATTTCCTCCATGTTATTGACAAGGCCACACAACAAGAGGTCTTGGTACAGAATGTTGAGCCCACCAATGACATCGTAGATTCAAATGGTCAAGCTCTCCCATTCCAGATTCCCGGTGCTTTCTATACCGTGGAAGGCCTGACACCCGGTAATACTTACCAGTATTATGTGGAGGTGATTCAAAACACGGGTGCCTCGTTTAATTCAGTGGTTCGTGAGGTGACTCTGCTTAGTGCTGGTCTGCGTGGTGACGTTAACATGGACAATGAAGTTGCCATCAACGACGTTACCGCCCTGATCGACTATCTGTTGACTAATAACGCTGAGGGCATTAGCCTTGATAATGCTAACTGCAACCTTGACGGAGGCATTTCTATCGCCGACGTATCAGCTCTAATCGACTACCTGTTGACAGGAGTTTGGGCTGATTAATCATTAGTTTTAACCTTTACAAAGAAGCGGACTCATAAAGAGTCCGCTTCTTTGTATCTAAATTGGTTTTTAGCCTTTGAGGGGCGCGAGCTGTTTGGGGTCACCAACAATCCACAGGATGTCGCCAGAGCGGAAGACCAGGTCGGGCGTCGGGGAAATGTAATCGTCCTCATTGCGCTGCACAGCTACCAGCAGGGCGCCATGGTTCTCACGCAGGTTGGCGTTTTCCAGTGCTTTCCCCACGATGGGTGATTTATCACCGATAGCGAAATGCACAAACTTGATTTCGTTAATGGAAGTGTCTTCGACTTCATGTTGAGCCTCTACAAGGGGCAGCATCCGTTGTATTTGCTCTTCGGTTGCAATCACACCCAGCACATCGCCAGGGAAGATACGCATATCGCCCGATGGCACGGGATGAGACTTGCCCGCACGCTGGATGTTGACCAGATTAACGCCATAACGTGTACGCAAGTCGAGATTGCGCAGTTTATCTCCCACAAACGGGCAGTCGTGTCCCACGGTCATGTAGGCCAAGTGCAGGTCACTCACGAGGTTGTGCTCACGCCCTGTGCGACGGTTCTCGCGTTCGTTAATGTTGCTGATAAATCGTTTCTCAATGTTGGTTACCCTTTTGCGCAAGGGTGTGGGAAGGGCTGAAACCAATATGAGGGCGAGCACAGCGAGGACGACAGCGGCGACAATTGCAATGGCGCTGGGATAGATTCCTTGAACAATTGATGCGATAAAACCAATGCACAAGATGCCGCTGATAATAGACATCACAACAAAGGGCACAAATGATACCGAGCCCGAAGCCTTGGTGAGCTTGTCATACTCTGACCGCTTTACCGATGGCAAAATGATGGAGATGATGAAAGGCCCCACTATGACGATAGAAACGACTACACACGTTAGCCGACCTAATGCGGTGTCACCCAATAAACTGATAATGAATGGCATGATATAGGTGCGGCACAGCACAATCAACGCAGCGATGACAACTGAATAAACGATGACCCGCACCAAATATCGCGAAGCGACAGATTTCCATAGGCGCACCGTGTCGCTCATCTCGCTTTCATTAGCATTTTGGCTATAGCCATTGAGCAACCGCGTCCAGCTCTTGGGCAGGATCTTATACAGCGCATTGTAACATGGTACGGCCTGCTTAATAAAGAACGGGGTGGTGAATGTGGTAATGACCGACACGGCTACAATGATCGGGTAGATGCTCTTGTCCAGCACCCCAAGGCTCGTTCCCAATGTGGCAATAATGAACGAGAATTCGCCAATCTGGGTCAGCGAGAAACCCGATTCCATTGCCAGCTTGAGCGGCTGGCCCGTTGCGAGCATTCCAAAAGTGCCAAACACGATCATGCCAACAATGACGACAACTGCCAGTAGGGCAATGACGCTCCAGTGCTGGGTCATCACTGTGGGATTGACCATCATGCCCACCGAGATAAAGAACACTGCACCAAACAGATCCTTGACAGATGAGATAAGGCGCTCAATGCGTTCGGCCTCGATGGTGCCTGCCAAAATGGAACCCATCACAAATGCACCCAATGCTGCCGAAAAGCCCGAGATGATAGAGAACAGCACCATGGCAAAGCAAAGTCCCATGGCGATGATGAGCATCTGCTCGTCACTGATGTATCGCCTGAACCGCTTGAACATGGTGGGAATTATGAAAATGCCCACCGTGAACCACATGATCAGGAAAAACGAGAGTTTGAGTATGCTTCCGACCATTTCCTGGCCTTTGACGCTGTTATTTAGCGCGATGGATGATAGGATAACCATCATGACAACGGCAAACAGGTCCTCGACAATGAGCACCGCGAAGGTCATGGGCACAAACCGCCGCTGGCGCATATTCAAGTCGGTCAGCGCCTTAAGAATAATAGTCGTTGACGACATGGATATCATGCCGCCCAGGAAAATACTGTTCACAAACCCGTAACCAAGGAATCGGCCGACGATAAACCCAAGGCTCATCATGCCTAATACTATAATGAGTGCAGTAAGTATCGCCGAGCCGCCCACATCGATCAGTTTCTTGAAACTGAACTCCAGTCCTAGGGAGAACAACAGCACGATGATGCCGATTTGAGCCCAGAACTCGATATTGGCCTCACTGGCTACCGAGGGCAGCAATGTGAAGTGAGGACTGGCCAGAAAGCCCGCTACAATATAGCCCAGCACGACGGGCTGCTTAAGCATTTTGAAAACGATGGTTGCGATAGAGCCCAAAACCAGAATGAGCGCTAGATCGCTTATCAAGCTATTAATATCAAATCCTTCCATGTGATTATTACATGTTCATCTCGTTGGTGATAGTGATGGAGATGGCATTGATTTTCTCCTTGATGGCGTTGAACATGGCAGGCACGTTCACGCTGTTCTTGCTGCGCACCATGAAGTTCACGATAGTGTGTGGTGCCTCATAGTCATATTTCATGAACTCGTCGCTGATGTGGATATCATTTGATTCAATAATGTCCCGTATGGGTTGGATGTCATCAAGGATGCCATGAACCTTGACGCGTATGATTTTTGATTCCCATAGGAAATTATAGCGCTGTTCAATACGCTCGATGTTCACTAGGATGAAGATGATTAGTAAGGTAGCGATGACGCTGATAAGGTACATCCCGGCACCAACGGCGAGACCGATGCAAGCAGCCATCCAGATACCTGCCGCAGTCGTCAAGCCGCGCACCGACCCTTTCATCTGGATAATCGCTCCTGCACCCAGGAAACCCACGCCACTCACGACTTGGGCGGCAATGCGACCCGGGTCGCCATTCTTGAGTCCCATATATTCCTGAGGGATGTAGATAGAGATGAGCATGGCGAGAGTGGCACCCATCGAAATGAGCGCAAACGTGCGTAACCCGGCTTTTTGACCCTTTCGTCGACGTTCTATGCCTATAATCGCTCCTAGCACGAGGCTCACCACCAGTTTGGTTATGGCCCCGATCAAATTCACGTCAGGGCTGATGATTTGGTTATAAATGTCTTCCAGCATGGTTGTATTTTCTTGATTGTTTCAAGTGCAAAATTAGCGGTTTTGAGCTACTTTTGCAACCAGTAATCAAAAAAAACAGTATATTTGCATCATAAAAACTCGTTGATTATGAAAAGAATTGTTTTATCATCACTGCTTTTTGTCATTGTGGCTTTCAATTTGTCGGCCCAGATGCTTGTTGGTTCCTATAACATCCGCTACAAGAATAGTGGCGACAGCGTGAATGGCAATGTTTGGGAGAAACGTTGCCAGGTTATTTGTGACCAGGTCAATTTCATGGCTCCTGATATTTTTGGCACCCAGGAGGTGCTACATAACCAATTGATGGACATGCTTGATAAGCTTGATGGTTATGACTACATCGGCGTGGGCCGCGACGATGGCAAGAACCTGGGCGAGTATGAGGCGATTCTCTATAAGCGTGACTGCCTGCGGTTATTGGATCAAGGCCATTTTTGGCTAAGTGAGACACCCGATAAACCTGGTTTGGGTTGGGATGCTGCCTGTGTGCGCATCTGCACTTGGGGCAAGTTTGCCAAGCTAACGGCCCCCAGTGATGAGGCATTCTTTTTCTTCAACCTGCACATGGACCATGTGGGCGTGGTAGCTCGACGCGAGGCGGCCAAACTCATTGTCACTAAGATTCGAGAGATTGCCCATGATGCTCCAGTGGTTGTCACTGGTGACTTTAATGTGGATCAGACCAATGAGATTTATTCCATCTTTGTGGATTCGGGCATACTGAAGGATTCTTATCAAGCCGCTAGAATTCGCTTTGCCGAGAACGGGACATTCAACTCCTTTGATGTCGATTTATATACATCGAGCCGCATCGACCATGTGTTAGTCTCGCCAGGGACTCAGGTGGACGCTTATGGCGTTTTGACCGATGGCTACTGGGTGCCGTGCTTGGATTCTGCCAGTAAGATTAAAGGACATGACGCGCCACAGGAAATCAACTTCGGCCGCTATGCGCGTCGTTTGCCATCAGACCATTATCCCGTCTTCGTTCGTCTGAAATAAATTCATTAACTTTAATTAATCGTTAGTTCTTGCCATTGACTGCCAAAAAAGCGTTATCTTTGCCGACTATTGCGATTTGAAACGATGATTAATTCAATCATAGAAGACGCGAAAATCGAGAAGTTGCGTGCGCTTATTAACGGGGTGCAACGCATTGCTATCACGTGCCACAAGTCTCCTGATGGCGATGCCTTGGGCTCAACGTTGGCCCTTTGCCGTGTGTTAAGGCGCCTGGGCAAGGACGCAATGATTGTCACGCCCGATATGGCTCCACGCTCATTGGAGTTTATCCCTGGTGTGCGTGAGATTGTGGTGTTTACCAAGAGCGAGTTGAGGGCGAGAAATGTTTTAGCCGATGCGCAGCTCATCTTCTGCCTCGACTATAACTCCCTCAAGCGAGTGGATCGTCTTGCCGAGATTATTGAGCCGCTTAAAGTTCCTCGTGTGCTTATTGATCATCACTTGGATCCTGACCTGGTTTTTGACGTTTCGATTTCTCATCCCGAGGTCTCCTCGACCTGTGAACTCGTTTTCCGCGTATTCATGCAGATGGGGTTGTTGCGGTTCATGGACCGCATAGTGGCAAGCTGCCTGTATGTGGGACTCACGACCGATACCGGCGGTTATGCCTATAGTTGTGACAATCCTGAGTTTTATGAGATACTGGCGTCAATCATGCGTCGGCACATCGACCGCATCTGGCTTTATAACAAGGCGATGAACACATTCAGCGCCGATAGCATCCGATTGCAGGGCTATGCCTTGAGCGAGAAGATGCAACTATTCCCCGAGCAGGGTGCGGCTCTTATCACGCTTAGCAAGGAGGAGTTGGAACGCTTTAATTATCAGCGTGGTGATACCGAGACATTGGTCAACAAGCCATTGGCCATTCCCGAGATTTATTGGAGTGTGTTCCTGCGCGAGGATCTTGACCGCATCAAGGTTTCGTGTCGGTCCCAGGGCGATTTCTCGGTGAGCGACATTTGTGCGCGTTATTTCAATGGTGGAGGACATGAAAATGCCGCCGGTGGCGATTTCAATGGTTCGCTTGAAGATGCGGTGGCAGTTTTTCATCAAGTCATTGCCGACCTTTTCCCTGCCGATAATTCACAAGAACAATCAAAACAAGAACAAGAATAATGAAAAGTTTTTTCACTAGATTTATGTTTCTGGGGTTTGCTGCCCTAACGTTGCTCACATCGTGCAACGACGACCAGAGTTATGCCGACCGCCTGAATGAGGAGCGTAATGCCGTTAACGCTTATCTAGCCAATCACCGCGTGGTGATGTCGATTCCCGAAGATACCGTCTTTGAAGTGGGACCCGATGCACCTTTCTATCGTATTGATGCTGATGGCAACGTCTATATGCAGGTCCTCAATCCCGGTGATAGGGTGAATGACAAGGCCAAAACCAGCGAACCGATTTACTTCCGTTACGCCCGTTACAACTTGGCAACATGGTATGCTAGTGGTGCATGGACTCAGACCGACGGTAACGAGAACACGATGGACGCATTCTCATGCTCTTTCAACTATGCTGATTACACCTTGCCGTCCTCGTCACAGTGGGGATATGGCCTACAGTTCCCCCTTCTTTTCCTGGGTGTGGAGTGTGAGGTCAATCTTATTGTTAAGTCTCAATATGGCTTTACCAGTGAGATTTCCTATGTCCAGCCTTTCTTCTTCCATGTCCGTTACTTCCACAGCCAAATCTAACACCTAACAAAATAATTAAACTTAAATGTCTCTTATCAAATCTATATCTGGAATCCGCGGCACCATCGGCGGCAATGCTGGCGATGGTCTCACTCCACTAGACATTGTCAAGTTCACGTCGGCTTATGCCACGTTTATGCGTCGCAACTCGCCTGTCAAGACTAACGTGATCGTTGTTGGACGTGATGCTCGTCTCTCGGGCCGCATGGTATTGAATACAGTTGTCGGTACGCTCACTGGTATGGGCTTTGATGTCGTAAATATCGGCTTGGCCACAACGCCTACCACCGAGTTGGCTGTTGTGGGTGAGAACGCGTGTGGCGGCATCATCATCACCGCCTCCCATAACCCCAAGCAGTGGAATGCACTCAAGCTGTTGAATCATAACGGTGAGTTTCTTACCGATGCCGAGGGTAAAGAAGTGCTCCGTTTAGCCGAGGCCGAGGATTTTGACTATGCCGACGTCGATCACTTGGGACGTGAGCAGAAGAATTACACCTGGTTACGCCGCCACATTGATCATGTGTTGGCTTTGGACCTGGTGGATGTCGATGCGATCCGTAAGGCCGATTTCACGGTCGCTGTTGATGCGGTGAATTCGGTAGGCGGTATTGCCATTCCCCAATTACTTGATGCATTGGGTGTCAAGAAAGTAGAAAAGTTATTCTGTGACCCGACCGGTAATTTTGGTCACACTCCTGAGCCTATACCCGAAAACCTCACGGCGATTAGTGATTTCATGCGTCAAGGCAAAGCTGATGTCGGCTTTGTGGTTGATCCCGACGTGGATCGTCTGGCTATCGTCATGGAAAACGGTGAGTTCTTTGTCGAGGAATATACCCTTGTGGCTGTTGCCGACTATGTGCTTGCCCATACTCCTGGAGCGACGGTGAGCAACCTGTCATCGTCACGCGCACTGCGTGATGTGACCGTTAATCATGGCTGTTCATATACTGCGGCTGCCGTGGGTGAGGTGAATGTCACCACCGAAATGCGCCGCACGGGTGCTGTCATCGGTGGCGAGGGCAATGGTGGAGTCATTTATCCCGCTAGCCACTATGGACGCGATGCACTGGTTGGTGTGGCTTTATTCTTGTCATTACTGGCCAAGAGCGGTAAGAAAGTGAGTGAGCTGAAGAAAACCTATCCTCAGTATAGCATTGCCAAGACCAAACTGGAACTTAAGCCGGGCATGGACGTTGATGCTATCCTCAAGGCGGTAGAGAAACACTATCAGGGAGAGCAGATGACTACCATCGATGGTGTGAAGATTGACTTTGCCGACGGTTGGGTCCACCTGCGCAAGAGCAATACCGAGCCCATCATCCGCATCTATAGCGAGGCTCACTCCATGCAGGAGGCAGAGCAACTCGGCAACGATGTAAAACAGATCGTACTCTCGCTGATCTAAAGCTAACGATCATTTAAGCTAACTGCTCCTTGTCGAGACAGGTTATGGGTGTTGATGCCTAGAGAATCACACTCGATGAGCAGTGGTTTTAATGTCGTTTCATACATCGCGCCTGAAAGAATCAGGCATTTGAATTGATACAATTCCTTTAACTTGATGGCATTGCCGTGAAATTTTTTGGTCACGATAATGTCATCAAGTTCTTGTTTATGATTAGTGCTCATGAACTTCCACTTGCCGCTGCCCACCGCAAGAAAGCGTCTTCCCATCAGATGCGCATAGGGCGGTTTGAAAAGAGCGCCATCGAGCCTCAATGTCGTGTCGTCAGGTAAAATGACCAGTTCGTTGATGTTTTGCCGGGCAAGAAAACCAGCATAGTATCTCGCGAACGTCGCCGAGTCGGTATCCTCATCATCAGGACTCCATACATACCCCTTGCCATTGTCATAGTACAGTACCGGTGTCGATGAAAATGAGTTGAAAATGACAAGTCCACGCTTGGGTGTCGTGGCATCTATCCACAACGAGTGCCCCAACAACGCAATTAATCCGCACCCGGCACCTAGCAGGTATCGGTAGTCGCGGCGGTAGAGCCATAGCACTGCTAGGGTCATGATGATGAAATAGGCAATCACGCCAAATGTGCTGACATAGACGCCATTAATGTGTGATAGCGGAATGGCATTGACAGCGCTTGCGACCCAGTGGATGTAACGGTAAATGGCATCAAGGCCCCAATCAAGCAATGGCCAGTGGAGCCCAGCAGCAATCACGAGCAGGAATAATGCGCCCAATATCATGAAGATGGGCAATACGGGCAGGATGAGCAGATTGGAGAGTACCGACATGAATGATACCGTGTGAAAATAATGGGCACTCAGTGCAACGGTTGCCAACATCGCAACGATGGAGACTATTATGGTCGAGTAAACGCTGTTCACGACTTGGTATTTGCTCTCTAGCCAATATGGCACCTTAGCGAACAGTAACACAGCGGCCACAGTGATAAAACTCAACTGGAAGCCAACGCTGTAGAGTGCTGCCGGCGTGAAAACAAGGATAACCAACGCTGCCATCGACAAAGCGTTAAGCGATATCGATCGCCGATGGAACACCTGTGTGGCAAACACAAAACCAATCATTACCGTGGCACGCACTACGCTGGGAGACAATCCTGTGAAAACGGCAAACAGAGCAATGGCGGCAAGCGTGATGACAAGCCTTACCTTTTTTAGTCCCAGGTAATCCAGTGGGAACATCAGCCACCAGATGATGAGCGCGATAAAACCGACGTGCAACCCGCTCAGTGCCAGCACATGTGCCACCCCAGCAGCCGAGAATTCCTGGCGTGTCGCTTTGTCAATGAAGTTACTGTTTCCCAGTATCAATGCCACCACAAACTGTTGTGCTCCAGGTGATAATAGGGAATTGAATACCTTGAGTTGCAGGTCACGCCTCATGTTTGCCATGAGAGTCATCAGAGTGGGGGAGTAACCCACAATTTTGAGATGGTCTTCGGGCAGATGTTGTTGATAACGGATGCCTTGGGTGTGAAGCATGTGGGCCGCATAGTCCATTTCTCCTGGATTGCCCATTTGTCCGATTTCCTCGAGTGCAGCATGCCATGCGACAATGTTTCCAGCTCGCATGGTATAATCGCAACCACGTGTCGAAATCAACACTCTACAGGGCGGCAAATCCTTGTCAATTAAATCCACTGTAAGACGCATCGAGAAGTCGGTATATTCTATACTTGCCACGCGTCCTGCCATCACGGTGTGGTTCCGCTGCTCATCGGTGAGCTTTGGCGGGCAATGGATGACGGCTGATAGCCAGCCTAGCGCCAATGCAACTAAAGCCAACGGGACGATGAAATAGGATCGCCATCGCAATCGACCTTGAGGTGAGCGTGAGCCGAATGATAGCAATAAGTATATAGCCGCGCCTATCACGATGAGCAATAGCGGAGCCCACCAGCAATGCCATAAACCATGAATGAGGATGCCCGCGATAAATGGCACAAGTATGCGCAAAACGGGAATTCTGGAAAGCACCGATGGCGATGACATGGATTGGGTGGTTACATGATATCTTGGGTCCAGATTTCGTAGGAATCAAACGCCTGCAGGAGCAGCATCTCGATGCCGTTTTTGGTCTCGGCACCATATTTTGCCGAATTCTTCATAAACATGGTCTCCTCAGGGTTGTAGATCAAGTCGTAACAAATGTGGTCCTTAGTCAGGAATCGATATGGGAAATCGGGATACTGGTCTTCGTGGGGATATTTGCCAACGGGTGTGGCGTTGACGATGATCTTGTATTCGGCAACCATGGCCTTAGTGATTTCTTCATACACAAGGGTTCGCTCTGATTTACGTCTCGATACCAGTTGCACTGGGATGTCATACTTGCTGAATGCGGCGCTCACTGCTTTGGCCGCGCCTCCGGTGCCCAGTACCATGGCGCTGGTCCGCAACGGGGTAAGAATTCCTTCGATGGTTTTACCAAATCCCACCACATCGCTATTGTATCCGCGCAGTTCCTGTAATTCACCAGTCTTTTTATCCCTGATGAAGCGGATCACATTAACTGCACCGATTTCACGCGCGTCATCGTCGAGCGAGTCAAGGTAGGGAATGACCGCCTCCTTGTAGGGGGCTGTAACGTTCAATCCGTTCAGGTTGGGATACTCGGCAATCACTTCCATGAGCAGGCCTAGGTCCTCAATCTCAAAGTTCAGATATTGGGCGTCAATATCTTCGGCAATGAACTTTTGGTTGAAATAATCACGCGAAAACGAATGGACTAGCGGGTAGCCAATCAATCCATAAAGATATTTACAGGCTTGTGGAGATTTCATGATCGTATATTTTATTGCACCCGCAAAAATAATGAGAAAACTTGTAATAATCACCGATAATGGTGAGTTTTTTGTTCTATGTACCGCATTTTTTGTCCACAAACGCCTTTCTGGCTCTTGTAATTGACTAAAAAAGATGAAAAATGGCTAAAATCGGACTCATTTAGCAAACAATGTATTAATTTTGTCGATCAAAACTTAAATAGGATAATGAAGAAGATTTTCACCAAGAACATGAAGATAGCGCTCACCGTCCTTATAGGACTGGTGTTGCTGTACTGGGGTATCAATTACCTTAAGGGGATTAACCTCTTGACCCCAGCCAATTATTTTTATACCGAGGTCGAGTCCACCGATGGCTTGCTCCAAGCTGCTCCAATCACCGTTAACGGCTTCCAGGTGGGGCAGGTGAGGGAAATCAACTATGATTATGACAAGAACAAAATCACGGTCATGTTGTCCATGAACAAGGAGATGAAAGTCCCCGAAGGCAGCACAATCAACATGGTGTCAGGACTTATGGGTGGTGCTTCACTCGTGCTTAATCTTGGCAAAGGTCCTGCCATGAAGACAGGTAGCTATATCCCAACGACCGATGTTCCCGGAATCATGGACCACGTGAGTGAAAATGTGGTGCCCATGGTGACCGAAATGTTACCTAAAGTGGATTCCATCGTGGGCAATATTAACGGCTTGACCGCCAATCCTGCGCTAGCCTCCTCGTTGACCAGGCTTGATGCCATCACCCGCCAGTTGCAGATTAGCGCACAGCAGTTAACCCAATTGATGAACGGCTTGAACCGTAGTGTGCCTGGTGTGATGAATAACGTGAACGGCATTACCAATAACCTAACCGGAGCCACTGGTAACATAACTGATTTCTCGGCTTCGCTCAAGGAAATGCCCCTTGACGAGACAATAAACAAACTCAACACTACGCTTGCCAATCTGCAAACCCTCAGTGAGCAACTCAATGACAAGAACTCCAGTCTGGGTAAGATCATGAATGATCGCGAGCTCTATGACAACGCTAATCATGTCATTGCCAGTCTGGACTCATTGCTGATGGATATCAAGGCAAATCCCAAGCGTTACATCAACGTCAAAGTGTTCTAAAATGATAAGGTGTTTATTGACAGCGAGACAACTATTGAAGGTGGTTAAAATCACCTCGGTTTAGCACTCAAAAATCCCTATTTGGAATTAATCTAAATAGGGATTTTTTTGAAAATTATTGTTTTCGGAATTTTTGATTTTGAAACGTGGCAATAACAGCGGTTTGTGAGATGTATCTAAAATGAATTAAAAAACACATCAAATGATAATCATCTGATTTATAACTAGATATGTCGCATATGTCGCCATGATTTGATAAAAAATGTAAACTGTGTTCTAATCCTTTGTTTTTCAATATTGTTACGCTTAAAACGACATTTCCAAATTTTTTCAGCACTTTTTTTTAAGAAATTATTGACCGAAATTTGTACTGCTAAATAGCACAGAACAAACCAACCTTACTAAGTAAAATTTGAGTAAATGATTAACGTTGCACAACAGTGGAACCGCTGCCTTGACGTCATCAAGGCTAACCTGCCGGCCGAGCAATTCAATGTTTGGTTCGCACCCATTGTTGCCGTTGATTTTGACCAGGAAAACGATCGTGTGACGCTCAAGGTCCCCTCCCAGTTCTTTGTGGAGCAGATCGAGGGACGTTATATTAATGTGCTCTCGCTGGCATTGAAGAGAGTATTTGGCGAGAATGTTAAGCTCACCTATAAATATAATGTGGTGGGCAGTGATGATGCCAGCGCTGTTGAGCAAACCGAGGACAACTCAAGCTCAAGGCTCATGCAGGATCTTAAGATCCGTAAACCTCGTTTAGCAAATCCTTTTGAACGCGATGATAGCCTTGAGGATATTGATCCGCAGTTAAATCCCCGATACACCTTCGAGAATTATTGCAGCAGTATGAGCAATAAGCTGGCTGTGAGCATTGGCCAGGCTATTGCCGACAATCCTGAGGTAAAGACCTATAACCCCCTGTTTGTCTTTGGTACGACAGGTGTGGGCAAGACCCATCTTCTGCAAGCTATTGGTGTCAAGCTCAAGGAGAAATATCCGCGCATGAGGGTACTTTATGTCTCTTCGCGAGTCTTTGAGAGCCAGTACACCGAGGCGATGCTGCATAAGAAAATCAACGACTTCATCAATTTTTATCTGAGCATTGATGTGCTCTTGGTAGACGACATCCAATTTTTTGCCGGCAAGCCAAGCACGCAAAATACTTTCTTCCACATATTTAACCACTTGCATCAGCATCAGCGCCAGTTGGTGATGTCATGCGATTGTCGTCCGAGTGATCTCGACGGCATGGAGCCCAGACTCATCTCGCGCTTCAAGTGGGGCATGACTGTGGCGCTAGAGAAGCCTGATTATGAGTTGCGCCGTAAGTTTTTGGACATGAAGGCCGCTCAGGACGGATTGAACATCAACAGCGAGGTGCTGGATTTCATCGCCACCAATGTCACCGAAAATGTGCGTGAGCTAGAGGGTGTGATGGTGTCGCTGTTGGCTCATTCGACGATGCTTAATCAGGAAATCACCATCGATTTGGTGCGCAGTGTCATCGGCAATACTGTCAAGGTGAATCAGCGTCAGATGACCTTTGAACTCATTGCCGAGACTGTGGCTGACTACTACAATATGCCCACCGACTTGATTTACGGCAAGTCGCGCAAGCGTGAAATCAGCGATGCCCGCCAACTCGTCATGTATCTCGCCAAGAAAGAGGCCCAAATGTCGTCGACTAGTATTGGCGCTAAACTCGACCGCACCCATGCCACCGTACTGCATGCCTGCATCCAGATTGAGCAGCGCATGTCCATCGAGAAAGACTTCTCGCGCGAGGTGGCAGCGATTACCGCGAGCTTAACACAATAACTATATCAACCAGTCAAGAGAATCTCTATCAGGGCGTGTCTTTTTATGGGCACGCCTTGATTCATTTATCTTAAACTTTCGTGTGATCAACTCGTTGCCTTACGGGTTATCGTTGTCGCTTGAAAACAGTTTCATGGCAATTTGGGCACAGGCCTCGGCATCGGCAAGGGCATTATGGTGGGAAAGCAGATCAAATCCGCAATAGGCTGAAACGGTCTGTAACTGGTGGTTGGGCAGTTGCTTGAGCAGGCGCCTAGATGCTAGGCATGTGCAATAGAACTCATAATCGGGATAATCCATCTGGTAACAGCGGAAAACCGCTTTCAGGCAACTCTCGTCAAACGACTTGTTGTGGGCGACCAATGGCAAGCCCTTGATGAGTGGCTCTATCTTGGCCCACACTTCTGGGAAAAGGGGTGCATTATCGGTATCTGATGGCCCCAAGCCATGAACTTGCTGGCACCTGTAATTATAGTAATTGGGCTCGGGCTGAATGAGAGAGTAAAAGCGGTCAACAATCTTGCCATCGCGCACGATGACTACGCCCACCGAGCAAACGCTGGTGCGCTCGTAGTTGGCGGTTTCGAAATCAATAGCAGCAAAACTGTTCATTATTCTGGACGATTTATTGATGCAAAAGTAGTGTTTGTTGTGAAAATTATCAAAAAAATAGCATCTGATTAAACATTTTATCTTCAAATGAGTCAAAAAGTCGCTCAAAACGAGCGGATAAATGAAAATAATAGCGTAAATTTGTAGGTTAAACCTGATGTCGTGGCATTCGTGCGAGACTGGGGCGGAGTTTTGCCTGCCGTGCGGTGCCCGCGAGAGATTTATAAACTACAAGTAAAATGAACAACGATCGAATTTTAGAGATCAACATTGAGAACGAAATGAAGTCCAGCTACATCGATTATTCGATGTCGGTCATCGTTTCGCGTGCACTACCCGACGTGCGCGACGGCTTTAAGCCCGTGCACCGCAGGGTACTCTATGGCATGGACAAGTTGCGTAACTACTCCAATGCCCCCTACAAGAAATCGGCACGTATCGTGGGTGACGTACTTGGTAAGTATCATCCCCACGGCGATTCGTCGGTTTACTTCGCTATGGTCCGCTTGGCCCAGGAATGGGCAATGCGCTACCCGCTGGTTGACGGACAGGGTAACTTCGGCTCGGTAGACGGTGACAGTCCTGCTGCTATGCGTTATACCGAGGTGCGCCTCGACAAGATGGGCGAGAGTATGATGGAGGATATGGACAAGGACACCGTCGACTTCGTGCCCAACTTTGACAACACGCTTGAAGAGCCCTCAGTGCTGCCTACCCGCATCCCTAACTTGCTGGTGAACGGCGCTACAGGTATCGCGGTAGGTATGGCAACCAATATGGCTCCCCACAACCTGGGCGAGTGCATAGACGGCTGCCTGGCACTGCTCGAGGACCCCGAAATGGAGGTGAGCGACCTGATGAACTACATTAAGGCGCCCGACTTCCCCACGGGTGGCATCATCTATGGCTATCAAGGTGTGAAAGACGCTTTTGAGACAGGACGCGGACGCATCGTCGTGCGCGCTAAGGCCGAGATTGAGACCGAGCACAACCACGAGCGCATCGTTGTCAACGAGATTCCTTATAATGTCAACAAGAAAGACCTCATTGAAAACATCGCCCGACTGGTCGAGGAAAAGAAGATCGAAGGCATTGCCGACATCAACGACGAGAGCGACCGCCACGGTATGCGCATCGTGATTGATGTGAAGAAGGATTTCAACCCCAATGTGCTGCTCAACAAGCTGTACAAGATGACTGAGTTGCAGTCGTCGTTCAGCGTGAACAACGTGTGTCTGGTCAACGGCCGACCCATGTTGCTCAACCTCAAGCAACTGCTCCATTACTTCCTGGAGCATCGCCACGAGGTGGTTATCCGCCGCACCCGTTATGACCTGAAAAAAGCTCAGGAACGTGCCCACATCCTTGAAGGTCTCATCATTGCCAGCGATAACATCGATGAGGTGATTGCCATCATCAAGAGCAGTGACTCGACCGACCATGCCATCCAGCGATTGATGGAGCGCTTCTCCCTTAGTGAGGTTCAAGCCCGCGCTATTGTTGAGATGCGTCTGCGTCAGCTCACCGGACTGGAGCAGGAGAAGCTGCACAACGAGTTGGCCGAGGTTCGCAAGACCATCGCCCAGTTGCAGGCCATCCTTGATGATCCCGCCGAGTGCCGCAAGGTCATCGAGCAGGAACTCATTGAGGTCAAGGAGAAATTCGGCGACGAGCGCCGCACCCAAATTGAATATTCTAGCGAGGAGATGAACGCTGAGGACTTCTACAGCGACGATCCCATGATCATCACCATCTCCCACTTTGGTTATATCAAGCGCACCCCGCTTAAGGAATACCGAGCCCAAGCTCGCGGTGGAGTGGGGGCCAAGGGCAGTGACACGCGCGATGAGGACTTCATCGAGTATGTATACGAAGCCACTAATCATAATTATATGCTGTTCTTTACTGCCACGGGCCGTTGCTTCTGGCTGCGTGTGTTTGAGATTCCCGAGGGAACTAAGAACAGCAAGGGTCGTGCTATCCAGAACCTGCTCAACCTGGATGCCGAGAACCGCATCATGGCATTTGTACGTGCCACGGCTCTCACCGATCCCGATTACAACCAGTCACATTATATTGTATTTGCCACCAAGAACGGTATTGTTAAGCGCACGCGACTGAGCGAGTACTCTCGTCCCCGTGCCAATGGTGTGCGTGCCCTCAACATCAATGATGATGACCGCCTTGTGGGCGCCATCCTCACCGAGGGCGACAGCGAGGTCATCCTGGCTAACAGCAAGGGTTACGCGATCCGCTTTGCCGAGACCACAGTGCGTTCGATGGGCCGTACGGCAACCGGTGTTCGCGGTATGCGTCTGAGTGAGGGTGACGAGGTTATCGGTATGATCTGCATGCGTGCCGGTACACGCGACGACGTACTCGTCGTTTCTGAGCAGGGTATGGGCAAGCGCAGTGCTCTTGAGGACTACCGTGTGACCAACCGTGGCGGTAAAGGTGTTAAAACTATTAACATCACTGCCAAAACTGGCAAGCTTATTGCTATTAAGAATGTGAATGACGATAACGACCTTGTTATCATCAACAAGAGCGGCATCGCCATCAGGCTACGGGTTAGCTCACTGCGTATCGTGGGACGTGCCACACAAGGTGTAAGGCTTATCAACCTGGAGAAGAAAAACGACGAGATAGCAAGCGTTTGCAAGGTGGATACCGAGCCCGAAACGACCGACGAGGAAAGCGTACGCGACGCTTTCGCCCAAGAGAATGGTGAAGTCCAGCCCATCCAAGAGACTGAGGATGTAAAGGACAACCCGGATAACAATGAGGAACAACAAAACGAGAACGAATAAACATTATAAACTAGCTTAAATTGTTAATAAAAATGAAAAAGATGATTCTTTTCGGCGCCGCCATCATGTTTGCGTTCGGCGCATCGGCTCAGATGAGCCTCGTGAAAGACCTCGCCAAGAAGGCCTCTTCGGAGAACCCGATGGACCTGGCTAATGTGCTCATGCAGATTGAGCCCGCTCTTGATAATCCCGAGAGTGCTGGTGACGTGCTCACATGGTACACCGCTGGTAAGGCTGCGTTTGGCTTGTATGATCAGTTGTACAAGTTGAAACTGTTGGGTCAGCCCGTTGAAGATGAGATGATGAACGAGGCACTGAGTGCAGGTTTCGAGTTCTATCAGAAAGCTCTTCCTCTTGACTCCATCGTTGAGGTTGACAAGAAGACTGGCGCTCCCAAGCTGAACAGTGATGGCACCAAGAAGGTGAAGACCAAATACAGCAAGGATATCATTGGTGCGCTCACCTCTCACATGGGTGACATCGCTAACGCCGGTAACGTGTATCTGCAGAACAGCGATTGGGCAAATGCTGCTGCCGCATTCGGTAACTATGCCGATCTGGCACGCTCAGCCTTTGCTATCGCCAATGGCGTTGCTGCTCCTGACAGCACTTTGAGTCAGGTTCGCTTCTTCCAGGGCTACTCACAGTACCAGATTCAGGACTTTGCTAACGCTTATGACAGCTTTACCAAGGCTCGCAAGTTGGGTTACACCGACAACAACATTGTTGAGTTCCAGACTTCAGCGTTGGCCAATATGGTTCAGGGCATGATCGACAACAAGGAGTATGAAAAGGCAATGTCTTTCATTGACAATGCCCTCAAGGCTGATCCCATGAATGGTACTCTGCATGACATCAAGGGTTTTACCACTGAGTTGCAAAATGGTGTTGACGCCGCGCTGCCTTTCTATCGCAAGGCTGTTGAGGTAGATCCCAACTACGCTAACGCATTCTTTGATGTCGGCCGTTGCCTCTATCTGCAGGCCCAGAAGATTATCGATGATAATCCTAATGCCACCAACAAGGAGCTTGTTCCCAAGATCAAGCCCATCTATGACGAGGCCATCCCCTACCTGGAGAAAGCCATCAACCTCAATCCCGATGACACTAAGGCTAAGAACGTGCTGGATGACATCCTCTACAAGTTTGAGGTCATGGGTGTGAAGTAATCTGTTATTGAATCTTAAATTCCTAATGCGGGCGGTGATGCATACGACTCACCGCCTGCAATATTTTTTCATGATGTTGCACGGGAGTGGAAAAATACCTAATTTTGCGGTCGTTTTTAGAGAGATAGTTGTGAAAAAATATATGATCATATTGGCCGCCCTCGTGACGTTGTCGTTCAACGCCTCGGCTCAGCGGCATCTCATCGGCGAGGCTAAGAAAGCCATCAATGGATTAACCATGACCATTGATAACTATGAAAAGGCTTTCAATAAGTTCAAGCCCGCTCTCACCAATGAGGAAACTTGTAACCATCCTGGTACTTGGGCTCTAGCCAACCAAATCAAGATTGAACAGTTTGACAAGTACATGGACAATCGTCGCGTGGGCAAGAAAATCAATATCCAGTCGATGGGTCACACCTTGCTGGATGCTTATGACTATGGGATGAAGTCCCTTAGCCTTGATACTATCCCCGTACTCGATAAAAAAGGAAAATCTGTCATCGATAAAAAGACCAAACGACCCAAAGTCAAAACTCGTTTCAGCAAGGATGTTGTCAGCCGCCTGCTCGAGCATCACGACAATTATCGTGTTGTGGGCAGCGAATTGTACAATATCAAGGACTGGGAAGGAGCTTACAAGGCATGGGATGACTATTGCCAGATGGCTGCCCGTGTCGATGATCCGCGTTGGCTGAAACCTGACAGCATAGTTGCCGAGGTGAGGTATTACCAAGGTATCGCAGCATGGCAGAAAGGTGATACCATCGATGCTGTGCGCCTATTCAGTATGGCTAGGCATGGCGGTTTCCCCGGCAAGGAGGCCTATGATTACGCGTTGGTTTGCTTGAGTGATTTGGGCAATGAGAGAGAGGTGGTGAAACTGGCTTGGGAAGCTTTCATCAACTTTGGTACAAGCGATCCACAATACATCCGCATCTTGATCAACGATTTTGTCAGTCGTGAGGACTATAGCGGGGCTAACGACCTGCTTGAAGAAGCGATGGCTGTCAACCCTGATGATGATGAGTTGCTGAATTTAAAGGGACTTGTTGTCGAGAGCCAGCAGAGCATTTATGAGGCTTTACCTTACTACCAGCGCTGCATCGAGCTGAACGACAGCAATGCCAGCGGCCAGTTCAATGTGGGTAGATTTTTCTATAACAAAGCACAGGAAACGCGCCAAAACAGCCGTTTATACGGTAAGCGCTTGGCCGATATGGTAAATCCCATTTACCGTGAAGCGTTGCCCTATTTGGAGAAATCCTTTGCCCTTAATCCCCACAACGAGGAACTGATCAACGCCTTGCGTGACATTTATTACAAGCTAGGAGAGGCCCAGAAACTCCAGGCCATCGAGTCAATCCATTAATTTCCTAATAGTGAATTAGTTTACGGCTTACGGACGATGCCGCGCTTGCTGGCACGCACGAAGTCGATAATCGTGTCGCGCTCGGGACTTTCGGGTAATTGTCCGGCCACTTCAAGTGACTGGGTAATATTCAATCCCGAGTCATAGATGGCGCGGTAAACGTCGGCAATGGCATCAATCTGCTCGCTGGTGTAGCCGCGACGATGCAAACCCACCTTGTTCACACCCTCATAGGCGATGGGGTAGCGAGCTGCCATGCAATAGGGCGGTATATCCTTGTTGACCAGCGCGCCTCCTTGAATCATCACGTGGCAACCGATTTGTGTGAATTGATGAACTAGAGCGCCACCTCCAATGATGGCCCAGTCTCCAGCTACCACCTCTCCAGCCAGTTGTGCCGAGTTGGACATGATGACATGATCTCCCACCACACAATCGTGAGCGACATGGCAGTATGCCATAATCAGACAATGACTGCCAACAACGGTCTTGCCTTTAGATGCTGTGCCGCGATGGATGGTGACAAACTCGCGGATAGTCGTGTTGTCGCCGATGATGGCCAGCGTGTCCTCGCCTTGGAATTTAAGGTCTTGTGGAATGTCGCCAACGACTGCATTGGCATGGATGTGACAATTCTTGCCGATGCGAGCACCACTTCTAACCACGGCACCGCTATCAATGATGGTGCCGTCACCAATCTCGACATTGGAGTCGATGGTAACAAACGGACCGATGATCACATTCTCCCCAATTTTAGCGTCAGGGTGGACGACGGCAAATTGATGTATATTCATATTCTGATTTGTTTCTAACACTTGATTTCTAAAAATAAGGGCCTAAAACCTAAAGCCTAAAGCCTAAAACCTAAAGCCTAAACAGGATTCTTGACGATTTGTGCCATAAACTCGGCCTCGGTGACAATCTTCTCGCCTACAAAAGCATAGCCCTTCATCACGGCGGTGCCTCGGCGAATGGGTGTCATCAGCGACAGATGGAAAATGAGTGTGTCGCCAGGAATGACCTTGCTGCGGAACTTCACGTTGTCAATCTTGAGGAAATAGGTGGAATAGTTCTCAGGATCTTCCACACTGCTGAGCACGAGAATTCCACCCACCTGAGCCATGGCCTCGACTTGAAGCACACCGGGCATAATGGGCTCATGCGGGAAATGCCCCTGGAAGAACGGCTCATTAACCGTCACATTCTTAATACCTACCACGTGTTTCTTGCCCTTCTCGATGATTTTGTCAACGAGCAGCATGGGATAACGGTGGGGCAGCATGGCACGTATTTGATTGATGTCATAAAGCGGTTCTTTGTTCGGGTCGTAGATGGGTGCCTGAACATTCTGGTAGCGCAGCTCTTGACGAATCTTCTTAGACAGCTGGGTGTTGATGGTGTGTCCAGGGCGGGTTGCGACGATGCGTCCCTTCAACGGACGACCGATCAATGCCAAATCACCCAACACATCGAGCAGTTTGTGGCGTGCAGGCTCGTTCTTGAAGGCCAAGGGTTTATTATTCAGGTAGCCCAGTTCATTGGCCGGCTTGTGAGGAACATTCATCACATCGGCCATGTGGTCAAGGTCTTCCTGCTTCATGGGCGAGTCATAGATGACGATGGCATTGTCTAGGTCACCGCCCTTGATGAGATTCAGCTGGATAAGCGGCTGCACCTCGCGAACAAACACGAATGTGCGGCTTGCGGCAATCTCATCCTTGAACAGTTTGATATCGGTCAGCGATGCGAACTGGTTGCCCAGTACAGGCGAATCATACTCAACCATGCAATCGATAGAGAAATCGTCATCGGGCAGTACGATGAGCGATGATCCGGTATTTTTGTCAACAACTTTGATGCGCTGTTTTACCACATAGTATTCCTTGTCGGCTTCTTGCTCAACAACGCCTACTTTCTCGATTTCCTTGCACCATTGTATGGCACTGCCGTCCAGGATAGGCACCTCGCCGCAGTTTACTTCGATCAAGCAGTTGTCGATACCTGCAGCATACAACGCGGCCATTGCGTGTTCGATGGTACTAACGCGGGCTTCCTTGTTGCTCTTGCTGGCGATAACGGTGCCACGGGTGGTCTCGATAACGTGTTCGGCAAGCGCTTGAATGGTGGGCTGGCCCTCCATGTCAATGCGTTTGAACACATAGCCTGTATTTACCTCGGCGGGTTTAAATGTCGCGGTTGACATTTGTCCCGTGTGCAGACCCTTGCCGCTCACGGTGAACTCGCCCTTGAGAGTTTTTTGCTTCATTTTATTAATTTCAATTCCCTAAAAACCTAAAGCCTAGAGCTTCTTCTTCAGCTCCTTGATGTCGCTATACATCTCGCCCAGGCGTTTCAAATAAACGACCTGGCGTGCAAATTCCATGGCAGGCTGCACGGGAGCGCCCAGCCACTTGCCGTTGCTGCCGATGCTGTTGTCCACGCCGGTCTGTGCGCCGATGCCATTCTTGTCACCCACAGTGATGTGGCCAGCAAATCCCACTTGACCGCCAACCATGTTGTATTTGCCGATTTTGGTTGAGCCGGCAACACCCACCTGAGCTGCCATTACAGTGCTTTCGCCCACTTCAACATTATGGGCGATCTGGATAAGGTTATCAAGTTTAGCTCCTTTCTTAACCACGGTAGCGCCCATTGTGGCGCGATCGATGGTGGTGTTGGCGCCGATTTCCACATCATCCTCAAGGATGACAATGCCTACCTGGGAGATTTTCTCGTAGGTGCCATCTTCCTTTGGTGCGAATCCGAATCCGTCACCACCGATGACGGCTCCGCCCTGCACAATGCAACGATTGCCAATGCGACAGCCGTGATAGATTTTAACACCAGGATACAAAATCACGTCGTCACCCAATGTCACGCCATCACCCACATACACCTGCGGGTAAATTTTTACGTTCTTGCCGATGGTCACGCCGTCGCCAATGTAAGCAAATGCGCCCACATACACGTCATTGGGCAAGGTTGTGCCTTCACCCACGTGGATGGGCTGCTCCACACCATGCTTGGCGGGGCGCTGGCTGTTGACAAAATTCAACAGGTCGGCCAGCGTCTTGTAAGGGTCATCAACGCGGATGAGCGTTGCTTTCACCTCTTGCTCAGCGACAAAATCCTTACGCACCAGCACTGCCGAGGCGTGCGTGGTATAAATGAAATGGGTATATTTGGGATTGGCGAGGAACGTCAGGCAACCTGGCGTTGCTTCCTCGATTTTAGCATAATTGTTAATCACAGCCGATGCATCACCATCAACCGTACCGTTAACCATTGCTGCAAGTTGTTGTGCAGTAATCTCCATGATGTAGTTAAATATTGACTAGTCTTTTAAAAACGGCTGCAAAGTTCGCAAAAAAAACACAATATCACAACTTTATCGCCTTGACAAGCTTATTTAAGTGCCAAATAGAACAATAATTAGTCTATTTAGTACTGCGATTGAGCAACTCGGCAATCTTTGCTTCGATTACGGGAGCGTCTTGATAGCCCAGCAGGGTTTGATACTCGCCCTTGGGTGTTACAAACATCAGCGTGGGAACAGCTTCAACGCGGAATTCCATGGCCAACTCGGGTTCTTGGTCCACATCCACGCGCTTGAAAATCACCTCGCCCTTATGGTTTTGCTCAATCTTGTCCAGCACCGGTGCCAATTCCTTGCAGGGACCGCACCAAGTGGCAAAGAAGTCGATGACCATGGGCTTCGAGGTCATAATGGTGGTTTGCTTGACCCACTCGGTTTGTCCCTCATCATCAGCACTGGCAACTGGCATCTCGCTTTGTGTGGTCTCATTACCGCTAGCGTTTTGTTTGTCAGCATTATCTGATTTATTATTGCATGCTGCAAGCAACAACAATGCGGTCATGCAGAAAATGATCCTTTTCATATTTGATTTCTTAAATTAAATAATCTTGTCTTAATTCACTAATTTACCTTTGCCTAAACGGGTGATGACGGGTTCGTTGCCCGTGCAGTCAACAATGGTTGAGGGCATGAGCTGTCCTCTACCAGAGTCGATGACGATATCGACCTTTGACTCAAAGGCTTCGGCCATCAAACCGGGCTCGCAGCGGTAGTCCTCATCGTCACCGGGCACCGAGGTCGTCAGGATAGGCCCACCTAAGGTTCTGACGATGGCCAATGCGATCTCATTGTCGGGAATACGGATACCCACGGTACGGCGGCCCTTGAACGCTTTAGGCAGTTTGGACAGGGCAGGCAAGATGAAGGTGAATGGCCCCGGCAAGTTTGATTTCATCATCCTGAACTGGACGTTATCAAACTTGGCGAATTGGGCCACCTGTGAGATGTCGTCACAGATGATTGACAGATTGGTCTTGGCCGACTTCATCTCCTTCATGGCACAGATTCGCTCGATAGCTTGGTTATTGAGCGCGTCGCAGCCTAAAGCATAAACAGTGTCGGTAGGATAGATGATGAGCCCTCCATCCTTGAGGGTTTCAACCACTTGGTCGATGTGACGCTGGTTGACGTTGTTCTCTAATATTTCTAATATTTCCATAATCAAACAAAACTAGAAACTAACGATTGAGGTCTCCACGTTGATGCCGTTGGCATATTTTTTCAACAACGATGCCATCCATTCTACCGCTTCTTCCAGCGGCATCTCGGGACCAAAAGCATTGATATTGATTTGTGCCTTGACTGTCTCTTCAGTGAATTTGGTGCGCTCCTCGTCGCTCGTGGGGGTGGCTATAGGTCCTGCAGCGTCGCGATAGACAGGCATTCCCTCGATATTGAGCAAACCGCGTCCAATGCCGTTATATACGTCATCGGCGGTGCCCACGCTCATGGTGAGGGTGTTTCCCTTGATGCGGTCACCGTCTAAGCCACTGATGGCATACCCGCTCTTAATAGAAACCAGATTGACGACGTCGATGAGTGTAGTCAGGCGATAGATACCCAAGCCACGGATGATGCGGCGGCACAGAGCCTCGCTCGACACGCGGTATCGGCTCGGATCCTTGCCAAGCGACTTGTACAGATGTCTAGTGGCCGCGATGGCAGGCCGCTTGTTGATTTCCAACAACTCATACCGCTGCTTGATATCCATTGCGGCAGCCTCGATTTCGGCCCACAATTCATCACTCGTCGGTCTATTCACGACCGTGGCGCTGATGAGTCCAATGCGGGTTTCGGGACAAGCCTCCAGAATCCTTGGATCGATCTTTACCTCAATCATTATTGATGCACTTCAAAAAACGCTGCAAAGATACAACTTTAAATCCAATAATCGACTAATTGTTGATAAATTAGGCATCTCCTTGAAATTGCTCAAATACGATAGGCGTCTTTTCGGCATAAAAAATGAAAATTTTCCTTTTTCATTTTGTTCTGCCCTTAACTTGCACTAATTTTGCCAGATGATGAAAAAGATAATTATGATTTTAATGTTGATGGTGATTGCCATCAGCACACAGGCTCAAACGATGAGAAATGACAAGATGACACGCCGCATCGATGATGTGTTTGGCGCAGTGTACAATAATCCTGCCGAGCCAGGGGCTGCAGTCTTGATTATGCAGGGCAACGACACGCTTTATAGCCGTTGTTTTGGTGTCGCTGACATGGTGACCCGCGAACCCGTCACTTTTGAGACCAATTTTTGCATCGCTTCGGTGTCAAAGCAGTTCTCGGCGGTGGCTTTGCTGCAGTTGGCCGAGCAGGGCAAACTGTCATTGAAAGACTCGCTGTTTAAGTTCTTCCCTGAGTTCAAGGCACCGTTTTTCAAAGACATTACTTTGCATCACATCATGAGCCACACTTCAGGCATCCCCGACGCGCGTGACCGCCATGACCGCGATTTTGTGCTGTACAGCACCGATGTGGCTTCAGTGGGGTACATGAAAACGCTCGATCACCTGAACTTTCATCCTGGCACTCAGTATGAGTATATTAATCCCACGTTCCAGTTGATTTACCAGATTGTGGAGCGCGCCACGGGCACTCCGTTTGAGACCTATATGCAGGAGAGTGTCTTTGACAAGGCTGGAATGAAATCCTGCCGGTATTTTGAACCCGACCGCAATATTGCTCACATGGCTCATGGCTATGAGCGTGATGACAGCGGCAACTGGAAGGAATATGACTATGGCGAGGAGACTTTCTTTGCCACCAAGGCCGATGGCGCCCTTTATTGCTCCATCAACGATTTCGTGAACTGGGAACGTGCCCTGCGCGACAATCGGGTATGGACTTCAGCAAGCAAGCTTTTGGCCTATCACCCTTGGATTAAGATTCCACAAGATGCCGAGTATGGCTACCAGCCTCACACGGGCTACGGTTACGGCTTTTTCGTGCAGGACGTGCCTAATCTGCCTACCCATGTTTATCACTTGGGAGACAATGGCGGTTTCACCATCTACGCTGGCAAGATCCCTGCTCGTGACCTCATCTTCCTGTTCTTCTCGACACGTCCCGACATCGACCGCCTGGGCATGGTCAACAAAGTGTATAATATCATCGGCTTCGATTTTAAGTAAGCTATTTCTTAATAACCAGGTTGTCGGTCGTCATGCGCTGCATGTATTGCTGGATGATGGATTTCATCCTGCGTTCCATGTGCTCGCGTGTGGCGCGAGGCATGGTGTTCAGCACGTTGTGGCTAAAAGTGGAGTCGGTGCGGAATTCATAGGCGGCTGTCACATCCTTGCCGTCGAACTGCAGCGCATAATCTCCCCAAACGTATTCATAGCCGCTGGACTCGGGCAACCAGTGCAGCGCTAAACCTTCATTGGACGGTGTGTTGAACAAGTCGAGTCCAAAAGCGACGTAAGGCAGGTCATAGTGCAGGTAGCCCAGCACGGTGGGCATGATATCAATTTGCTCGACAACACGCTCCTCATCATAGCCGTGCAGCGACTGGTCGCTTGGGGCATAGAAAATGATGGGCACGCTGTAATTCCCAAGTGATGTGCAATAGAATGGGTCAATCTGCTGGCTCACGTGGTCGGCAGTGATGACAAACAATGTGTTCTTGAACCACGGTTGTTTGCTGGCGGTCTCAAAGAAGCGTTTCAAGGCATAGTCAGTATAAGCGATGCATTGCTGCAACGGACGCTCACCCTGCGGGAAACGGCCCTGATACTTTTCAGGCACGACAAACGGGTCATGGGATGATGCGCTGAACAATGCGGTCATGAATGGCTCTTTCATCTGGCCCATTTGCTCGGCGAAGAACTGGAAAAATTCCTCGTCCCAAATTGCCCAGGTACCGTCAAAGTCGGCATCTCCGTTGAAATTAGGATCGGCATTATACTCATCACGACCGTAATAGTGCTGGAAGCCAGTGGCTCGAGCAAATGCATGGAAACCCATCGAGCCGTTCTGCGCCCCATGGAAAAAGGCCGTGGTGTAACCCTTGTTCTCGCCCAATTCTCGTGCTAGGCCCGACATGGAGTTAAGTGAAGCCGGGGTGAGGAACAGCGGCTCGACAAAGTTGGGCAACGATGATAGTACAGACGGCATGCCCTCGATGCTCTTGCGCCCGTTAGCATAGGAGTAACGATAAGTCATCGCGCTCGATGTCAGCAGTGAATCGAGGAATGGCGTGAATCCCTTGTATGTGCCACCGCGCAGGGTGCGGTTATAGAAGCCGAAGTGTTGCTTGCTGAAACTTTCCAATATCAGCACAACGACATTGCGGGGCGTGAATGCGGCACTGTCAGCGGGCGTGTGGAGTGGGGTATAGAGGGCGTTCGCCTCCTCGTCACTCATATAGTCGGGAACGACAAAGGGCGTTTTTTTCAACGTGCGGAAGATGGAAAACGGCGTGTTCAAGACGATACCTGTCTCAACCGGGCGATCGACATACTGGTTGGCGTTGCTGATGGTAATGGGACGTGTCGCCTTGGTGAAACCGCCACGTATGGCCCCAATGCACAAGGGGATAGCCACCAGCAGCGACAACACCTGCTTGACATAGTAGCGTGATTTAGAGCCTCGCCTTGGCATGACCGTTTTTGGTATGGGACGAAATGACTTCCAGAACAACCAGGTAACAAGGGCTGCCAGCAGCACTAGATACCAGTGGCTCAAGAATTGTCCACCAAAAATCTTGAGCATCTCTCCCGTTTCCTCATTGCTGAACTCGGCGAACACCGATGCCGTCGTGCGCTTGCCCGTGAAAGGGAAATAGACGCAGTCCATCAGGTTCATATACACCGCGATGCTGTTGACAATGGTATATATCCATCGTGCCACGCGATAGAATACGGGGCATTCTTTCCAGTTAAGCGGCAGCAGGAACATCAAAATGATTACCGCATTGGTATACAGGATGGCGGGTGTGTCAAACAATAGTCCCGCGCCAAACAGCTCCAGCCCGTGCCCAAAGGTCAAATAGCCGGCAAACAGCGACCAGTTGAGCATAAGGAAAACAGCGCGGCACAGGGTGTAGGCGCAGTACACCACTAGCAGGTCCCACAGCAGCGCCACTATTGGTATATTGGAAAAAGAAAAATGTCGTTTCATGCCACAAAAGTAGTAAAAAACCTAATGCCTAATACCTAATACCTAAAACCATTTCATTAATTTTGCACCATAAAAATGGAAACACGGTCTAAAAAACTCAAACGATTGGTCCTGTTGCTGCTCACGATTGCTCTGGTGGCGTGGGTGGCTGCAAGGTGGCATGTGTGGTTTGGCAACGAGCCCGAGTTGGCTGCCGAGCCGTTCTCGGCACCATCAAATGTGTTGCTTACCTTTGGTGACGAGGACGAACTGTCCCGCAACATCAGTTGGCAATGTGACACCGTATTGAGACCTTCGTTTTTGGAACTGATTGACCTGGAACAAGGCGACACCATGCGCGTCAAGGCCCAAGGCGAGGTCTTTGCCTCACGCAACGGCCAGGCGGCCTACTATGTCGCCCGCCTGCGACAGCTGAAGCCTGACCATTCCTACCGTTACCGTGCTGTCGTAGGGCCTCGCCTTGGCGCGGCCGCAGAGTCATCTCCGTGGTATGATTTCAAAACTCATACTGTGGAACGTGACCGTTTCTCATTCCTGTTTGTGGGCGATGTCCAGGACACCATCGGGGGTATCGCTAATAGCCTCTTGCGTGATGCACTTGCGCATCATCCTGATTGCGAGTTCCTCGTGTGTGGCGGTGACCTGATTGAGCGCCCCGCCAATCAGTATTGGGCCGAGACCTTCCGCACGCTTGACAGTATCGGCCAGTCCATTCCCATCCTTAACGTGACGGGCAACCACGACTACCTCAAGGGCATCACTCAGCGCCTTGAACGCCGATTCCCGCTCGTCTTCTCCTATTTCCTGGACTCAAAGGTGGACGACAACATGGTCTATACTTTGAATTATGGCAATGCTCAGATTTTTGTGCTTGACAGCAACCGTGAGTTCCCCTACCTGTGGACTCAGCGACAGTGGCTTGAAGAGCAGTTGCGCCATAGCAGTGCCAAGTGGAAAATCCTAGTCCTCCACCATCCGTTGTATTCCATCAAGGGCAAGAACAACATCATCCAGCGTTGGTTATTCGACGACTTGGTGCATCAATATGGCGTTGACCTTGTGCTGCAGGGGCATGAGCACGCCTATGCCCGCATGACGGGCCATTACAAGAATGACGCCCCGTCAGCCCCGGTCTATACCGTCAGCCACTGTTCCCCCAAGAACTACCGCATCTATTTTGACGAGCATTTTGACAAATTCGGCATTTCAGGCCGGTACTACCAGACGGTGAACGTCCACGGCGACACTCTGGCGATGGCAGCCTATGACGCCAATACCCATGCCCTTTACGATTCCCTGATGATCGTCATGAACCCTGACAAGAGGGCGAACTGGCGTCCCGTCATCGACCTGGACAAGGACATCCCCGAGAATATGGACTTCACACCCGATCCCGCCAACAAAAAAGACCGCAAATTCGCCGACCGCATCCGCGACTACCTCAACCGCCCTTAACCCCTCATTCATATCATTTTTAACATCAATTTCCACGAATTATCCATTAATTAATGATTATTTCATGACAATTCATGTAAGAAAGTTGTATTTGTTGTCTAGGTTGTTTTTAACAAGCGTGAGGCAGCCATTGTATTTTTTGTACTTATTGTTTTCCTTTTAATGAATTAGAGTTGTCCAAGTTGTTTTTAACCCCAGTGATATAGCAGTTTTTTAAGGGGAGGCGTCAGCCAACTGAAAACTAATTACTACCTTTGCAGCCAAATTCAGAATAACACTATGGCAGAAAACGCTTTACTGCAACGACTCGAGGGCCTGGATGCCCGATTTGAGGAGATTGGCACGCTGATTACTGACCCTAATGTCATCGCCGACCAGCGACGCTATGTCAAACTGACTAAGGAATATAAGAGTCTTGAGACTCTATTGGCTGCGACTAACCGCTACCGCAAACTGCTCGAAGATATCGAGCAGGCTAAGGCAGTGCTTGACACCGAGACCGACGAGGACCTGCGGGCGATGGCACGTGAGGAAATCGACGCCAATCAGGCCGATGTGCCTAAACTTGAAGAGGAAATCAAGCTGTTGCTCATCCCCGAGGATCCTGAGGACAGCAAGAACGTGGTGCTTGAGATCCGTGGTGGCACGGGCGGCGACGAAGCAGCGCTGTTTGCTGGCGACCTGGCCCGCATGTACACCCGTTACTGCGAGACCAAGGGCTGGAACGTGCAGATGTCCAGTTGCAGCGAGGGCGCCGTAGGCGGTTTCAAGGAGGTCGTGTTCAGCATCACGGGCGACAACGTCTATGGCACGCTGAAATATGAGTCGGGCGTTCACCGCGTGCAGCGTGTGCCAGTGACCGAGACCCAAGGTCGTGTACACACCAGTGCTGCCAGTGTGGCCGTCCTGCCCGAGGCTGAGCCGTTTGACGTTCACATCAACGAGGGCGAGATCAAGTGGGACACCTTCCGCAGCGGCGGCGCCGGAGGACAGAATGTTAACAAGGTGAATAGTGGTGTGCGTTTGCGTTACATGTGGACTAATCCCAACACGGGCGAGCAGCAGGAAATCCTTATCGAGTGTACCGAGACCCGCGACCAGCCCAAGAATAAGGAAAGGGCATTGGCTCGCCTGCGTACCTTTATCTATGACCACGAGCATCAGAAGTATATGGATGATATCGCCTCGCGCCGCAAGACGCTCGTCTCGACAGGCGACCGTTCGGCCAAAATCCGCACCTATAACTATCCTCAGGGGCGTATCACCGATCACCGCATTGGTTATACCATCTACAACCTGCCCGCCTTCATGGACGGAGACATTCAGGACTGCATCGACCACCTCATCGTGGCCGAGAACGCAGAAAAACTCAAGGAAGCCGAACTGTAATGTGCTCTTTTTACTGGCAGATTTGTGGTCAGTGAAGCATCTACATTCCTAGACCTCACGCAAAGATTTAATGACATCCGTGCTCTATTCAATGAGGCGCGGATGCAATTATTCGCAGACCTAAAAAACTTCTAGGCTTTGGAGGCCAAAGAACGAGGAAACTCACAGACTTGCGTTAAAGAATTGTTAAAACAGCGTTTCATTGTCACAAAACGCCGTTTTGATGTGTCTATATAGCAGACAACGATCTAATGATGAAGCCTGAAGACACAGTCATAGTAACAATTAGTGATGTTTATTAATGAGACACTGGAACCACGCGGTTCCGGTGTTTTTTAATGGCTGTTGAAAAAATCTTTGATAATTTGGATAATGGCAATGGGGTCGTTCTCGTCACGGCTAGCTTTTTCCATCGGGCACCAGTCTGTGCCAGTGCGGTTGATGATGTGGTCCACTAGAGTGCCATATTCTGCTATAACGCCATGTTGTTGCAACAGAGCCAGTGCGGGTTGGCTCATCACGTCGGCACAGACATGGTTGATGCCCCCTATCACCATACACGCTGCAGCCGCTTTTCCCACTGCTTTATCGGCTATGAGAGCTCCTTTTAACACATCGGGATGCTCGCTCACCAGTGTCAACAAATCTTTCACACCGCGCTGGGTGAAACGGTGGATGTTGCCGTCAGCGCTTTTCAACACAAGGGTTAAATTCTCGCCATGCAGGATGTCAATCAATTCTTTCATGAGGGCAAAATTAGTGCAAGTTGAGAGCAGAACAAAATGAAAAATTGGTTTTTTCATTTTTTTATGCCGAAGCGAAGCCTAATTTATCCAAAGGTAGTTTAATTCGAGAAAAAATAGTAATTTTGTCCCAGATTAATCTAATTTGAACTAGTTATGAGAATCGGAATCATTGTGGCGATGGCCAAGGAGCTTGAGTTGCTCTTGCCGATGCTTCAGGATGGCGAGGAGAGCCGCATGGGAGGCTTTGTGTTCCATCGTGGCAAGATGGGTAAGCATGATGTGATGGTTATGCAGTGTGGCATCGGCAAAGTCAATGCCGCTATGGGAGCGTTGACACTCATCAACGCTTTCCTGCCTGACTATATCATTAATAGTGGTGTGGCAGGCGGTGCCGACAAGTCGGTCAATGTGATGGACGTGGTGGCAGGCGAGCGTGTGGCTTATCATGACGTGTGGTGCGGCCCCGAGAGCGAGTTGGGGCGCGTGCAGGGTTTACCCTTGTATTTTGAAGGCGCCAAGCGCCTACTCAAACTTTTGCCTGACCGTGACGATATCCATAAAGGGCTTATTTGCTCGGGCGACCAGTTCATCGATACGATAGAAAGCGTGAAGACCATCAAGGGTAATTTCCCCGATGTGCTGGCCGTGGATATGGAGTCGGGAGCGATAGCCCAGGTGTGCCACTTGAACCACGTTCCGTTCTTGGCCCTGCGTGTCATCAGCGATTCCCCGGGAGCAAGCCACAACAACACCCAGCAGTATATGGACTTCTGGAACGATGCTCCCCGTGAGTCCTTCGCCCTGCTCAAGGACATGATCAATAAACTTTAGATTATTTTAAATCAGTTGTTGAAAAGATATGGAAAAGATTGCTAGTTTCAAGATTGACCACACGAGGCTCTTGCGAGGTATTTATGTTTCGCGAAAAGATTATCTAGAGGGTGGCGACGTGGTGACCACCTTTGATATACGCATGAAATTGCCTAACCGTGAGCCGGCCATAAGCCAGGGTGCGTTGCACACTATTGAACACCTGGCAGCGACTTACCTGCGCAATCATAAGGAGTGGGGCAGCAAGGTGATCTATTGGGGGCCTATGGGCTGCTGCACGGGCAACTACCTGTTACTCAAGGGTGACCTTAAGAGTGAAGATATCGTCCCACTGATGCAGGAAATGTTCCAGTGGATTGCTGACTTTGACGGCGACATTCCTGGAGCCAATGCCCACGATTGCGGTAATTACACGCTCAACAACCTCCCCATGGCTAAATGGGAGGCTCGTAAGTACTATATTGAGGTGCTTCAGGACATCAAGCCCGAGAACCTCGTCTATCCCGAAGACTGATTATAACTCCATGGCGTCCTTTACCTTCTCGGGCAGGAGCGCCAGGTCGAGCACGTCCTTGATGGTGTTCACATAGTGGAACGTTAAACCCTTCAAGTACATTTCGTTGATTTCCTCAATATCCTTGCGGTTGTCCTTGCACAGGATGATTTCCTTGATGCCTGCACGTTTGGCAGCCAGAATCTTTTCCTTGATACCTCCAACGGGCAACACCTTACCGCGCAGCGTGATTTCACCCGTCATGGCGAGATGGCCTTTGACGCGGCGTTGAGTGAACGATGAGGCCAGCGAAGTCACCATAGTCACACCAGCCGACGGTCCGTCCTTGGGAATGGCGCCCTCGGGCACATGGATGTGAACATTATACTTGTCAAACAACTCTGGGTCAAGGTTCAGCAATGAGCAATGGGCCTTCAAGTACTGCATAGCGATGACCGCCGATTCCTTCATCACGTCGCCCAAATTGCCAGTCAAGGTGAGTTTCTCGCCCTTCCCGCGCGCCAACGATGACTCCACAAACAGGATCTCGCCACCGACAGCGGTCCATGCCAAACCAGTCACCACTCCGGCAAACTCGTTGCCCTCATACTTATCACGGCTGTAATCGGGCGCTCCGAGGTATTCCTTGAGGCTATCAGGCTTGATGCTGGTGGGATAAGGGTCTCCGCTTGCTTTATGGCGGGCTACTCGACGCAATACAGTGGCAATCTTCTTTTCCAGTTGGCGCACACCGCTCTCGCGGGTATAGTCCTCAATGATTTTGAGGATTACCTGCTTGCCAAACTTGATCTCATTCTTCTTGAAACCATTGTTTTCCAACTCCTTGGGAATAAGGTGACGCTTAGCGATTTCCAGTTTCTCCTCAGGGATGTAGCCATTGATCTCAATCACCTCCATACGGTCGAGCAGGGGACGGCTTACGGTAGCCAAGCTATTGGCCGTGGCGATGAACAGGATTTTTGACAGATCATAGTCCACGTCGAGGTAGTTGTCGTGGAAGTGCCCGTTCTGTTCCGGGTCAAGCACTTCGAGCAATGCCGATGATGGATCCCCTTTGAAATCCTGACCCACCTTATCAATCTCATCAAGCACAATGACTGGATTATTGCTGCCGCACTTGGCAAGAGCAGCAATAATACGGCCAGGCATAGCTCCAATATAGGTGCGACGATGACCTCTAATCTCAGCCTCATCATGCAGACCACCTAACGAGATGCGCGCATATTCACGGCACAGGGCATCGGCAATAGATTTACCCAATGATGTCTTACCGACTCCGGGAGGACCATAGAGGCACAGAATGGGCGCCTTAAGGTCTCCACGCAGCTTGAGTACTGACAGATGCTCAAGAATGCGGTCTTTAACCTTCTCCAGACCATAGTGGTCATTGTTAAGCTTTTCTTCGACTTTCTTGAGGTCAAAGTTATCGGCAGTGTAAGTGTCCCACGGCAGGTTGAGCATCGTGTCAATATAGGCATATTGCACCGAGTAATCGGGTGATTGAGGGTTAAGGCGCTCCAGTTTCTTAAGCTCTCTCTCAAAGTGCCGTTGCACATCCTCGCTCCACTTCATCCCCTTGCTGCGTTCCTGCAAGTCCTCGATGTCGTCAATATCGTTACCCAACTCCTCCTGGATGTTGCGGATTTGCTGTTGCAGGAAATGCTCACGTTGTTGCTGTGACAGGTCTTCGCGGGTGCGTGACTGGATATTGGCCTTTATCTCCACAAGTTGTTCCTCCTGAGATAGCAAGCTATACAGCAGGTAACCGCGCTTTTTCACGTCATGCTCTTCGAGCATACGCTGTTTCTGCTCAGGGTCAAAGGCGATATTGGTGGCCAGGAAGTTCATCAGGTAGAACGGGTTGTCGATGTTTTTCATCGCAAAAGCCAGGTCACGACCATTGTTGCCCATATTGCGTAACATGCGCATGGTTACCTCGACGATCGATTGCAACAATACCTCAAATTCCTTGTCTCCCGCCAGCGGCAGCTTATCTTCAACTAGCGATACATTGCCATGCAGGTATGGTTGAACTCTTGTGATCTTTTCAAGTGAGCATGCCGAGCGACCTTGCAGGATCACATTGGTAGATCCGTCGGGCAACTCCAGCACCTTGACAATCGAAGCGATTGTGCCAGTGCGGTACAAGTCTTTTTCTCCCGGGTCTTCAACACGGCTATCAAATTGACAGAATACAGCGATGGGTGAATGGTTCTCACTCGCTTCGCGGATGAGTTGCATAGACTTTTCCCTGCCCACCGATACCGGCATGGTCATCGAGGGGAACAGCACCATGTTGCGCAGCGGGAGAACGGCGATGTCATCGGCTCGATTGTCTTGAATATCAATCTTGTCGTCAGTCTCATGTATCTCAGTGAAAATAGGGACTACTCGAGCGCCGCCATCATTCATATCAGCATCTATATTGTCGAGAAAATCAATCATATTTCAGTCGTAATACTTCTTGTTAGTGCTTGTAATCGCAAAATCAGGCGACAAAGGTACAAAAAATCCGTCGAAACTCATTCCTTTACATCCGTCAAATTATTTCATCATGTGTTTCATTGGGACTAGCAATGATGCAAAGGAGAGTAGGGTGGTCGTTTTTTAAGTGATTATGTGTGTTGAAATAATGATTTTTAACTCGTGGGACTCGTATTTCGGGAAATTCTGACTAAATTTGTGGGCTCAAATGCGAAATAGAGTATGTTATTGACAAAAATGCTGGATAAGTTCGGGGACTACTGCATGTTCATGTGGCGTGTCATTGCTATCCCCGACAAGTTAAAAGTATTCTTTAAGCGCTATCTTGATGAGATCGGCAAATTGGGCATTGACTCGATTCCGCTGATTATTATCGTGTCGTTATTTATCGGCTCGTTGTGTACCATCCTCATCAAGCTCAATATCTCCAATCCGTTATTGCCGCGTTACACGGTGGGACTGACCACTCGCGAGATTATCTTGTTGGAGTTCTCCTCAACCATCTTGTGTCTGATTCTCTCGGGTAAGATCGGTTCAAACATTGCCAGTGAGATTGGAACCATGCGTGCCACAGAGCAGATCGATGCCCTTGACATCATGGGTATTAACAGCGCTAACTTCCTGGCAGCGCCCAAGATATTGGCGCTCATCTCGATTCTGCCTTTCCTGGTCATCATCTGCATGGCCACCAGTTTATTTGGTGGCTGGCTGATATGTATCATTACAGGTATTGTTGAGCCTGATACCTTCATTTTCGGCATCCAGTCGCTGTTTATTCCCTGGTATGTTTGGTTTGCGCTCATCAAATCGCTTGTGTTTGCCTTCTTGATGTCTACCATCGCTTGCTATTACGGTTACACCGTCAAGGGTGGTTCAGTGGAGGTTGGAAAAGCCAGTACCGACACTGTGGTGATGAGTAATATCATGATACTTGTGGCTGATGTGATTTTAACCCTGCTATTGCTGTAAACCATGATTGAAGTAAAGCATATTTCCAAATCGTTTAAGGAGGAAGGCAACGTTCGTCAGGTGCTGTTTGACGTGAGTTGCAAGCTGTTCGACGGCAAGACCAATCTGATCATCGGCCAGTCGGGTTCGGGCAAGACGGTTCTGATCAAGAATATTGTGGGTTTGTTTGACCCCGATGACGGCGAAATCTTATATGATGGGCGAGACATCACCAAGATGGACCGCAAGCAGCGCAAAGAGTTGCGCAAGGAGATTGGCATGCTTTTCCAGGGCTCCGCGCTCTTTGACAGCGAGACTGTTTTGGGCAACGTGATGTTCCCGCTGGTGATGTTCGGTAAAATGGGTTACAGTGAGATGCGTGACCGGGCACAGTTCTGTATCGACCGCGTGAACCTCACGGGCAGCGAGAACAAGTTTCCCAGCGAACTCTCAGGAGGTATGCAAAAACGCTGTGCCATTGCCCGCGCTATCGCTTTAAATCCTAAATATCTCTTCTGTGACGAGCCCAACTCGGGTCTGGATCCTAAAACCTCTATAGTGATCGATGAATTGCTGAGTGACATCACCCATGAGTTCGGTATCACGACAATCATCAATACCCACGACATGAACTCGGTGATGGGTATCGGCGAAAATATCGTCTTTATCAACAAGGGGCATGTGGGCTGGATTGGCACCAAGGACCAGATCTATGACGTGGATAATGAAGACTTGAACAACTTCGTTTACGCCACCGACCTGTTCCGTGATGTGCGCAAGTACCGCCGTGAGCATGGCTACAAACCCACAAAACAATAATAGACTTTATTGGTCATGAAAACTAGTGATATAAACTGTAAAGAGGAAATTCTTGAATTGTTGCGTTCAACCGGGCGTGAAGGAATTGAGGACGTAATCGGCGACTTGGAGGAATGGGGCTTTTTCACTGCTCCGGCTTCGGCAGGTCATCATCTGAATATCGAGGGTGGCCTTGCTCGCCATTCGTTGAACACTTGCAAAGCTGCTATGGCGGTCTGGGAGTCGATGAAATCGTTGGAGCCTAGCCTTGAGCATGAGGTGAAACGTGACAGTATCATCATCGCTAGCTTGTTGCATGATGTGTGCAAGTGCGATATCTACAAGCGCTCTGTCAAGAAACGCAAAAATGCGCTGGGCATTTGGGAAGATGCCGAGGGCTATAAAATCACCTACAAGAATTTCCCCATGGGCCATGGCGAGAAGTCGCTGACGCTGCTGCTGTGCAGTGGTTTGCCCCTCAACGACGACGAGATGCTTGCCATTCGATGGCACATGGGCGCTTGGGGCGTTAATCAGAATAGCTATGAGGATGTGCGCAACTATGATGCGGCCCGCAAACTCTATCCCCTGGTAACCATTATACAGACTGCCGACGGCCTGGCCGCCAGCATCATGGAGCGCTCAGGCGAGGAGATCGACGAGTTATGACGCACCGCATCAACATCCTGTTGTGTGACACCTTTCCTGGAAGGCTGCCCGATTCTATTCCTGACTACGAGTCACTGTTTATGGACCTGTTTGCCGCCGTTGGTGAGCAGGTCTCTTACAAGATATATCAGACGTGGCAGGGCGAATTGCCGTCAGCCATTAATGCCGACGAGTTGTATCTGGTGCCCGGCAGTTTGGATTCGGCTTATGACAACAAACCTTGGATACTCGCTCTGATTAAATGGATTGAACACGCCTATCGCCAGGGAGCAAAGCTGATGGGAGTTTGCTTTGGCCATCAGGCGATTGCCAGGGCTTTAGGTGGTGAAGTGAGACAATATGAAGGCGGATTTGGTGCCGGCGTGCGTGCTTCGCATGTGGTTGACAAAATCATGGCGTCCTATTTCCCGGGCCAAAAGATGCACCTGCTCTACAGTCACCATGACCAAGTGATGACCTTGCCACCTGATGCCACGTTATGTGCCACCAGCGATTTCTGTAAGATTGAGTCTTTCAGGATCGGTCGTCAGGTAGTGACTTTTCAGGGTCATCCCGAATTTACAGTCGCTTATAGCCGACATTTGCTCACCAACTGCAGTGATGACATCGAGGAGGCTGTGCGTCTAGCGGCGTTGCGCACCCTTGACAACATGACTCCACAGGGTACTGCGGCTGCTCGATACGCCCTAGACCTTTTATTTGATAAATAATTCTTTATCACTTTTGATGGAATAATTGTAGAGCCTCAATTTTTGTGTCTCTGCTTTTTTTTTGACGGTATTATCTCTTTGCTTTGATAGAAAAACACACAACTATTTATATTAATAGTTTCATATTATATCTCGTCTTTTAGGGGGACATATCTCATACTTATCATTGGGATTTTTGTATATTTGCGGCTTATTATTGAATAGTAATTTAAAAATATTTGAAAATTATGAAAAAATTAGTTATTTCTTTATGTGTTCTTTTGCTGATGTTGGCTTCATTCACTGCTGGAACTGTATACCCCAGAGGCGATGTGGATCAAAACGGCGTGGTGGACATCAAGGACGTCGTTACTCTTATTGATTATCTGTTGACAGAAACATGGCCTAACGACACTGTTGAGCCTACTGACATGACTTTCACGGTCAATGGCGTGACTTTCACAATGGTGGCTGTTGAGGGCGGCACTTTCTCGATGGGTGCGACAAGCGAACAAGGCCTTGGTGCCAACGACTGGGAGAGACCTGTCCACTATGTGACTTTGTCAGATTTTAGCATTGGTCAAACCGAGGTCACACAAGAACTTTGGCAGGCAGTTATGGGTTCCAATCCAAGCTATTATACTAGCGATTCTCAGCTTCCAGTTGAGCGTGTGTCTTGGAATAGTTGCCAGGACTTTATTGAACAATTGAACCAGTTAACGGGTGAAACATTCCGTCTGCCCACCGAAGCCGAGTGGGAGTTTGCCGCCCGTGGTGGCAACAAGAGTCAGAAATATAGGTATTCCGGCAGTAGCAACATTCAGGATGTGGCTTGGTTTTGGAATAGTATCCCCTCACAACAGGTTGGTACGCTAGGATATGGCACACAACCTGTCGCCACTAAGGCCCCTAATGAGTTGGGCTTATATGACATGTCAGGCAACGTGTGGGAGTGGTGCCAGGACTGGTACGGCACTTACAGCAGTGATGATCAAATCAACCCGACTGGACCATCTTGGGGCTCTTTCCGCATCTTCCGTGGCGGTAGCTGGAGCCGTAGCAGTGAGAGCTGTCGTGTAGCTTACCGGAATTACACTTATCCGTCGACTTCAGACGACACCATGGGCTTCCGCCTTGCCCTCTAGGTCCATATAATAAGAGCTACCTAGTTATCATTTTATGGTCACCTTTTGTTCATCATTAGTCTTAATGTTGTTCAAAGGGTGGCCTTTTTAATGATAATCTGATTTTGGTCTAAAAACGCCTTGAAAGCATCTTCCAATATCTGAGGAGCCACATGGTTAATTAAAAATCAAAATGGAATTTTGCTTTTGTGTGCAACTTGCAGTAATTTTGCAGTCCAAAACACAAATCATAGTAAATGATATGGCAAGAACCAATCAAGAACTGGAAGGTGTAACCCTGCTGGGTAATCAGGGCACACAGTATGAGTTTGACTACCGCCCTGATGTGCTCGAGACCTTTGAGAATAAGCACCCAGAGAACGAGTATGTGGTGACGCTCGATTGCCCCGAGTTCACTTCGTTGTGCCCCAAGACTGGACAACCCGACTTTGGGCATATCATCATCAATTATATTCCTCGTGTGCGCATGGTTGAGAGCAAGAGCCTGAAACTGTATCTGTTCAGTTTCCGAAACCATGGCGATTTCCATGAGGATTGTGTCAACATCATCATGAAAGACCTGGTGAAATTGATGGATCCCAAGTATCTGGAGGTCATCGGCCTGTTTAATCCGCGCGGTGGCATTAGCATTAAGCCTTTTGCCAATTATGGTGATAATGAACACCAGGATTTGGTGCGCGCCCGCCTAATCAGTAATTTCCATAACGATTGACATGAAAGACGCGGTTATCATTACATCGGGTGGCATGGACTCAACGACCATGCTCTATGAGTATAAGGACCAGATTGCCTTGGCCATCACTTTTGACTATGGAAGCACTCAGAATGGCCGTGAGCGCCGTTGTGCCGTTATGCACTGTGAGCGCTTGGGCATCAAGCACCTAGTGATACCATTGGATTTCATGCACAAGTATTTCAAGAGCGCCCTGCTCGAGAGTGCCGACGCTATTCCTGACGGCAACTACAATGACGAGAACATGAAGTCAACAGTAGTACCTTTCCGCAATGGCATCATGCTGGCCATTGCCTGTGGTATTGCCGAGAGTAATGGCCTCAAACGTGTGATGATTGCCAACCATGCTGGCGACCACTCCATTTATCCCGACTGCCGTTCGCCCTTTATCGAAGCCATGAGCACGGCAATGATGACAGGTACCTATGAGGGCGTCAAAGTCTATGCGCCCTATACCGACTTGAGCAAAGCCGATATTGCCCGCCATGGTGCAGCGCTTGGCTTGGATTATAGCGAGACTTATTCCTGCTATAAGGGTGGTGAGAAACATTGTGGTACCTGTGGCACTTGCACTGAGCGTCGCCAAGCCCTGCGTGAAGCAGGTATCGATGATCCCACCGAGTATCTCGTATAGATAATAGTTGAAAAATAAGAGATAGGAGATTCTTTTTCATCCAATTGCGATGAAAAAAGTATCTTTTATCTCTTAACTTTTATCTCATATCTGAAAAAAGTACTACCTTTGCAGCCGATTTGCAGAAAAAATTCCGTAATCAACATTATTATCAATCATAAAAGAGACAATTAAACAATGAAAGCATTCGTATTCCCTGGTCAGGGTGCACAGTTTGTCGGTATGGGCAAGGACCTGTATGACAACAACCCTCAGGCCAAAGAATTGTTTGAGAAAGCTAATGAGGTGTTGGGATTCCGTATCACCGACCTCATGTTTGAAGGCACCGAGGATGACCTGAAGCAGACTAAGGTCACTCAGCCCGCCGTATTCCTGCACTCGGTAATTCTCGCACTCACCATGGGTGAGGAGTTCAAGCCCGACATGGTTGCCGGTCACTCGCTGGGCGAGTTCTCGGCACTCGTTGCCGCTGGCGCGCTGCCTTTTGAGCAGGGTCTGAAATTGGTCGAGGCTCGTGCCCTAGCTATGCAGAAGGCTTGTGAGGCCGCACCCTCGACGATGGCTGCCATCATTGGCTTGGACGACGCTAAGGTGGAGGAAATCTGTGCCACCATCGATGCCATCTGTGTTCCCGCCAACTATAACTGCCCCGGTCAGGTGGTCATCTCGGGTGAGATTGCTGCCATCGAGGCTGCTTGTGAGAAATTCAAGGAGGCTGGCGCTCGCCGCGCATTGCCCCTCAAGGTGGGTGGCGCCTTCCACTCGCCCCTGATGGAGCCCGCTCGTGCTGAACTGGCTGAGGCTATTGAGGCTGCCGACTTCTCGGCTCCCCGTTGCCCCATCTATCAGGATGTGGATGCCAAGCCGCACACCGATCCCGCTGAAATCAAGGCTAACCTGCTGCAACAGTTGACTGCCCCCGTACGTTGGAGCCACATCGTTGCCAACATGGTAGCCGACGGCATGACCGAGGCCGAGGAACTTGGCCCGGGTAAGGTGCTGCAAGGCCTCATCGCCAAGACCAGCCGTGACGTCACCGTCACCGGCCGCCAGTAAGATACTCGCAGTTCATAGTAAAGAGACTTAAAGAAACATCCGCATTCCTGCTAATGGATTGCGGATGTTTTTTCGCGTTGTAGAAAATAGAAAGTCATTGGATGTCGAGAATGCGGTGGATTTGTAGCGAAAGTCGCCACTCGGGGTGCTGTAAGACGGCTTGCACCGTGTCTTGCATGTTGCGTTTGCGGTCGTTCTCGTTACTTACCCAACAGGGCTGCAGGTAACGGTGGTCGGCCGTGATGTTGTTGTATTGAGTTAAGTCTTGACCCAGATAGACCACCTTCAGTTCATCGCAACGGGTGAGAACCACAGGTAGGTCCCCACTGTCGCCGAGGCCAGTCTTGGGCGATAGGGTCACCCAGTCGATGCCATGGGGCAGGGGACGGGTACCGTTGGTCTCGATGGAGATGCGCTTGCCCGTCATCATTTTAAGGCCAGCGACGAAATCCTCGTCAATCCACAGCGACGGCTCACCGCCTGTGAGTACGATGAGTGGAGCGTTAGGGTATCTCATCACCTGCTCGACAATCTCGGGCAACGACATCATTGTACCCTCCTCGTGCCGCGTGTCACAGAAGGCGCAATGCAGGTTGCAGCCGCTCAGCCTAATAAACACGCTGGCGGTGCCTGTGTTATAGCCCTCGCCCTGCAGCGAGTGGAAGATTTCGTTAACTTTGTACATTACTTTTGGACGCTAGTCTATAGTCATTAACCTAAAGCCTAACACCTAAAGCCTAAAGCCTTACTCCACATCATTATCTTCGTCCTTGACGTAGATGGCCAAGTTGTTGGCGCTCTCGCGTACGTCAGCGCGGTAGCAGTTGGGTACGGTCTCGACAATCCAGTGTGCAATGTTCTCGGCAGTAGGATTGAAGTCGAGCACTTCGTTCAGGTTCCTATGGTCGAGTTTGCCATGCACCATTTCCTTGATGATGGTGAAGTCGGTAACCATGCCGTTATCATCCAGCTCTTTGGCCTTGCAATATACGTTCACAATCCAGTTATGGCCGTGCAGATTCTCGCACTTGCTGTTATGGTCCAAGTACAGCATGTGGGCCGAAGAAATCTCGAGTGTCTTTTGTACGTAATACATTATTATAGTCTTTTAGTTGCTAGTCGTTAGTTATTTTCTCTTGTTTTTGGGTTGGGGCACTGACTCGTTAAAGTGCATGTTATAGTTGAGGCTGACAATGCCCTTGTCATAACCCATTGCCAATGCGGTCAGGTAATCACTGCAGAAGATTCCGTCACGCGCAAAAACAAATCCCTTGGTGCCAAGGCGGCTCTCCACCTTCTTGACGATCGACTCCTCGGTTGTGGCGGGGCAGTGCTTGACGTTGAGCGAAATGATGACGCATTTCACACGGGCGTCGTAGTTGAAACTTGCCGATGTGCCGTCAGGATTGGTGCTTGCTACCTCACTGTCAAATACATACTGAACAATGTAAGGCCCCTGAGGCAATACGAGCGTGTTGCTTCCCGCATATAAATTAGCATCAGTGCTCAAGATGCTGTTCATGTCCATCAGCGTAGTCGATGCATTTGCTCCACATGCACTGGTCTCGTCAAACATCATCATCATGGATGCGGCTGCCAGGTCAGTATCAATAAAGCCTCGCGTGGCATAAGGGTTATCCACGCTCACGTGGGCATTGGAAAACTTGGTATTACCTACAGCATTTCCGTTCCTGTCGATGATATGAAAAGTGTCGCCGTCAACAGCGATTAGGCGTTCACCATTGATATCGATAAGGTTGTCATGCTGGATGGGGATGAGCTGTTTGCAGTACTTGTCCTCCAGGCCGACCTTCTTGCCCTTGATGACGATATAGTCGCCCGATGGCGTGCGCGAGTAGTCGTCATATCCACCCTTAGCAACCTGTTCATCATCATCGATGGGATTATCCACTTCCTTGCCATCAGGATTGAGGCAAACCAGCGTGTCGCCCTTCACAACTGGCAGAACGCCATTGATGAAATAGGGCTGTACGGGCTGATATTCGTTGCTGCTGGCAGTAAACATCACCTTACCAGCCTTATCAATTACTGAAAAGTTCACAATGCTGTCTCCCGCCTGATTCTCGTCAATGACCAAGGCGTAGTCATTATAAAGGAACAGGTTGACGGTGCTGTAGATGGCGGGAACGATAGTGTCACCGCTGGTGTTGATATAACCCCAAGACCCATTATCATTCTGGAAGGCGGCCATGCCGCGTGAAAACATTGAACATTGGGAAATTTCCTTGGGCAACTCCTTTATGATTTGGCCGGTTCGGTCGATAACGCACAACGGGCCACCCACGCGGCTACAAACGGCCACGCCATCGTCGCTGAATGCCGTCACGCTGCCCCATGGGCCTGAAACGGGTTTCGTCGGAGCGCTCACGTCATAGTAATGGTAGCTGCCATCCTCATTCATCACATAGAACATGCCATTGACAATAGGCGATGGGGCAGTATCAAAGGCGTCTTTAACGACCACCTCGCCATTGTTCACGTCAAGGATGGACCACTTCTCGCTACCCACGAGTTGCACGGGCAGATATTCGGTTTTATACTGGTAGGTGGAGTCACTACCGCTACATGCGGTTAGCAGGAATGCTGCCATTGCGGCAAGCGCAATTCTTAATAAAAACTTCATCATTATTGATTTTCTTGTCAAAACTGGCTACAAACTTACTCAAAAATACACCAACTCTGCTCAAATCTTCAAATAATAAACATTTTTTATCTTTTCCTCTTACTGAACCCCTTTATTTTCATCTATTTTTAGATTTCTTCGACTACAAGCTGTCATGGTAATTAGCCTAATATCCCGCTTGATAGATCGGGAAGTCATGAGTGGATGATGCCGGTGTAGAAATGAAGGGTCTTGCTTGTAGCGTTGATGTGGGTTTGGTTGGGTGACCACTCGCCACGTTGGAGGCCTGGAACTAATTTAACTGACCGTGTTCCGTACTGGTTGTTGATGCCGTCAATGCTTGTCATCAGCCTGCGCAGTTTGCCATGGTCTTCAAGATCAAACACATTGAGCTGGATGGCTCCGCCATGCTCGATATCAAGTGCCATTACACCTGCTTTGCGGTAAGCATAGCCCTCGCGCCAGATGTTGTTGAAGGCATTGAGCGCCTGTCTCACGATGGTCATGGTGTCATTAGATGGTGTGGCAAGCTTCAGTTGGCACGAGTTGGAGTAGAATGGGATGTCTTCACGGAAACGGTCGCCTCTCACGTAAGTCATGATACTTCCGGCCACACTATTTTCATCCCTCAATTGGCGGGCCGTTTTCTCGGCAAAAGTGACTACAGCATCGGCAATCTCATCATACTTGGTGATGATTTTGCCAAAAGTGCGCGAAGTCATGATGGTTTTGTGGGCAATGGTCACAGGGTTAACGATTTGGCAGTCATGCCCCATGAGCTCGCGCTGGGTGCGTTCCAAGGTGACTGAGTATAGCGAACGTACAAGCGAGGGAGGCATTTTAACAAAATCGGCTGCTGTCTTGATGCCTCGGCTTTTCAGCGAGTAGGCTAGTCGGTGTCCAATGCCCCAGACGTCCTCGATAGGCGTGCGGCGCAGGATGATCTCAATGGCTTCGGGCCTTACAAGCCAGTACACACCATCGGTGATGCGTTTATCCTTCTTAGCGATGTGGTTGGCAATTTTGGCGAGTGTGCGCGATGGAGCAAACCCCACGCTCACGGGGATGCCCACATATTGCTTCACTTTCTTCACCACATCGGCCATCGCGCGGTGGCTGGTCTCGACATCCTCATAGGGTAGCCGAAAGAATGCCTCATCAACCGAATAGATCTGCAAATTACCCACCTCATTTCCCAGAACGTTCATCACGCGGTTTGACAAGTCTCGGTACATGATGTGGCGTGCCGATAGTTGGATGATTTCGTTAGGATTGGTATAGTCCTTGATCTTGAATGCCGGGCAGCCCATGGGTATGCCGGCGGCTTTGGCCTCATTGCTGCGGGCAATAACACAACCGTCATTATTGGACAGGACAACGACTTTTTTCCCGTTAAGCCGTGGGTCAAACACCCGCTCACAGGAGACAAAGAAGTTGTTGCAGTCAATCAGGCCATACATGCGTAATTAGTTAATAGTTGATAGTTAATAGTTATAGTTGACCATCTCACTCTTCATTGTTAACTGTTAACTCTTCATTGTTAACTGTTAACTCTTCACTGTTAACTCTCAGAGAGTTCCAGCCAGCGCATTTCTTTTTCATCCAGTAAATCTTTGACTTGCTGATAGCGGGCAGCCTTGGTTGCGACATCATCGATGGTCTCGCCGCTGGCAAACAAGGCATCGAGCGCTTCTTTCTCATGTGTCAGTGATTCGATGTCGGCGGTGAGTTGTTCTAACTCTCGCTGTTCCTTGTAGCTGAGGCGTTTCTGTTGGCTGCGGTTGGCCCAAGTGTTTTCTTTGGGCTTGGCTGCGGCTTGCTCCTTGGCCAGTTGTGCCGCCTCTTGTTCGTGGCGTTGCTTCCAGGTTCGATACTCGCTGTAATTACCAGGGAAGTCTTTCACATGGCCATCTCCGGTGAACACAAATGTGTGGTCAACAGTCCTGTCCATGAAAAAGCGGTCGTGGCTCACGATAATGACGCATCCGTTGAACTGGGACAGGTATTCCTCCAGGATTTCAAGCGTAGAGATGTCCAGGTCGTTGGTGGGCTCATCAAGGATAAGGAAGTTGGGCTTGGTCATCAACACCATCGCCAGATATAGGCGCCGCCGCTCACCTCCGCTCAGTTTGGCGATGGGCTTGAGCTGGTCCTGTGGCGCAAACAGGAAATGGTTCAGCCACGCCATGGCGGTGTAGTGGTGTTTCTCGTCAAAGTAGATGTACTCGGCAATGTCTCGCACTGCGTCAATAACCCTCTTGCCCTCATCAAAATGTACACCCTCTTGACTGTAGTGGGCAAACTTGACCGTCTCACCGATCTCAAAGTAGCCGCTATCGGGCTTGACAATATCGAGTAACAGCTTGATAAATGTGGTCTTTCCCACGCCGTTGTCGCCCACGATACCCAATTTCTCATAGCGCGCAAAAGTGTAGTTGAAATCGTCGAGGATCACCTTGTCGCCATAGCGCTTGCTCACGTGATGGGCAGTGAAAATCTTCTTCCCGATATAGGCACTCTTCACGTTCAACTCCACCTCGCCGTCGTCATGGCGCTGCTGGGCCCGCTCCTGCAAATCATAGAAGGCATCGATGCGGTATTGTGCCTTGTGGGCACGAGCCTGGGGTTGGCGGCGCATCCAGTCTAGCTCGGTGCGCAGCAGGTTGCGGGCGCGCTCAACCTGAACATTTTGTGCCTCGATGCGCTCGGCACGTTTTTCCAGATAATAGTTATAATTACCGTTGTAGGAGAAGATGCTGTGCTGATCCATCTCCATAATGCGGTTGCATATGTTATCCAGGAAGTAACGGTCGTGAGTCACCATCAGCAGGGTCACACGGCTGCGTTGCAGGTAGTTTTCCAGCCACTCGATCATGTCGATGTCGAGATGGTTGGTCGGCTCGTCAAGGATGAGCATCTGGGGTTCATCAAGCAGCAATCGGGCCAGCGCCACACGCTTGACCTGACCTCCGCTCAATTCCTTGACGGGCTGGTTGTAGTCGGTGATTTTTAGCTGAGTGAGAATCTGTTTAAAATGCTCTTCATAGTCCCATGCGGCTGCATTATCCATCGCTTGGATGGCTGTAGTAATAGCGTCGCTGTCACCCTTTCGCAGGGCGTTTTCATAGGCAACAATAGCCTGTGAAGACGCGTCATCGGCGTGCAAGCAGGCATCAATCACGGTTTGTGCGCCGCCCAGGTCAGGCAACTGCGGCAGGTAACCCACTCGCAGGTTATTGCGGTAAATCACGGTACCGCTGTCCTGGCTTGCCACGCCAGCAAGGATATCCAGTAAAGTGGATTTGCCGGTGCCGTTCTTGGCGATGAGCCCTATTTTTTCACCCTCGGCAATGCCAAAGGTGATGTCCTCAAAGAGCACATCCACGCCAAACGCCTTACTCAGGCCCTCAACCTGCAAATAACTCACCATGGATATTATATTGTTCTGTGCTCCGTGGTTCTACCATAATTCTACGTCGCAATGATTATTAACCGTGATACACACGGGAAATTCAAACAAATTACTTGAATAAATTATTATAAGAATATTAATACAGAATTTGTTTTAATTTCCCGCCCGAAGGGCGGTTATAATTCCAGTAGATAAACTATGACACACCCTCAATTAATCAGCTAAAAAACTGCTTCATCACTTTGATCATGTTCACGTGGTCGTCCACCGAACCGGTCTCGCGCACCGAGTGCATAGCCAGTACGGGGTTGCCCACGTCAACGCCCTCGATATCCATTTGGCCTGTGAGGATGTTGCCCAACGTGCTGCCGCCAGCCACGTCGCTGTGGTTCACAAAGTACTGGAATGGCGCACCCGCTTCTATGCACAGACTCTTGAAAATGGCTGCCGAGTGGGCGTCGCTCATGTACTTGCAGTTGGCGTTGATTTTCACGCACGGACCACCGCCCAGTGAGGGATGGCTTGTGGGGTCATATTTCTCTGGATAATTGGGATGGTATGCATGGGCATTGTCTGCCGAGATCATGAACGAGCGGTGAACGGCGCGACCATAGTCCTCAAAGTCGCCACCCAAGGCCATTACGAGCCTGAGCAGCATGTTAGCCAACACGGGCGAGTGGGCACCCTGCTTGGTACCGCTACCGGTTTCCTCGTTGTCAAAGATGGCGGCTACCAGCGTCGAGTCCTTATCCTTGGCTTCGGTGATGGCAGCGATAGCCGCATGCACCATACTCAAGTCATCGAGTCGTCCAGCCGAGATGAACTCGTTGTTCAAGCCGAACAGGCTAGCCTTGCTCACGTCATAGAGCATCAGGTCAAAGTCAATGATGTCGGCGGGATCTACTTGCAACTCATCGGCAACAGTGTTGAGCATAGTGTTCTGCCACTCCATGTCGCGGTTGATCTTGGCGAGGATGGGGAGCATGTCCTTTTGCTTCGACAAGTGGTTGCCCTCATTGACAGCGCGGTTGAAGTGGATAGCCAAATGGGAGATGCACATGAGCGGACGTTCAATCTTGATGAGTTTAGTCACGGGATGTAACGCATCCTTGCCCTTAAGCAGCACGCGTCCGGCAAGTGACAAGGGACGGTCAAACCAAGTGTACAGGATGGGACCGCCATAGACTTCGGTATTCAGACGCATGATGCCGCCCTCACCGGGAATTTCACATGCGGGCTTAATTCTGAAGCAGGGCGAATCGCTGTGGGCGGCAATGATTTTGAAACCGGTATCGGCCGGCTTTTTCTTGCCCACGATGACAGCGAAAATGGCACTGTCATTTTTGGTAAAAAAGAACTTATCACCTGCCTTAGCGGTCATTTTATCGTCTATTTTCTTCTCCTTGAAACCGTTAGCGGTCAAGATTTTCTTTACTGTGTCCACAGCAAGGAAATTGCACGGACTGTTATCCAGGAACTCGAGCAGCGAGTCCACATACTTGTCGTTTTTCTTCATTGTTATGATTATTTAGTTGTTACCATCCATAAAAAGCGGCATTCAGTGCCCGCAATACGTTGCACAGGGTTTGTCCCCAATAGTTGACGAAATTCAACCTGCATTGGCACAGCATCTCGTGCTGGGTTTCGGTCAAGGCGTCCTGCACCGAGTGGATAATGTTGAAAAACTCCTGATACAGGTCGGCAAGATTCTCAGACACCGAGGCCGAGATGGGCGTGTCGCTATATTTCATATCCTCAACAAACACCTCAAGGTAGATATCCTCCTCGGCCATGATTTGAGCCACTCGGCCACGCATCATGTCATACACGTCTTCCTCGAGTGCCGACTCGATATAGGCGTCGGCAAACGGATCCTCCTCCAAATCGCTCATGGTAATATATATGCGGGGAAGCAGCTTGAGCATAGTGCCCACAAATTGCTCTCGGGACTCATAATCCAGCGAGTGCTCCAGCGCGTGGCAATACTCATTGGCGAGGGCGATAAACGCCAATTCATTTGGTGTTAATTTCTCCATCATAATTACTTCATCATATTTCTTGATCAACAACTGAATATTCTGAAAATTCAGTTGTTTAAAGTTTGTGGTACAGGTGCTTGTGCTCGATGAAGTTGAGTACTTCGTCAGGCACATAATAGCGAACACTCTTACCATTGGCAAGGCGCTCACGAATTTGAGTTGATGACAGCTCGATAATCGGTGCGTCTACCAATGTGACACGGTCTTTTAGCTCTTCGGGAATAATCACCTCATAACCCAGGCGGGGATAAATTAGCAAGTGGTATTTTGCTAGAATCTCCTCGCGACTACGCCATTTGTCAAAGACTGTCCAGTTGTCGGCGCCGATAACCAGATAAAACTCGTCATCAGGGAATTTGGTTTGAAGGGCATTGAGCGTGTCGATGGTGTAAGACGGCTTGGGCATCGTGAACTCAAAGGCCGATGTCTCGACATGCTCCATGTGACGTGTCACCATCTCCACCATGCGCAGCCTATCGGTGTCAGCAACTTGTCGCTCCTTATCGGCTTTTAGCGGGTTCATGGGTGATACCATCATCCACAGGCGGTCCACAACCCCGCTGCTGATGATGTGATGAGCGATGATTGCGTGCCCCGTATGTATCGGATCAAATGACCCTCCAAAAATCCCGATCTTCATCGCTTTATAGTTTCTGGAGTGATAAAATCGGCAATGAGGTCATGGACTTGGGCCACAGCGATGTCAAGGTCATCATTAATGACGGTATAATCAAATTGCGGACCAATGGAAATCTCAAATTCGGCTTTATCAACGCGGTTTTGGATGTCCTCCATGCTGTCGGTGCCGCGCTTGATAAGGCGCTCGCGAAGGACTTCAACGCTTGGCGGTTGAATGAAAATCGACAGGGCACGGTCTCCATACATGCGCTTAACGTTCACGCCGCCCAGCACGTCCAGGTCGAGCACCACGTTACGCCCTTGGGCGGTAATACGCTCTACCTCGCTCTTGGGTGTACCGTAATAGCGTCCCTCATACACCTCCTGGTACTCTACCAGTTCATCGTTCTCAATCATGTGCTGGAACTCTTCGACTGTGAGGTAATAGTAATGAACGCCATGCACTTCATCGCCACGGCGGGGGCGAGTGGTGGCCGACACCGAGAACGCGAGCCTGAGCGACTCGTCCTGCATCACGCGCCCGATGATGGTCGATTTGCCAGACCCTGACGGCGCCGAGATAATGATTAACTTACCCTCTTCCATAATCATTCACTAATCTCTGATCACTAATCTCTAATCATCAATTCTGTGAAGCAAAATTGATTCAAAGCACATTTAAGACTTGTTCCTTGATTTGCTCCAAATGGTCCTTCATGCGCACAACAAGGTTCTGCAGGTCAGCTTGGTTGGCTTTGGAACCCATGGTGTTCACCTCACGACCGATTTCCTGGCTAATGAACCCAAGTTTCTTGCCTTGACCCGGCTCGTCGCTTTTCAGGGTCTCAAGGAAATAGTTCAGGTGGTTCTGCAGGCGTATCTTCTCCTCGGTGATATCGAGTTTCTCGATGTAATATATCAGTTCCTGTTCAAAGCGGTTTTTGTCATAATCCACCTCTTTGAGTTTAGCGAGTGAGTCAAGGATGCGCTGCTTGATTTTCTGGGTGCGGGGCACTTCATATTTGGGCACCTCATCGAGCAAAGCCTGGATAGCAGCAATTTTCTCTTCAAAGAATGAGGTCAGTCGTTCTCCCTCTTGACGGCGGAAGGCAATCAGTTGCTCGGTGGCTTGAGCGACTACCTCTTTCACGACTTGCAGTTCCTCCTCATCGGCCTCAGTAGCCTTGGCGTCGGTTTTAAGTGCGTCTGGCATACGTAACAATGTGGCATACCAATCCTCGGGCTGGGCAATATTCAGCTTGTCTGCCATCTCTTCGATTTGGGCTTTGTATTGCAGTAGCATCGGGATATTGATGGTACCTGATGTTGCCCCCTCAATAGGCTCGCAATAGACATACAAGTCAATCTTGCCGCGCATCAATGATTGTGAGACAAGGTTGCGTAAGTCCATTTCAATCTGACGATAATTTTGGGGCGTGCGTGTCCCAAAATCCAGTTGCTTACTATTTAAAGATTTGACCTCGGCTGTAATTTTTTTGTTATTATAAACCTTAACAGCCTTGCCAAAACCTGTCATGGAAAGTATCATAATTAAGATTGTTCTTCGGTTTAACGCACAAAAGTACAAAATTTATATCACTTGACATCATTATTCTCTTCAAATTGAGAATAAAAATCACTGCCACTGCAACAATTGTTTTGCCATTTCCGTTAAATTTGTGTACTTTTGCATTTTAGTCTATTTAGACTTCTTGTGAATATGGATAAATCGACTTTAGCAATCATCGTGCCCTGCTTTAATGAACAGGAGATGCTGCCGCAGACCAACGACCGTTTGGGAGCCTTACTCAGCGGCATGATGCGCGATGGCATGGTGAGTGGTGATAGCTACATCCTCTATGTTGATGACGGGTCGCGTGACGGTACATGGCAATTGATCGAGAGCTATGTGGGCAGTCATGTGCGTGGCTTGAAATTGGCGGGTAATGTGGGACATCAGAATGCAATCATGGCAGGATTGGAAGCTGCAAATGTAGATGCCGACGTGACGATCACTATTGATGCCGACTTACAGGATGACCTCAATGTCATTCCCGAGATGATCAAGAAATATGACGCCGGTAATGATATTGTTTATGGTGTTCGTCGCAAGCGTGAACACGACTCATTCTCCAAGCGCACCACTGCGCGGCTGTTTTATAAGCTCATGGCAAACATGGGAGCAAAGACAATCGATAACCATGCCGACTTCAGACTCATGAGCAGTCGAGCGGTAAATGCCTTGTGTGAGTATGAGGAACGCAACCTGTTCTTGCGCGGTCTTGTTCCTCAATTAGGCTACCAGAGCGATGTGGTCTATTACGACCGCTTGTCGCGTGAGGCGGGAGAGAGCAAGTATCCCTTTAGCAAGATGATGTCATTTGCTATTGATGGCGTCACTTCTTTCAGTGTGAAGCCGCTGAATCTGATTTTCTATCTTGGCACCATTTTCTTGTTAATCAGCCTAGCGATTTTGGTTTATGTCATCGTTTCGCTGTGTCGCGGCAATGGCGTGCAAGGATGGGCTTCGCTGATGCTCTCGATTTGGTTTGTCGGCGGGTGCCTGTTGATATGCTTGAGCGTTATCGCCGTCTATATCGGGCGCATATATACTGAGGGCAAACACCGTCCGCGTTATCATATTGAAAAATACGTCAAATGAGATATGGCAGAGCAAATAACTAACGAACATAATTACCTGGTACCTGCTCCGAGTGACATCAAGTTGTTCTTGACCGATGTTGATGGCACGCTCACCGACGGCGGCATGTACTATGGTAGCGACGGAACCGAGTTCAAGAAATTCAACACCCGTGATGGAATGGGGCTACAGATGCTTCAACGTGCTGGGGTCAAGGTGGGTGTCGTTACCAGCGAGAACACACCCATCAACGTGAATCGCGCCCGTAAACTTGGAGTTGATTTCCTCAAGCAAAGTGCCCGTGATGGCGGCAAACTGGCAGCTACACAGGAAATTTGCGACGAGATGGGTATCAACTTGAAAGAGGTAGCCTATGTAGGTGACGACGTGAACTGTTACGATTTGCTAGCGGCAGTGGGGTGGGCGGCATGTCCTGCCGATGCCTGTGAAAAAGTAAGAGGAATCCCTAGAATACACATCCTCCAGCGACGGGGCGGCGATGCCTGTGTGCGTGAATGGATCGATTTGATTTTGGCTAGACAATGAACAGTGAGGGTATTGATAATCAGAATTTGAAAGAGAAAACCGCCCAAGGTTTGTTTTGGGCTTTTCTCAGCAGCGGGGGTATCCAGTTGCTTAACCTGATTATCGGTATCTTTTTGGCACGTCTGTTGTCACCAGGGGAGTATGGCATTGTTGGCATGCTGGCCATTTTTACCCTACTAGCCAACAACTTGCAAGAGAGCGGATTTGGAGTAGCTCTCGTTAACATCAAGAACATTAAGCACAACGACTATAACTCGGTATTCTGGTTCAACGTGGGCATGAGCCTCTTGTTGTATCTGATACTGTTCCTGTGTGCCCCGTTGATTGCCGCGTTTTTCCATCAACCTTGTCTGGTATACTTATCTCGTTTTGTCTTCCTGGCATTTGTTATTGCTTCGCTGGGCATTTCCCCCAATGCGATGCTTGTGAGGGAGTTGAAGATGAAGGAAAAGGCTATCACATCGCTGTTGGCCCTGGTAGTATCGGGCACCGTGGCTGTAATTATGGCATTGAATGGATTTTCTTATTGGAGCTTGGCAACGCAACAGATTTTATATAATGTGGTCATTGTCATCGGGCGTTATTACTATACCCGATGGTGCCCGACTTTCAATGTGGACTTCACTCCTGTGAAACAGATGTTCTCGTTCAGTTACAAGGTGCTTGTTACCGCCGTGTTGACCACAATCAACAATAATATGCTTACGGTGATTTTTGGCCGTTTGTTCCCAGCTCAAGCCGTGGGCAATTTCACTCAGGCCAACAAGTGGAACACGATGGCCAATCAGTTGGTGTCCAATACTGTGGCACAGGTGGCACAACCCGTCCTCACGCGCATCACCGACGACCAAGAGCGCCAACGCCGGGTCTTCGGCAAGATGCTGCGTTTCACGGCATTTTTGGCCTTCCCTGCCATGTTTGGTTTGGCGATTGTTGCACCACAGGTGATCCTGCTGGCGATTGGCGAGAAATGGATCGACAGCATCCCGCTACTGCAGATCTTGTGCATCAGTGGCGCGTTCATTCCCCTTTACACGGTTTATCAGAATTTGTTCCTCAGTCAAGGGAAATCCGATACCTACATGTGGCTCACCATCTCGCAGATTGCCGTCATGCTCATTGCGGTATTGGCTTGCCACAAGTTAGGTATTACTGCGATGGTGATTGCGTTTGCCTGCATCAACATCCTGTGGCTGTTGGCCTGGCAATTGTTTGCCTATCGGCTCATCGGTTACCGCTTTGTGAGCATGTTGCGCGACCTGTTGCCATTTATGGTCATCGCGCTGGCAGCGATGGCGGTAACTTATCTCGTGACACTCAGCATCAGCAATATGTACTTCCTGCTTGTGGCGCGCATCCTGTTGGCGGCGGCACTCTACGTTATAACGATGAAACTGTTGCGGGCAAGGATCCTCGAGGAGTGCATTGAGTTTATTCGTTCCAAGAAATCAAAACATCATCAACAATAATTGAGAAATAACTATGAAAGGCAAAATTTTAGTTACAGGTGGAACCGGATTCATCGGTTCTCACACGACAGTAGAGTTGCAACAGGCTGGCTATGATGTGGTCATCATCGACAACTTGAGCAATAGTAATATCGAGGTGCTTGACGGTATCGAGCGCATTACTGGCATTCGCCCTGTCTTTGTCGAGGGTGATTGCACCGATATGAAGGTGCTTCGCAAGATGTTTGAGGATAATCCCGGCATCACCGGCATCATTAACTTTGCAGCAAGCAAGGCGGTGGGCGAGAGCATTGAGAAGCCTATCATGTACTACCGCAACAACCTCAACATCCTCCTTAATCTGCTGGAACTCATGCCTGAGTTTGGTGTGAAGGGTTTCGTGTTCTCGTCGTCTTGCACCGTCTATGGTGAACCCGACAAGAACCCTATCACCGAGGATGCTCCCACCAAAAAGGCCACTTCGCCCTACGGTGCTACCAAGCAGATTTGTGAGGACATTATTGCCGACGTAATACGCAGCGGCAGCCCCATCAAGGCCATCCTGCTGCGTTACTTCAATCCCATTGGTGCTCATCCCAGTGCCGAAATCGGCGAGTTGCCTAATGGCGTACCTCAGAACCTCGTGCCTTACCTGACGCAGACCGCTATTGGTGTGCGTAAGGAGTTGAGCATCTTTGGCGACGACTATCCCACACGTGACGGTTCTTGCATCCGAGACTTCATCAACGTTGTTGACTTGGCCAAGGCTCATGTTAAGGCTCTGGAGCGCATGCTGGAGGATAAGAGCGACGAAGCATTGGAAATCTTCAATATCGGCACGGGCAACGGAGCTTCAGTGCTGGAATTGTTGCACTCCTTTGAGCGTGCCACGGGCGTGAAAGTGCCTCACAAGATCGCTCCGCGACGTCCAGGTGACATCGTCCAGATTTGGGCTGATCCCAAACGCGCTAACGAGGTCTTGGGCTGGCATGCCGAGATTTCCCTCGACGACACCATGCTCAGCGCCTGGAACTGGCAGAAACGCCTCCGCGAGCGCGGCATCATGTAATAGACACAGCAAGATAAATGGCAGACAATCGCTCATTCAATCAAGAGGAACTTAGGGCTAGATTTAACCCCGAGGGTTCTCCCTTGCGTCGCCAACAGATGGTCATGCTGGAGATGGCAAAAGTTCTTGACCGCATTTGCAAAAAGCACGATATTCCATACTTTCTATATGGCGGAACTTTGTTGGGTGCATTCCGACACAATGGATTCATTCCTTGGGATGACGACCTGGATGTGGCCATGATGCGCCGTGATTACAAGCGTTTCTTGGAAGTCCTGCCAGATGAGTTGCCCGAGCACATTGCTCTGCAGACCAATGACACCGACAAGAATTATTTCTATTTTGTCGGTAAACTGAGGGATAAACGGTCATTCCTTGATGAGGGAATTTTTGATAAGGTGTTTAAAGAAAGAGGTATCTTCATCGATATTTTCCCATTGGACATACTCTTGCCTTGGACGCAGCGTTTACGTTTGCAGAGCATGGCCTACAACATCTTCCGCAAGGGTGATGGCAATGACTCAGCAATGAAAAAAATCAGGGTTTTGACGTGGTTCAACCGTCATTTCGCTTTTCCGTTGTTGCGTGCCGTCAGCCGTCTGAGTGGCACCAAGGCACTCATGTGCGACTACGGAATCCCGTTCCACAACATCTATGACCTAAAAGATGTGTTCCCGTTGACAACTCATGTTTTTGAGGGTGTTCAACTTTCGGTTCCATCCAACAGTCAACATATGCTCCAAACCATGTATGGCGACTATATGAAGCTCCCCGACAATCTCGATAATGTCTACCACCATGTCGAGCGTCTTGAATTTTACGACTAACAATGATATAAACAGGATATAATGCAAGCGATAATTTTAGCGGCCGGAATGGGCCGCAGGTTAGGCAAATACACCCGCGACAACACCAAGTGTATGTTACCAGTCAATGGAGTTAGGCTAATTGACAGGATGTTGGAACAATTGTGCCAGTTAAACCTTTCTCGCCTTGTTTTGGTCGTTGGATACAAAGGCAAGGAATTGATGGAGTATATCGGTGATCGTTATGATGGCAGATTGAAGATTGAATTTGCCGAGAATCCTGTCTATGACAAGACCAACAACATTTATTCTTTGGCCTTAGTCAAGGACAAAATGGTCGAGGATGACACGCTTCTCATCGAGAGTGATTTGATTCTGGATGACGGTCTTTTCCAGATGATTTTGGATAACCCGTTTCCCAACTTGGCGCTTGTAGCTAAATATGAGACATGGATGGACGGCACGATGGTACGCATCGACAAGGATAACAACATTGTCAACTTTGTGCCCAAAAAGGCTTTCAAGTATTCTGAGGTGGACTCCTATTATAAAACGGTAAATGTCTACAAGTTCAGCAGGGAGTTCTCGACCAAGGTCTATGTGCCGTTCCTGGACGCTTATTGCAAGGTAATGGGAAACAATGAGTATTACGAGCAAGTACTGCGCGTGATCACATTGTTGGATCAGGCCAATCTCAAAGCATTGCCCATCGGGGACAAGCCATGGTATGAGATCGATGATGTGCAGGATAAGGATATTGCCGAGGCCATTTTTTCTCCCGAGAAAGACCGTTTGCAAAAGTACCATATAAGGTATGGCGGCTATTGGCGATTTCCTAAAATGTTAGATTTCTGTTATCTCGTCAATCCGTTTTTCCCACCGAAACGAATGAGAGATGAAATGCGAGCCAACTTTGACGAACTCTTGACACAATATCCCAGTGGCATGGCTGTCAATTCGCTGTTGGCTGGAAAGTATTTTGGGGTCAGCACTCAGTATATCATTGTGGGAAATGGTGCTGCCGAGCTGATAAAGAGCTTAATGGAACAAACCACGGAGAAGGACAATAAGGTGGGAGTCGTGTATCCGACATTTGAAGAGTATCCTCATCGTTTGGCTAAGGAGGCTATTGTGCCCTTTTATCCAAATTATCCTGATTTGCATTATTCGGCCGATGATTTAAAAGCATTCTATGAGTCAAAGGATATCATGACATTACTGCTCATCAATCCCGATAATCCCTCTGGAAACTTCATACCCAAGAACGATGTATTGGCTTTAGCAGCATGGTGTGCTCAACGCGGCATCAGGCTGATTGTGGACGAATCGTTTGTGGATTTCTCAAACGAAGGACCTGCAAATTCTTTGCTGAGTGATGATATCTTGGAGAAATACCCGAATCTGTTGGTTATGAAGAGCATCAGCAAATCTTACGGTGTTCCAGGCCTAAGACTGGGAATCCTGGCAGGATCCGATATCGATTTGCTGAATAAAATGAAAAAGGATGTGGCCATTTGGAACATCAACTCGTTCGCTGAGTTCTATATGCAGATTTTCAACAAGTATGAGTCTTTCTATAAAAATGCCTGTGTCAGCTTTGTGCATGAGCGCAACCGTTTTGCCGAGCAATTATCTTTAATTCCTTATCTCAGGGTCATACCCTCACAGGCCAATTACTTCTTGTGCCAAGTGACGAAGCACTACACGTCAAGGCAGCTGACTGAAATGTTGCTGAATGACCATAATATACTAATCAAAGACTGTGACACTAAAACAGGCCTCGAAGGAAAGAATTTTGTCAGGATTGCCATTCGTGACGAGAAGGACAACAACCAGCTTGTGGATGCGCTTAAGAGCCTTAACGGATTGAATATTTGCATCTGTGGTGGTGGTAATCTGGGTCATGTGATGGCTGGATATTTGGCTTCACAAGGACGCCATCGTGTAAATGTCTTAACAGGACATCCCGAGAAATGGTCTGATTCTTTGAAAATCAATGTAAAGAATCCAAGCGGTTCTGAAGCGCTGAATGGTAAATTGAATCTGGTGACATCAAAAGCTGAACAGGTCATACCTGATGCCGATATGGTCTTTATCTGTTTACCTGGTCCCCACATCAAGTCAATGCTTGAGCAAATAAAGCCGTATCTGAACAAGAAAACGATAGTCGGCACCATTGTGTCGAATACCGGCTTTTTCTTTCATGCCCATGAAGTGATCCCAAAACAGACAGTTTTCGGCTTTCAGCGTGTTCCGTTCATATCGAGAATTGTTGAATACGGCAAAGAGGCCGATCTCTTGGGCTCAAAGAAGTCACTCAGCCTGTGTGTGGAAAATGGCAATGGGAACGCAATACGCCTGACGATAGAACACTTGCTGCACACACCAGTGAAGTTGTTAAGTAATTTCTACGAGGTAAGTCTCTCTAACAGCAACCCCTTGTTGCACCCGGCACGACTCTACACCATGTGGAAGGACTGGAATCCATCTGTACAATATGAGCAGATTCCTCCTTTCTATGGCGAGTGGGATGATGCGGCTTCTCAATTACTCATCGACATGGATAATGAGTTGCAAGAATTATTGAAGCATTTGCCAGTTGACCCGATGAGTGTTCCATCGATTCTTGATTACTATGAATCGACCAATGCATCCTCTTTGTCACGCAAAATACGTTCTATCCCAGCATTCAAGTCAATTATGTCCCCAATGAAACAAGCTGGAAATGGCTTTATACCTGATTTGGATAGTCGTTATTTCACCGAGGACTTTGAGTGTGGAACGTTTTATATCCGTGACACTGCGAGATTAAACGGTATCGAGACACCTGCGATCGATAGGGTGTGTGAATGGTATGAGAGATTAAAGCATTTTAAACAATAAGGTTTTTAACTCATATGAATATAAAACAAGCTCCCGATCCGGTGATCGAGAGCTTGTGTGGTTTTAAAAAGAACGGGTTCTTTTTATGCCTCGGGAGCAGCCTCCTCGGCAGGTGCTTCAGCGGCAGGTGTCTCCTCGGCGGGAGCCTCGGCAGCGGCGGCCTCCTGAGCAGCCTTGGCAGCCTCAGCCTCAGCAGCGGCCTTAGCGGCAGCGATCTCGGCTTTCTTCTTGGCTACAGCCTCGGCCTTGGCCTCGTTCTTCTTGGCCTCCTCGGCGATGGTCTTCTTGTAATCGGCCTTCTTGTCGTCGCGCTCCTTGTTGCGGATTGCGTCGAGCTTAGCCTGCTTCTCGGCCTTCCAAGCCTCGAAACGCTTCTGAGCCTCTTCCTCGGTGAAAGCGCCCTTCTTGACGCCACCCTGGAGGTGCTTCATCAGCATCACACCCTCGCGAGAGAGAATGTTACGTACAGTGTCGGTGGGAATTGCAC
>JAEETL010000016.1 GCA_016290325.1 Muribaculaceae bacterium
CGCGTATCATCGAATTAAACCACATGTTCCTCCGCTTGTGCGGGCCCCCGTCAATTCCTTTGAGTTTCACCGTTGCCGGCGTACTCCCCAGGTGGATAACTTAACGCTTTCGCTCGGTCACCCAACCCCCAATCGGGCCGGATAACTAGTTATCATCGTTTACCGCGTGGACTACCAGGGTATCTAATCCTGTTCGATACCCACGCTTTCGTGCATGAGCGTCAGTAGTGTGCTGGACAGCTGCCTTCGCAATCGGGGTTCTGCGCGATATCTATGCATTTCACCGCTACACCGCGCATTCCGCCATCCTCGCACAAACTCCAGCGCGCCAGTTTCAACGGCGGTACGGCGTTGAGCGCCGCATTTTGACCGCTGACTTGACATGCCGCCTGCGCACCCTTTAAACCCAATAAATCCGGATAACGCTCGCATCCTCCGTATTACCGCGGCTGCTGGCACGGAGTTAGCCGATGCTTATTCTCCGGGTACTCTCACTGAGGGACGCGTCCCCCACGTTACTCCCCGGCTAAAGCGGTTTACGACCCGGAGGGCCTTCATCCCGCACGCGACTTGGCTGGTTCAGACTACCGTCCATTGACCAATATTCCTCACTGCTGCCTCCCGTAGGAGTCTGGTCCGTGTCTCAGTACCAGTGTGGGGGACCTTCCTCTCAGAACCCCTACGCATCGTCGCCTTGGTGGGCCGTTGCCCCGCCAACAAGCTAATGCGCCGCATGCCCATCCCGGACCGACGGATCTTTCACACCAAAACCATGCGATTCTGGGGCGTATGGGGTATTAGGCCCAGTTTCCCGGGTTTATCCCCCTGTCCGGGGCAGGTCGCATACGTGTTACTCACCAGTGCGCCGGTCGCCGCCAAAGGTATTGCTACCCTCGCGCTGCCCCTCGACTTGCATGTGTTAAGCCTGTCGCTAGCGTTCATCCTGAGCCAGGATCAAACTCTTCGTTGTTGTATTATCGTCTTTTATCTCTCTCAAGATATATAATGAAAACGCAACGGCGATTTGTCCTTGTCGTCCCGGCCGGCTCCATTGCCTTAATAGGATATGCTGAGCTTGCTGCATCTACCTGTCTTAGGAATCTTGACGCGGGACTCGGGTTGTTCACCTTCCTTGTCTCTGCACTGTCAATTTTCCTGCATTGCAAACATTTCAATGATCTCGGCTTCCCGACACGCACCCGCCGCTAAGGGCGTCAAAAAAATCGCTCACGCAATTTGCATCTTGTGAGTCGAAAAGCGTTGCAAAATTACTGCCGCAGCGCAAACCGGCAAAACTTTCACCACATTATTTCTCGAAAATAACGTCCTTTAACAATAAAATGGCGATTTTATACAGATTTTACCGTTTCCAGGGAGATTTTAGGCGTTCACCTGGACTGTAATACCTGAATCCCGGAATCGCTGAGCGATGCGCTCCAGTTCCTCTTTGGAAACTTTTTCCAGGTTTTCGGCGGGAGTTTTGCGGTCAATGCTATAGAGCATCACCTCGCGGGGTCTGATTTGGAGATAAGCGCTGAGCAGTGCATCGAGTTCGTCGTCGGTAGTGTTGTCAACGCGCTCGCCGTTGTACTCGCCGCGCACCATAATCGTTTGTACCACACACTGGCCACCAAACTGCTTGAGGTCGGCAATCACGCCCTCGGGTAAACAGTTGGGCGAGACAGGGCGATTAAGTACCCTAAAGGTACGGGGCATGGCACTGTCAAGCTTGAGGATGTTGTTGTCCACCTTGCGCAGGGCATCGGCCACAGCAGGCTTGCCCGCCATGGTCGAGTTGCTGAGCACCGATACTTTGGCATTAGGGAAATACTGGTTGCGAAGCCTCAACACGTCCTCAACCACTTTTTTGAATTCGGGATGAAGCGTAGGCTCGCCGTTGCCCGAGAAAGTGATCACGTCCAAGGTCTGTCCCTGTTCCTTCATCTCCTCGAGTTTGTGCTTGAGCTGCCGCTTTACTGTCTCGCGTGTGGGTACGCCGTCCTTACCAGCGCCCTGGGCATTGAAGCCCGCCTCACAGTACAGGCAGTCAAATGAACAGATCTTGCCGTCATTGGGCATGAGGTTGATGCCGAGTGACATTCCCAGCCTACGGCTGTGAATGGGACCATATATCGTCGAGTGAAATAATACTGTTTGCATTTTATTCTGTAATTTTATTGTTGACACATTATTAATATATAATTAAATGCTATTACACAAGATTCAGTTGCTGGAAGATATCACTGACATCAATGTGTGTTAAGGTGCGCCGTTGCTGCAAAGCGTCAGCAAACGCATCCATCGCCTTGCGCACCTGAGAGTTGGCGAACAATCGCACCATCTGGTCAAACGCCGCGTCAAAAATAGGTTCCACCTCATCGCGTTCCAACTGGCAATAATCGCGGCCGTCTTCATAGGCCGCGTTAAACAGGTCGTCACGCAACCGGTCATCGACACGCTCGTTATCAAGCACCATGCGGCGGCACAAAGCGTTGGCTACCGCCAGTCCCACAGTGATGCGATAGTGGCCCAAGATATACTGCCAAGCGCCACGAGCCGACAGGCGGGGATTGCCCGCAAAATTGAACTCGGGCGTGAACTGGATGCATTCCGGTCCATCGCCATCGAGCGTGACTGCGGTAAACAGGTCGTCGGCGTCAAAGACCGATAGCCCCAGCGCCATGCCTGCCACACCATAGCTCTTGTCGAGCTCATCACGATATTTCATCAATCGTTTGTCTGCCATATCTTTTCAGTTTCACTTGCGGCCAAAGTCAGCCGGTATCTCGCCCCACTGGGCCGTGTCCCACTTGAGGATGGCATTGCGCCAAGTGTGGGTGTTGAGCCATCGCTCGGCTCGCCCGATGATATCAAACAACCGCGCGTTGGCATCGGTGCGCGCTAGCTTGGTACGGCATTGCTTCGCCCTCACCCACGCCAGTGCGGTCCGGCTGTCGCTGTAGATGGCGGTATGGTCGTTGCCCTGGTTAGTGAACAGCGCCAGCGCATGGACAATGGCGAGGAACTCACCGATGTTGTTCGTCGCGTCGGGAAACGGCCCTTGACGGAACAATTCAACGCCCGTGGGCACATCCACGCCACGATACTCCATCATCCCGGGGTTGCCCGAGCAGGCTCCGTCAACGGCAATGCTGTCGCGCACGATCTCGGGGATGGCCTCATAGTTGACAAACTCGCGCGGCGCCCGCGCGATCGCCCTTAGGATTTCCATCTCACCTGGGTCGTTGCGAAACGCCTCAACCGCCTCCTGCTGGGAGCCAAACGCCTTGTAGCGGGCTCCAGGAAACCCCTTTACCCGCAACTCGCATTCTGCCCACGAGTCACAGATGCCAGGCTCGGTTCCCTGCCACACCACATACCACTTGCGTTTGTCGTCTGCCATAAAACAGTTGTTAAAGCGACAAAATTACATCATTTTTCTGAAATCGGCAAATCTGCTGCCATCGGCAATAATCTGAAGACAAGAAGGACAAGAAATACAAATAATTAGTTCCATAATTAGCCGACAGTCAAGCGCGCGGATGCCCAAAAACGTAGAGGCGCAAAAACTGTGCATGTCAAAGGCCATGAAAGCGAGCTTTCAATGGCTGAGCGCAGCCGGGTTTATCCAAAATCTTGCGTCTCAGGAACGCGCCAGCCCCAAAAAACGCTGCCCGCCGGAGGGTGATGATGGCGGGCAGCGCAGGTCGTGATGAATTTAATTATACTCCTAAAGAGCACTATTGGAGCAAATCATCCTTTACCTTCTTCGGGCGAAGAAGGGATATATTGAGAGGGGGCCTTCCTCCACAGCGGCTCACGCCGCAGCTCACCGTGGGCCCCCTATCTCGTGGATTACCCTATTGCGATAGTAGCCATATTTTGTGTGCGAAATGATTTCAACTATCTGCCAGCAGGTTAATAGACTTCAAAGTTTCCCTCAAAGTTGCCCCATGCTGGAGAGTTGACAGTGATGCAGTACTCGCCTACTGGGAGCGTCGAAACATCGATGGTGCCGTAGCTGCCGTCCACCCAGGTTGAAATCATGCTGACGCCCGTAGTTACCGATGTAATATCAACGTCATAATAGTCCACCGCTTTGGTCCCGTAAATGATAATACTATGTGTATCATTCTTATATATAACGTATGGTTTGTCATCTATTGATTCATCACGGGTGGGATTATTGGATTTGTCACGCAGATTGATAGACGATTCATCATTGGCCAGCAGCATCCCTATCAGCGATGTCACGTCAGCCATGTTAACAAGGCCATCCAAATTCACGTCATAGGATGGGATAGTCGCATTAAAGCTTTTAAGCAAGAATTCAATGATTTCTACCACGTCATTAAGGTTGGTAACCATGTCACCGTTCACGTCACCCGGGAGACCAGGCACGTTATCACTATTATTGTAGCACATGCCCTTGTAGATGACCTTACCGTCCTTGATGACGTGGCTCAGGCCCCAATACTCCTGATAGTCGGCATCGGGGTCGGGCTTGCGCGTGAAGGGGGTCAACAGGTCGCCCATGTCGCGGCTGTCAAAGCCGATGCCCTCGACCACGTAGCATAGGGGCTCGTCGCCGTCGCCGTAATAGGCATAGCGCCTGCATCTTTGGCCTTCAATCCAGACAGGCTCCACTTCCACGAAGTTATCCAGCGTCAGCTCGTCTCCAGTCTGCATAAAGCTAAAGAAACTAATCGGATTATCACCACACAGCACCGACTCATAATATTGGTAAGGAACAAACGTGTATAATGTAAAGATATTATTCACAAACCAATTTATTATAAGCCGTTCTGGACTATTATTGCGCAGATTAGTGACGGCCATGTTATACATAACTCCAGCCCCATTCCAGCGAGACTGGACCGCTGCAATTACACTGTCATTCTCACTGTCCAACGAATTGCCTTCATAGTAATGGCAAAGCCTGTACGCCCAGTTGTTCTCGTCTTTGAACTCGTAGGTATAGTAATTGCGGGTCGTGTCGCCGTGCTCGATGATGACGCGCTCATTCACCCACTTCACACCTTCGCGGACAAGTTCCGGGTACTCGTCTTCTCTTAGTTTTAAACTTTCAGAACTGTAGATGACCTTCCCGTCCTCTATGACATAATCTAAGTGCATTTTTGACTCACCTGGTTGTTGGTCTTTAGGGAATGCCAGTGGATATCCTTGGGTTAATCCGTCACATCCGATGCCCTCAATGAAACAGGCGCCACCCATGCTCGCCGTACTGAACACATAACGTTTTACGCTAAAATCGTCCAGAACGATGGTCTGAGGCTTCACTGGGTGAACTATAAAGTCATTATAGGTAATCCTACTCATGATGAATCCCTCGGGATCGTTGAAGTCATACAGGACAAATTCCCTGCCAGCCATGATATCCTCGTTTATCGTGCTGTCACCGAAGCAGTCGATCGGGCACTCCTCGTAGGTCTTGCCGTCGGGCACGATGGCATAGACCACCTTGCCCTCCTCGCGCATATACACGGGGATGGTATCATTGTTCGGATCGATATCCTCGCCGCTATAATAGTGCATCGCCTTATAGGTCACCCCGTTGATGACAGCATCTCCCTGGAATTCAAGGGTGAAAATCTTATTTGGATTTGGATATCGAGGCCCACTAGAACAAACCCACTTCACTCCTTCACGAACGAAAGGCACATACTCGTAATCCTGAGCCGCCGCCTGGGTCATGCCTAGCAGCGCCAATAAACTGATTATAAAAAACTTTTTCATCTTTGTTGATTTTATGTGTGATTAAGTTAATAGCTTCATGAAAATGTGCGTTTCAACTCATCTGTCAAACGCAAAATGATTTGCTGCAAAATTACAATCAGATGAAAAATAATGAGCAAAAAATCAGTTAATATTATTTGCGCTAATCAACTGATTATCAGATGTCAATTTCAATAAAATTTTAATCGGTTTTTTTGCTGTGTGATTTCGGGTGTCAATCACTGCATTTTACCGTCCAAATACATATTGATAAAGTCTTCAAGTTTCACATCCAAGCCGAATCTGTCCTTGAGTAATCGCCTCTTGTAATTGCTGACAGTTATGGCACTGGAGTAATTCAAGCACAACTTAATGATTTGGGGTGAGACGTTGGCACAAAGCAACAAGAACAATTGATAATCCTTGGCTGATAATGATGGATACTTTCGTTCAACAAATGAAGCGATACCCTGATATTCGCCATCCACCGCAAACTTGAGATTTTCCCAAAATGAGTCTGTTGGATTCAAGTTCAAAATCTCTTTATTCTCGTTAAACTCTTTTATCAAGCTGACTAATGGGATAATTCTTCTTCTCTTTCCAGATGCAGTGCTGGTTTTAATGCGCAAACCCTGATATAGCTCATCAAATGCCTCGTGCCTAGCCCTGACAATGGCTGAAACCTGCTGCTGAATGCCTTCATGCTTGGATTCAAGTTCTTGATTTTTCTTTTCTATATCAGATAACTTTTTCTCTTTCTCGGCAATGGAATTGACGTGATTCTGGCGTTCCAATTCTAATTGAATGTCCTTTTGCTCGGCGACGCGCATCATCGCTTCGATTTCTTGTCGGGACTGATCCAACTCGTGGTGATACCGGGTAATCCGTCTCCTGAGTAAGAATGAAAAGAGCACAAGCAAGAAGGCTAAAGCCAAGATGATGCCAACGGCTAAAAGCAAGCGGTTATTGCCTTGTTTCTTGATAATTGCCGTTTGCTGGTCTGAATCATACTTTAACTCGGTCAGGGTTAAATTGGAATCTAGCGATTTTGAGAGTATTTGATTCTTGACTCTCTCGGCCTTTGCTTGGTAAAAGCCGCAGTCACTCAATCGATTTGATGCTTCGGCCAGTTCGGCATTGAGTGTGAAATAATTCAAGCTATCGACCAATGTAGTTGGCATTGGAATCAATGACTTGACCCAATAAGCTGAGTCAAGTTGTGAAAGCTTGATAAATGACCTTGAAGCATAATAATAATATTTATTATCATCCCACCCGTCACTGCTATTCTTAATGATGTCCAATGCCAATCTTTTGGCAGTCACATAATCTTCTTCATAGAAGTAAACACCTGCCAACTTGGATTGATAGTAATAATAATTTGAATTGATTAAACGGGCATTGTTGATTGCTCGTTCTAAGTAAATTTTAGCGCTGTCATTATCATTACCGAACAGATAGGCACCTATAGCGCCATCGGTAATCACCCAATAATTGGTGTCTCGGGTATGGCTGAAATAGTTACGCGCCTTGCGCATGCGGCTAAGGACGGCACTATCATTGATGAAATGGGTTTGATACAATTCTGCAATCCTTAAATTGCTGTATCCCAGGTTAAAGAAGTCCTTGGGGTCGGCGTTGACTTCGGCGGTCTTGTAGTAGTACATAGCGCTATCCACATGGCCCAACTCCTGCATGACGGCCCCCTTGTAGAGGTAGGCGCGGGTGAGTTTCTCGCGCTCGCCGCCGTGGGCGCGGTACCAGGCCAATGCGCGCGTGATGGCGCTGTCGTCGCCGGCGGTAATCTCCTGATAGGTCTTGTAGCGCGCCTGGGTGAGTAGCAGGTCGCGGTAGGCGAGGTTGGCGTCGCCCGCCAGGCTGTCGATGGCACTCACGATGGCCAGCGCGCTGTCAGGGTTGGCCTGCATCAGGCTGTCGGCCCGCACGAGCCGCGCGTCATAGCGGCGCAAGCCGTCACATCCCGTGACCGCCGCCACGAGCACCAACATCAGCAATATGCCCAACAAGAACTTTCTCATCCTATTCATATAACGCTCAAAGCCGTTGATTATTTTACCATAATCTAAAGCAGCCCAAAAGAAATTTGTTTGATTTTTTTAAATAATTTGTTTGAATTTCCCGTGCGCTAGCACGGTAAAATATCATTCGCGTAATTGGCTTCTCCGAACTAAAGGTTCGTAGTTAATAATGAAAGCGGATGCCCCAAAAAAGTTGTTTATAATAGTTTTTAAGTTGTGCCTGTTGTTTGAAAAATTAGCGGGTGAGGGCGGTGGCGAGGTGGTGGGCGGTGACTTCGGTTTCCTCGGCCGTCTCGATGTCGGTAGAGTCAAATTCCAACTGGGCTTGGCCATAAATGGGGGCGCGAGCCAGCAATTCGGCCTTGACAAGCGGCAACACCTCCTCATCGGGGAGATGAAGGACTTTGGGACGCTTGGACTTTTGCTCTGGCAGGAGCAGGCGGGCGGTGATGCGCTCGGGACTGGTGGTGAGCCACACGGTTATGCCAGCTTTGTTCATGATTTCCATATTGCCGCCATGGCAAGGTGTGCCGCCGCCACAGCCCACAATGACATCGGTCATAGCAGCCACTTCGCGCAGTGCCTCGGCTTCCAACTCACGGAAGCAGTTTTCGCCCATTTCATCGAAGATTTCGACAATCGACATGCCCTGGCGGGCCTCGATGAATTCATCGAGGTCGATGAAGCGCACACCCATCTGACGGGCAAGCACCTCACCCAGCGTGGTCTTGCCACAACCCATGTAGCCGATGAGGAAAACTGGTCTCACTTGTTTAACAAAGCCTAAATGATCATTTCTATGATGGAATCATGACCGCCCTGCGGGCGGGAAATTAAAACAAATTATATTTTAATTGTTTATAATTATTTCCCGTACGTTAGCACAGTCATCATTTTGACATACCCACATAAATAGTTAATTACAGCCAGCCGGCCTGGCGATACCAGGCGATGGCCTCGCGAATGCCCTCCCGCAACGAATACTGCGGGTTAAAGCCAAAGTCGCGGCGCGCATCGCTCGTGTCACACAGCCAGTTGCGCTGCTTGAGGATCTTGTACTTGTCACGGTTGAGCGTGCTCGCCTTGAGGGTGACCTTGCCAATCCACTCGGCAATGGCACACACCCGCTTCACCACCCACAGCGGGCAGGTGACGGGAATGACGAACTTTTTCCCCAACTCCTCGCACACGATCTTGCGGAATTCCTGCTGGGTATAGCCCTGGTTCTCGCTGATGAAATAGGCTCGATGCAAGGGTCCCTTGTCTAATGCGTCCATCACAGCAACGGCCAAGTCCTTGACATAGATGAACGTGAGCATCTGCTTCTTGAACCCCACGCTGAAGTCAAAGCCGCGTTTGATGCTCTTGATCATCAGGTAGTAATCACGCTCGCGAGGGCCATAAACGCCCGTGCACCTGAAGATAGTATATGGGAAACCCTCAAGGCTTTGCAAATAGGTCTCAGCCTTGAGTTTCGACACGCCGTAATAAGTGTTGGGCAACGGCACATCGCTTGACTTAAAGGGCTGATAAGTCTTCTCGTCGCCAGGTCCCATAACGCTCAGGCTACTCATGAGCAGGAACACGTCAGGAGTCATATTGGTCGCCTGCATGGCATCGACCAGGGCCTTGAGGTAGCCATAGTTGACCTGCTCAAAGTCCATATAATTGGTGCTCTTGGTCACGCCCAGGTTGTGAACCACATAGTCCCACCTGCCCCACTCGCCCATGTGGTCGCGCAGGGTCTCCTCCAAGCGGTCCTGGTCGGTGTAGTCTAATTCGATGAAATGGATGCGTTCGTCGGTGAGGAATTCACGGCTTGTTGTGGAACGCACGGCCGCCCAAGTGTCATAACCCCGTCGCAAGGCTTCCTCAACGAGAAAACCACCGATGAAGCCACCAGCTCCAGTGATTAGAATGCTTTTCATTGATTTGTGTTTTGTTCTTCTCTTGCCGCCTCACGTGCTTTAGCGAGCTTGGTGTGTTTGGTCTTGTGTTCGGCGTTATATTCTACCGCATCGATGACATGCTTGGCAATACGCTCGGGCGGAATGTCCTTCAAGCAGCGGAAATCACCGAATTTGCACGGTTTATCACCCGTGATAGAACACGGACGGCATGGCATATCAAGATGGATATCGTCCTCTTCCATCTGGTTATAGCCCAGATAGCCACAAGCTGGTGACGTGGGTCCCCACACCGTGATGGCCTGTAAGTCCACCAGCGATGCCATATGCATATTGGCCGACTCCATCGTGAGCATGACATCACACTGTGACAGCAGCGCATACTCGTCAATGAATTGATGCTTCATCTCGGCCATCGAGGTCACGTTTTTATACTTGCGGGCAATGGGTCGCAGGGCAACTTTCTCGGCCTTGCCTCCTCCCATGAGGAAGATATGGTAATTCTCACGTTTGCACAGTTCATCAATCACCTGCTCCATCTGTTCAAGAGGATAGGCTTTTTGACGGTGGGACGAGAATGGCGAAACGGCAATCCAGCGCTGCCCCTCCTCTTTTTTAGGCACAATGGGGCTAGTTGGCCAATCACGACCCTCATACAAGCGGGTGAAGTTATCGGGAGTCTCGAAACCCAATTCCCTGAATACCCTGCGGTAGCGTTCGTGGATAGGGGTTACCGGCTCATCGGTTTTATGGTTGACCAGGGCACGGCGTTTAGGCTCCTCCCTATCAAGACGTGCCACCTGAATACCATGAGACTTCATCCACGCGTCGATAATCCACGTTCCTGACACATTGTGCAAGTCGGCAACAGCATCGATATCATACAGCTTGTGCAGACGGGATGCCAGTTTCAACAACCCGAACAAGCCACTGTGGTTCTCCTTCACGTCAAAGTCCACCACCTTGAGGTTGGCGGGACGGTCGTGGAACATCGAGGCGGGCCATCGCTTGGTGAGCATGACAAATCGGGTGTCAGGATTGGCTTTGCACAAGGGGTAAAGTACAGGAATCGTCATCGCCACATTGCCCAATACCGACAACCGTATGACGAGCACATTGCGATGTTTTTGGTTATTCGTTGCCATATTGCACTGGATTGAGATTTTGTTAATCGGTTGGCAAAGATATAAATAATCGATGAATTATGCAAATTATTCCCGCGCTCCTTCCACCATCTCAACCACATGGGCTGCAATGCGTTCTGGCTTGATGTTGCCCAGGCAACGATAATCGCCGTAACGGCAATCACGCTCGCCATAGATCGAGCAGGGCCGGCAATCCATGTCGAGCTGGATGTCGTTACCAGCATCCTGGCCATAACCCAAAAAGCCGCAGTCGGGTGAGGTCGCGCCCCAGATGGTGACAGCCTTGAGACCCATCAGTGATGCCAAATGCATGTTGGCCGAGTCCATCGTGAGCATGAGGTCACACTTGGCCAGCAAGGCATACTCATCGTTGAAGCCGTGTTTAATCTCGGCCATCGAGATGACGCGTTTGTTGGTGCGGGCAATGCCGCGCAGGGCAATTTTCTCGGTCTTACCACCACCCATGAGAAATATCCAGTAATCCTCACGCTTGCTCAACTCGGCCACCACCTGGGACATGAGTTCAAGCGGGTAATTCTTTCCGTCGTGAGCCGAGAACGGAGCAACAGCAATCCAGCGCTGGCCTGGCTCCTTCTCAAGCACGATAGGGCTCACGGGCAAAGGTTTGCCGTCATATAAGCGGGTGAAATTGTCAGGAGCGACAAATCCCAATTCATTGAACACATTGCGGTAGCGGTCATGGGTAGATGTGACAGGACCTCCCTTGTGGGTGATGAGCGCCTTACGACGGGCACGCTCCTTGTCAAGTCGTGCCACGGGGATACCGTGCATCTTCATGAACAGACCGATGACACGGGTGCGCAACACGTTGTGCAGGTCGGCAACGGCATCTATCTCATACTGCTTGCGCAGCTGTCCGGCGAGTTTCATCAAGCCGAAAAGCCCCTTATACTGCTCCTTCACATCAATGCCCACCACCTCGAGGTTATCGGGACGGTCATGGAACATCGATGCGGGCCAGGGCTTAGTCACCATGACAAAGCGGGTGTCAGGATTAGCGCGACACATAGGATAGAGCACCGGAATGGTCATGGCGACATCGCCCAGCGCCGAGAAGCGCATGACGAGCACATGACGGTGGGGGCGGTCATTTTTTGCCATAGAGCACCGGGTTAGTATCGGGGTCGTTATACATCTTCATCTGGCGGTACACCTTCATGAACTTGTGCCCAGCGGCGATGTCAGCCAGCAACTGGTCGATGGCGGCCGTCAGGTCTTCGCGCTGCTCCAGCAACACGTCGAGCTTGGCCTGGCACTTGGCGACATGGGCGGCATCGGCGTCAGCACGCTCGGTCTGCTCGCGCATGTGCCAAATCTTGAGGGCAAGAATCGACAAGCGGTCAATGGCCCAAGCGGGGCTCTCGGTGTTGATGGTCGCCTCAGGCTGTACAACCACGTCGGCATACTCCTGGCGGAAGTAGGTGTCTATCTCTTCCACGAGGTCGGTGCGGTCCTGGTTGCTGCGGTCGATGCGACGTTTCAGAGCAAGTGCCTCGACTGGGTCGATATTCTCGTCACGGATGATGTCCTCTAGGTGCCACTGCACGGCATCAATCCAGTTCTTACGGGCCAAACGACCCTCAATGCTATCGTTGTCAAACGGATTGTTGAACGTGGCATCCACATCATCGGTGACATGATAAAGCCTTACCGTTTGGTCAAATATCTTGTTACATTTGTTGGCGAAAGTCATTTCGTTGTATTGTATTACGTTAATACTGCAAAATTAAGCATTTTTCGGGAGAAATGCAAAGAATTAATCGACACGCTCACCCTTAAGGGTAGCGCTAGAGGCACTTAACACGCGGCACATCACCTTGTCACCGGGTTTCTCGCCATTGGCAGGAAAGACGATGACCTTGTTCTGCTGCGTGCGGCCGAACATGTCGTCGCGGCTACGCTTGCTGTAGCCCTCGACCAGCACCTCAAATATCATGCCAACGTCCTTGCGGTTGCTGCACAGCGACAGCTCGTTCTGCAAGGCGATCATGCGGTTCAAACGGTCGATTTTCACGTCCTCGGGGACATTGTCGGGCAAATTCTTGGCGGCAAAAGTGCCGGGACGTTCACTGTATTTGAACATGAAGGACGAGTCAAAGCCCACTTCGCGCATCAGTGACAAGGTCTCCTGGAAGTCCTCCTCGGTCTCGTCGTGGAAGCCCGTGAACATATCGGTCGAAATGCCACAGTCAGGCATAGCGGCGCGAATGCGGGCAATGCGGTCCAGGTACCATTCGCGGGTGTATTTGCGGTTCATCAATTTCAGCACCTTATTGCTGCCGCTCTGCACCGGCAAGTGGATGTGGTTACAGATATTGGCATGGCTCGCCATCGTGTCGATGATGGCGTCGCTCAGGTCCTCGGGGTTGCTGGTGGTGAAGCGTACACGCATTTCGGGAGCAGCCTCGGCGACCATAGCCAGCAATGCAGCCAGGTCAACGGGCGCACTGCCATCGGCAGGCTTGTAGAGGTAGGAATTGACATTCTGGCCCAGTAGCGTCACCTCCTTGAAGCCGCGCTGGCGCAGGTCGGCCAACTCGTTGAGGATGCTCTGCGGCTCACGGCTACGCTCACGGCCACGGGTATAAGGCACGATGCAGTAGGTGCAAAAGTTATTGCACCCCCTCATGATGCTGATAAAGCCGCTCACCTTGCTGCCGCCCACGCGCGACGGGATAATGTCGCGATAGGTCTCGGTGGTCGATAACTCGGTGTTGATGGCCTTCTCACCGCTCTCGGCAAGGGCAATGAGCGCGGGTAGTTCCAAATAAGCGTCGGGACCCGCAACCACGTCGACATCGTGCTCGCTGATGAGCACCTCCTTCAAGCGCTCGGCCATGCAGCCGATGATGCCGATGATGAGTCGGCGCTGGCGTTTATGACGGTAAGCATTCAGTTGGTTCAGGCGCGAGAAGATGCGCTGCTCGGCATTATCGCGCACCGAGCAGGTGTTGATGAAAATCGCGTCGGCCTCATCAATCGTCTCACACGTCTCATATCCTGCCATCTTCATCACCGTGGCGACGACCTCGCTGTCGGCGACGTTCATCTGGCAACCGTAGGTTTCCAGCAGCAGTCGCTTGGGCGCATCGCCCTGACTGTCATATTTCAATTCCATTGTCCTTGATTTCATTTAATGCACAAAAGTACATAAAAAGTCATTTGTCATCATCATTATTTGTCGCCAAATTCAGAAAAACCGCCAGCTCAGGTCTGTTTTTAGAGAATTGTAGCTGATGGTAAAGAAAAAAGCTGTACCTTTGTTATTTGGATAGGGACCAACCCACTAAGGTAAAAAAGATGAAGACAGATTTAAAATCCAATATCAAGTTCCATCAGGTATCAAGCAGGTATTACCGCCCTGAGAACGAAATCGAGCTCGCGTCACTCACGCGATACGAGAAAGTATTCACCAAGGTCATGGAAAGTGCCGATGAGGGCGCTCGTGAAGCGGCACTCGACGTGGCGAGTGTCATCAACCAGTGTGTTGAGAAAAAGGGACGTTGCGTCATTGGATTCGGTTCGGGACGCTATGTGTTCAAGGTCTATGACGAACTGGTCAAGCTCTATTTTGCCGACAAGGTGAGCTTCGCCGACGTGGTGGCGTTCAACCTGAGCGAGCTAGGACTAGGTGATGACAACGAGTTGAGCCTGCACCAACTCATCCATAACCAGTTCTATGCCAAGGTGGATATCGAGCCCGACAATATCCACACCTTCAACAAAAATGCGACCATCGAGGACGTACACAGCCTGTGCAAAGCCTATGAGCGCGAGATTATCGATGCGGGTGGCCTGGATCTGGTGTTGTGTGACTTGACAAATGACGGCTCCATCGCCTATAACGAGCCGGGTTCAGCCCGTAACAGCGCATGTCGCCTGATCATGTTGGGCAGTGACTCGCGTTCGCGAGCTGCCGAGGCCTTCCAGAGCGATACTGCTCCTAAAACAGCGGTAACGTTAGGCATCGGCAATATCCTGAGTGCCAGCAAGATCATCTGCGTGGCTTGGGAAGAGGATTCGGCCATAGCACTGTTCAATGCCATCGAGGGCAAGATGACCGACCTGGTGCCCGCCTCGTTCCTGCAAGTCCATAACGACGTGAAAATCATCGCCGACCTGGACGCTGCGTCACGGTTGACGCGAATCAGCTACCCCTGGAAGGTCACTTCATGTGAGTGGAACGACAACCTTATCCGCCGTGCCATCGTGTGGCTGTGCGGTCAAACGGGCAAGCCTATCCTCAAACTAACCAACAAGGACTACAACGACTACGGCCTGAGCGAGCTTGTCGCGCTATATGATTCGGCCTACAACGTCAATATCAAGATATTTAACGACTTGCAGCACACCATCACTGGATGGCCCGGCGGCAAGCCTAATGCCGACGACACTTATCGCCCCGAGCGCGCTGAGCCCCACCCCAAGCGGGTGCTCATCTTCAGCCCCCACCCCGACGACGTGGTAGTTTCGATGGGCGGCACCGTGAGGCGGCTCGTGCAGCAGGGTCATGACGTGAGGATCGCTTTCCAGACCGACGGCGACGTGGCCGTGAGCGATGAGGACCTCATGCGTAATATCGTTCTCGCCGAGCGCGTGATGAACCACTTCAAGCCCGATATGAGCCATGAATTCTTCGAGACGATATTGTCAAAGGTCAATGGCAAAACGCCCAACGATGACACCGATACCAATGTGCGCTTCTTCAAGGGGTCAATCATGCTGAGCGAGGCCTTGATGGCCTGCCGCCAGATGGGCGTGCCCAGGGAGAACACTTATGACTTGAGGATGCCGTTCTACACCGACGACCCGCACGGACAGGGCAAAATCACCGATGCCGACATTGCCGTGATTCAGGAACTCATCACCCAGGTTAAGCCTCACCAGATTTTCATCGACAACGACCTGGTGGACCCGCATGACACCCATGTGCGCGCCCACAGCTCCATTATCCATGCGCTGGACAACCTTAAAAACGAGGAATTCATGAATGATTGCCGCGTGTGGATGTATCGCGGTCAATGGGGACAATGGGATGTGGACCAGGTGGAAATGGCTGTGCCCATGAGCCCCGAGGAGTTCAGCGACAAGCGCGACGCCATTCTTAAGTTCCAGTCCCAGATCCATGACGCGCCGTTCCGCACCAGTGCCGACGGCAAGCTGTCGTGGCAACGCTCCATCGAGCGTAACCGCAACCTTGCCGAGGTCTATCAGCAGCTGGGACTGGCCACCTATGAGGCCATCGAGGCCTTTGTCCAGTACCGCCCGTAAAAACTAAGATTTCTATCACTCGGCCCCCGTCACGGCGCGGGGCAACTCCATCAATTCAGGGTCGAGGGCTATGCCATATTCCTCGCCCCTGGCTCCTGTGATCATGTACTGTTCAACCAGCTTCTTGTCGGCAATGACGTTCCTGATGCAGCGATTAACGCGTGAAATCGTTTGGTTGAGCGAATCACTGAACGGATCACACAGGTTTTCCACCGACTGGGCGACACGGCGCTCACTCGCTCCTGGCTTGACCAGATTGTAGATATCGATGATATCATCGCGATACTGGTCGATGTTTTTCAACACGACGCCGCCCGTACCCTGCTTACGCAGTTTCATAAACAGGATATAGAGCGTGCGGCTCATCGCTGGCATCTTGATCTCCATCTCGTCATACTCGGGAAGCACGATTTTCATGTCACCGTTGACCAGCACGCGGCATTGCTGGCCCACAATCACCTTGCCGATAAGTAACTCCTCCATCAACGCCTTCGGGTCCTCATGGTATTGGGCGATATAATTGACAATTTGTTGCCTAATGTGCTCTAAATCCCGCTCTCGCTCACGCTCGATGGTTGCTAATTCACGGCACTCCTCATTCTCTAGACGTTGGGGTTCCTTAAGCGTCCTGCTGAATTCTTTGCGTTTTCTAAGGACAGGCCTTTGAATGATTTCTTCCTCGGGAAGGAAAGACTCCAGCTTATCCTTCAATCGCTTGACCAGTCCCCGTTTGGCTTTGGCCTGTTGGCTACACTCTACCCTGGTGTGGTCCTGTGGCGCCGCCGATGGCATGGTCGGGGCTTCTTCACACATTGAGTTGAAGACGGACGATTTGTCATCATAATCATAACCATAGTCAAACTCATCGATCACGATGTCTCCTTCGCCCATATCGGTCACGCCCATCAGTTCATCGGCAAAACGGCGTATCGCCTCAAACCAGCCGCCCGAGCGATTCATGCGGCTTAAAGTCAAGCTCACTGTAGCATATTGGCCGATGTTGCCCACGTTGAAGCGCCTCGCGATCAATAGCAAGTCGCTGCGCCCCGGCTCGTCTATCCATTTGACTTGCAGGGGATAGACAAACTTCTCAACGATGGCTTCAGGATTATGTGCGCCAGGTGAGTATCTGCGGTCGCTATACAGGTAGATGATGCCGTACTTGAGGTTTTGAGCGTTGGGATGTTCCATAATCTTGACGGGATTGGTTAATCGTTAATAAATTCAGTTGCGGCAAAAATCGTGCCAAAGGGCGGTTGTGGCTGTGTCATAAATCATCTGCTGGAATTATAACCGCCCTTCGGGCGGGAAATTAAAACAAATTTTGTATTAAAGTTTTTATAATTATAAATTTTAAATGTCAATTTCATTATTAATTTGTTTAAATTTCTCGGCCGTAGGCCGATATATGTAGTGGCATTGCAATTATGACACAGCCACCTCGCCTCACTCGATGAAGATGTCGCGCTCGCGCTTTTTCACCTGCTTCACGACACGGATGCACTTGGCGCTGGGGAACAGCAGCCTAGCCTTCAAGTAAGCCACCACCCTGTTGCTTGACTCGACACGGATGGTCTGGTCATCGATCTGCACCAGCCACTGCGACATCGAGTAACTGGGGATTCTGCAAATGATGGGAACGGCCCCATCAACAAGATTAGGTTGAATGATTGTCATGTCCATAATAATCGATAATTAGTTAAAGTGAGTTCAATGAATTTGTTGTTTGTTGATCAGGGCGTTAGCTACTCCCCCTCTTGGATAAGAGGGGGTGCCGCGGGAGCGGTGGGGGCGTCGATACTATCTTAGATATATTTTGAGGGCAAATCATACTCCTCCGGCGCTTCGCGCCACCTCCCCTATCTTAGGGGAGGAGTTGATAGACAGCACTTTATTCTCATCGAACTCATGTTAGTGTTATTGTTCGTCGTCAAAATAGTCCTCATCGTTCATTTTTTTGAGATCTCGCATAGCACCTGGAGATGCCATTGTTCCATATTCCTTTTTCAAACGCTCGGTTTTATCCAGCCAGCGGTGGCGCGACTTGCGCTCCTTGGCGAACATCGCCTGCGTGCCCTCGACGGTCTTGTCAAACTGCAGGTGATGTTCGATGCTCAGCGAGAAGGACACGTGTTCCACGTCGTGGTCAGCGCCGATGTAGGTGAACTGCCAGCCCTGCTCCTTGTAACTCTCGATGAGCGCGCGGATGGCTGCATGGCTATACTCACGCGATGCGTTCTCATAGCCGTCGGTGATAATGGTCACCAGCGCCAGCGAGTCGCTCACCTGGCTCTTGGCGGCATGCACGCGGGTGATGGTCGTGCCGATAGCGTCATAGAGCGGCGTCATGCAGCACGGGCAATAGTCCTTGTCAGTGAGTGGCTGCACCTCAGCCACTGGCACGTTGTCATAGATGTTGCGCATCTCGCAGCCGCAAAACGCCACGAGCGTTACCATGTGTTCCTGGTCGGGGTTCTTTTCCTGGGCACTCTTGATGCTGCCGATGGTCTCGTTCACGCCATCGATCGCCTGACGGGCAATACTACTCATCGATCCGCTCTTGTCAAGTACAATCACATTAAATACTCTAGTTTTCATCGCTAATTCCTTTCTTTAATTCGTTAATAAATCCATGGGCTCACCGGGCTCGTCCCCCGATGACGTTGCAAAGATATAGATAAGGTAAACACACGCTTTTTTCTTGCAACCTTGCAGTTTCTTGATCCACGCTTTGGGTTTCAAACAACCCAAACAACAACTAAAAAACTATAAAAACTACGGGTTCTACTAATTGGGGTAATAAGACTTATAGGACTTATAGGGCCTATAGGATATATGGGACTTATTGAAGTCATGGGATTTTCAGGAGGCTGGAGGGGGATTTTTGGGTGATTTTTGTTGAAAAAATGAGAAAAGGGGGAATATTGGGTGGATATTGGGCAAAAAAGATTATCTTTGCAGGTTAAACGATTTAACCAAACGATGAAAGTCAAAATCCATCACGAGGGCGAGAACATCCTGCTGATGCTGTTCTTGATCATACTGGCCAGTGGCGCATTGGCCTACCGGTTCTTTGACTACAAGCCAGTGGCCTGGGTGCTCATCGCGCTGATGGCGATCCTGTTCCTGCTGGTACTTAACTTCTTCAGGCTGCCGCGCCGTCACTTCAACGGCGACAACAACGACGGCACGGCTGTGGTGTCGAGTGTTGACGGCACGGTGGTGGCGCTCGAGGAGGTGTATGAGGACGAGTACCTGCACCGCAACTGCATCCAGCTCTCGGTGTTCATGACGATATTTAACGTGCATGCCAACTGGGTGCCTGTCAAGGGCGAAATCACCTACTACAAGCACCACTCGGGCCGTTTCCTGGCCGCTAACCTGCCTAAGTCGAGCAGCGACAACGAACGCTCGTCGATCGTGATCCGCACGAGCACGGGCGAGGAGGTGCTGGTGCGCCAAATCGCGGGCGCGGTGGCACGGCGCATCGTGACCTACGTGGAGCAGGGCGAGGAGGTGGACATCAACGACTTCATCGGCTTCATCAAGTTTGGGTCGAGGGTGGATATCTTTCTGCCGCTGGACACCGAAATCAAGGTGAAACTAGGCGACCGCACATGGGGCGGCGAGACCCTCGTGGCGAGATTGAAGAAGAGGCTTTAGGTGTTAGGCTTTAGGAATTAGGAATTAGGTTTTAGGTTTTAGGAGTTTATGATAAAAGCAATTCGCAACAACATACCCAACGCTATTACATCGCTGAACCTGCTGTGCGGGTGTTTGGCGTGCATCGCGGCATTCAGCTGCTTTGACCCGATGTGCGGCACGACGCTGAAGGGCTACCAGTGGGCCTTTATACTCATTGGGCTGGCGGCGGTGGCCGACTTTTGTGACGGACTGGTGGCTCGACTTCTGCATGCCGTGAGCGACATCGGCGCTGAGCTGGACTCGCTGGCCGACCTGGTGAGCTTTGGCATCGCGCCGGCCATGGTGCTGTATAATATGATGATAGCGCACGGTGAGGGACATTGGGCGCTGCTGGCCCTGTTGCTGCCCGTGTTTGGCGCAATCAGGCTTGCCCGCTATAATGTCGATTCTACCCAGGGGACGGTCTTCACCGGACTGCCCATCCCGGCCAATGCCATCTTTTGGATTGGTTTCACGGCAGGGTATGCGATGCATCCACTACCCTTGAGTGTTGTGATAGTGCATATCGTGGCCATGTCGATGTTAATGGTGTGCCGGCTGCGCATGTTCTCGTTGAAAATGCACAACCTGTGGTCGTTCAAGGACAACTGGGCACAGTATTTGCAGATATTTGCCACTGTACCAGCGGTTGTGGTGATGGGTCTGCCAGGACTCACATTCGTCATCATCCTCTATGTGCTGCTGTCGGTCATTAAAAGAGAGAAATAAATGGGTTTCATTTTATTCATATTGCTGCTTCTCTTCCTGTTGGTGGGTATTCCGCTGATACGGGGATGGTTATACATGCAGAACCTGAAACGCCGCGTGAACCAATCCTTCAGGGGGCGGCAACAGCACGAGCGACCGCACCGCGAGGCCGAGGAGGAGTACACCGACACCGGCGAGCGCAAAATCTACACCAGCAACGAGGGCGAGTATGCCGACTTTGAGGAAGTCTCAGGCGGCACCATCGTCGAAGAAACCACCACGACGAGCGAAACCCGCACCATCATCGAGGAGCAAGTCACTGACGCCGAGTTCGAGGAAATCTAAAACAGAATCATATCTGCTTTCCCCTGACATAACTGTTCAGCCGTTGACCCCACGCCAAGGCGCAAAGACGCTAAGATTTATAATCGGCTGCCGTATACTCTTTAAAATTACAAATTACACGGATTGAACTAATTGGCATCCGCATTCTTAATTGCCGGCGAATTACACGAAATGGGCATCCACTTGCATTGAGCACCAGGCCAAGACGCAAAGACGCTAAGATTTTATTATATCAATTCATTTGATTGAATATCAGCAACTTAGTACATCATTGGCTTAACGTAAGGCATTTCAGAAGGCGTTTCGCTTGATAGAAAACCCCAGACACTAATAAATCTAGATAGATGTTTTTTGTTTATGAATGTTTTTGTTGTAACTTTGCATCATATTTATTTTTAACCCAAAAGCAAGCAATATTTAACATTTTAATACCCTAAATCATTATGGAAGAATATTTGATGGAAGAATATTATGAATTATTTGAGCGTGGCCTTTTAAGTGAAGTTGATAGTGAAGTTGATATCGATGATATCTGGCCTAAAGATCATGATGGTCTTGGAGATCAGGAAAGAGGAGCAACAGTCAAACCTGTAAAGATTGTCAACTCCAAAGTGCTGAATTATCTGGGTACAGTAAAGGAGTCTAAGACCTATAATTCCAGAGCTTGGCTGCTGCAGTCCATGCTTAATGTGTTGGGATATCTATTGACGGCCGATGGTAAATTTGGTAAACTGACCAAGCAAGCGGTCGAGAGATTCCAAGCAGATAATGGTTTGGAGGTTGATGGTATCGTTGGGCCAGCATCCTGGACCAGAATCATCTACCTGGGCCGGAAGAGGATTTCCAACAGTATAATCCAAGAACAGGATTATGAGAATGCCGCCAATGCGTTAGGCGTTGAAGTTGAAGTGGTCAAAGCCATCAAAGACGTGGAATCGAGCGGATCGGGATATGTATTCAGTAATCATCCTAAAATCTTGTTCGAGGGTCATGTATTCTGGAAACAACTCAAGAATATTCACATCGAACCCAGCAATCATAAAGACAGTGATATCCTGTACTCGACATGGACTAAAGATCACTATAAGGGTGACGTGGCTGAGTATATCCGCTTGCAAAAGGCCCGCCAGATTAACATTAATGCGGCCAATGCCTCAGCCAGTTGGGGATTGTTCCAGATCATGGGTAATAATTACAAACTATGCGGATGCGATTCAATAAGTGACTTTGTTAAGCGCATGTGCATGAGCGAGAGTGAGCAGCTCATGCTGTTTGTGGAATATATTAAAAAGAGAAAACTGCACCAGTACCTAAAGCCTGACCATACTGGCAACATACCATGGGCAGAATTTGCTCGTCGTTACAATGGTGCAGGTTACGAGAAAAATAAGTACCACATCAAACTCAAGGAGGCCTACGAAAAATACAAAAAACAAAAAAAGTAACCCATTGATCGGTGTGCTCGACAAATCACTTCGATGATTTCTACAAGCTACCGGCCATCAATAAAACAACCACGCCAGCGAGACCCGAATCTCGTTGGCGTGCTTGTTTATTACCGTTTATTGGAAAAAATTACAGCTTGAGGTCATCCTCGCTCTTGGGTTTAGGGGGATAGTCGATGGTGTAGTGCAGGCCGCGGGACTCCTTGCGGTCCTTAGCCTGACGGGTGATAAGGTAAGCCACATTGATGATGTTGCGCAGCTCGCAGATGCGGCGCGACACCTTGCTGGTCTTGAAGAGTTTCTCGGTCTCCTCATAGAGGATATCCAGTCGGTTCCAAGCCCTGTCGAGGCGCAAGTTGCTGCGCACGATGCCCACGTAGGTTGCCATGATCTCGCCTACTTCCTTCTCGCTCTGGCTGATGAGCACCATCTCCTCGGGGTGGGTCGTGCCTGCATCGTCCCAAGCGGGGATATCCTCGCGCCAGGTGTACTCGTTCAAGTGCTCAGTGGCATGCTTGGCCGCTGCGTCGGCATACACGACCGCCTCGATGAGCGAATTGCTCGCCAAGCGGTTGCCGCCATGCAGGCCCGTGCATGAACACTCGCCCACGGCATACAGGCGCTTGATGCTCGAGCAGGCGTTCAAGTCGACCTTGATGCCGCCGCACATGTAATGGGCCGCAGGCACCACGGGGATGTACTCCTTGGTGATATCGATGCCCAAATCCAAGCAATGCTTGTAGATGTTGGGGAAGTGGTGCTTGGTCTCCTCGGGGTCCTTGTGGGTCACGTCGAGATAAACGTGGTCCTCGCCTCGCTGCTTCATCTCGTTATCGATGGCGCGGGCCACCACATCGCGCGGAGCGAGCGAGAGGCGCGGGTCATACTTCTGCATGAACTCCTCGCCGCCCAGGTTGCGCAACACGCCGCCATAACCGCGCATGGCCTCGGTGATGAGGAAGGCGGGACGGTCGCCAGGATGATACAAGGCCGTGGGATGGAACTGAACAAACTCCATGTCCTGGACCGTGCCCTTAGCGCGATAAACCATGGCGATGCCGTCACCGGTTGCCACCAGCGGGTTGGTCGTGGTGTGATAAACACAACCAACGCCACCCGTTGCCATCAACGTCACGCGCGACAGGAAGGTATCGACCTCGCCCGTTTCCTGATTGAGCACATAGGCACCATAGCACTCGATGCCGGGCGTGCGGCGCGTCACGATTTTACCCAAGTGGTGCTGGGTGAGGATTTCCACGGCAAAGTGGTCTTCATAGATATCGATATTGGGGTGGTTCTTGACCGTCTCGATGAGCGATACCTGGATCTCGTGGCCGGTGTTGTCGGCATGGTGCAGGATGCGGAACTCGCTGTGGCCGCCCTCGCGATGCAGGTCAAACTCGCCCTTCTCGTTCCTGTCAAAATCCACGCCCCAGCCCAGCAGTTCCTGAATCTGGCTGGGAGCCTCGGTAACGACCTTTTTCACGGCCTCGGGGTCGCTGAGCCAGTCGCCGGCGACCATGGTGTCGTGGATGTGCTTGTCAAAGTTGTCCACCTCGAGGTTGGTCACGGTGGCTACACCGCCTTGGGCGAGGTCGGTGTTGGCCTCTTCCATCTTGGACTTGCACACGAGGGCCACAGTCCCTGTTTTTGCCACCTTGAGGGCAAAACTCATACCGGCCACACCCGAGCCGATGATGAGGTAATCATATTTTCGTACCATTGTTTTGTCAATTAGTCGTTAGTTACTCCTTCTCGCCATAGAGCAGGTCGCCGCAGTCGCCCAGGCCGGGCACGATGTAGCTGTGCTCGTTGAGTTCGTCGTCAATGTCACATGTCCACAACGTGGTCCTGTCCTCAGGCAGATGCTGACGCACAACCTCGATGGCCTTAGGCGTCGCAACAACGCTTGCCACGTGGATGTGGGCGGGATGACCCTTGGTCACCAATGCCTGATAAGCAAGCTCCATCGATGAGCCGGTGGCGAGCATCGGGTCAACGATGACCAGCGTCTTGTCGTCAAGGCGCGGGCTGGCGATGTACTCGATGTGGACGACAAAGTCATCGGTTTTGGGGAAGTATTTCCTGTAAGCCGACACAAAAGCGTTCTCAGCACCGTCAAAGAAATTCAAGAAGCCCTCGTGGAACGGCAGGCCGGCGCGCAACAACGTGGCCAGCACCACGCGGTCGGCCAACACATTACACTGTTTCACACCCAGCGGAGTAGTCACACCTACCGTGTTGTAAATGAGCTTTTTCGAAATCTCATAAGCCATAATTTGACCTAGGCGTTGGATATTGGCGCGGAAACGCAGGCGCTCCTGCTGCAAGTCCTTATTGCGGATTTCGCTCATGAACTGACCCACAAGCGAGTTTTGGTCACACAGATTGATAATGTCCATTTGGTAGTTTTATTTTTTAGTGGTTAAATATTCATGTAATAGCCGTTTGGCATTGTCACGGTCAAGCGTAAGTTGCTGCTTAAGTTCCTCGACGCCACACATCTTGAACTCCAGCCTCAAGAAACTGATGAACTCCAGCTTGATGGGGGCACCGTAGATGTCTTCGTCAAAATCAAACAGATTGACCTCGATGCTCAACTGGTCGCCATTATCAAGCGTGGGGCGTTTGCCGATGTTTGCCATGCCTTGAAGCACTTTGCCATTCACATGGGCGAGAACGGCATAGGCGCCATTGTGAGGCAGCAATAGCTGCGGGTCAACCTCGCCCACATTGGCCGTGGGGAAACCCAGGCCACGCCCATTGTGGAAACCATGCACCACCTTGCCCGTAATCACATGGGGGCGCCCCATGCAGTGAAGCGCATCGGCCACCTTACCGGCAGCGATGAGATTACGGATAATGGTGGAACTGACTGGCGCATATTGACCTAAATACTCGGGTGCCTTGATTAATCTCACACCCAGGCGCTCACCGTTACGGCGGTAATCCTCAAACTTCTCGCCGCGGCTATGCCCGAAACGGTGGTTATAGCCCGCCACCAGTGCGTCCACACCCCAGCGGTCGCGCAGCATTTCAATAAATTGGTAAGAGTCGAGTTGTGAGAGTTCACTAGTAAAGTCCAGCGGCAGCAACAGGTCGGGAGCAAGGGCCTCGAGCTGCGACAAGCGGTCTTCCAGCGGCATGATGAGGTGGAAGTCATTGTCAGGATGCAGCACTTGACGTGGGTGTCGCAGGAAAGTGATGACCAGCGACTGCTTGCCCGACGCGGCGGCTTGTTGCTTGAGGAAATCGATTAGCAGGACATGACCGCGGTGAACGCCGTCAAACATGCCTATCGTGGCGACTGTACTGCCTTGCGGCAGTCGGTCGTTTTCTCCCAATATCCTCATTATTAATGGTTCAGCGATTGATGATTATAAAAAAGTGGATTTTCAGTCAAATCCACTCATTAAATTATTTGTCAAGATACTCTTTCAAGATGCGCATCGTGTCGTTGCACACACGGATGAACATCTCACGGTTCTTGAGCATGGTACTTGTCTTGACCTTTTTGTCGGCACCCGAGAAGAGATAGCCCGTGTCCTCGCTTTCCAGAGCGCGCAAGGTGGGCACGACACCAGCCTCGGGGCTAGGAATGTTGCGGCTCAGGTAATCGGGCACGCGATCCATCCAGCGTGACATGGCCAGGGCACCGCTCTTGAGCAGGCCAGGATTGACGCAGTTCACTTTCACGCGGCGGGTCTTCATCACACTACTCATGTATATCGAGAACAGTGTCAATGCCAACTTGCTCTGGGCATATGCACCCCACGGAGTGAAGTGGGACACAGCAGGGAACTCATAGGGCAGAGTGACAAAACGCCGCGACACGCTGGTCGACAGGATGATGCTGCCACCCTCGTTAATGAGCGGATAAACCTGCATCGACAACAGCACCGTACTCAGGTAGTTGACCTGCACCGAGTGCTCAAAACCATTCTCAGATATCTCGCTTCGGCGAGGCAACAGACCAGCATTGTTGATGAGCGCTGCAACAGGACGATTCAAAGCGCGAAGACGCTTCACAAAGTCATTGACCAATTCAAATGAATTCAAATCGAGCTGCAGGCATGTAATATCCTTGTTGCGGGTCACTGTGCGCAGTTGTGCGGCATAGCTCTCGGCTTTCTTGATATCGCGGCTGGCGAGCAATACGGCCTTGCCCTGCTCGGCGAGTTTGCGCGTGATGACGCTACCCATGCTGTCGGTCGAACCCGTAACGATATACAACGGCTTCACGTCAGCATCCACCACTAGATTATTGTCGGTCATCATAATGTTTTAGTTTTATGGTTCTTTTCTTTCCAACTTGCAAAGATAATGCAAGGTGAGCGTAATGACAAACAAATAAGCATTTTTTTGATTTGCCATTAGGGTTGGAGTCTATCTTATGACAAAAGGTAGATATCCATATTGTGGTTGATATATACCATTTTAAAAAACGTGATTTGGAGAAATGGACAAGATGTGGTAACTTTGCCTACTGAATTAAGGTAGACAAATAATAATGAGAGGACACATTACAGTTATCGGTGGGGTAAACATGGATATTTCAGCGGCTTTGACGGCCCCGTTTGTTCCCGCCGACTCGGTACCTGGCCATGTGACCATGGGGTGCGGCGGTGTTGCGCGCAACATCGCCCACAACCTGTTGCTTTTAGGCAATGAGGTGAAATTTGTGAGTGTGTTTGGGGGCGATATCTTTGGTGAAATGTGCCACCGCGAGTGTGAGGCTATCGGGCTTGACCTGTCACTGTCTGAACGCATGGAGGGGCAGCGTAACGGCCTGTACCTGTGCGTGAACGACATGTATGGCGAGATGCGGGCAGCAGTCGCCGATACCGACATTATCGCCCAACTCACCCCGGCATTCCTGGCGCAGCGCATCGATGCCATCAATGGCTCGGCTGCCGTTGTCGCCGACACCAACATCTCCATCGAGGCCCTGCAATATCTCATTGACCATTGCAAGGCTCCGCTGTTTGTTGATACTGTGAGCACTGCCAAAGCGCCCCGCGTCATCACAGCCCTGCGACAAAGTTCCATTGGGCGGCTCCATGGACTGAAACTCAACCTCCAGGAGGCTCAAGCGGTCACCCAGTGCGATTCCGCCCATGAGGCCGCGTCCCAACTCACCTCTCTAGGCGTGGAACAGGTCTATATCACCCTGGGCAGTGATGGCGTGTATTGCAGTGACGGCACCATCAGCCAACATCTGCCCGCCATCCCCACTCATGTGGTCAATACCACTGGAGCGGGCGATGCCTTCATGGCAGGAGTGGTTCACGCCCTGTTACGGCAAACGCCTTTCCCAGAGTGTGCCCAGATAGGACTTCGGACCGCCCACGCTACCCTACTCTCCCTGCAAACAGTTAATCCTGACATTAACAAATATCTATAAAACTATGAATCAATACCTTTCCATCTCTCCCGAAGTAAAAAAGGCCCTTGACGAGGGCAAGCCTGTAGTAGCTTTAGAATCGACCATCATTTCCCATGGTATGCCCTATCCGCAAAATGTGGAAACGGCGCTCAAAGTCGAGCAGACCATCCGTGATAATGGGGCTGTTCCCGCCACCATCGCCATCATTGACGGCAAACTCAAAGCCGGTTGCACGCCCGATGAAATCGAGTACCTGGGCAAGAAAGGCCAGGCCGTAACCAAAGCCTCGCGCCGTGACCTGCCTGTGCTTATCGCCCGCGGCGAGGACGGTGCCACCACGGTAACCACGACAATGATCATTGCAGCGATGGCAGGCATCAAAGTGTTTGCCACTGGCGGCATCGGTGGCGTGCATCGTGGGGCCGAAACTACCATGGACATCAGTGCCGACCTCGAGGAACTCGCCATGACCCCTGTCATGGTCATCTGTGCCGGCGCCAAGTCCATTCTGGATCTGGGGCTCACTCTGGAATACCTCGAGACCAAAGGTGTTCCCGTCATTGGCTACGGCACCGAGGAATTACCCGCCTTCTACACCCGTCACAGCGGATTCAAGGTGGATTACCGTATTGACACTCCCGAGGACCTGGCTGCAGCATTCCGTGCCAAGCTCGACATGGGTCTGCAGGGCGGTATGCTCGTGACCAACCCCATCCCCGAGCAGTACTCCATGCCCGCCGAGGTCATCAACAAGGCTATTGATGAGGCTATCGAAGAGGCCAACCGCCTGGGAATCCGCGGAAAGGAAACAACACCCTTCCTGCTGGCCAAGGTCAAGGATCTCACCGGCGGCGACAGCCTCGCCAGCAACATCCAACTGGTGCTCAACAACGCCCGCCTGGCTGCCAAGACCGCAGCCGCCCTCACCCGGTAAAAGGACAAAAAATCCTCATTGCATTTGTTCCCCCGCATGGTTGCTACCGGGTTTTATAGCTTGCGGAAGGAGCGGATATAGCCTTCGATGTCCTCAGTCGTTCCCAAGGCTTGCGCGATGCGCCTTTTTTTGTTATACACCGAGTGAGCGTCATTATAGCCCATGCACGCCATGATCACCGACGTCGGGAAGCCGCAGCAACACAGGCTCAGGAAATTCAGGTCAGTATCACTCAGCGACGGATGAGCCTCCAGCGACCGCGTGATGATGTCGTTGTATTTCCCGTTAGCATAGGAGCGGAACGCTTTCCAAAACGCGTCGTTCGGGCGATTCTTCCTGTACGAGCGCTCAAACGCCTCGCTGAATCTCTTGGGCGAGCCCGCCAAGGTCGTGATGTGCTTCTCCATCAATTGGGAATACATTTCCACCTGCGACCAGATGGTCTGTTTGAGCTCGGCACTCATCGCCTGGTGAGCATTCAGCTGCTCGGTCAAGAGAGCCATGTCTTCGCGCAACCGTTCGATGGCGTCCTCGCTCTGCCGCAACAGTCGCTGGCGGCGAGCCAGTTTTCGACGCATCGCCACAATCACCGCCAGCAATAGGCCAGCCAGCAGTGCCGCCGCGATCAGCGAGACAATCCAGTTGTACCGGTATCTTATCGACTTGTTTTTCAGCACCTCATTGTCATACTTAGCCTCCACATCTCGCAACCGTAGCTGAAGGGTGTTTGACAGTAGCGAATCGCCAATATCGTCGGCGCGCCTAAAATAATGCTCAAACTGCCCAAAGTCACCACGACTACGCGCCAACTCGGCATAGCAGAAGTTATAAAGTATCCTCAGGCCGTCTGACAGCCGATCCATCTCAACCTGCGCCAGATAGTAACGCGCCGAGTCCGCCTTGTTGAGTCTAGCCAGCGTATAAGCCGCGATCAGCACCAGGTGGTCATGTTCGTCAGTGTCCTTGTCGGCTAGTTTCACGGCAATATTCTTAGCAACCACGATATCCTCGACATCAGGGCCAAACATCTTTAAATCGGCAAGATACCTCAAGTTAAGCACTTCTAGGGTATTAAGTTTTAATGACTTGATTAACGTGTCAGCCCGCTCCAAATAAAACAAGGCACTGTCAATCATGTCGATGGCTGAATATGAGCTTCCTATCGTTGACAGGCATTGAGCCATGTAAAAACTGTCGGGCACTTGCCCAAAGTGATGCAGCGCTTGTTTTAACGACATGATATCAGCGCTGTCATTCACCAAATAGTCACGGTAAATGGAGCCTACCCTCATATTGGCATAACCCAGGTTAAAATGATCCGTTGGGGCAGCGACACTCAAGGCCTGCTTGTAACACGCCATGGCCGCCTCGGCATCGCCCAGCACCTCGGTCACCGCTCCTTGATAGATATAGGCCCGCGTCAGCTTCTCCCGCTCGCCGTCATGATGCCTATAGTAATCCAGCGCCACGTTGATGGTGCTGTCGCTCGTGATGTCGGCATAGCAGCGGTACTGCGCCTGGGTCAGCAGCAAGGCATGATAGGCGCGGTCACCGGCACTGGGCAGTTTGGCTCCATCAAGGCCACTCAGCAACCTTAAGGCGCTGTCGGGGTCATTGCAGCGCAAGAGGCTGTCGGCCTGTACCAAGCGGCCATCATAATCTGGCGTTCCACCCTGGCAACACACCATGGAAAACATGAGCACCACGACAACAATGACAGGGAAACAATTTCTTAAACTCTTATTCATACCTGCAAAATTAATAAAAAAGTGAGAGCGGATGCCAAATTCGCTTTAAAATCACCCAAAAATCCACCCCGAATCACAATGTTACATCACGTTACAAAAAATTTTTTAATATCTTGATAATCAGCACCTATTTATAGCTGATGTTACATCAGATTACTTGCAAAAACCGACCATTTTTCTTAACTTTGCGAAGCAAAAACATCATTATTAACCAATAGTTTCAAGAATGATGAAAAGAACAATTTTATTTCTATCTTTTCTGCTTTTGATGATCTTACAGCTTTCAGCTGAAGGAACAAGACGTCCTATTACTCTCGAGCATAAGGGTGGACCGCGCGATGGTTCTCCACTGTGTTTTGATATGCCAATGGCTTATTACTATTATAATAGTAAGACTCATGACATTATCATCGACGGTGGCGGTGTCGTGAGCTATTATGACGTGGAGATTTCGTCGCCGGTGACCAACACTGTCGAGATGTCCATCCAGGTTGACGGGACATATGACACCTTTGACATCTCGTCGCTTCCAGCGGGCGCGCATGTCATCATCGGTAAAGCCCTCCACCTATAACAAATAAGAGTTTATTAATTATCGATATTTTAAGCATTTACAAATATGAAAAAGCATTTTATAATCAGTTTATTGGCATTGCTTGGCTTTTCCCAGGCAATGTCTCAAGAATATGAGTACGTTCCTTTCGTTAGAGAGGGCGTCAAGTGGGTTTGCTCTTCAAAGAAACTTCCAATAAATCATTCTACGATTGAGCATTTCTTCACCCTTGAATTCAAGGGTGATGCCGTCATCAACGGTGTGACCTATAAAGCGATGCACAAATACAGTGGTGAGGAGATTGATCCGAACAATGATACTATCCCCGTGTATATGCGCGAGGAGGGTAAGGTGGTCTATGCCATTGTGCCCGACGGCAAGACCTATGAGGACTGCCCGATTAACTGCTTCAGTGACAGCTTAATCGATGAGGACATCAGGGCTGGCAGGGAATTTGTCCTATATGACTTTAATGATCCCGAGGGATTCATCATGAGCAGGATTACCTATAATGACTTTATCGTTCACCCAGTGATGGCCCAAAGCATCAAGTTGGGCAATAGGTGCGTTAAGCGTTATGTGTTCAGTACTAAAAGAATGTATGGTTCCTGTTTCATCGAGGGCATCGGATGTGACGGCTTGACTCAAGGTTATCCGCTGGCATTCCCCAATAATAATAATGAACAACTCGGTCAGTTGAGAATGTATTTAAATCATGTCATCGAGGATGGCAAAGTCATTTACAGCTCTGAACATTTAAAAGTCAGGGAAGACGAGTTCCCAGAACTTGTACGCGAAGGCATACAATGGGTGAACGAGCGCGTGGTGATTGAACACGGCGACACGACCCGCAGTTACTACACTTACGAAATCGACGGCTGGAATGATTGGGCATACAGGCTTTGTCATTACTATGAAGGGGAATCGTTTGACAGCGAGAATGACAGTGTCATAGCAGCGTTAATGCCTTGTTATGGTGGGGTCAATGTAATGTACAACAATGCTATCACAAATTTGCGAAAAAATAGCCCAGAACGGCTCATGATGAAATGGTTTGTGCATAATATCAGTGCACTATACACATTTGTTCCTTACGAAGTCTATGAGTCAGTACTGTGTGGTTCAAATCCGATTAATTTCTTTAACTTAATGCAGACTGGAGACGACTTGACACTAGATAACTTTGTGGAAGTGGAGCCAGTCATGATTGATGGCCAAAGATGCAAGCGCTATGCCTACTACGGCGACGGGGATGAGCCGCTATGCTACATCGTCGAGGGTATCGGCTTTGACAGCCGCGACATGGGCGACCTGTTGACACCCTTTACCCGCAAGCCCGATCCCGATGCCGACTACCAGGAGTACTGGGGCCTGAGCCACGTCATCAAGGACGGCCAGATCATCTACAAGGGCATGCGCTACAAGGAGCCCGCAGCGATCGTTGGTGACGTGAACGGTGACGGCCTGGTCACCATCGCCGACGTGACGACGCTGATCGACATGCTGCTGGGTGGCGGCCACGCGGGTGGCTACTACACGCCAGGCGATGTCAACATGGACAGCCATGTGACCATAGCCGACGTGACAGCGCTGATTGACATGCTGCTCATTCAGCAGTAAGCGAGGAAAAACGGGCCATGGTGAGCGGCGGCGTGAGCCGCTGTGGAGGAAAGGCCCCCTCATTATATCTCTTCTTCGCCCGAAGAAGGTAAAGGATGATTTGCTCCAATAGTGCTCTTTAGGAGTATAATTAAATTCATCACGACCTGCGCTGCCCGCCATCATCACCCTCCGGCGGGCAGCGCCATTTTTTTGAGATTTTTTAGCGCAATTTGGCGGCGGCTCAACAATGCTCAAACAAAATATTCATTTTGTTTGGCATTCCGTTTGGTTTGCACTATTGTTGAGGGCTTTCGCCCTCGAAATTAGGCGGCACCTCAACAATGGCAAAAAATGAGAGATATTTTTTCCATTGTGTTCGGTTTGCACTAACGTTGACCTTCGGTCGAAGATAGGCTGCGGCTCAACAATGCTTAAACAAAATATTCATTTTGTTTGGCATTGTATTCGACTTGCATTAATTTTGCAGGTTGAATCAAAACGAAATATCATCAACAATAAAAAATTACGATATGAAATGTCAACATTGCGGGCATGAAGTCCCCGCTGGTTCCGCTTTTTGCAATCATTGCGGTAACCGCTTGGCTAGCGAAATCACGTGCAGTTATTGCCACGAACTCATGCCGGCCTCGTCAGTGTTCTGCCCTCATTGCGGCAAAGCCGTTGACAATGCGATGAGCATTGCCCGTCAAGAGCAGCCTGCCCCTTCGGCACCCGCCCCGGTTGGTACCACCTACAACGAGCAACGTGCAGCACAACGCCGTGCCAATGCCTGGCAGCAGCCCAAACCCGTTGAGCCCGACCTTGACGATGACGATGATGACGACGATGATGATGATGACAATGGCGCTCCCCGCTCCAACTTTAACCGCAACCTCATCATCGGCATTATCATGGTTGCTCTGGCCATCGGCCTGTTGAGCATGTTGAAGCATTGCAACAGCCGCGAGAACGACCGCGACCAGGCACTGGCCGACAGCGCTGCTGTCATCGCCGACAGCAGCCAGGAGCCCATGGCTATCTTGAGTGCCGAGTTGAGCCGTAACCAGATGACCGACGATGGTGCCAACATGGGATGTGCCGTGCGCTTTGCCGGCACCGACCCTGACAACCCTGAGCACATCGTGGGTGTCACCTACAAGGACGACACAAGTCGTCCCTTCATCAAGATTTACAAGCTCACCCGCGATGGTGGCGGCTGGAAAACCGAATTGGGACAGACCAAATACTATGATGGCCGCATCATCAATATGGATAATTCGTCACTTATCGCCGATGCCATGTATGTGCCTCGTGCCGTGACGATTGACGGCAAGGAATACCTGTATTTCGCCTTCCTCAACCACCTCAAGGGTGCGGGTGAGGGTGGCAACGGCCGCGTGACGCTGTGCCTCTATGACCTGGAAGGCAAGAGGATCACCCCGTTGACCTATGACGGCAAGATACGCTCGCGCACCGACGGACGCCAATATGTCTATTGCCGCGGCCCGCTCGAGAACACGGGCACCAACGAACGCATCTTCCTGAGCCAAGAAGCCGCCAACATCGGAGCTATCCGTGTAGCTACCCAAGACGAAATTGATGCCGAGGAAGAGGCAAAAGCCAAGGAAGAGGAAGAAAAAGCCCTGGCTGGCGAGGAAAATGCCGAGGCCAAGTGGAACCATGACAATGCCGAGAACATGGACAAACTCAAGGAGGGCGAGGAAGTGCGCATGAAGCCCACCCAGTATGACAAGCCCATCATCAACATGAAGGAAATCAAGGAGAAACTCGAGAACGACCGTTATCTTGTTTTCCTTGACACCAAGGGCTCGGTAGTAGGCTTTAACAAGAGCAGCCGCAAGTACTTCACCATTTATGGCGGCAAGAATGGTGCCGCATCCAACATCAGTTTCAGTGGTGACAACAATGTGCTCATCAAGACCGGAAATGGCTCCATCACTTATGATTTGGTGCACGACAAAGCCAAAAACGCTGACTAAACATGACTCCCGAGAAACGATACTACGCACGGTTCTTCCTTAAGCTGGACATCATCCTGGTAGCGCTGCTAGCGCTGTTGTGGTGGCTCAATAATGTCGTTTATGCGGGTTAAATCACCTATCACAATACATTGAAGAGAATATGGCTGTAGAAATCAGAGAAATCCAACCCACTCGACGCAATCTGCTCAAGTTTGTGCATTTTCCCATCGATGTCATCTACCGCGACAGCAAGTATTACGTACCGCCGTTGGTTAATGACGAGGTAAACACCCTTAGGCCCGATAAGAACCCGGCGTTTGACTTCTGTGAGGCTGCCTATTTCCTCGCTTACCGCGACGGCAAGATTGTGGGTCGCATTGCCGGCATCATCAACCACGTCGTGAACGAGCGCAACAACAAGAAAGAAGCACGTTTCGGCTACATCGATTTCATCGATGACGCTGAGGTCGCCGACGCCCTTATCGACGCAGTGACCAAGTGGGGCAAGTCCAAAGGGATGGAGCACCTGACCGGCCCGTTGGGCTTTACTGACATGGACCCCGAGGGCATGCTGATTGAAGGCTTTGACCGCATCGGCACAACTGGCGCGGTTTATAGCCACGCCTATTACCACCAGCACATGGAGCGCATTGGGTTTGTTAAGGACGTGGACTGGCTGGAATTCCTGATTACCATTCCCAAAGAGGTGCCCGAGAAGATGGCTCGCCTTGCCAATGTTATGGGCGAGCGCCTCAACCTGACGACTATCAAATATACCGACCGCAAGAAACTGGTCGAGGATTATGGCGATGCCATTTTCAGGCTGATCAATGTCGCCTATGATGAATTGTTTGGCTACTCGCCGCTCACCGACAAGCAGATCAAGCACTACATCAAGATGTACCTGCCCTTCCTGCCGCTCGATGACTTATCGATGGTCATTGAGAAATCAACGCGTGAGCTCATCGGCGTGGGTATCACGATCCCCTCGATGTCCAAGGCCCTCATCAAGAACCGCGGACGCTTGTTCCCCATGGGTTGGAAGCCCCTACTTGACGCCTTCAAGAACAATAACGTGGTGGACCTCATGCTCATCGCCGTCAAGCCCGAATACCAGAACAAGGGCGTGAATTCGCTCATCTTCAACGATCTGATTCCCGTATTCAACAACCATGGCTACACGCATGCCGAGAGCAATCACGAGCTCGAGCTTAACACCAAGGTGTTGAAACAATGGGAATACTTCAAGACCGAACAGCACAAGCGCCGCAGGGCTTACACCAAGGAAATTTAATAAAACCAACAATACAATATTATGAACGAGAAAATTCAAGTGATTAGCAAATATGCCCTTGATGGGCTGGAGTCACAGGCATTGAACGACTGCGCGATTGCCGCTAAGCAGACGCTCGAAAGTGGCAATGGTGCCGGCAACGATTTCCTGGGATGGTTGCACCTGCCCAGCAGCATTGACGAGCAGCAGTTGCAGGAGATTGAGAAATGTGCCGCTGTGCTGCGCCAGGAGTGTGAGTATGTCATCACCATCGGCATCGGTGGCAGCTACCTGGGTGCTAAGGCCATCATCGAGGCCCTGAGCGACCATTTTGCCGCCTACAAGGCTGGCAACGGCCCCAAGGTGCTCTTTGCCGGCAACAACATTGGTGAGGATTACCTTTATGACCTGATGGACCTGGTAAAAGGACACAAGTTTGGTATCATCGTCATCTCCAAGTCAGGCACTACGACCGAGCCCGCTATCGCATTCCGCCTATTCAAGGAGATGCTCGAGCAGCAAGAGGGCAAGGCGTTTGCTCAGCGCAACATCGTTGCCGTGACCGACGCCCGCCGCGGTGCCCTGCGCAACCTAGCAACCCAGGAAGGCTATGCGACCTTTGTCATCCCCGACAACGTGGGTGGCCGTTTCTCGGTGCTCACTCCCGTGGGCCTGCTGCCCATTGCCGTAGCTGGCTTTGACATCCGCGCGCTGGTGGCTGGTGCCGTCGAAATGGAACAGAATGGAGACGAACAGGTGATGAACTATGCCATCGCCCGTAACGCCCTGTACCAGAGCGGCAAGAAGATTGAGATCTTGGTTAATTTCACGCCGCGCCTGCACTTCCTGGCCGAGTGGTGGAAACAGCTCTACGGCGAGAGCGAGGGCAAGCAGCACAAGGGTATCTTCCCCGCCAGCGTCGATTTCACGACCGACCTGCACAGCATGGGACAGTGGATCCAGGACGGCGAGCGCACCATCTTTGAGACTGTCGTTAGTGTGGGCGACCAGCAGCACGAAGTTATCATCCCCACCGACGAGGCCGACCTTGACGGACTCAACTACATCGCCGGCAAGAACGTGGATTATGTGAACAAGATGGCCGAGCTGGGTACTCGCCTAGCTCACATCGACGGCGGTGTGCCCAACCTGCTCATCACCATCCCCGCTGTGACCGAGCGCTACATGGGTCAATTGATCTACTTCTTTGAGAAAGCGTGCGGCGTGAGCGGTTATATGCTCGGCGTGAACCCGTTTGACCAGCCCGGTGTCGAGGCCTACAAGAAGAACATGTTCGCCTTGCTGGAGAAACCTGGCCATGAGGAGGCTACTGCCGCTATCAAAGAGAAACTCAAACAATAACAACACATACTACCAGAACTCAAAACTACCGATTACACAAATTAAACTGATACACAAACCTAATGATTAGCGTAATTGGTGGCTTAAAAACAAAAAACAAAAAAATGATTTATCCGATTATTTCGGCCGAAGAAGCCGCCGAATTTGTACAAAATGGCTTCACAGTAGGTGTTTCGGGCTTTACTTCGCCTGGTTGTCCTCAAGCCGTCCCCGTTGCCATTGCCGAGCGCGCTAAGCGTGAGCATGAGGCAGGACGCGAGTTCAAGATCAACCTGTTCAGCGGCGCTTCGACTAGCGACCACATTGACGGCGAATTAACACGCGCAAATGCACTGAACTTCCGCACGCCCTACCAGTCACACCCCGATATGCGCAAGGCCATCAATGCCAATGACATCCACTATAACGACCGCCACCTGAGCGAGCTGGCTCAGGAGTTCCGCTATGGCTTCTATGGCAAGATGGATGTCGCTATCGTCGAGGCTCAGAGCATCACCGACGACGGTGAACTCGTGCTGGGAACGTCGATGGGCAACACCGCCACCTGGCTCAAGACGGCCGACAAAGTGATTGTTGAGATCAACGACCAGATTCCCGAGAGCATCCGTGGCATGCACGATGTCTATACACCCAACGACCCGCCTTACCGTCGCGAGATTCCTATCTACACACCTCACGACCGCGTAGGCTCCCCCACGGCCCATGTTGATCCCAAGAAGGTCCTGGGCGTTGTCAAGACCTCGCTGCCCATCAGCAAGGAGGGCGCTTTCACCCCCGTTGATGAGGTGACAGCAGCCATCGGCCGCAACGTGTGCGCATTCCTCGTTAATGAGCTCAAGCAGGGCCGCATTCCCAAGGAATTCCTGCCCTTGCAGAGTGGTGTGGGCAATATCGCCAATGCAGTACTCGACGCCCTTGACAAGAGCGACGAGATTCCCCCGTTCGAGATGTACACCGAGGTAATCCAGGACAGCGTCCTCGAGCTGCTCGAGAGCGGCAAGTGCAAGTTTGCCAGCACCTGCTCGATGACCTTCTCCAGCCAAGCCATGACGGAGTTCTTTGAGAAAGGTGAGGCCTTACACAACAAGGTGCTCATGCGCCCCAGCGAGATCAGCAACAACCCCGAGGTTGTGCGCCGTCTGGGTGTCATCACGATGAACACTGCTATCGAGGCCGACATCTATGGCCACATCAACTCGACCCACGTGAGTGGCACGCGCCTGATGAACGGTGTGGGCGGTTCGGGCGACTTCACCCGTAATGCCTACATCAGCATCTTCCTGTGCCCGTCAATCAAGAAGGATGACTGCATCAGCACCATCGTGCCCATGGTTTCCTACCCTGACCACAACCCGCACTCGGTTGATATCATCATCACCGACCAGGGTATCGCCGACCTGCGCGGTAAGGATCCCGTCCAGAGCGCACACGAAATCATCGAGCACGCTGCTCATCCCGTTTATCGTCCCCTGCTGCGCGAGTACCTCAACCTCGCCAAGAAGGGCCACGTGATGATGAACCCCGACATCGCCTTCGCATTCCACAGCACCCTGATGCACGAGGGTGACATGCGCAAGACCGACTACGCCAAGTTCATGAAGTAACCGATTAGCTAAAACGCTATCTGAATCATCTCACGCTAAGTCGCTAAGCCGCTAAGTTTATTTTATTGCTTAGCGATTTAGCGGTTTAGCGTGAAATATTCATGTAGTGTAAAGAATTTTGCCTTTAGGCAATTACTGAAATAGCTTTTCGTACAGGAAAAGATATGACTGCTGACAATAGTAATCAACATAAGGATTTGAGGGCACATGGCGCAATGCTGCTGGCGATGGTGCTGTTTGGGCTGATGGCGACGTTCTCCAAGGATGTGCTCACCAACGGTGGCATCACTGGACCACAATTGGTGGCTTTCAGGGTCATCGGGGCCGCAGCGCTGTTCTGGCTCGGGTCGATTATTGTTCCGCAACAGCGTGTGGAACGGCGCGATTTTCTCAAGATTGCGGGCGCGGGCTTTTTTGGCTTCGCACTGGCCCAGGGAGGCTACATAGTGGGTCTAAGCTTCACCTCGCCCATCAATGCCACCATCGAGCTGACGACCATGCCCATCTTCACCCTCATCCTGTCCTCGATCCTGCTGCACGAGCGCATCACGCCCCGTCGCGCGCTGGGCATTATCATGGGTTTTACAGGAGCTTTCCTGTTGATTACCCGCACCACAGCGGGTGACGGCAGGCCAACTGACCTGCGAGGCGACATTCTTATCCTCATCTCCCAGGTGGGCTATGCTTTCTACTTGACACACTACTCACGGGTCATCCGCAAGTATGACGCGTTCACGTTCAACAAGTGGACGTTTACCTTTGCCAGCCTGTTTATCTTGCCGTTTACCCTACCCCACATCGCACAAATCGATTGGCCGGGAATGAGCGCCAGAACGGCTGCCGAAATCATCTATATCGTAGCTGGGGCGACTTTCTTCACATTCCTGCTCGTGGTATTTGCCCAACGGCGACTCTTGCCCACGACAGTGAGCGTCTATAACTACGTGCAGCCATTCGTCGCCGTCGTTGCCAGCATGGCCATGGGGCTGGCTGCCCCCCAATGGGCACACGCCATTGCAGCCGCACTCATCTTCACGGGAGTGTGGCTCGTGGTCAACACTAAAGTATCTAAGGATCCTACTTCAAGAAAGGATACAGATTACTGAAGCCTGATCCTTCCTGAATCTGCTGCAGGAGCTCGGGATTGGACATCATCATATAGGCCGTATAGGCTGCAGCAGCGATACCGAGTCCCACCGTGATAAGCATCCACATCTTGGCTGATGCCGACTTACTGTTGGCACCGGCATAATCACCACTGTTAAATTTGGTCTTGACACCATTAGCCTGGAAGATGGCTATGACACCTGTGATCAGGGTGATGACTGACGCACCACAGCACAGGCTGCAGACTATCGTGGCGATAATCGACTCGGTAAGCCATGTTTTGGGCATCATATTCTGCGGCTGGTTGGTGCCGGGGCCGTATTGGGGCGGTGCATAGGGCTGGTTAGTTGTGCCCTGGCCATAAGGCGTGCCTGTAGTCGTTGGCTGGGGGTTGAATGGCGGCATCTGAGGCATCGGCGCCTGTCCTCCCATGGGTGGCGTTTGAGGCAACTGCGTGTCCAAATTACCCGGGTTAAAAGTTTGACCACCGAGTAATGCCATGAGTTCAGGAACCTGGCTTGCCGAGATCCAGTTGGGCATGCCCTCACCCCACACAAGTGAATTGACAGTCAAGCCATGAGCCAGCAGTTCACTGGGTTCAAACGGGCCAGCGGGCTGGCCATTTTCTGCAATGTAGTACTTCATTGTAATCGAATATTTTTATGTAGTTAACTATTTGTCTATATCTGACCCAGAACCGATGCCATTAAACCATCTCATCAGTACGGGATTATTGTCGCAAATATAGTAACTTTTCAGTAAAAAACTATATTAATTTCACTATTTTTCAATTACATGCAGAATTCCTCCCGACTCAAATCGCTTGCACTAAAAAACTACTCGGCAACATAATTCATATCGACTGCAGGATCACTGTCGAGCAGCTTGCGATATAAGTCGGTCATTTTCTTATAAAATCCCGGATAGTCGAGATTCTGTACAAAATCGTGCTGCGCGGTAGTACCCATGCGCGAACGGCTGGCTTTGTCATTGATCAAATGATTGATCGCACGAGCAAGTGCATCGACATCGCCTGGAGGAACCAACAAACCGTTCTCTCCATCGGTCACATACTCGGGTTGGGCGCCATTGTTGCTGCAAATATGAGCCTTTCCGGCCATCATATACTCCAAATTGGAGATTCCGAGCGCCTCGGGATGCACCGAGGGCAAAACACCGAAGTCAGCCTGACGCAGGTATTCCAGAATATTATCCCTGAATCCCAGGAGTGTAACGTTATGGACCAATCCATTGGCAACAATGTATCCCTTGATCCGAGCCTTGTATTTGGGTTGGCCCTCACCGATGATAGCAAGATGGTATTTGCTCTTATCCACCTGACCAAGAGCATGCAACAACACGTCCAATCCCTTCTCCTCGGCCAACTTGCCATGGTACATGATGAGCGCCTGGTGAGGATCAAGCCCCAGCTCACGACGCAGGTCGGGAACATCGGTGCCCAGTTGACTGTCACACACGCTGTCACGCAGGACCACAGCACGGTCAGCATAGCGCTTACGAGCCTTTCCCACAAATGCCTCACAAGCCATCTGGGAGGAAAACACGAAACAGTCGATTGACTTGTATAACTTGGTGTACATGTAACTGCGCTTGGGCTCATACACCCCATGAACGCTCACTATGACACGCGTATCACGGTTTTCGCTGATGCGACGGGCCATCACGGCCATGAATGCGTCCTTAAAACTGTGAACATGTATGATATTGCGTCCCTTGCGCAACAAACGGGCAAAACGAACAGGACTCTCGATATCGGTCACACCCTTGAGCGGCAGAATAGAGATAGGAATCTCTAGTCGCCGGTACTGCTTGAGAACCCTAGGATACTTGCGGCACACCACCTCGACGTAGAAATCAGGATCATTGCGCAACAAGGCTGCCAAGTCATAGGTGTACTGCTCGGCACCTGTCCAATGCTTATTAGAAACGATATGAAAAACGTTAATCATCCTCACCTGTAATGTATCTGACACCTTTAATTCATTGTCAAACCACGAAATTAATCATTTTTTTGATTTGTTGTTTGTTTTGGATATAAAAAAATTCAGCCATCCTTCTCAGGAGAGCTGAAAATCCTTGCTTTTAATTTTTACTTATAAGCGATTTTCATCGCTCAGTAAGTCAAATAACACTTTTTTTAAAGGATACTACTTTCACTCTTTTTTTTTCGTATTATTAATGCACATTTCTAGGCAAGATCATTATTCATAAAAAATAAAGTCTTTGTTTTTGCAGGAAATAGCAATAATTTGCCATTTCATGCATTGCAAAATTACAATAAAAAATATCACTGCAATCACATTTCATTCTAACACGAGTTTTTAATTGTTGTGCACCAATACATTTGACGTTTACGCACCACAAAAACGGCCGATTTCTTCGATGAAACCGTAATTTTTTTGAATAAAACAATTTTTAATCGCTTAGAGTCGATTTCGCCACAGGTTGGGGGCGATTCCCACCATTTTTTTGAATGTGCTCGAGAAAGTAGATGCCGATGTAAAGCCTACTCTCGTGGCAATTTGCTCAATCAACATGGAGGGATGAGTGCGCATGAGCGACTGGGCTTCCTCGATGCGCAACTGAGCCACCCACTCATAAAAAGTGACGTGAAGCACCTCATTCAAGTATCGGGACAGGTAGCTGCGGTTGGTGCCCATCTCATGAGCGACGTGCTCAATGGTGATACCTGGGGTACGGTATCCTCCACGCTCGATCCAGCGCTGAGCCTTCTCATGCAAAATGTCACGCAATGATTCGCTCAACGAGTTACTCATAGCTTCCTTTTTATAAGAACTATCGTTTTCCTTGCCCTCATCTTCTTGCTCAATGGGAGGCATAGTAATGGCGACTGCCACCTTATTATAATTGAACGAGAAATTGATGACACAAACAAACGCGTAAATCATCATGATAATGCCCAAGGCCAATTGGTTAATGCCCACCCAACGGGGACACAAGCAAGTGATGGGCGCCGAGAGCAAGAAAACCATGATACCAAAGCCCACACCAGGCATCCAGCGTATCATACTTTCAACAACATCAGAGTAATAGGTGCGTAATTCATTAATCGCACTGCGATAGATCACTATGCTCTTGTAAATACATACACACGCTAGCAAAAACAACAAACCGCAACACAACAGCACACCATAGGACTGTAGCCGCCTGCTTGGCAAGAAATAGACTACAATTAACAGGAACAGATAGAATAAGACCATGCACATGGAAATGATGCGTTGGCGCCTGGTAAACAACATGGGCGCCATCATGGAGCAAAAGCCGACGGTAATCATTAGAGCAGCAATCCAAAATGTGAGCAAATAGGCCATCACCGACAGAATGGGATTCACGGTTTCCATATGAAACCTGATCAACCACTGGAAAAAAATCTCGGCTCCAAAGAGAAAAATCGTAAACGCAGCGGTTTTCTTCCCTCTTGAGTAGGACGTATGGACAGCTATCTCGGGGACCTTGATGACCAGCAACGCTGTGCCCAATAGCAGGGCTATCACCCAGCCAATAAGCACCAAGTTGTATTCTATAACATCATAGTCCATCCCAATTTTTTTGACAAAAGCGCCACAAAATTACAAAAAAAAGTATTTTTTGCTTGTAATGGCCCCTCTTTTAGCCCTTTTTGGAAACAAATTCACTGTTTTTACCTATTTTTGCGAACTGTATAGCAGGCAATATTGACTCTTTTCTATGACACTCTATGAATTTTCACAGTTCAGCTACATTGTCGAAACGCTCGTCTTGGGAGTGACGCTTGCAGTTATCGGCAATGAGAAAACGCAGTCTACCTACTGGCTCAAGCAAACCAAAAGGATAGTTGCCGCTGCACTCGTCATAGCGGCTCTTTTCACTGCCATAAAGTTTGCCTTTAACCTGTCCTCAACCCATAGAAATACAGATATAGCACTGACAATCAGTATGTTATATCTGATTACTTTTCTCTTGATAATGGCATTTATGCCACTCGCTCCTAAATCTTATCTGACTCCAATGCGGCGAATGATAACCACCATTATGTTTATGATATGTATCACATTGGCGTGGTTATCGCTTTGGCTTAATGAATTGCTGACACAAATTGTGTTAGTCGCCTCAATGGCAATATATCTAGTTGAACTGGCGAGGATTATACTTGCTCTAATATATAATTACAAAACCTTGGGTAAACAAGGACCCGCTCCAGGCAGTAACGATGAGGAACGCTACAATTGCCTGAAGCTAGTCGCGCATAACATCATCCTGCTCTCTCTATTCGCCATGCTGCATATTCTCCTCCTCATGTCAAATGAACTTTGTATGGCGTTGTTCAACTTTGCGATGCTCTTTGTATGGGCTTATCTGTTTGTCCAGATCATTAACCTTATAATCAACTCCAATTCACTGAAAAAGAGCGATTTGGGCGTAGAAAGTAAAACTAATAGCCCATTGCAGCCCCATGCAGAGCTGCACAAAAAAGTGAATAAATGGATAGAAAGCGGTGCATTTTGCCAGCAGGGCATTACGATGATTCAGATGGCACAGCATCTATCAACCAACCGCACCTACTTATCACAGTACATCAATGCGCGCTACGGCTGCAGCTTCAACACGTGGCTCACACAATTGCGCCTCACCGAGGCCAAGCGATTACTGGCATCCTCCCCCACCCTGCCCATCGACAACATCGCCAAGATGACGGGCTTCGCTTCCAAGTCCCACTTCATCAACTCGTTCAAAGCAAGCGAAAAGACAACGCCTGGCAAGTGGAGGATGGCCAACACTGATAAACGATAACGGCTAGTAACACAAAATAACCGGTCACGGCGAGCTCCATGAAGCCTCCGTGACCGGTATTTCATTTATAGAATGGGGCTGCTCTCCCCTACTCTACTAATCCTTCTTGACAGGATCGTTATTGCCAAACAGTTCCTTAATGCCGCCAATCGAACCCAGCAGGTTGGTGGCCTCATAGGGCAAGTAAACAGTCTTTGTCTTGTCACCGCTAGCCACGGTATCGAGCATCTGGATATACTTCTGAGCGAGCAGATAGTTAGCGGGATTGGTGCTCTGGCCCACAGCCTGAGTAATCTTGTCGATAGCGATAGCCTCGGCCTCAGCCTTGCGGATACGGGCCTGAGCCTCACCCTCAGCGCGCAGGATCTCAGTTTGCTTGTCGGCCTCGGCCTGATTGATGCGGGCAGTCTTCTGACCCTCGGACTGGAGGATGGCTGCCTGTTTTTGACCCTCACTGGTCAAGATGGTAGCACGCTTGTTACGTTCGGCCTGCATCTGCTTCTCCATGGCCTGGAGCACGGTTTGCGGCGGCTGGATATCCTGCAACTCCACGCGGTTCACCTTGATACCCCACTTGTTGGTAGCATCGTCAAGCACGGCACGCAGCTTGCTGTTAATGGTGTCACGCGAAGTAAGCGTTTGGTCCAACTCGAGCTCACCGATGATGTTACGCAACGTGGTCTGAGTCAGTTTCTCAATAGCGTTGGGCAGGTTATTGATCTCATAAACAGCCTTGAACGGATCCATGATCTGGAAATAGAGCAATGCATTGATCTGGGTCATTACATTATCCTTAGTAATCACGTTCTGCTTGTCAAAGTCATACACCTGTTCACGCAGGTCAATCACGTTGGTCGTGCGGTAACGGCCGTGCTCATAGGAAACAATGCTCTTGGCGCGGTCAATAAACGGGATAATCACGTTGATGCCCGGCTTGAGCGTGGCATAATATTTACCCAGGCGCTCGATGATCTTGGTCTCGCTCTGCGGAATAATTACAAGGCTATTCTTGACGAGAATGAGCGCCAACAGAATGACAACAATCAGAAATATTAATAACGGCTGTGACATAATAATATAGTTTTAATTGGTTATTGTTTAGATTTCAACTTTAATTTTTTAATCCTCTACTGGCACAACAGTGATAATGATGCTGTCCATTTTCACGACGCGAACGCTTGTTCCCTTAGTAAGTGCGATGCCGTCCTTAGAACGAGCCTTCCAGTCATCGCCATCGATAGCGACACGACCATAGCCATTGGCCTCAATCTCCTCGGTGACACGGCCCTCACGGCCAATCATGGCCTCAGCGTTGCTCAGGCGCTCCTTGCTGGGCTTGTGCAGCTTCTTGATGAGAGCAGGCCGCACTAGCAGCAGGCTTAATGCCGACACTATGGCAAAAATGATAATCTGCCAGGTGAGCGACAGGCCACATCCTGCGATGATTGCAGCAACAGCCGAACCAATAGCGAAGCACAAGATGAAAAAGTCGCCTGAAGAAAGTTCAAGAATCAGGCATAGGATCGATACGATGATCCAAATTAGCCAGAGGTTTGATGTGAGATACTCGATCATAACTTTATATTTTTATAGGTTGATATATTATTCTCTTATTTTCTCTTGTCTTCATTCATCTATTAGACGCAAATGCCATGATAAAAACTACACGATTGGGTTATTTTTTCACGTGCATCATCCCAATGGATGAATTCTCTAATATTTTTCGTGCGTCTGGGAACTCAATACTTGGGTTTCCACAAAGGTATTGATTTATAATTATACCTGCAAATTTTATGCCAAAAAACGTCAATAATTCCTCGGCAGCATCACGAATGATCAGAAATATGCGATTCTCAGCGGCTCAAAAAGACCTTTTGGGCTGTTATTCAGCAGTTTTAGCGGTTTTTCAAAAAACATCAGAAAAATCGGGTAGGGGAGCAAACTAGTGGTATTAGCCAATCAGAGCCTTAAAACTTGGCGTTTTTTTCTTGAATAAGAAAAAATGTGCTATCTTTGTGTCCCTCTTTTCAATTGAACGAGAAAATGACCGAAATTAATCGCATGGTACAAGGCAACGCCATCATGCCGGCTCACGACGAGTTGGCATTGCGCGACTGGATAGTTGAGGTGGCTGCTCGCCATGACAAGCGAGTGGGGCGTCTCACCTATGTCTTCTGTGACGATGAATACATCCTCCAGACCAACCGCCAGTTCCTGGGCCATGACTACTACACCGACATCATTACCTTTGATTACTCTAACTCACATCGCATCGCTGGCGACATGGTCATTTCCCTGGATACAGTGCGCACCAATGCCGAGGCGCTCGGAGCCCCCTATGAGACCGAGCTCCTGCGTGTCATTATCCATGGTGTGCTGCACCTGTGTGGCATCAACGACAAGGGACCCGGTGAGCGCGAAATCATGGAGCAACACGAAAATGAGGCGCTGGCAATCCTGCCCGCAAATGTAATCCTGAAATGAGAACTGACTACGACGTCATAGTAGTGGGTGCCGGACACGCCGGCTGTGAGGCTGCTTGTGCAGCAGCCCGTTTAGGGTCACACACGCTGCTCATCACCATCGACATGAACAAGATTGCCCAAATGAGCTGCAATCCAGCCGTAGGCGGAATCGCCAAGGGTCAAATCGTACGCGAGATTGACGCCCTGGGTGGTCAAATGGGCATTGTCACCGACCGCAGCAGCATCCAGTTCAGGATGCTCAACCGCAGCAAGGGACCCGCCATGTGGAGTCCTCGCTCGCAAAGCGATCGCCAGCAGTTCATTCTCGAGTGGCGCCAAGTGCTGGAAAACACGCCCAATCTATACATGTGGCAAGACTCGGTGACGCAATTTGTCATCGAGGGTGGGGTAGTGAAGGGTGTAATCACCGCCCTTGGACTTACCTTCACGGCCCGTGCTGTTGTACTCACCGCTGGCACATTCCTCAATGGTCTGATGCACGTGGGGCGCGTTAAGACCCCCGGAGGGCGCGTCTCAGAACCACCCGCAACTGGTATCACCGAGCAATTGCAATCCCTAGGATTCACCGTTGGACGCATGAAAACCGGCACACCGCCACGACTCGACGAGCGCACGATTGACTTCACCCAGTGCATCCGTCAGGACGGCGAGCAGGATTTCCACCATTTTTCGTTCTTACCTAACGTGAAATCGGCACTGTCTCAACGCCCCTGCTGGATTGTGCACACCAACGAGCAGGTGCATGAGGTTCTGCGCAAGGGCCTGCCGCAGTCACCGCTTTACAACGGTCAAATTACCAGCATCGGGCCCCGTTACTGCCCCAGCATCGAGACCAAAATCGTCACATTTGCCGATAAAACATCCCACCAGTTGTTTATCGAGCCCGAGGGCGCAACCACCCATGAGATGTACCTCAACGGCTTCTCGTCATCACTGCCTTGGGAGGTGCAAATCGAGGCCTTGCGACACATTCCCGCCTTGCGCGACGTTCATGCCTTCAGACCGGGTTATGCCATCGAGTATGACTTCTTTGACCCCACCCAGTTGACCCACACCCTCGAATCCAAATTGGTCAAGAATCTCTTCCTCGCCGGTCAGGTCAACGGCACCACGGGCTATGAGGAAGCGGCAGGGCAGGGGCTCATTGCCGGCATCAACGCCCACCAGAATGTTACGGGTGGTGAGCCGTTCACGCTAGCACGTAACGAAGCTTACATCGGCGTGCTCATCGACGACCTGGTGACCTGTGGAGTGGATGAACCCTACCGCATGTTCACCTCACGCGCCGAACATCGCATCCTGCTGCGTCAGGACGATGCCGACATGCGCTTGACCGAGAAAGGCTACCGCTTGGGGCTTGCCACGCCTGAGCGCCATGAACTGATGACATCCAAACGCGAGCAGATTGATCGCCTCATCACTTATTGCCGCCAGACGACCATCAAGGCTAATGCCATCAACCCCCTGCTCGAAGCCCACGGCATGCAGCCCTTGACCCAAGGTCAGCGCCTGCACGACCTGCTGCTGAGACCGCAACTCAACATATCAATGATTGCCCAAGCCTTGCCCGAGTTGCGAGAACGACTTGACTCTATTGAACCAGCACGGCGCGACGAAATCATCGAGGCCGCCGAGGTCGCCGTCAAGTACCGAGGCTATATCGAGCGCGAGACGCTCATCGCCGACCGCGTAGCACGCCTCGACAACGTCACCCTCAAGGGCAAATTTGACTACTCCCAAATCCATCAGATTTCGACTGAAGCACGTCAAAAACTCCAGGCCATCGACCCAGACACAGTAGGCCAAGCCTCACGCATCCCTGGCGTGTCCCCAAGCGACATCAACATTCTGCTCGTTTTGCTGGGCAGATAGTTTGTTCCACGTGAAACAATTACAAACCTAACATATTGATTTACAATGAATAACAAAGATTTAGAAAGCGTAAAAAGCATTGTGCGCAACATTCCTGACTTTCCCGTTCCAGGCATTCAGTTCAAGGATCTGACCACAGCTTTCAAGGACCCCAAAGCGCTACAGATTATGACTCAAGCCATGGCCGACCTGTTCCGCGCCAAGGGTGTAACCCGCGTGGTGGGCATCGAGGCGCGCGGCTTCATCGGCGGCGCCATCCTCGCCACCCAACTCGGTGCGGGTTTCGTACCCCTGCGCAAGCCAGGTAAGCTCCCAGCCGAAGTCATCCAGAAGTCCTACTCCAAGGAGTATGGCACTGACACCATCGAGATTCACAAAGACGCCATCACCCCCGACGACGTGGTTGTCATCCATGACGACCTGCTCGCCACGGGCGGCACGATGTTGGCGGCCTATGAATTGGTGAAATCGATGAATCCCAAGAAGATCTATATCAACTTCCTGTGCGACCTCGCCGACCTGCACGGCCGCGACGTGTTCCCGCCCGAAGTAGAGATCTCATCCTTGTTCACCTTCTAACGAACGCTTCAAGTCCCTTACCTAATGACTGATGACCTCAAGCTCAAGCTGTCGCTGCTCCCCGACGAGCCTGGCGTGTACCGCTATCGCAACCGCGAGGGCACCATCATCTATGTGGGTAAGGCCAAGAATCTCAAGCGACGCGTCAACTCCTATTTCAACCGCGAGCACGATTCGCTGCGCACCACCATGCTCGTGCGCAACATCGCCGACCTGGAGTACACTGTCGTCAATACCGAGGAGGAAGCCCTCGACCTCGAGAATGCCCTCATCAAGGAGCACCAGCCGCGCTACAACGTCATGCTCAAGGATGACAAGAGTTACCCTTGGATATGCGTATCGGGCGGCCTTTATCCACGTGTCTATATCACCCGCGAGGCTCGTGCCAAAGGTGACCGCTACTACGGCCCTTATCCTCGTGCCGAAGTCGCTAAGGTGCTCATTGACACCATCCGTCAGATATACCCCCTGCGCACATGCCGTCTAAATGTTTCACGTGAAACAATCGAGGCGGACAAACACCGGCTATGCCTGCAATACCACATTCACCGTTGCGAGGGTTGCTGCAAGGGATTAGTAACACCAGAGCGATACGGCGAATACATCAGCGAGATACGGCAAATCCTTAACGGCGACACCCATCAGCTCATGGACCTGCTCATGGCCCAGATGCAACAACTGGCTGCAGAGTTGCGCTTTGAGGAAGCTGAACTGCTCAAGCGACGCTACAAGCTGCTGGAGCACGTGCGCCGCCGCTCGGTTATCGTTAGCCCCACCATCCACAACATTGACGTATTTGGATTGCTGCGTGACGAGGATGCCGCCCATGTGAACTACATGCACATGCGGGGTGGGGCAGTGGTGCAATCGGTCACCCTGGAATACCGTCTCTCGACTCACGACGAGACCGACGCCGAGCTCATGTCGATGGCAGTGGGCGAGGTGAGACAGCGCTTTGCCGAGACCTATCGCAACGATAAGGTCTCAGAAGTCCTGGTGAATATTTTACCCGATGTCGAGTTCACAGGTCTGTCGTTCATTATCCCACAACGCGGCGACAAGAAGCACCTGCTCCAAATCGCCCTGAAAAACGCCACACAGCATCGCGATGAGCGCCTGCGCATGATGGAGAAGCTCAACCCAGAACAACGCACTACACGCACTCTAACCACCATGCAGCGCGACCTGCGCATGACTACTCTGCCGCGCCATGTCGAGTGCTTTGACAACAGCAACATCGGCGGCACGAGTGCCGTTGCGTCGTGCGTCGTTTTCCGCAACGCCAAGCCCGCCAAAAAGGAATACCGCCATTACAATATCAAAACTGTTGAGGGGGCTGATGACTTCGCTACCATGCGAGAGGTCGTCACACGCCGTTACAGCCGCCTAATTCAGGAAGGCGAGGAACTGCCCCAGTTGCTCATCGTTGATGGCGGCAAGGGGCAAGTAAGTGCCACACTTGAGGCGCTTGAGGGCATAGGTCTGCGCGGACAGATGACCGTCGTAGGCATCGCCAAACGCCTCAATGAGGTCTATTTCCCGGGCGACAGCGTGCCACTCTACATCGACAAGAACAGCGAGACGCTACACGTCATCCAACGTCTGCGCGACGAGGCCCACCGCTTTGCCATTACCTTCCATCGCAAGCAGCGTAGCAAGAGCCAAATTCAAAGTGTCCTCGATGATGTGCCCGGCATTGGCCCCAAGACACGCACATTGCTGCTCAAACATTTCAAGTCGGTCAAACGCATCAAAGAGGCATCTGAACAAGAACTCGCGGCCCTCATTGGACCCGCCAAGGCACGCACCCTTATCGCTAGCCTTACAAACAACCAGTAAACTTTCACAGTTGATAAATCTGTTTTTGACGTCAATCAGGCTGATTAACGTCAAAAGGCATGTTCTAATTCATTTAGGACTAGGTTAGCAGCCTATTTTTTTGACTACGTTGGTAATGTGCAGGATTTTGTTTACATTTGCGACATGAAAAAGCTGGTAATATTTGGAAATACCTATCAACAGGGTGACATCAAGCGCGTGATAGCCTTGCTGGAGCACCTGCGCCATCATGGATTGGAGGTGTCGGTAGAACATGAGTTCCTGGAGTACTTAAACGCTTCAGGCGATAAGGTGGACCTGCCGTCGTTTGAGGCCCAAGCAGTTCCTCCCGCCGACATGGCTCTCTCGTTAGGTGGTGATGGCACATTCCTCACGACAGTGATGTGGGTATCGCGCCTAGGAATGCCCATTTTGGGAGTTAATCTGGGGCATTTGGGGTACCTTACCACCGGCGGACTTGACGAGCATAGTGACATGATTGACGACGTGCTAGCAGGCAATTACCGCATCGAGGAGCGCACGATGCTTCAAGTGACTTGTGATGCCGTTGAGATTGCCCATCCGTGGGCGCTGAACGAGGTGGCAATACTGCGCCATGACACATCGTCGATGCTTGATATGGAGACACGCCTGCGCAGCCACGAGCTAACCACCTACCGTGGCGATGGCCTCATCGTGAGCACCCCCACCGGTTCGACAGCCTATAACATGAGCGTTGGTGGACCTATCCTGGAACCCACCACATCGTGCCTGGTGCTCTCGCCCATTTCGCCTCACTCGCTAACAATGCGCCCGTTGGTCGTACGCGATGACAGCGAGATCGTCGTCAGGACTTACTCTCGCGCTACCCACTACGAGGTGAGTATCGATGGTGAGGTGGCACTATGTCCCGCGGGTTCAACGCTAACCATCAAGCGCGCTCCTTATTGTGCACGCGTCGTCCAGCGCATGGGTAACAACTTTGCCAGCACCCTTAGGCAAAAACTCCTCTGGGGTACCGACCAGCGTTAAAACATTACATTGCGATATCAAAAAATGAGGGCTTCGCTTAAGCGAGGCCCTGATTGCATAAAGTATCTTACTATCATTATTAACGTTGAAATAGCCTGCGGTGCATGAGCACTGAGCGGTAGATATGAATCATGTGATCGGCCAAAATCTTGCCCGTGAAGCGCTCGGTATTCTCTCGTGAAGCCTTAAGCATCGCTTCTTTCTTGGTCTCATCCTCAAGCACGTCGCTCAGTTTATCGGCACCATCAATAAAATCGGTATAGTAAATGGCACCGTCACCGCCAAACTCGCGTGCTTTAGGTGAATCTTTACAAATTACAAGGGCACCACTGCGCTGGGCGTTGATGATCTTGTAATTGTCACGCATGCGTTCTGTGTTGGGAATAATGACAGCCTGAGCCATCTTGGCAACAGCGGTAAGGTCGTTGTGGTGGATCTTATCCACCTGCTTGAAACGATGGAAGATGTGCAGGTCATGAGCCTGCTCCTTTACCACGCTGTCAAAGTATGGGGTGCGATAGCCCAGCAACACGATCGAAATCTTGCGGTTACGTAACTCATGAAGAAGCTGCATCGCCTCCTTGAGGTTGTCGTCCTTGTCAAAACGTCCCTTATAGAGTATGAAACGTTCGGGCAAATGGTACTTGCTGCGGATAATCTCAAACATGTTCTCAGGAACCGATTCATCACATCCCTCGAAGAAGCAGGGATAAACCACCTCCACGTCATCGGGATTCACATGATAGTGGTCGATGATGATTTGGCGGTCACTCTCGTTGAGCGCGATGACACGCTTAGCGATTTTGCACGATTTGCGAGCGCGACGCTGCATGAGCATACGCTCTACCCAGTTCTTGGCCGACTTATAGAGCGGGTCGGTCATCGTGAAGACGGTGGGGAAGTTGCTACCTAAAAAACCTGACGCGATGCCATCATCAATGCCGTGGAAGGTGTTCACACCATGAGCCTTTGCCGACTTGACAATACCACTGTTAAAATACCAACGGGTCTTGTTGTGGATATAGTTGCGCGGGAATTTCACACGAACGCTTTTGTCGTTATATATGTCGGTCAGTCGCTTGTTTCTTGACTCACTTCGCTTGGGTGAATACAGGATATAATAGTTACTGGGATAATGTTTGGACAAAGCCTTAATCAGGATACGTCCATAATATGACGTATCGGTATTCTCCATGATTATTTTACGTCCACCGTAACCTACAACCATAATATATCTCTATTTTTGTTTGAATTATTCTTAAAAATGGAAAGTACTCCTAAAAACGTGCAAATTTACTATTTATTTTTGTTTCTAGACCTTTTTAGGCCGCATTTTTCTCAAAATGAGTTAACTTTGCGCCTAAATTAAGGAATTATGATGAATAAAATTTTGATGATTCTTTGTGTGGTGACCGCGTTTTCTTCGTGCTCGACCCACAAGCAAGCTGACAGTTTCAACCTCAGCCCCGACGATGTATTTGTGCTTAACGAGAGCGACATTGCCCGCGAGACCTGGATGATCAACAACACCATCAAGGGCGAGTGGACCTATAGCGGTCCCAGCGTTGACGTGAGTGGAAAGAACCTCCTAGCTGGTATTGGTAAGCCGCTGGCTAAGAGCAAGCTGAAAAAGAAACTCAAGAATGCCTATAAAAAAATTGGACTCACCAAAATCAAGCCGCAATTTGCCTTCAACTCTGACGGGTCATGTGCCATCCAAATCCTTGGAAAGAAAGTCAATGGCACCTACAACTATAACCCAGACCAAGAAAAAATCACCTTCAAGTGGCATGGTGTGCCCATTACAGCGCGGCTTAAGCGTGATGGCAAAAAGAAACTCCACATCACCTTTGATGCCGACAAGCTACTATCGCTCATCTCGCTGGTAAGCAGCTTCAGCGACAGTTCAGCCATCAAAGCACTGGGCACCCTTATTGATAACTATGACGATGTGATGATAGGCTTTGAAGTCAAGAAATAACTGACACAAATAACATGTCCTAACATAGAGAGCCCCAAGAGCTGATATCACTCCTTGGGGCTCTCTATTTATTGTCCCGTCTCGCGGGTTTATTTGCGGTATGTATCTCTCATGCGCTGCTTGCCGGCGTTAATTGCCTGCTTCTTGCTCATACCAGGCTGGCTCTTGCTGCCGGGCTGGCTCTTAGAACCGCCCATGCCGGGTTGCACGCCACCGGGCTTGGGCTGCGACTTGCTTTCGGGTGCCCCAAAGGTGCGACCATTGTAGGCACTGTGGTCAAAGTAGCGGTTTGAGCCTTTGTAAACCTGGTATCCCGGAGGAGCCGCACGATAAAAGCGGTCTTTGGGATAGCGGTTATAGATTGTGAACACAAACTTCCTGTTGTCCCACGAGATGGGGCGATAGAAGTATTCAAGTGCCATGTACAAGTTATACTGCGCGGGAGAGAGCACAAAGCGCAGCTCGTTGTTACGTCGGGTCCAGTAGGTGCCAAAGATGTCATCAAAAGTATCTACACACATGATGTAGTCGATATTGATTTCATATACGGCATTGTACTGGTCATCGCTCAAGCCAAGTTCATAGGCCATTTTGTCGGTCAAGAAGAAAGCCTTGTCGCGCGCCGATTTGTAACTCATCGCATTGGCTGCTGTCCCTAAGGTCAGCACTGCCACCATTGTTAAGATAAACCGTTTCATAGTGCTTTCGTTTTAATCGTTATTAAATGTTTGTTGGCCCAAAATTAGCATTTATGATAGTCTACTGCAAATTTTTTAGACAAATTATCATAAATAATCGACTAATTACCCCTTGATGTGCATATCCCGTGCCAATTTGCCACTCAGGGATCAAGAATGAAGCGATCACATACCAAAAGCCATTTTTTATCCCCTAAATGACGAGAAATGATGAAAAATCGATTTTTCAATTCTTATTCCTCTCGTTTCGGGGTTTTTCAGTATTTTTGCCACCATGTTTAACTTCACGCCATTGTTCCGTAGCCATTTCCTCTCGCGCTTGCAGCAGCACGCGCGATACATCGACCATGCTGATGCCGTTCAGCAAGGGGAACTGGTGCGTCTTATCGAGAAGGCGGCACTGACGCGCATCGGCCGCAAATATGATTTCTCGTCCATCAGGACCTATCACCAGTTTGCCTCGACTTTGCCGCTGTACAGATATGAGGACCTGCAGCCACAAATCATGAGAATGATCAACGGGGCAAAAGACGAGTTGTGGCCAGGACATTGCATTAACTTTGCACAATCTTCGGGCACAAGCGACGGACGTAGCAAGTACATCCCCATCACGCGCGAAGCGTTCAACTGGAACCATTTCCAGGGCAGTAGCGACGTGATTTCCCATTACTTGAACCTGAACCCCGAGAGCCGCATTTTCTCGGGCAAGGCGCTGATTTTGGGTGGTAGCTTTGCCAATAATCTGCAACTGCGACGGGGCGTGAGAGTAGGAGACCTGAGCGCCAACCTCATCGAGAACATGAATCCGCTGGCCAATCTGGCACGCATACCAAGCCGACATGTGGCGCTCATGGAGGACTGGAACGAGAAACTGCCACAACTCGTCGAGGCGAGCATCGGTCAGGACGTGACCAACCTGAGCGGTGTGCCGTCATGGTTCCTTACTGTCCTCAAGGAGGTACTTAATAGAACGGGCAAATCGTGCATCCACGAGGTGTGGCCCCATCTGGAGGTCTTTTTCCACGGTGGCATTGCCTTTGAGCCCTATCGCCAGCAATATGAGGAAATCTCCGATATGAGTAAGATGCACTTCCTCGACACCTACAATGCCAGTGAGGGATTCTTTGCCGTGCAGAGTGATTGGGACAGCGAGGCCATGCTGTTGCTGCTGGATGTGGGCGTGTTCTACGAGTTCCTGCCCATTGAGGAGAGTGACAGCGAGACTCCCGAGGTCTATCCCATCTGGGAAATAGAGGCGGGACGCACCTACGAGCTGATCATCACCGCCGCCAATGGCCTGTGGCGATACCGCTTGGGCGATACCGTGACCATCAAGCAGCTTAACCCCGTTAAAATCACCATAGCCGGGCGCACACGCAGCTTTATCAACGCCTTTGGCGAGGAACTGATGGTTCACAACGCCGACCACGCCATCACCATAGCTTCCCAAGAGACCGATGCCGAAGTGCTCAACTACACAGCTGCACCAGTTTATGCCCGCAACGGCGAACGAGGGCATCACCAATGGCTCATCGAGTTTGCCCGAATGCCCAACGACACCGAGCGTTTTATGCAGCTATTGGACAGCAACTTGCGCGAGGTGAACAGCGACTACGATGCCAAGCGCTCTGGCGACATCTTCCTAGCTGGCCCCTCGCTCGTTATCGCCCCAGCTGGCCTGTTTGACCGTTGGCTGGCATCAACCGGCAAGCTAGGTGGTCAGCGCAAAGTTCCGCGCCTGAGCAACGACCGCAAAATCATCGAACAAATGCTTCAACTCATCGAAAAATGAACAAGAGAATCGGCATGTGGAAACGGCTCATTCATAGCAATATCGGGGCGGCGTTGCTGAATATGCTGGTGGCCTACCTGGTGTGGATGCTCTCAAGAGTGGCTTTTTTTGTCGAGAACTGGTCCACTTTTGCCCCTTATATGTCATGGCCGCTGTTCAAGAGCGGATTACACGGGGCACTGGTGTTTGACACATCGGCGCTGCTTTATGTCAACAGCCTGTATCTGGTACTGATGTTGCTGCCGTTCCATATCAAGGAGCGTCCTGGCTTTCACAAAGGATTGAAATGGCTTTTTGGCGTGACCAATTCCGTGGGGATAGCAAGCAATCTGATGGATTCTGTCTATTTCCAGTATACTGGCCGCCGCTCGACGGTGTCGGTCTTCAGCGAGTTTGCTAACGAGGGCAATATCACCTCCATTCTCTTGACCGAATTCCTGAACCACTGGTACTTGGTGCTGGCGTTTATTGTACTGATCTTTATCCTATGGCGATGCTACACAAAGCCCCGATTGGAAGTTTACCGTTTTGGCTTCCAGTACTATATTTCTCAATTCATCGCCCTTGTTGCGATGATACCGCTGGCCATCATCGGCATTCGCGGCAGCGTCACTGCCGGAACGCGCCCCATCACCATCAGCAACGCCAACGAGTATGTCAATCGCCCAGTCGAGGCCTCGGTGGTGCTCAACACGCCTTTCTCAATGATACGCAGCATCGGCAAGAAGCCCTTTGTCACGCCCGATTACATGACAACCGAGCAGATGGACGCCACCTATAGTCCCATTCACAGCCATCCCGTGGTTGATGGCTTGAGCCACCCCGGTAAAAACGTGGTCATTCTCATCGTTGAGAGCATGGGCAAGGAATATGTGGGGTCACTTAATCCTGACCTCGATGGAGGCCGTTACAGCGGTTATATGCCTTTTATTGACAGCATAGTGGCCAAGTCCTTGACCTTTAAATACAGCTATGCTAATGGGCGTATCAGCATGGACGCCATGCCTTCCATTCTCTCGGGCCTGCCCATGATGGTGGAGCCGTTTTTCCTCACACCCGCGTCGCTCAACGATGTGGACGGCATCTCGTCGATGCTCGACCGCGAGGGCTACAGTACCGCCTTTTTCCATGGCGGGCACAATATCTCGATGGGTTTCAGCGCCTATGCCCACAGCATCGGTTACCAGCGTTACTACGGCCTTGACGAGTATTGCGAGTCATCCAAATATGGCGGCATGGACGATTGGGACGGCAAATGGGCCATTTGGGACGAGCCGTTCCTGCAATTTACCCTTGACAATATCAACGGGATGAAACAGCCCTTCCTGACAACGGTGTTTACTGCCTCGTCCCATCACCCTTACACCGTGCCTGAGCAATACCGCGACTCGCTCAAGAACGAGGGCGGCCAACCGATACACAAGTGCGTGCGTTACACCGACCTGGCGTTAAAGCGTTTCTTTGAGCGCGCCAGCAAGGAGCCATGGTACCAGAACACAATTTTTGTACTTGTCGCCGACCACACCAATCAGGCCTCACATGACGTGTACAAGACCGACCTGGGGCTATATAGCATTCCCATCATTTTCTTTGCTCCTGATGGCTCTATCACGCCCGCCATGCGTGATGATGTCATCGTCCAACAGACCGACATCACACCCACGTTGCTCCACTTGTTGGGTTACAGCAAACCATATCTCGCCTTTGGCGACGACCTGCTGTCGGCCGACAGTTCCCAAACGTGGGCTTTCAACTACAACGCTGGAGTTTATCAGTTTGTCAAGGGTGACTTGCTGTTGCAGTTTGACGGCACCAAGGCCACGGCCCTATACCGCTTCAAGACCGACCGGTTGCTTAAGCAAAACCTTGTGGGCAACTTGCCCGAGCAACAACTCATGGAAACGCAGCTCAAGGCCATCATTCAGCAGTACATGTCGCGCATGAACGAGAACCGCCTGCTGCCTGACAGATAGCCTCAGGGACAGTATCAGGAGAAAGCCCCGCTAGGGGCAACCCCTGCAATATTAGACAGCAAGGTCTTAGCCCCATCGGGGCGGCAGTTAATCATTGATACACAATCTGTCGCCACTAACGTGGCTAATATTCTTGTGCGGCATTCAATTACAGGGGTTCCGCTACGCTACACCCCTGCCTATACCCTGCCAGCTCTACGAGCTTAAGAGTAAGCACCTTAACAGAAATCCATCATTAAGGCAATGATATTTAGCTGTTTATTAAGCTTTACCAATTGTTTGCCGGACAATAATTCTTTTTTAGAGGACACCAATAGCCTTAGGGACGGCATCAGTGTCCGCTCAACTCACGACAAAGTTCAATAAGCAGTTGACTAACAAAGCCATTAAGATAGTTTCACGTGAAACTATCTTAATGGCTATTGATTCCAATGAAATGCCCCGCTAGGAGTGACCAGGACCCCGACCAGTCCTACTGGCTTAGAATGAGCCTTATGATGCGTGCCAACCTTTTTCGCGGACGCTAATGATAAAAACGCCGCCGGGGCGGGAAGCCTCGGCGGTCGTTTTATTGGATGGAATCAGGTATTACTCCTGGTCGCTATCCCACCATACGGGGATGGTCCAAGCATCATCCTGAGTGTTCCAAATCACTTTGTTGCCCTCGCTGTCAGTCATGCGGGCGCCGGGAACCTTTTCGCCAATGGCCTGCAAGTTCACACTGTTGTACTTGTACTCATGTGAGCACTGGCGCCAGCGGCGATACTGCTTGCCCTCGGGGATAGCATTGGTTGCGGCAACCACCTTATAGTGGTAAGCGGGAATCGACCAACCGAAGAAGATGTTGGAATCGAAGTCATAGCGGCGCATATCGTTCCAGATCTCATAGGAGAACATCAGGGCGATGCGCTTCTGCATGAGGATGTGACCAAGGGTCAACTCGCCCTGGGTGCCGATACCGTTGTTCAGGAAGTTGTTGATGGCATCATCGGTCATCGGGGTGAACGACGGGCAATCAGCAAGACTGGGATCCTCGGCAATCCATACTCTCAGTTTCTCATTCATCAGGTCGCAGCTGGCCTTGATACCGGCCCTGTAGGCAGCGTAAGCGCCAGCCTTGTCGCCCTTCTTGAAGAGGGTCTCGGCCTTGATAAAGCAGCACTCGGCATAGGTGCCGATGTAGGTGGGCGAACTTACGCGGGTGTAGAACGTACCCGACTCGGCCGACTGGAACTGACCGCTACCGGCGCGGCAGTACAGGATGCTAGGATTAGCGAAGTAACCCTTGCAGTCGCTGGTACCCTCGATATAGACAGTATCACCCTTGCGGGCCTCGTTGGAACTGTTGATGTACCAACTGTTGGTACCGGTATTGAACATAGCGCGCAAGGGGCCACCCTGGCTGTTGATTTCGCTGGCCATGTCAACGCCCAGCGTACGGCGCCAGTGGCCATTCCACTTCACGCCATTAGCATCGATACCATTCTCTTCCCTGTTGGGGCTGTAAGCCCAGGGCAGGATGTGGTCGGCACGGGGATCCTCGACACCCTTACCAGCAAAGTTGGTCAGGTTGTCGTAGAGCATCTTGGTTGCCATGTAACCGGAGTTCATACC
>JAEETL010000073.1 GCA_016290325.1 Muribaculaceae bacterium
TAAAAACGGATCGGCAAAATGAGCAACACCCCGATGTAATGCAAGATGGTACGCCATATTTTGCCGATGGTATCAATGAATGTGCTCATGCTACTCGTGGGTGGGTACTTGTTGTTCAACAGCAGCCGTTGCAATGCGATTGAGCAAATAAATGACCTTATCACTAATGACCCTATAGGGTGCAGGCGTGCTATCCAAATAGATAAACGCTATATCAACCCCGTAACCGCTCTCAGCCAACGGCTCCAGCAAATGCTCGCGACGGTTCAATCGGTAGGCCTCACGGGTGCGACGACGCAGGGTAACCCGCATCACTGCCTTGCGGATGCGTTTTTTAGGAATGGTGATGAGGAATTGGGCAGGAGCCTCCCCGGGCGCTCGCAGGCGATACACAGCCCGCAAGGGAAACGCCATAATCGACTTTCCCTCGCTGAACAGCCTTTCGACCGATGTACGGCTCCTCAATTTCTCCTCTTTATTTAATTTAAAATCCATTCAAGGTGCGAAATTACAAAAAAGGGACATGACTACAGCCATGTCCCACAAAAAAACCGTTATTACTCGGTTATTTCTTCTTGTCAGCGGCAGCTTTAGCCTTACGGGTAGCTGCAGCTTTCTTGGCAGCAGCCGAACGCTTTTCGGCGGCCGACATCTCGGTGTCGGCTTTAGCCTTGCGGGTTTCGGTTGTCTTCTTGGAAGCAGCTTTTTCCTCCTCGGCACGGGCCTTCTTCAAGTATTGGTCAATAGCGCTTGCCATCGAGGGAGCTTCAGGCGTGATGGTAACATCTACCTGGAGACCAGCCTTCGTGGCGGCCTCAAGGGTCGTCTGACCCATTGCAGCGATGACCACTTTGCGATCCTTATAATCGGGGAAATTGGTCGTGTAAGACTTGATGCCGGCAGGAGTGAAGAACACCAGCATGTCATAGTCGAACACCTCGCCAGGAGTGAAATTGTTGCTCACGGTGCGATACATCACAGCCTTGACATACTTCACCTTATTGTTATCGAGCACGACAGCCTTGTCATTGTGGACATCGCTCACGGGCATCAGATAAGTTTCCTTATTGTGCTTGGCAATGATGGGAATCAAGTCCTCCATCAATCCTGACTCGCTGTAAAAAATCTTACGCTTGCGATAAATCACATACTTCTGCAGATAGTGGGCAACGGTCTCGCTCACACAAAAGTACTTTAACGTATCGGGGACATTATAACGCAATTCCTTGCACAGGCGGAAGAAATGATCAATAGCAGTTCGCGCCGTCAAAATAATTGCCGAGTAGTCAGGCACATTAATCTTGGACTGTCTAAATTCTTTGGAAGAAAGCCCTTCCACTTTGATGAAAGGCCGGAATACTATTTCAACACCATATTTTTTCTCCAAGTCAAAATAAGGAGATTTCTCGGACGTCGGCCTAGGTTGTGAAACCAGAATCTTCTTAATGCTCATTAGTTATTTATGACTGTAAAGTACCACATATCCAAATAGTTACACCTGTCAAAATGACTAAGGGTACTATTTCGACGGCGCAAAGGTACAAAATAAAATAGATAATTGATGACAAATTGCCATAAAAAATTCTAATCCCCTTACAAACAAAGATTAACCGGGCTACCAAATACAGTAATGCCGCAACGATTAATAGCAATTTGCCATGGGCCGGATAAACCATTAAGAGCACCAATACAGGCAGCAATAAAAGGCCTAAAAAAGCTTGGGTGGCCTTGAATCCGTCGAGCCATAATCTGGAACTCACCGAGTCTCCAAAAGTATATCCAAGCACCATATAAACCAGCCGCTGGACAATATAAAAAACAAATGCCATGCCCGTGAAGGCCAACACATGCGGAAATACACTTGACTGCAATGATGCGGCAAGCGATGGCTTCAAGAACTGGACTGCGAGGTAGACCAGCAATCCCTCTACAATACAGGTGTTGGCGATAAGTGCAGCCAATATCTTGGTCTCATTCACCGTGTGGTCCTCAAAGAGGTTTTCACGCCTGCGCGTCGAGAACATGTAATGGAAAAAATTCTCGATATACTTGTATCCCGTGTGGTAGCTTAGCGCCACTGTGAGCAACCCGGCTATCAGCAGAGCCATCGACGGCGTGTCGCGTAGTGGCGACCTCACGAATTGTTGCGCCTCGCCCTTAGCCGGCAACTCCATCACGGGCAATGAATTGATGCTTTCCAGCGTCGAATCCCCTGCTTGGGTGTCAGGAAAACCGTCAAGATACTGTGGCGCATAATACTGCTCCACGGTATCAGGGCGTTGAATCACGCTATCTGCAGTTTGGGACAAGGCTGGCATGGATTATGGCATTAATACTTTGATTCAAATTCCATCGGCTTCTCGGTGCCAAGTAACGCGATGGCATCCTGTGGAGTGCTGGCGACTTGCCACAACTGGCCATGAGAGGGCTTCATGAATCCCTCATCGATAGAATGACCGAGCATTTCAAGCAGTGCGTCATAGTAGCCCAGCGTGTTCAAGATAATGACAGGCACTTTGACCAGTCCCAATTGCCGCCAAGTGAGCGTCTCGAGCAGTTCCTCAAGGGTTCCCACACCACCGGGCAAAGCGATGACGGCATCGGCCATATCACTCATCATGTGCTTGCGCTGGTGCATGTCGGCAGTAATGATGACATCTTCAAGGCGGTCATAGCACCAGCCGTTATCGACCATAAACTTAGGGATAACACCAGTCACCTCACCGCCAGCGTCAAGCGCGCCGTCGGTCACAGCGCCCATCAGCCCTACGGCTCCACCACCGTTCACGCAGCGCCAACCGCCCTGTGCGAGCAAAGTTCCTAATTCGCGGGCAGCGTCTAAATAACGCGTGTCAATGTTTGCACTCGAGGCGCAAAACACACAAACATTACCTTTCATCTCTCGTTTCATGGCCGCAAAGGTAGTAAAAAAGCGGCAAATGCCGCTTATTGAATTATCAGTTAGAAATCCATTCGTCGAGTTTCATGCGATATTTCTCGCGCAGGCTACGGCAATGGGTCAACACATCTTGTGTCGAGGAGCCACAGATGACCTCATCGGTCGAGGTGGCCCATTTTTGCTGAAATTTGTCATTTGCTGCTTGTAACCTGCTGTGGTCAAGGTCAAATCCTGAAATCACACCAGCGGTGACCTCGCGGATGTAGTTCTCCCATCGCTTGGCGTAGTAATCCCACATCAGGCCGTTCCAGCATCGGCAGGCATAGTCATTCAAGTGGCCGCCCCAAGTAGTGATCAAGCGACGTGCATTCATTTCATAATAGTCTTTGACTTGTGGTGACGAACCCAGGTCACGTGCCTGCTGCAACCAATGGTCGAGTGTAGCGTGCTGATGATGGCTGTTTAATATATCGATGTCCGACAGCAGTTCAATCATCACTTCACTATGGGCGAAAACGCCATTCTTGTCCCGTTGCTCATAAGCCTTATCAAATTCATGCTTCTCCATCAGGAAAAGGTCACCCAGCAGCTGACGCCCCACCCACACGAGGTCGATAGTCATGGCATCGGTAATGATGTTGTCCTGCTGGAGCAACAAGTCCCACACGGCAAGCAGGTCACGCGGCTCATACTTTACTTTACGGTTCTCCTTACCGTACTCGGGATAGGAACAGGGCAACGGAGCGGCGAAATTTGATGGGTTGATATCCAGCACCTTGTTATAGAGCAGATTCCAGGCCTCGCGGACTGGTTCACTCTCGCATCCAGCATGGCGGTCGGCGAGTTCAATGACTACCTGCTCATCGGTTTTGTCATAGTCCCAAGCCTTCTCAAGGATGTATTCATAAGGGAACTGCTGCACGTCAAGCCCCTCGAGCGTGGAGCCAATGCCCACGAGGTTGTCACCGCATTCCTGGAGCGCCTTCTCAATGC
>JAEETL010000043.1 GCA_016290325.1 Muribaculaceae bacterium
TCTTAAAACTTACAAGGGGTTACTTTGGCGCTCGCAAGAACGTCTGGACCGTTGCTAAGAACACCTGGGAGAAGGGTTTGACCTACGCTTACGCTGACCGTAAGAAGAAAAAACGCAACTTCCGCGCACTGTGGATCCAGCGTATCAACGCTGCCGCTCGCATGGAGGATCTCTCCTATAGCAAGCTGATGGGCCTGATTCACAAGTCTGGTATCGAGATCAACCGCAAGGTGCTCGCCGACCTGGCTATGAACAATCCCGCCGCTTTCAAGGCTATCGTTGACGAGGCTAAAAAGCACGCCTAAACAGTAACGACGGTTCCTTTAAAAGAAAATCCGCAAAATGCAACCAGGCTCCCTGAGGGATTCCCTCATGGAGCCTGTCTTTTTTATACCATGATTTGTTAAATGGCTGCCATTTGGCAAAATGACCGTCAAAGGCTGGCAACTGAAAACTTTTTATTATCTTTGCAGGTTGTAATAAGCGAAAACCAAATAATGACAATATAATGAAAAGTAGTTTAGACAAGAAACTTGTTGGGTCGCTGTCGCTGGCCGATGTGATCCACTTTGCCATCGCAGTGGTGGTGTTTGCCGCTATCGCGTGGATTTATTTCTATCCCAATGACTTGAACGGCGATGTCTTGCAGCAAAACGACATCATGCAGGGTATCGCTAACAGTCAGGAAATCAACACCTATGAGGCACAGACTGGCGAAAAACCGCTGTGGACCGATGCCCTTTTCGGCGGCATGCCCACTTTCCAGATTGCCCCGAGCTATGACGGCACCACGATGCTGAAACCCGCCTCGGCGCTCTATAGGCTGTTTTTCCCCACTCCGGTGAGCTGGATTTTCCTCCTCCTTATGGGCTTCTTCCTGCTCATGCTGGCCTTTAAGGTCAAGTGGTACTATGCAGTGCTGGGTGCCATCGGCTATGCCTTTTCCAGCTACTTCTTCATTCTCATGGGCGCGGGCCACATCTGGAAGCTCATGGTTCTCGCTTATATCCCGCCCACAATCGCCGGTATCGTGTGGTGCTACCGTGGCAAGTACTTGGGTGGTATGGCAGTGGCAGCGTTTTTTGCCGCGTTGCAGCTGGCCAGCAACCACGTGCAGATGACCTATTACTCGATGTTTGTCATTGTCGCCCTGGTGATCGCATATTTGGTCAAGGCCATCATTGACAAGCAAGTGGGTCGCTGGTGCATCGCTACCGCATGCCTGGCCGTGGCGGCTCTGTTGGCACTCGCAGCCAACTCGCCCAACCTGTACCTGACCTATAAATACTCCCAGGAGACCATTCGCGGCGGACACAGCGAGCTCACCCCCACGGGCGAGGAAGCCGCTAACGCTAAGCCCACAAAGGGTGGTCTGGACAAGGATTATATCACCCAGTGGAGCTACGGTAAGGGCGAGACATTCACCCTGCTCATCCCCAACGTGAAGGGTGGCGCGACCATCAAGCCCGAGCACGGCGACAACACCATGCTCTCGCTGGCAGTGACAGACAAAGCCGAGAAAATGGTGAACAATGGCAAAATGAGCCAGCAGGATTACCAGATCCTCAGCCAGTTCCCGCAATACTTCGGTGACCAACCCATGACAAATGGCCCCGTTTACGTCGGCGCGCTTATATGCGCTCTGTTCCTGCTGGGATGCCTCATCGTCAAGGGACCCGTGAAATGGGCTTTGCTCATCGTCACCATCATCAGCATCCTGCTTTCGTGGGGCCACAACATGATGTGGCTTACCGATTGGATGATTGACCACTTCCCCATGTACAACAAGTTCCGCACGGTGGCATCCATCCTTGTCATAGCCGAGTTGGCCATGCCCATCCTGGCAGTGCTGGGTCTGCGTGAATTGTTCAAGGAACCCGACGGCTGGCGCAAGCATAAGGTGGCGCTGCTCGTATCGTTTGGCGCTTGTGCGCTGATGTGCCTGCTCACCGCTCTCGTTCCCAGCATCTTCAGCCACTTCTCGGCCATGGAGCATGAGCAACTGGTGGCTTCAGGTCAAATCCAGCAGTATCCCAGTGTGGATGCCGCTATCGCCGCCGTGCGTGGCGCGTTGGTGAGCGGTGACGCTTGGCGTAGCCTGATTATTCTGCTCATTGGCTTCGGCTTGATTTACATCTATCTCAAGGGTAAGCTCAATGAGTTGACTACCGTCCTCATCCTCGCTGGCGTTGTGCTGGTGGATATGTATGCCGTCAACAAGCGCTACATCGACAGCGACTCCTTCACGTCGCATTATGACGTGCCCGAGCAGAATTTCACTCCGCGTCCCGCCGACACCAAAATTCTGCAGGATAAGGACATGAATTACCGCGTGATGGACGTGCATCACTTTGGCGAGGCGATGCCCAGCTACTTCCACAAGACTGTGGGCGGATACCATGCCGCCAAGTTGTCGCGCTACAACGACTTGATCAACAACCAGATTGTCAAGAACAATATTCAGGTGCTCAATATGCTCAACACCCGTTATGTCATCATTGATGACAATACCGTGCAGGGCAATCCCGACGCACTTGGCAATGCCTGGTTTGTGGACTCGCTCACCTATGTCGACAACGCCGACCAGGAAATGGCGTTCTTGAATGACTTCAATCCCGCAACTAGTGCTGTGGCCGATGCTAAATTCAAACAGCAACTGGGCGACGCTAAGGCCACTCAGCCCGGCGACACCATCTACGAGACCAGCTATGCTCCCAACCACTTGACTTACAAGAGCCATAGCGCTAATGGAGGCTTGGCTGTCTTCAGCGAGATTTATTTCCCGTGGGGCTGGAAGGTGACCGTCGATGATAAGCCCGTGGAGATGGGCCGTGTCAATTATGTGCTGCGCGCACTGCAACTGCCCGCTGGTGACCACACCATCGACTTCAAGTATGCCCCCGACGAGGTTAACAAGACCCAGACGTGGGCAACAATCGCCGTGGTCATCATCTACCTGTTGCTGTTGCTGGCTTTGAACTACGCCCTGTTTGGCGACAAGTTCTGTAAGAAAGAGAAAAAGATAATTGACCAGGCTCAATAATCTTGAAGACCTGGAAAAGATACTTAACCGCCTGGAGCCGCCACCACCGCAGTGGCGGCTTCGGTATCCATTCGCCGTTCGCATTCAACTTTGTGCGGACTGTCTTGCGTGAACCCACGCCTTTTTACGCCTATAACGGCATCAGCCAGTTGGTGAACACAATAAAAGCGAACACCACGCGGCGTAAGCGCCGTGAGATGGACTTGTTGGGCGAGCGCGAGGCGAAACTGTTGTTCAGGGTGACCAATTTCTTCAATCCGAGAAACATCTTGCAGATGGGGGCTTCAACGGGTGTTGAGAGCGTCGCCATGCTCGCTGTGAGACGCGATAGCCGTTTATACCTGTTTGACCCTCAAATCGAGCAGAATGTTCTTGCTGTAAAGGTTTTGCAAACCCAATTGGATCGTGTGGAGTGCTATGATAACGAACAAGTTGCGGTAGATGACTTCATGAAGGCTGACAGTGATGGCGCTATGGCTTTGGTAAATGTCCCCATTGACGAGGATTTGATACATCGTCTGCTAGATGCCGGGACGGTGCTCGTGATGCGTCGTTTGAATTATGATGAGGCCATGCGGAACTTGTTCTACTCATGTTGCAACCACATGATGACAGGCCAAACCTATACCAACGGCAAAATTGCCATTCTTAACCCCAGTCCCAAACTCCAGCGTGAGGACTTCACCCTCTGGCTATAAATTGTGATCAAAAAAGCCGTCACATTGGTGGCAAGACTCAATAAAACAACCGCCCGGGCCATCATTGGCTCGGGCGGTTATATGTCTGCTGTTATGACTTATCACTTAGCGGGACGGGGGATCTGGGGACGAGCGGGCTGCTCGCTAGGATCTTGAACACCAAGGGTCTCGATGTCGAAAATCAGAGTCTCGTTGGGCTCGATGCCGCGGTTACCCTGGGGACCATAAGCGAGTTCACCGGGGATAACAACGGTTACCTTGCTACCGGGCTTCATGAGCTGGATCATCTCGGCGAAGCCGGGGATGACTTGCTTCAGGTTGAAGGGAACGGGCTGCTCGCCGCTCTTGTCAAATACACTGTCATTCAGGTGACGACCAACGTAGTTCACCTTTACAACGTCACTGTCGCTAAAGTTCTTGCCCTCACCGGCTGCGATCACCTTATAGGCGATACCGCTCTTGGTAAAGGTGTAGGCCTTGTCGTTTTTCAGCTTAGCCATGTACTCCTCGCCAGCCTTCTTGTTGGCGATAGCCTTGGGTGACTGTTCCATAGCCTTGTTGAGCAGGGGCTCAATCTTGCTCTGGAGAGCCATCATCTCTTCTTGACCATTGGGGGTGGGCTTGGTCAGACCTTCACGCAAGTGCTTCATGAACAGGCTCTTGTTGATGGGCATACCGCACTGCTGCTCGATGCCAGCATAAAGCTGAGCGATCTGCATACCCATCTGCAGGCCCTGCATGAAAGCCTTGCTGGTGTCAGCGTTAGCGATGTACTCCATACCCTTGAGGGCTTTCTCAAGGTCAACGGTGGAGTCCATGGCGCGTAACTGCTGGCCCATACCGACACCATACAGGTCACCAAAAGCGATACTCAGCGAATCCATAGCGTCGCTAGTGCCACCAGTCTTGCTGTTGCAACCCACGAAACCCATCATGAGCATACCAGCCATTGCAAATGCTAAAATCTTCTTCATAATAATAAAACTGAAATTTTTTTGAATTGAATGTTATTTAAAAATTGATTTATTTCTGTTTATCTACCTTGATGAGCTGCACGTCAAAGATAAGCGTGGCGTTAGGCAGGATCTTGTCGCCAGCGCCCTTAGAGCCATAGGCCAGCTCGCTGGGGATGAACAACCTATACTCCGAGCCCTCGCTCATGAGCTGCAAGCCCTCGGTCCAGCCGGGAATCACCTTGTCCAGTGGGAATGAGGCAGGCTCACCACGCTCAACGCTGCTGTCAAACACAGTACCGTCAAGCAATTTACCGGTATAATGAACAGTTACCGTGTCGGTGGGACCGGGCTTGGCGCCAGTGCCCTCTTTCAATACCATGTATTGCAGTCCGCTCTCGGTTTGGACAACGCTGTCATTCTTAGCGTTCTCGGCCAGGAATTCGCGGCCCAGGGTCAAATTGTCCTTAATCTCGATGCTGTCGGTTGAAACGGCTTGCTCGGTTGTTTCCTCGCTCGTAGCGTTATTGCCGCTGCAGCTTGCCATACCCGTGATGAACAATGCTGCCATGGCGATTACCAATACCTTTTTCATTGTGTTAAAAACGAATGTTATCGTTGGAATTAAATAAATTGATTACTTCTTCTCTACCTTGATAAGTTGCACGTCAAAGATAAGCGTGGAGTTGGGCTGAATGGGACCAGTGCCATGAGGACCATAGGCCAGCTCTGACGGGATAAACAGCCTGTAGGCTGCGCCCTCACGCATCAGCTGCAAACCCTCGACCCAACCGGGGATCACCTGGCCCACAGCAAAGGTGGCGGGCTCGCCGCGCTCAACGCTGCTGTCAAATACGGTGCCGTCAATCAGTCGGCCGGTGTAGTGAACAGTCACCACATCATTAGGGCCGGGTTGAGCGCCGTCACCCTCTTTCACAACTTGATACTGCAGACCGCTGGCAGTCACTTTGACACCCTCGGCATTTTTATTCTTCTCCAGATACTCGCGGCCCAGGCGCTCGTTGTCCCCGGCCATCTGGTTCTGCAGGTTGGTAAAGAATTCGGTGACGATTTGCTTGGCCTCGTCAAAGGTCATTTTTTGTTCGGCGTTCTCATAGATAGCCCTCAAGCCATCGGCGAAGTCGTTGATTTCCAGTTTGCTAATTCCTGAGCCAATGAGGTTTCCACCCATGCTCAAGCCTAATGCGTAACTCAGTTTATCCATTGAAAAGTCTTCTTTTTTGTAAAAAACGGTGCAAAGATAGTGATTTATGTGATTGGGGTGACCGTTTTTAGAAAAATTTTACTATTTTTGCTATCACATTATTTATTTTTACACTGTATCTTCAACCCAAAAAGTACACAATGACTATGAATAAGAAGAAATTAGTGATTTCATCAGGCGCGGGCATCAGTGCCGAGAGTGGTATCAAGACATTCCGCGATGCCGATGGCTTGTGGGAGAATTATCCTGTGATGGACGTGGCCAGCCATGAAGGCTTCTTGCGCAATCCAGCGCTCATCCACAAGTTCTACAACGAGCGCCGTGAGCAACTCATCAACGCCCAGCCTAACGCTGCCCATCTTGGGCTGGTGGAACTGGAAAAGGATTTTGACGTACGCGTCATCACCCAGAATGTCGATGACCTGCACGAGCGCGCTGGCAGCAGCAATGTGCTGCACCTGCACGGCGAATTGATGAAGGTGCGCTCCCTCAGGCGCGAGGACCGCGAGTATGTCCTGCCCTGTGACCAGTTGACCGACAAGGGGCTGGTAACCAGTGTGGACACGCGCGACCCCTATGGCGACCCGGTGCGTCCCCACATCGTGTTCTTTGGTGAGGCGGTGCCCAATATGGATGCTGCCGCCCAGTTGGCCCATGACGCCGATATTTTTGTTGTCATCGGCACCTCGCTGGTGGTTTATCCCGCTGCAGCCTTGATCCAGTATGTGAAGCGTGGTGTGCCCATTTACTACATCGATCCAAAGCCTGCCGCTGTCCCCGACTGGGTGACCGTGATCCAGAAGCCCGCCACCCAAGGCGTTGCCGACCTCATCAACATCCTCCGCTCCTAACTAGCGTTGACCAAGTAAAAAATGTAGCCTTGCGATATTTTTAGCAGGGCTACATTTTTTTTGATTTTATTGTAGGTTTATCTAGTGATAATCAGTCCTTGAAGACGATGATGGTGTTTTGGCCAGCGTGAATCTCTACGATGTCCTGATAAAGAAGACGTATGTTCTGTTGCCTGATCATCACTTGGCGGGTGCCTTGCTGGGCACCATAACGGGTGCCCTTGACTTCACCGTCGACAATTTGTGCTGTCGAAGCAAGAAACGTTTTATCCAGACCAGAGATGTTTACCCACAGGTCATCATATTGACGGCCTGACTCGCTGATAAACACTAGAAACCCGAAGGTGTCCCTGGAGGCATAATCTTTGGATAACTTATAGCTGTCGCTCGAGCATCCACCCAAAAACAGACAGATGGAACACAGTAGAGCTACAAGCAACCGATTCATTGTTTACTTGTTGATGCCGAACTTAACGCGCAACTTCTCAATCATGTCGATGGTCATGGCATCGAGGTCATACTCGGGCTTCCAATCCCACTCGACGCGGGCGCAGGTGTCGTCCAGCTTGTTGGGCCAGCTTTCGGCAATGCTCTGGCGCAGCGGGTCAACCTCATACTCCATCTCAAACTCGGGGATGTACTCCTGAATCTTGTGGTAGATGACTTCGGGATCGAAGCTCATCGAGGCGATGTTGAACGAGTTGCGGTGCTCCAGACGTGACGGGTCGGCTTCCATGATTTCGATGGCAGCGCGAAGGGCGTCGGGCATGTACATCATGTCCATGAGGGTGCCGGGGGCAATGGGGCATTTGAATTTCTTGCCCTGAACGGCGCTATAATAAATATCCACGGCATAGTCGGTGGTGCCACCACCGGGAGGGGTAACATAACTGATCAGGCCCGGGAAACGAACCGAACGGGTGTCAACGCCAAACTTGAGGGCATAATAGTTACTCAGCAACTCGCCAGCGACCTTAGTCACGCCATACATCGTGCGCGGCTGTTGGATCGTGTCTTGAGGAGTGCCGTCCTTGGGCGCATTGGGACCAAATGAACCGATGCTGCTGGGGGTGAACACGGCGCAGTGTTTCTCGCGCGACACCTCAAGCACGTTCATCAGACCGTCGATACCGATGTGCCAAGCCAGTTGGGGCTTGTTCTCGGCAACGGCGCTCAGCAGGGCAGCTAGGTTGTAGATCGTGTCGATGTTGTACTTATCCACTACGGCACCAATCTGTTGAGCATTGGTGATGTCGACGATCTCCGACGGTCCGCTCTCGGCGAGTTCGCCTTTAGGCTCAGCGCCAGGGATATAACCAGCCACGACATTACCCGTGTAAATGCCTCTCAATTTCATTGTCAGCTCGGAACCGATTTGTCCCGTCGAGCCGATGATCAAGATATTTTTCATTGCAGTATTTCTTTAAAAATTATGTTCAGGTCTATGTAATGATATTTGTGGCACAAAAATACATTAATTCTCAAAAATGTGCAACAACCGCCCCAAAAAATGTTAGCCGATGAGGTAGTATTTCTTGATTTTCTCTTTTTGACATTGAATGGATGAGTCATCATGTGTTACTTTTCTCGCGTGAGAGTCAGTAATTGCTTTTAACAGTTCGTTAACTGTTCCGCCCCTCCTGTTTTTTATAAAATAGAAGGTGGGGAGTTCCATCTTGAGACTATTAATCAATAAATTGGCATGAGTTGGCCGTTTTGTGGTTATTTTGCTTTTTGGCGGTTGGGCAGAAGCAATGGGGCAGGGCAGGACGCGTTTTAGTAGAAGAGTATTATCTTTGACCTTCGGTCGAAGATAGGCTTCGCCTTGACAAAAAAAGAATGAATTCTTTTTGTTTTGTGCTCGGCTTGCACTATCTTTGCAGATTAGACTATCTGACTATTTTGTAATCCAATGAGTGACAAGTATATCGTATCGGCGAGAAAGTACAGACCCTCGACATTTCGCAGTGTGGTAGGGCAGCAGTCGTTGACACATACCTTAAAGACGGCGATTGCCAGCGGCAGGTTGGCTCACGCTTACCTGTTCTGCGGACCGCGCGGTGTGGGCAAGACAACCTGTGCCCGCATTTTCGCCAAGACCATCAACTGTGAACATCCTACGCCCGAGGGCGAGGCCTGCAACGAGTGCCCGTCATGCGTGGCGTTTAACGAGCAGCGCTCCTACAACATCAACGAGCTGGATGCCGCGTCAAACAATAGCGTGGACAACATCCGCGACTTGACCGAGCAAGTGCGCATCCCGCCGCAAACGGGCCGTTATCGCGTGTTCATCATCGATGAGGTCCACATGCTGTCACAAGCCGCTTTCAACGCTTTCCTTAAGACGCTTGAGGAGCCGCCCGAGTATGCCATCTTCATCTTGGCGACGACCGAGAAGCAGAAGGTCATTCCCACGATCTTGTCACGTTGCCAGATTTATGATTTCGCTCGCATTACCGTGCCCGACATCGTGCAGCAACTCCAGTATGTTTGTGGGCAGGAGAACATCGAGGCCGAGCCTGCTGCGCTCAACGTCATCGCCCAAAAGGCCGATGGCGCCATGCGCGATGCCCTATCCATCTTTGACCAGGTGGCAGCGTCGACCGAGGGGCACATCACTTACCAAAGCGCGCTCGACAACCTGAATGTGCTAGACTATGACTACTACTTTAGGCTCGTTGACACATTCCTGGCCGGTGACGTGATGCAGGCATTGCTCATTTATAAGGAAATCAGGGACAAGGGCTTTGACTCGCAGTTCTTCATCAATGGCTTGGCTCAGCACCTGCGCGACCTGATGGTGGCCAGCACACCCCAAACGCGCAAACTGCTTGAGATGAACGATGAGGTGGCCCAGCAATATGGCGTGCAGAGCACTAAGTTGGCGCCGCAGTTCTACTACCGTGCCCTTGACTTGTGTAACAGCTGCGACTTGAATTACCGCAATGCCAGCAGCAAGCAACTGCTCGTTGAACTGACGTTGGTCAAGCTGTGTCAGCTGGTTGTCGCTCCGCAACCTCAACAGGCGGCTCAACCTGCCATCAAGAAGATTACACCTGCTGCCGCTCCACAAGCGGCTCCAAGGCAGCAACAACCCGCTACAGCTCAGCCCCAGGCAACGGCCGCTCCCAAACAACAACCCAGCGCGCCGCAGCAGTCCCAGCCCCAGCCTCAACCACAGCAACCACCACAACCTGTTGCCCAGACTGCTCCCGCGCCAAAACCCGCTGCACCCGGTCGTCCAGTCGCCAGCACATTAGGCAACGTTCCCCGCATTATGGTGAATGTCGCCAATCCCACGGCTCAACCGGCTCAGGCCAGCGCGGCTGCCGCACAGCCACAGCGAACCCAGCCGTTCACTGTTGAGCAGCTGCAAAATGCTTGGCAGAACTACATCGACCAGCATCCTCAAGAGCGGGCGCTCGTGACCACCATGTCCTATGCCCTCCCAAAACGTGGAGACAGTGATGAGCACTACGAGATGATTGTGGGTAGCCCTACCGAGCAAAAGCATGTCGAGGAGCACAAAGAAGCCCTCTTGAGCTTCTTGAGCGAGGAACTGAAGAACGACCGACTCACGCTTGACGTGAAAGTGAGTGACGAGCCCATTGATACGCCCAAGATCTTATCCCCCCGCGAGGTCGTGGAGCAAATCAAGTCACACAATCCGGGATTTAACCAGTTCTTGAAAGACTTTGAATTAGGGCTGGCATAATAAGCTGATTCTTATGTTGAATGACTTTTAAGTGGGTTTCAACACATTAAGCTGATTCCTACTATTCTATTATTTAGGTATGAAAGGTTTTTGGCAATTACTCAGGCGCTTTATTCCGCCTTACAAGAAATACCTGGTGTTGAACGTCGTGTTCAACCTGCTGGCAGCGTTATTGACGTTGTTCTCGTTCATGTTGATTATCCCTATTCTGCAGATGCTTTTTGGACTCAATACCGAGACCTACAGTTTCATGCCATGGGGGTCGGGCAGCATCGCTACCGTGGCCGAGAACAATTTCTATTACTATGTGCAATGCATCATTGAGCGATATGGTCAGTCGACAGCTCTGGCGTGCATTGCCGCCGCGCTGGTGTTCATGACCGCCCTCAAGACGGGAAGTGCTTACCTGAGCTACTTTTACATGATTCCCATCCGCACAGGAGTGGTGCGTGATATACGCAATCAGATCTATAACAAGATGCTCTCGCTGCCGCTCGCGTTTTTCTCTAATGAGCGTAAGGGCGATGTGATGGCACGCATGAGCGGTGACGTTGCCGAGGTCGAGAACTCCATCATGACCTCGCTCGACATGCTGTTCAAGAATCCTATCATGATTATCGCCTGCCTGGTGATGATGATCATCATCAGTTGGCAGTTAACGCTGTTTGTGCTCATCCTTTTGCCTGTTGCGGGATGGATTATGGGCCGCGTGGGCAAGCGCCTGAAACGTGTGTCGCTCGAGGGCCAGAACCAGTGGGGTGTGCTGTTGAGCAATATCGAGGAGACCATCGGCGGATTGCGCATCGTCAAGGCTTTTAATGCCGAGGATAAGGCTCGCCGCCGTTTTGAAAGCGAGAACGAGAAGTATCGTGCCATTATGACCCGAATGAACCGTCGCCATGTCCTTGCCCATCCCATGAGTGAGTTCTTGGGAACGTTGACTATAGCTATCGTGTTGTGGTTTGGTGGAACCCTCATCCTGAACGGCCACAGCAGTATCGACGCGCCCAAGTTCATTTATTACATGGTGGTCTTTTACAATATTATCAACCCGGCAAAGGACCTTTCCAAGGCTGCCTATAATATCCAGCGCGGTCTGGCTTCGATGGAACGCATCGACAAAATTCTGGCTGCCGACAACCCGATAAAGAATCCCGAGCAACCCGTGCCGCTGACAGCCATGAATGAGGGCATCCAGTACCGCGACGTGCGTTTCCGCTACGGCGACTCCTGGGTTATCGACGGCGTTTCGCTCAACATCAAGCAAGGCCAGACGGTTGCCCTGGTGGGTCAAAGCGGTAGTGGCAAGACCACACTTGCCGACTTGCTGCCGCGATTCTATGATGTGCAGGAGGGCAGCATCTGCATCGATGGTACCGACATCCGCCAATACAATATCACCGACTTGCGTGCGCTCATGGGCAACGTCAACCAGGAGGCCATCCTATTTAATGACACGTTCTACAACAACATCACCTTCGGTGTGGAAAGTGCTACACGTGAGCAGGTTGAAGAGGCAGCGAGGATAGCCAATGCCTATGACTTTATCATGGCGAGTGAGCAGGGTTTTGACACCAACATCGGCGACAGGGGTTGTAAACTCTCGGGCGGCCAGCGACAGCGCATCAGCATCGCCCGCGCGATATTGAAGAATCCGCCCATCCTCATCCTGGACGAGGCGACCAGCGCCCTTGACACCGAGAGCGAGCACCTCGTGCAGGATGCTCTTGACAAGCTCATGCACGGTCGCACCACGCTGGTGATCGCCCACCGGTTGAGTACCATTAAGGGTGCAGACTTGATTTGTGTGATGCAGGACGGCCGCATCATCGAGTGCGGTACTCACAACGAACTCATTGCCAAGCAGGGGGCCTACAAGCACTTGGTGGATATGCAGACATTCTAGTCACTAGGCTTTAGGCTTTAGGTTTTAGGTGATGGCGGAAGCCAACTAAGGACGAGTGACAAAAACGACTAATCGACGAAAAAAATAAAAATATTGTGTAGTTTTTTTGATACCCCTTGCGTCTAAGGGGCAGAAAGAATTAAAAAATGGACATTAACGAGGCTGAATTTGGACGCATCATCCGCGAGAACAAGGGCACCATCTACACCGTGTGCTACATGTTCTCCAAGGACAAGGAGGAGGTCGATGACCTTTTCCAGGAAGCGCTCATCAAGTTGTGGCAGGGTTTTGCCTCCTTTCAGGGGAAAAGCGACTTGAAGACATGGATTTACAAGGTAACCTTGAACTCATGTATTTCCATCGACCGCAAGAAAAAGAGCCGCAAGACACAACCGCTCATGGAGGGCATCAACCTGTTTGACAAGAACGATGCCGACAACAAGCAGACCGACATGCTACATGCCCGCATCCAGCGCCTGCAGCCATTTGATCGCGCTATTGTCCTGCTGTGGCTCGAGAACATGAGTTACCAAGAAATCGCCCAAATCGTGGGCATCGAGGTGAAAAATGTCTCAGTCAGGCTCTATCGCATCAAAGAACAACTTAAACAAATGAACTAAAAACTGCACAAAAAGATATGGAAACGGTTAACAACACACATAACGAGTTTGAACTTGACGACCTGCGTCAGCAGATGGCAGCCATCAAGGAGAAGGTGGACCAGCAGGGTCACCTCAATGAGAAACTTGTTAAAGAGGCCATACAAAGTAAAATGAAAGGCGTGCATCGCACCCTCTTTAAATTAAGTCTTGTTGCCCTGTTGTGCATTCCTTGCTATATAGCAATGAAATACATCTATAACTTCTCATGGCCATTCGTCATTGTGACCATATTGATGCTAATCGGGTTTGTTCTTGCCGATTATCTTATTAACCGCCTTGACGTGAGCCACATGGGGGATGACCTTGTCGCAACAGCCCGCAAACTCGCCCAGATGAAGAAGAACCGCAGCCTGTCCCAAAAAATCGGCATCGTAGTGACCATTCCCTGGCTCGCATGGTTCTGCTACGAGAGCTTCATGCATCGCGCAATTACTTATGGAACAGCCGATACCTGGGGGTATGTCATCACTTGTTTTGTGTGCGGCATCATTGGCGCCATCATCGGCATTAGAATATTCCGCAAGATGCAACGCGCCAACGATGAGATGATCGACCAAATCAACGAGCTGTCTGGTAAGTAATAATTGATTAAGTATCAACGTAATATAGCCCCGCTCAAGTCGCCATGGGTGACATTGGGTGGGATTGTTGTTTATTGCCGGGCATCGGTGGCCAACAAGCGGTGGCCCAAGCGGCAATAGATGCACTTGCGGGCTTCGCAATAGCTGCGGCGCAGCTGGATGAGGGCCTGGCTGGTGAGGGCGTTATCGCAACGGATGCCCGCATTCTGGAACATGGTGACGATGCTGTTGCGTTCGGGGCGAAGGTCCTCGAGCAGTTCGATGGCGCGGTCGGTCATGGCATAGTCGTCGGTCATTTCGCCACGAGCGTAATAAAGGGGAGCGACAACGTTGATGAGCACGATGTCGATGCTGCTGTTTGACAGGGCTCGGCCCGCACTGGGCGAGGGCTTGCCAAAGCTGTAATGGGTGGTCCAATAGCCGCTCAACTCGACATCAAACAGCTCACGCAGGGCGCTGGTGTCACCTGCGGCATCGAGGATGTCGTTCATGAGGTTGAAACCACCCTGAACAAACTGCGCCAGCAGGGCGATGCGGCGATACGGGAAATTCTGGGGTCGGCTGCGGAACAAGCGCCAGGCCGAGCCCTCGATGGGCCGTAGGGAGAACTTGTTGGCCAGGAAGGCATATTCACGGGTGAGCTGCTGGTAATAGGTCTCGCTGTCGTGGGCACCATTCAACAGGCCTGCCTGCCCCAAAAGCAACGCCTCAACCTGCAGGATGGAGTCACTGTGCTTGTGCAACAGCCTCAAGGGGGTGACTCTTGCCAAGCGCTCAAACGCGTCGTTGTTGATGCCGAAGCCCAATGTGCGAGCCAGCATCACATAGCAGATATCCTCCCAGCTGCCATTGTAGCGCTCATACAACTCCCTGACGCGGTCCACCTTACCGTGAAGCCGCTCAAATGCCAAGGCCTCGATCCACTCGGTGATAGTTAACTGTGGCACTTCTTTAATGCGGGCAGCACAGGGCAACTCGACCGTGGCGTTGACCAATCGGTCATAGCACTCGTTAAATCGCGGTGATACACGCAACTCGACTTGGGGTATGAGTTCGCCGTTGATGCGGTGGACGGGGGCATCGTCTTTCTCGACAACGTGCAGGATGACACTGTCATAGGCCGGGTCCTCGTCGTGGTGGTGACGCTTCCAGTCGCTGGCACGCACGTGGATTTCCACGTTGCCCACCCACAGGTGGCCGTCAATCTCCACCTTGGCGTTGAAAAAGTCGGGTCCGGCATCAGTGTTAAGCAGACCAGGATCAATGACACGCACACGGCGGCCATCGTTGGTCACCATGTCCTCGCTGAGCCACAGCCTGTGTTGCCAGATGTATTGCAAGAGCCCTTCCATCATATAAGAGTTAGTTCACACGTCTCACTGGAGGCAAATTTACTGCTTTTTTCGCTTGATGCCCATGTTTGGGGGCTGGAAATACTAGGTTTAAAAGAATTTTTTGAAAAATCTTTGAAAAAATTTGGTCACGTCAAAAACTCGCCGTATCTTTGCACTCGCTTTTGAAAGGTACCTTAGCTCAGTGGTAGAGCAGTGGACTGAAAATCCGCGTGTCCCTGGTTCGATCCCCGGAGGTACCACATCAAAAACACGAAGCGACCGACTGAGAAATCAGCCGGCCGTTTTTTTGTTTCCGCGTTTCCGTTTTTTCTGCGTTTGCCCGTGCTGCCATGCTGGCTAAAGCCTATTGCCAGTCGCTCGACATCATCAACCGGGCTTACCTCATCTCCCGCTAGACCATCGGCGGCAAGGAGTCACGCGGCCTGCACTACTCCATCGACTATCCCCTCAACCCCAAAAGTGAGGAAGGCCTGTAGAAGAAAATCTTTCAAATTAACGGTAAAAACAACCACGTCAGCGGGATCTAGGCCCTTGCTGGCGTGGCTGTTATTATTGCTCGTCGGCAGCTCGTTGAAATGATTGAAGTGGTTTGTCGAGCCAACCGATGAATGGATTATCCTATGGATTTATTATTTGTACTTATTATAGGCCCTCTCGAGTTTGATGTGATACATATTATCCGTGTAACCAGGGCCATTGTAACGATAAGCAAAGCCTGCCCAATCTTTTTTCTGCAGGTAGGTGTGCAGTTTGTTGTTCTTAATAAATGCCACAAACAGCATGAGCTGCTCTCTTTCACTCTGGCACATTCGATTAACAAATTGACTTACTGAACTGCATCCGCAGGTTTTGTAATTATTACCCATGATTTGGAACAAGCCCCAACTGGCTGAGGCATTGGCTGCATCAGTGTTAATCAGGCGGGCCTTCTGCAGGCGGGCAAACTCACCCACGCCACCAACGTAGTATGCCTTACCTTGTTTCCATGTCTCGTTCAAGATTTCAGGGTCCTTATAAGTTCTGGGATTGACTCCGAGTTTCTTAAGTTCTTTCCAGAATATATGGCTCTCGAACAAGATGGTAGGATGATTACTGAACACATATCCCGCTCCACCTGCTTCCACGTCTTTGACGGCTTTGACCACGGCGACTTCAACGCCTAACGTATTGGCGGCATCCCTATAATCCTGCTCACTGATTTTACTGTTGGAAATCCTGCATTTGCCCTGGTAGATGAGTTCGGTCCAGGTTGCCGATCCAACGATGCCATCAGCAACTAAGCCATTAGCAGCTTGGAATTTTTTGACCTGATCCAAGGTCAGTTGACCGAAAAAGCCATCGGGTTTCAATGAATATCCCAACTCGTTAAGTAGGGCCTGCAGCAGCCATGCTTTAGGATTGCGGGTCTTAAAACTGGTGGTCACCTTTACAATACCCAGGTAATTCAGCACCTTGGAGCTGACTTTACTTTTATTTACACTTGCGGGTTTGGCCGATCTTGTAGCCACACTTTCTAGAGGCCTGTCAACACTGATGTTAATGATATCATTGATTTCAGACTCACCATTAACGTCACTTAATAGACCACGCTCAATAATTTCAAATTCTTCTTCCATAATGATTTAGGGTTTTAAGATATTAAATGTTGTTTGCTCTAGGCTTGTTAATTGATTTGATGCAAAGATACAATAAAAAAGTTGATGAACAGAACAAATACATCAAAATTTATTAACTATCTGCAATCTTTAGTGTGAACGGTAACGACTTTTTTGATGATTTCTGATAAATGGCTATCTTTGCTGAAAAGCGACCGACTTCCCGTGCGGATGCCATATAAGATTCTTAGCGTCTTGGCGTCTTAGCGTGAGGCAGGAATATGCGTATGCCATCCAGATAATCCCTAAAATCCGCTGACGATAAAGGACAAATATATTGTGTTGATAAACAATACATTGTATTTATTGTTTTCAAAATCAGTTTCCGCTTCTCAGGCCTCCCACCAGGTCGTCGTTCTCGACGGTCTTCTCGGTCTGTTTGACGCGAGTGTTGCTGGAGCCGAAGGCATAACTTAGCGACAGTTGCACATTGCGCTGATTATAGTGGCCCACGCCGTGGTTCACATAATCGCCCTGCGTGATATATCCCTTGGACACCTCATACTTGTGCAGGATGGAATTGGCGGTCAACTTCACCGTCAATCGGTTGTCCTTGAGGAACGAACGCGACAGACCCAGCATGATGGTCGGGTCTGGTATGGTGCTGTAGCCATACACATGACGCACGTCGTGCCCGATGCCATACCACATGCAGGTCGCCGTCGCCCGCAACTGCCACGGCAACTGTTGCGTGAGTTGGGCATACAGGTTGCCGCCCCATCCGCTGTTGGTCAAGTCCTGCGAGGGGCTGCGGTAGCGCTTGTAGCACATTTCCCCGTTCATGTAGAAAGTGGTCTTGGATGTCATCATCCACTGCACAAAGCCGCCCACACCCGCCATCAGGTAGCGGTAGTCATTGCTGTTGGTCAAGTGGACAATGCCGTCCTGGACTGTGCGATAAGTGCCGATGAGGTTGTTGGTGATGGTCAAGGTGGGCTTGATATTGAAGGTCAAGCGGTTACCCGTGTGCTGGAAGTTGAGGCTCAGCATGTTGTTGCGGGCACTCGACAGGTGCGGATTGCCATATTCTATCGTCGTGGTATAACGCCTGACTGCGGGGTTGAGATACGCAATGCCCGGACGGTTGAGGCTTGTCGCCCACGACAGGCGCAGGCTGTTGAACGGCGACAGTTGCCAGTGCACACTCGCCGAGGGCACCAAATCATGCAGGTCGCGCCCGAAAGGGT
>JAEETL010000074.1 GCA_016290325.1 Muribaculaceae bacterium
GTTCTGGAAGTTGCGGGTTATGCGCTGCGCGTGTGCTATGCCTGCTAAGGAGCACAGCAATAGTATCATGGTAAATAGTCTCTTCATTACTTGCCCTCCTGTGCTGATTCAACAATGAGTTTGTTGCCCTCACGAGAGATGCTGAGTGACTCGAAGTGGGACAGCATGTCCACGACCATGTCGAGAGAATAGTCCGGCTCCCACTCATAATAGAGACGCAACGAGCGCACATCGTCGGTGCGGTATTCCACGTCAACATGGTAATAGGCAGCGAGTTCGGCCAGCATCTGCTCCAGCGGTACGTTGTCATAGAGCCGGGGCTCAGCCATGACGGAAAGCGTGTCGGTGGGTTGCTCAATGGCCTCTGGAGTCGCATCGACAGTGACGGCAGGGGCTTCAGGCTTGACAGCAGTGGTTTCCTCTGTCGATTGCTTTTGCAGGCCAAAGAAACCTGTCTTGACCGCAGCGTAGGAAACTCCAAAGAGAACCAAAGCAATCGCGGCGGTTGCTGCCACCTTGCGCCACATGGGGATGATGGTGGCACGAGGACGTTGTGACTGGGCCAGACGTTGCCATTCGGCATCGATGGTCTCGCCGCTCACCTCGGGTGACGGGGCGGTGCTCTTGACTTTCGCCATCAGTGTATAAAGTTCACGGCACTCGTCATCGGCAAGGATCTCTTGCCATTGTGCCTCGCTGTAACGTTCGGGTTGTTCCAGCATCTGGAATAGTAAATCGGTCTTGTTCATTGCTCAATAGTCTTTAAGCGTTTGACGTAATTGACGGAGTGCGCTGTGCAGGTGCTTGTAGATGGTAGTATGGCTTACGCCCAGACGACGAGCGACCTCGGTCAAGGCTACACCTTCATGAAAATGCAGGCGTATCACCTCTCGGCACACAGGCGGCACCAGAGCATCGATGCCCTTGCTAAGCACTTCAATTTCGCGCTCTAGCTCCTCGGGCGATGTCTGTTCCGCTACAGTGCGGGGAATGAGGTACTGCTGCAGCTGGGCATGCAGCTTGCGGTCACGCATCACGTTCAGGCACTGGTTGCGCACGCATGACAACAGAAAAGGCAAGACGGTCGATTCACGCAGTTCCGTTTGTTCCACAAGCAACTTGGCAAAGACGTCGTGCACAACGTCCTTGCTGTCGTCATCGTCGTGCAACAGCATGTAAGCAAGCCGATGCATCGCACTGTAATGCTGCCTGAACAACCCCTCGATATGTCTTTCTCTGTCTGTCATACACTCTATATACACACAGAAACCGATTTTTTAAACCCCAAACGGAATTTTTCTCGATCACGCGACAAAATTACCTATCAAAACCGATACCCACAACCCCCAAATGGGTGCTTTTGGCTTTATTTAGGATGCCGTCCATCCTGACCTGGGAGCAACATTGTCTAATTACCAACTCATTACCACTATATCCAACCGAACCGAAAAAAGTCGAGACCGACACCTCTTCGGTGTCAGCCTCGTTACTTCTTTTCCAGACTCGCTGTCGGTTTGATTATGCCGTCTTGAGGGCACGGTCTCCCCGTCAGGTGATAACGCCTGGATGATGGCGGTGCTGGACGACTCTTCGCCGCCCAGTCCATACCATCGTGATATATATTGTCTTTGCCCCTCATGCCGCCGTGCTCATTGTGGCCAGCGGTCCTCTCGGGGGCATGTAATTGTCTTTATATATAAGGCTATTGGGCGTATTGAGACGGCCCTTTTCTTGGATCAAGCAAGAGTTTTGACAAATTCATACACCTGCATAAGCTCATCCTTATCAAGCTTTTCAAGCTTATTCATGATGTTAATCTTCGTCTCGTTGCTGTTCCATTTTTCCATCTCAATCTGCTTGGTATCATTAGCAATCTCAATGTACGGTTTCATGCTTTCATAATCCTTATGGCCGGTTATTGACATCACAATGGCAGCAGGAATACCGAAAGCCAATGAGCAACAAACAAACGTGCGACGACCATCATGACAACTGAGAATCTCATGTAACTTGTGTACGTCGTCATACCGTTCTGTGCCGATATAGTATGTGTCAATGACCTCTCTATCCAAGCCTGCCAATTTTGCTGCTTCCTTGATGTAGTCATTCAGTTTCTGAGAAGACGGCACCGGGAACAAATTGCCGTTTTTTGGCTTGTAGCTGGCATATTTGTCTAAAAGCTCTCTCGTGTCATCAATGATTGGAATCGTAATGTGGTCTGACGTCTTCTTGGTGTATAGGTCAATACCCTTACTTGTCACGTTTGCACGTTTAAGTCGAGCAAGGTCAGAGTATCGCAACGAGGTAAAGGCCATGAAACAGAACAAATCGCGCGCACGCTCCAAATGCTTGAGATTACTCGGGAACTTAAACTTGAAAAAATGTTTCAGTTCTTCACGCGTCAAGTAGGTTACGTTCTTTTTGGTGACAGTCAGGCGGGGGCTGTACTCAATGGCGCTCTCCTGGACGGGATAGCCGTTGGCCTTCATCCACCTCAAGATTGACTTTAGTGTCCTGAACTGCTTAGCGATCGTTCGGTTCCTGTCCTTCAACACCTTAACATACCACTCCCTCAGCTCAATCATCTTGTCTTTGTTGAGGGTATCAAGAGTGACTTCCGGATCACATGCAATGAGCTGATTCCAGACCCGCTCGTATCTGTGACAAACGACATTTGACCAGTCGCGTTCTTTAGCATTTACAGTGAGGAACTCATTGAAGATATCCTGCAACGATTTTTCACTACCGCTGTCGTCGCCGTCATGAGCCGTTAATCCGGTTTTCTCGTTGACAAGGTCCCGCAGCTCATCGGCATTAGGCATGGCATCAGCGAGAGCATACTCAACAAATGCTTCATCTATTGCACCCCTGATCATGTCAATCCGCTCGTTTATTATACGAGAAGGGTTCCTCTCACTCCCGATGATGTGAGTTGATCCTCGTACCGGCCTCTGCGTTTCTATGTTCCATTTCAAGGGGTCAGCATGAAGTCCCGTCGAAAAAGCGACCTCGAACTTTTTCCTGTTCCACCGCACTCTCACAATCACCTGGTTGCGATGATTCACAAACGTTCTACAGTTGTACTTGGTTTCTTTCATAATTTAGCATCACATTTTTTATATATGAGGCAAAATTACAATTATCATACCACCCCCGCAATGGAATCCATAGTTGTGGGACGATATGAGTTATAATGATATGATAAGACACTTTATAAGCGCTGGATGATATCGTGTAGAACAGCCATTCAATTTGTGGTATAACAGGGGTTTTAGACAATTATTATGGGATGGCGGTCAGTCATAAATCACAAAATCACAATATTTTAACGTATCATCATAACGACTCTTGAGGTAACGGACGAAAGTATCAACAGGATCACGCTTCCAATTTAGGCGCTGAAATTCAGAGATTTCTCAATGAATTTCGGTGCCTTTTTCTTTTTTATTTTGGAATATTTTTGCGGTTTGGTTGGTGGTTGGGGAAAAAAGTAGTACTTTTG
>JAEETL010000017.1 GCA_016290325.1 Muribaculaceae bacterium
ACCATCTCGTGGTGCCCTGCTATCGGCAATAACAATGGGATAGAACGCATAGTCCTTGTGACCGTGGCGCTGCAATCTGATCTTTGTTGCCATAATAAAACAGTTTAAATTTTTAAAATAACGTTATTAATTCTCATAAAGAAAGTGACCTTGTTGAGGGGTCACTTTTCTTTGTTGTCCTGGAAGGATTCGAACCCTCGCAAGCGGAACCAGAATCCGATGTGCTACCATTACACCACAGAACAATTCCTAATTGCGACTGCAAAGGTACTGCTTTTTTTCTTACCACCAAGAAAAATCTTCACTTTTTTTCAAAAATATTTTCTCCTTCCTCAAAAACGCATTGATAAACATCATTATTTTGCCTTGCGCTTGGGGACGCGCTTGGAGACGCCGATAGCGCCGGTGGGGCAGACGAGTCGGTGTTGTACTGCAGCCCGATGCCATAGCACACTTCAGCATTGAACATCTGGCAGGTAGCGAGGGTCTCGTCACTCTCGATGAGGTCAATGATGTGGTACGGCATGTTGTTATCGCTTCCCCATGGGATGTAGGACAGCGATTTGTCGATGATCGTCGGCACGATGTCCACGTCTTCCTTGAACACCTTGCCGCTGTCCACCTGGAACGCAGCCGATGCGTTCAGGTTGGGAATCGTTTCTACACTGTTAAAATTTAACTCCATAATCTCGCGGTTTTAGTTTCCGCAAAATTATGGAGTCATGCTTGGATGCCAAAAGACAAGGAATAAGGTTGAATTAGTTGGAATTCTTAATCAAATTACATTACTTTGCCACTAAAATTGTACATATTTTATTCTTACTAACTATGGTAGATGAGAAGTTAATCAAAAAGATAATTGTAGAGTACATCTTGCTTGAAAAGATGATGGATGGTAAAATTTATGGTGCGAACCATAGATCTCTTCCAGTTAATAGTTATCATGTGGAAAGTATAGTAAAAAGAATCATTGACTATGTTGATGAAATCCCGTCAGAATTATTCTCAACTAATGAGCAAATTCGGATCCGTGATATCAAGCAGGCACTGAAGATAGATCTTCTTTGTCAAGACAAGGAAGAAGTACAAAGACAACTTAAGGTATCTATTGATGAGATCATTAATATTCTCAAATCGAGGCTGTCGATTTAAGAATCATTGGCTACATAACCAAGAAGAAAGCGAAGCTCAGGAATAATTTTTTGAAGATTTATATTTCCTTCAGTATCACATAATGCCATCGGATGGTAGTCTACATAATATAGAATAACTTCTTTATCTGTCCCTTCAAAATATGTATTAATCCTTCGAACATCCTTTATACCACATTGTTTGAATAGTTGTCGTTTAGCCTTTATCTCTTCAATACAAGAACCAAATTCTTCAAGATTTGGAAGGCTAAGTTTTCCGGCAATCATTTTTGGTTTGATATCATGTTTACCATATCGGTTTATCTGATAATCATACCAAGGATAAATATCAAAAATAATATTCGGAATACTCTCCTGAACTCTCACAGAGGTATAATTCATTTCAATCTCTTTACCATCACGACTGTAATAATGATATATCTTTGGATTATTAGAAGAATCAAGATATTCAACATAGTCCTTACGTTCAGTCAGGTGATGACCATATTTCGAAGGATATACTTTATTTATAAGAACTTCTGGTATAGGAATCTCAATAATTGAATTTTTCTCAATTCTCAATTGGCCACAGTCAGAAGCAAAAACGTGATTAAAAAAGTCGATGAATCCTTTCCTATCTCTCAAGAACGGATTTGGCTTACCATATTCCCCAACATAAGAATATATCTTATTCGATATGGACACGCCACTATAATCAAAAAATCTATATTGGTTAATATGTTTGTAGTTATCTTGACATCTGAGTATAAAAAAGTCTGAATAAAAGATAGCATCTAATCCATAATCTCTTTCATACTCATAACAGCGAGCAAAACGAAACACAAATAGACCATTCTGGTTTTTTTCAAAATCATTTTTCAACAAATCGTGCAGTTTTTGTATCTTTTTCAGTTCATTGGTTGTCAATGAAATTTCATTTTTCATAAAATCCTCAATTGTAAATACGCTCTCAACTAAACAATTATCTTCTAGAAAATTAGGCCATGTAGGAATCTCAATATAATAATGATAGAACTCTTTAAGACGTTGCTTATAACCTTCTCTTATAAAGGCATTCATAGCATATCTCAATTTATCTTTTTGCCTTTTAATCTCTTCCAATTCTTTGCCATTATAGTTATCGTCAGAGGTCTCAAAATCACGTGTTATGTAAGATTGAAAGATTGAGATATCATCAAATCTTCTAACTAATTCAAAATATTCATTTTGGTTTTCAAGACTGACAATGTTTTCAATTTGATTATTCTTAATAACAACGAATAATCTTTTATTGTCACTAGACAAGTTTAATTTGCACTTCTTCTCATTGAATATACTTTCCAATGTAAAACTTTGAGGAACTATAAATCTTGGCTTTAATGATTCAATCTCATAAAAAATATTATTATAAAACACTAAACCACACCCCATTTCAACGGGATATTCACCTACATGAAATTCATTCCATCTGCCTTTAATTTTCCACCATTCTTCTTCGCATCTCTCACCATTCTCATAAAACACTCCACTAATCCATGTTTCATGTTTATATGAATCATCTTTACCTGGCCAAATCGTTCTACTCATACCCGTCTGTTCTCTGATATAGTAACCTGATATAGTGCGACGTATTCTACAGGTATAGTCCTCCATATATGTTTCCGAACCTTCACGTTCGCATTCAAACAAAACCAGATTGTTACCATCAATCAGATATAGGCTATTCTTGTCTTCAGCGATGGCAACACCTTTTCTTCTCATTCCAATTGTAACCTGAATGGAACGGCCTTGATGCTTATCTTCATTATTTCTGAAGATTTCTACTTTTACTTTATACTGTTTATAATAAGGTATAAGATCTTTTACCATATCAGTTTTTTCTATATTGGTTTAGAAGTTACAAAGTTATAGCTTATTATTCAACCATACAAGAGAAATAATATTATAAGAACACTTCCAGTCCGTTAATCTCGAAGATGCAGCAGATGCGGGCTTAGCGTATCTGGTGCGAGTCGAGCAGCTTGAACTGCTGAGTGCCCTGGTAGAAGTTGTAGCGCAGGGGGATGCAGTTGCGCCAGCACTGGATCTCCCCTGATTTTGTCCAAAGCTTGATGTCAACTGGGTCGCCGGCCTTGAGCATCCTGCGAAGGGTGCTGATGTGGATGGATTGTGCCATAGGTCTATTGGAATGATGGGTCAAACTCTTCGGTGAAGATGCGGTCGTGATCCACGGACAGGTAATCTCTCGGCAGATACGTCCGCCTGTCTTGGTACTGGTAGGTGAACTTCACGGTGTTGAGTTCACCGTCCGCGTCGCTGATCTCGCAGGTCGGCTCGGTGATGAGCACAATCGGCATGCCTTGCGGAGTGTAGCCCTGCGAGAAGTCGGTGCGCTTGGCCGCCATGCGCACATCATGCGAATAAATAGGAAAACAAGAAACACAATTAGTGTTAGGGTCACCATTCGCTTATGAAATTAAAAACAACTCATACAACTGTTACAATACGATATGAAGTTGTTTACGTTGTATGAGTTGTCTTTAATTACCCGTTGCAAGCCAGATAATAATGTATCAGTTGTGTTTCTTGTTTTCTTTATATTGTGGTTCCTAAGTACGAAACGATATTATCCCGCGTCAGTCATCGTTATTTTGCTTTGCGCTTGGGGACGCGCTTGGAGACGCCGATAGCGCCAGTGGGGCAGACGAGACGGCACAGGTGGCAGCCGACGCACTTGCTGCCCACGAGGTGGGGCTTGCGGTCTTCGCCGAAGGTGATGGCCTGGTGTCCGCCGTCCATGCAGGAGACATAGCACCTGCCGCAGCCAATGCAATTCTCATTATTAAATATGGGATATACGACGGTGTCACGGTCCAGGTCGTTGGGCGTAACAAAGCTGGATAGCCGCTCACCCACCAGGGTAGAGAGTTTCGTTATGCCTCGGCACGCCATGTAGTGTTGCAGACCCAACTTGAGGTCATCGATGATGCGATAGCCGTATTGCATCACGGCGGTGCATACCTGCAGGTTGCTGCACCCCAGCTGGATGAACTCAAGCGCGTCTCGCCAGGTCTCGATGCCACCGATACCGCTCAATTTCAGGTTGTTCATCACGGGGTTCTTAGCCATCTCGAGGATGAAGCGCAGGGCGATGGGTTTGACAGCACGTCCCGAGAGTCCCGACACGGTCCATTGGCCCGACACCTCGGCGCGTTCATCCATGGTCACGCTCTTGATGGTGTTGATGGCGCTGATGGCATCGGCGCCAGCAAAGTAGGCGCCCATGGCGGGATTACTCATCAGAGTGATATTGGGTGTCATCTTGGGAATCACGGGAATCGAGACGGCATGCTTCACATAGGCTGTGTAGAAGGTTACCAGCTCGGGGTCCTGGCCCACGTCGCTGCCCATACCGGTTAGTCGCATCTGTGGACATGAGAAATTCAGTTCCACGGCGTCCACTCCGGCGGCTTCTGCCATCTTGGCCAATTCAATCCATTGCTCCTCGGTCGAGCCCATGATAGAGGCAACGACAATCTTGTTGGGGTAGTTCTTCTTGAGGCGGCTCAAGATATCAAAGTCCACTTCGGCGGGATTCTCGCTCAACTGCTCCATGTTGCGCAAGGCGGTGAAATCTCCTTTGTCGCCCTCGCGGTGTAACACGTCAAACCTTGGTGACACCTCGTTGATGTCATCCAGGCAGATGGTCTTGTAGTATACACCAGCCCAGCCGGCCTCAAAAGCGCGGGCCACCATCTCGTAGTTGGTGCAGATTGACGACGATGCCAGGAAGAACGGGTTCTCGCAGGGCATGCCACAGAAGTCGATGGCCAGGCTCGGCAGCTCGGCTTGGGCTGCCTCTGGCAACTGGCTCACGATTTCCCTGATGCGGATGGGGCGGTCATAGTGGATGCAAGCCAGCTCGGCTTTTTCCAAGTCATTTTCATCGCAGCCGTCAAGCCATTGGCGGGCTATGGCTTCGTTGCCGAAACGCACGGCACGGATGGCCCTAGCGACATCTCCCTTGCCGCAAGCGTGACTACAGGGGGCATTTTCACACAGCAGGCAACGGGCCGCTTCCTCTTTCATGTTCATTTTGCACTTCTTAATATTTTAAGTTTTTAGTTGTTAGTTTTTAGTCTTTAGTTGATTTATGGGTGGATGGGTTGATGTGAAATCACTCAAAGCGCATCGTGGCCGTCGGCTTGATGGTCGAGATGATGTGGCTCGCACCCAGCAGGGTGAGGTAGGAGACAACGATAATGCCCAGGTTGAGTGCCAGCAGAGCGGGGATGCTCAGCGAGATGGGGACATAGGGCATATAATAGGCACTCGGGTCAAGGCGCACGATGTGACCATATTTTTGCAGCAGGCACAGGCCGATACCGATGATGTTACCGATGATGAGTGCCTTGAGGATGAGTTTACCCGTCAGGAAGATGAAAATGCGGCGGATGCTGCCATTGGTAGCGCCCAGAGCCTTGAAGTTGCCGATGACGCGGATGCGCTCCAGCACGATCATCAGCATGGCCGATATGAGCGTGAAGGCCGCTACCACCATCATCAGCGTGAGAATAATGACGACATTCATGTCGAGCATCTGCAACCAGGCGAAAAAGGGCAGATTGTTCTGCTCGGTAGTGGTAACGACAAACAGGTTTTTGCTCTCGTGCTTGACCGAGCTTTCAGCCAGCAGGGAATACAGGCTATATCCGTCATTATCCAGATTACTGGTATTCTTCATGTTAATCGCCATCTGGGTGCCGGTGTCACTGTTCCAGCCGTTCACGCCTTGAATGATACCGATTCCGCCCACGATATAGGCATTGTCAAAGGCTTCCAAATCGGTCTCAAACACACCACTCACCGTCAGATTTCTCACCTTTATATTATTGTCAATAAAATAGGTGTGTACCTTGTCCTCAGCATGAAGCAGCAAGCGGTCGGCAACGGTTTTTGAGATCATGATCTGGTTTGACGATGCGGTGTCGGCCACTTCAGGAATATCGCCCTCAACTAGCTTGGATTCCAGAAAACGGAAGTCATAGCCGCTGTCAACGCCCCTGAAATTGATGCCCATGAAGTTCTCGTCGGTCTTGAGGATGGCACTCTTGTCGGCAATGAGGCTCACGCTCTCGACCAATGGCGCAAAGGTTCCGTCCTCGGTGATGGCCTCGCGCACCTCACGGCCATTGACAGTGGCATAGTTCTCGTCGATGCCTAGGGCGGCGTTAGTCACCCTCAGGTGGGCGTCAAGGTGCATGATTTTTCCCGATATCTCGCCCTTAAAGCCCATAACGATTGCTATCGATAGGATCATCACCACCACGGCAAGCACGATGCCCACGAGAGCGACCGTCAGGCTGGGAGAGCCTTTTTGCTGACCGCTGTCGAGTTTCATGCGCCGTGCTATGTAAAGTTCGTGCCTCATTTTGCGGCAAAGGTACTAAAAAGTTGCTAGCCGCTTGTTTTTAGTTGTCAGAATTTTGTCGTAATTTTGTAGCTCATTAAACAATTCAAGTGCGATATGAAGAGGTTATGTGTATTTTTTGCATTTATTTTACTTTTAGTATTGTCCATGCAGGGCGGGGTGGTCAGGCTGGCCATCCTGAGTGATATCCATGTGACACCGGGCAATGATAACGAGGGTAAACTGCGTGAGGCGGTGGACGAAATCAATGCGATGGATGTTGACGCTGTGATGGTAACAGGCGACCTCACAAATGACGGCACCGACGAGCAACTCATTAATGTCAAGTCTGTTTTGGACAACATCACCCATCCCCAGTATGTCATACCAGGTAATCACGAGGATACCTGGAGTCAAAGCGCCTGCAAGACCTTTAACGACCTGTGGGGCGACGACCGTTTTGTGTTCACTGTCGATAACCTGGTGATTATCGGCATGAATTGCGGCCCGTTCATGAAGATGGGTGACGGCCACATTAAGCAGGAAGACCTGTTGTGGCTCGACAGCACTCTTAACGTGATGGTTAAACCCGGCATGAAGGTATTAAGTGTGAACCATTATCCCATTCTCGACGACCTGGATAACTACCGTGCCTATGTCGATATCCTCAAGAAGTATCCTGTCATTACCCACCAGTGTGGACATTATCACCAATGGCGCCAGTATGAGACCGATGGCATCAACGGTGTGATGGTGCGCGCCCTGAGCATGCAAGGCAGTGGTTATGGATACACGTTAATGAATATCGACCTGGATCGCCAGTGGATATATGTATATAATAAGGTGATAGGTAAGAACCCCGAGGTGATGTTCTCCTATCGCATCAACCTCGACTATTATACGCCACAACTTGCCGAGGAGCACTACACGGTGCCCGATGGCTTTGTCGTTGAGCGTGTGGTGACCGACAATGCTTCCATTTTCACCCGCGTGGGTGTAGATAACAAGAACCTTTATTTCGGCAATTCGCTTGGCTATTGCAAGGCGGTAGACAAGAAAACGGGAGCCCTTCGCTGGCAGTACAAGACCGATGCGATGCTGTTTTCACGTCCTGCCGTGAGTGACAAGTACATCGTGTTGCCCACCAGTGACAAGCGACTCGTCTGGCTCGACAAAAAGTCTGGCAAGCCCAAATGGCAATACGATTCCGATGGCCCTTACGTGGCCGATGGCATTGTGAAAGACGGCATCCTCTATCAAGGTGGCTATAAGACCTTCCAGGCATGGGATGTGAAGAAACACAGCATGTTATGGAATTTCGATGAAATAGATAACTACTGTCAGGCCGAGCCTGTAGTCGATGGAGATGATGTCATCTTTGGGGCCTGGGATACTTATTTGAGGTCACTCAACGCCCGTACGGGAAAAATGAACTGGATATGGAATAACCGAAGGGCTAGCGTCCTTTATAGCCCAGGTAACGTGGTGCCAGTCGTTACTCCTGAACGAGTCGTTATCGTTGCCCCCGACCGCGTGACTACCGCCATTGACCGTCGCAATGGTGAACAGATTTGGCGCGAGAAGAACAATATAAAGGTGCGCGAGAGTATGGGCCATAGCTCTGACTATAAGGTGGCTTACGCTAAAACCATGGACGGCGAACTCGTTGCTATGAGCACTGGAAATCAATACGAGGTGTTGTGGACCGTAGATTTGGGCTTTGGTTACGAGCATGCCCCCTGCATCGTCCTTGAGCACAATGGCCACATCTACTGCGGTTCCCGTCGTGGCATGCTGGCCGTTGTCAATGCTGCCACCCACGAACTCGAGTTCACTTACCGCCTTGGTTCCAGCGAGGTAAACGGCTTTGAACTCGATCCCGCGACTGGCGACATCTATTGTTCCCTCATCGAAGGCACCATCTGGCGCATCACCAACCCCTAGATAAAATCTCCTGCGATTAACAGTAAAGTAGAGAATAACAACCGGGACAGCATCAATGTTGTCCCGGTTAATTATTTGTATTTGTTGTATTTATTGTTTTCTCTTTTTGCCGTTGTCGGGAGTGATCAGTCGAAGTGCTTGCGGCGGAAGATGAAGTTGTGACCTAGGTACTTGTCGCGGACGGTGGGGTTCTCGGCCAATTCCTCGCTGGTGCCCTGGAACAGGATTTTACCCTCAAACAGCAGATAGGCCCTGTCGGTGATGCTCAACGTCTCGGGGGCGTTGTGGTCGGTGATGAGGATGCCGATGTTCTTGCTCTTGAGGCTATAGACGATGCTCTGGATGTCTTCAACGGCGATAGGGTCCACACCGGCAAACGGTTCGTCGAGCATGATGAATCGCGGGTTGATGGCCAGGCCGCGGGCAATCTCGGTGCGACGGCGCTCACCACCCGAGAGGCGGTTACCCAGGTTTTTGCGCACCTTCTGTAGGTGGAACTCGCTGATAAGTTGTTCCAAGCGGTCCTTTTGCTCGGCCGGGGTGAGCGTGGTCATCTCCAGCACGGTGCGGATATTGTCCTCGACACTCAAGGTGCGGAAGACCGACGCCTCCTGTGGCAGATAGCCGATGCCCAGTTGAGCGCGCTTATAGACGGGTAGGGTAGTGATATCCACATCATTGAGGAACACGCGCCCCTCATTGGGCGTGATAAGGCCCGTAGTCATGTAGAAAGTCGTGGTCTTGCCGGCACCATTGGGTCCCAGCAGTCCGACGATTTCGCCTTGATGCTGATTGATGGAAACGTGGTTAACGACCGTGCGCTGGCGGTATTTCTTCACAAGGTTGTCGGTGCTGAGCACGAGTGTACCTGCCTCACCCGAAGCGTTGAGGCGTGCGGCGGTTTGTTTGTCGCCGGGTTTTGCAGCTCCGCTCTGCTCGGCCTTGCCGTTGTTTTGCCAGGGCAGTTTCATTTTTTCTTGCCAGTGGTAAGACGACCTTTGATGTAGTCAGTGATGAGGTTGATGGCAACCTCGTTGTTGCCACCCTCGGGGATGATGATGTTGGCAAATTTCTTAGTCGGCTCAATGTGCAGCTGGTGCATGGGCTTGAGCACGCGCTGGTAACGCTCGATAACAGCCTCAGCGGTACGGCCTCGCTCGATGCAGTCACGTGAGATAACGCGAATCAGGCGATCATCGCCATCGGCATCGACAAACACTTTGATGTCCATCATCTTCCTCAATCGTGCATCCACCAGTGCCATAATACCCTCGATGATAACCACATCGTGAGGACCCATGGGAACGGTCTCCTCCTGGCGTGAGCAGGTCAGATAACTGTAGGTGGGCATCTCGATGGACTCGCCGCGCTTGAGCATCTTCACGTGCTCCAGCAGCAAGTTCCAGTCAAAGGCTGCCGGTTCGTCGAAGTTAATGTTTTGACGTTCTTCTACAGGCACGTGGCTCGAGTCTTTGTAATAGGAATCCTGAGAGATGACACCCACCTCGCCCTCGGGCAGGCGTTCCATGATTTTGCGTACTACTGTAGTTTTACCAGAGCCGGTGCCGCCGGCAATACCGATGATAATCATAATATTAACTTGATTTTATTAGTCCCACATTTCTTTTGAATTGCCGTGAAGGCATAATTCAACCAAGCAAAGGTAATAATAAAGTGGCAAATGACTGCCTATTTTTAGTGAAACTTGAAAAAAAACATGATTTTTCACGGATTTGGGCATTTAAGTATTGACGCCTCAATGGGTGCAAATGGGACACATCACTGGAAAATGGCAGCCGAGAAAGGCTGTGCTGTAACGTGATCCAGTTGCTTGCCGGTACTATAGTGGACCTTACCCGTCGTAAAGATTTCTTTTCCTGATATGCCTTGGGAGTCAAAGCTGGTATTTGCTTTTTTACCACTGGGATTAATGACGACAACTAGCCGCTGCCCATCTTTTTCGCGTTGATAGACCATTGGGTAGCGGGCTGGATCGCTCAGCATCTGCCATGAGCCGTCATTACCCAATGCGGGCAGCTGGTGGCGTAACTTAATGAGGGCACGTGTAAAATTGAGCAGTGAGTTCTTGTCATGCTCTTGTGCTTCAACGGTGAGTGTGCCTCCATCGGTGGCAAGAGGAAGGTACAGCATCCTGGGATCACAGGTCGAGTAGCCAGCGTTCCACCCTTCGGACCACTGCATCGGCGTGCGTGAGCCGGCTCTTGCTCTAGAACCTTCCTTGCTAGGTAGTCCCGGCTGGTATTTCATGCCGATTTCGTCACCATAATAAATACAAGGCACACCAGGCATGGTGAGATGGAACATCATCTTTACCTTAAGTTGCTCGACGGTGTTGCGAGTGCCGTAATTGGGGCGGATAATGTCGTGATTGCCCGTGGGAATGGAGATATAGCCCAAATCGCGGGTTGCGGTATAGGCTTTAGTGAAATTGGTTATGAATGGAGTGGCGTCACCCATTCCACTGGCATCAAAGTAGCAGTAATCATACGGGCCACAATCTGGCGCACCTTTTGGGAAGAACAGAGCGTCATATCCCCGCAATCCAAAGTGGATCATGAAGTCCACGTGAAATGCCGACTGTAAGGATTCTTCGGGATTGCTCCACTCGGCAATGAGGATACATTCAGGATAATGCTTTTCTATCCATCGGCGCATCTGCTGCCACAATTTGATGTTTTCACTCTTGTCAGGGTCGTTCTTGATGAGCGATGATGCCATATCAACCCTGAAACCGTCAACACCCTTATCCATCCAAAATGCGATAATTTTACGCATCTCCTGCTTCACCAGTTTTGGGCCTGGGGCATCTATAGGCTGTTGCATGGGATCTGATGGGTCGGGATTGACATAGCCATAATTGAGCGCAGGCTGGAACTCAAAATAGTTCTTGCGATAGTATTTCGCTCTTGGGGCATTAGCCAGACCATAACTGCCCCATGTGGCGATGGCTGGGTCGTGTGTGCGGTGACGACGCTCCAGTGTGACAAGTTCAGCCTCGGGTATGGTATCAGTCCACATATAATAATCCGAGTAGCGGTTGGCTTCTTTTTTCCCTGAAGCCTTGAACCACGGATGCTGGTCGCTCGTGTGTCCGGCTACAAGGTCCATACACACGCGAAGTCCCCTTATGTGAGCCTCTCTGATGAGTCGTGTCATGTCATCATTACTGCCAAAGCGTGGATCGATGCTGTAAAAATCGGTCACGTCATATCCGCCATCTTGCCATGCCGAGGCAAACATCGGACAGAACCAGATGGTGTTGACACCCAAGCGCTGCACATAGTCTAGACGCGAGATAATACCCTCGATATCCCCGATACCGTCATCGTCGCTATCCATGAAAGAAGATGGATATATCTGATAAATAACTGCTTCTGATAGCCATTCGGGCCCTTTATTCTGTGCCATAGCTGCGAGAGTGGCAATCAAGGCAGTTATGAGCAATAGTGAATGTTTCATGTCAATGGATGGTTGATTTTTTGCAAAGATAATACATTTATAATAATAACTGCCACATTTGTGTCTGTCACTTTGACTGACAATGTGTCAGCCATCATATTTTGGCACATGCTTTGCATATATGGATGAGGTAACAGGTGTTATACTCACATGGCACCGTGCCATTATTAAAATGATTATTAACAACAACTAAAAATAAAACAAAGAAAGAGAGATTAAATTATGGGAAAGATTATTGGTATAGATTTAGGAACAACTAACTCGTGTGTATCGGTTCTGGAAGGTTCCAAGCCTGTTGTTATCCCCAACAGCGAGGGTAGAAACACCACCCCGTCGGTGGTAGCCTTTAAGGATGGTGGCGAGCGCATCGTGGGTGATCCCGCAAAGCGTCAAGCCATTATGAACCCCACGGGTACTGTCTTCTCCATCAAGCGTTTCATGGGTGAGACCTATGATCACGTCTTGAATGATGTGAACCGTATGCCATACAAGGTAATCAACAATGGTAGCAACCAGCCCCGCGTTGAGATTGACGGACGCCAATACACCCCGCAGGAGATTTCGGCCATGATTCTTCAAAAGATGAAGAAGACTGCCGAGGATTACTTAGGCACAACCGTTGACGAGGCTGTCATCACCGTGCCTGCCTACTTCAACGATTCACAGCGTAAGGCCACCAAGGAGGCTGGTGAAATCGCCGGCTTGAAGGTACAGCGTATCGTGAACGAGCCTACTGCCGCTGCATTGGCTTATGGCCTGGATAAGGACAATAGCGACAAGCGCATTGCCGTGTTTGACCTGGGTGGTGGTACGTTTGATATCTCCATTCTGGAATTGGGTGACGGCGTGTTTGAGGTAAAGGCCACCAATGGTGATACCCACCTGGGAGGTGACGACTTTGACCAGCGCATCATCACTTGGCTTGCCGACGAGTTCCAGCAGGAGAACAATATGGACCTTCGCAAGGATCCTATGGCACTCCAGCGTCTGAAAGAGGCTGCCGAGAAGGCTAAGATTGAGCTTTCAAGCTCAACTAGCACCGAGATCAATCTGCCTTACATCACCCAGCTTGTCGGTATGCCCAAGCACCTGGTAAAGACCTTGTCACGTGCCAAGTTTGAACAACTGTGCGATGACCTGATTCAGAGCACCATCGAGCCCTGCCGCAAGGCACTTGCCGATGCCGGTTTGAACACCAGCGACATCAACGAGGTGATCCTCGTGGGCGGCTCGACCCGTATTCCCGCCGTTCAGCAGATTGTTGAGAAATTCTTCGGCAAGGCTCCGTCTAAGGGTGTTAACCCCGACGAGGTAGTAGCTGTGGGTGCCGCCATCCAGGGTGGTGTGCTCACGGGCGATGTTAAAGACGTGCTCTTGCTGGATGTTGTGCCCCTGAGTGTGGGTATCGAGACATTAGGTGGCGTGATGACCAAGCTCATCGAGGCCAACACTACCATTCCGGCCCGCCGCAGTCAGGTCTTCTCGACCGCTGCCGACAACCAGCCCGAGGTTGAAATCCATGTGCTCCAGGGTGAGCGCCCCATGGCTAAGGACTGCAAGACGCTGGGTCGCTTCCACCTTGATGGCATCGCTCCCGCTCCCCGTGGCATTCCTCAGATCGAGGTAACCTTTGAGGTCGATGCCAACGGTATCATGAACGTGAGCGCCAAGGACAAGGCTACCGGCAAGGAGCAGAGCATCCGTATCGAGGCATCGAGCGGTTTGAGTGATGCCGAAATCCAACGCATGAAGGACGAGGCAACCGCTAACGCCGCTGCCGATGCCGCCGAGAAGGAGCGTATCGATAAGATCAACGGCGCTGATGCTCTCATCTTCCAAACCGAGAAGGTGCTTAAGGACAGTGGTGATAAGCTCCCCGCCGACATCAAGAGCCAAATTGAGGGTGCCCTGGGCAAGCTGAAAGACGCTCACAAGAGTCAGGACCTTGCTGCTATCGACACCGCAACTGCCGAACTGAACTCACTCTTCGAGAAGATGTATCAGCAAGCCGGTGGCACACAAGGACAGCCTGGTGCAGGTTTCGACCCCAATAACATGGGGGGCTTCCAGGGTGGTCCCCAGCAGGGTGGCAACCAGAGTCAAGGCGGTGACAACGTCGAGGATACCACTTTCGAGGAAGTGAAGTAAAAAATAGATAAGAATCATCAAGTGTATATGTTGTGGCGTGATACTCAGTTGTATCACGCCATTTTTTTGTCCATCAGGGGATCTTGTGATGAAAAATGGTTGAGAAAACGATTGCGTTATTTGCAATATGCTGTTTTATAGCTAAATAATACCACAAAAGCAAATTTTTGAAAACTCTCCCTATTTTATTTAAGATGTTGAAAAACAATATATTGCCAATATGCTCATTCTACTTTATTTCAAATGTTCAATAGAAAAATAGCAGAAATTGAGGATTTTTTTGTACCTTTGTGGCCTGTTTTTCAGACTTTAAACAAAAATAGATGATAGACTTACTGTTTGAAACTAGTTGGGAGGTCTGCAACAAGGTGGGTGGCATTTATGCGGTATTATCCACCAAGGCTAAGACCCTCCAAAAAAGATATAAAGACAATCTTATCTTCATTGGCCCTGATTTATGGTCGGCCGAGAATGCGTCTCCTTCATTTGTCGAGGTAAAGACCCCGCTTGCCGCATGGCAACGCCAGGCATCACTTCCTAGTGATGTGAAGGTGAGGGTAGGGCGATGGGATGTTCCCGGTAAACCACTTGCCGTGTTGGTGAAGTTTGATGCCCTTTATCCCTACAAAAACGAGCTCTATGCCGAGATGTGGAACCGCTATGGAGTGGATTCCCTGCATGCTTATGGCGATTATGACGAGTCGTGCATGTTTGCCTATGCCGCTGCCTTGATCATCGAGAGTATCGTGGCATGGAAAAACAATCCTGAGCTTAAAGTCGTGGCTCATTTTGACGAGTGGACCACTGGCATGGGCTTGCTGCACGTCAAGGCACACATGCCTCAAGTGGCAACGGTCTTTACAACCCATGCCACGAGCATCGGCCGTAGCATCTGCGGTAACGGCAAGCCGCTTTATGATTACATGCCTGGCTACTTTGGCGACCAGATGGCAGTCGAACTCAACATGCAGTCCAAGCATTCGCTTGAGAAAGCTGCTGCTCATGCTGCTGATGCCTTCACCACTGTGAGCGAGGTAACAGCCCGCGAGTGTGAGCAACTGCTGGAACGTCGCCCCCTGGTAACGCCCAATGCCTTTGAGCAGAACTATGTTCCCAAAGGAGCCAAATTCACCAATACTCGTGCTGCGGCTCGCAAGCGCATGCTGAAGGTGGCAACCGCCCTTACAGGGCAGCGTTTCCCTGAGGACACAATGATTGTAGCCACAGCGGGCCGCCTGGAGATGCGCAACAAGGGCATTGATGTCTATCTTGATGCACTATCCTCGTTGCGTGACGCTCTGGACCGCGTGACCAGTCTGCAGCGTAAGGTGCTGGCGCTCGTCCTCGTGCCTGCCTGGATGAAGTCTCCCCGCACCGACATAGTGGATAATATGGCGTCCCGCAAACCTCATCGTTTGTTTGACCCGGTGATTACCCACAACCTGTTTAACCCTTACAATGACCCAATCTATAATAGAATTAACGCCCTGTCGTTCCGCAACGAGCCTCAGGACAAGGTTATGGTCATTGACGTGCCTTGTTACCTCAATGGCAATGACGGCATCATGGACATGACCTATTATGACCTGCTGGCAGGCCTTGACGCAGCGGTATTCCCTTCCTATTATGAGCCTTGGGGTTACACACCGCTTGAGAGTGCCGCCTTCGGTCTGCCCACCATCACGACCGACCTCGCAGGCTTTGGTCAGTGGGTGCTGGACAACTTTGGCGACGATAGCGACTTGAGTGGTGTGAAGGTGGTTCACCGCACCGACAGCAACTATGCCGACACTGTACAAACTGTCGTCTCGGGCCTCATCAACCTGTATGTGATGGAACCCAAGATGATGCAGAGTGTGAGGAAAGGTTCCCGTGCAACCAGCAAGATGGCCTCATGGGACAATTTCATCGAGTATTATGATAAGGCTTACAGCCAGGCTATCGACATGGCTGAAAAACGTAAGAATCTCATTAATCAAGAACAATAAGAATCAATAGAATAACAATATTATGAAGATTAAAGTCAGCAACAGCAATGCGCCGCAATGGAGAAACGTTACTGTACAGTCAGAACTGCCCGGTAAACTCCAAAAACTGAATGAACTCTCCCGCAACTTGTGGTGGGCATGGAATAGTGAGGGTAAGACCCTGTTCCATGATTTGGATCGTGATACTTGGCGTGCTACCAGCGAGAATCCCGTCAAGACGCTCCAGCGCCTCACAAATGAAAAAATAGAGGCTATCCAAGCCGATGCCGCTATGATGGCCCGCATCGACAGCACCTATGAGGTGTATAAGGAATACATGAAGCAGCCGTTGCGCAACGATTTGCCCTCAGTGGCTTATTTCTGTATGGAATATGGATTGTGCAATGCCCTTAAGATTTACTCTGGTGGTTTGGGTATTTTGGCTGGTGACTATGTGAAGGAGGCTAGTGACCGTCGCGTGAACATGACTGCCGTCGGTTTCCTTTATCGCTATGGCTATTTCACCCAGACGCTCGCAATGGATGGCCAGCAAATCGCCAACTATGAGGCTCAGAACTTCAATCAGCTCCCCATCGAGCCTGTATTGGACGAGAATGGCCATCAGTTGGTTCACGAGGTACCTTATCCCGGTCGTATTATTTATGCCAACGTATGGCAGGCCAATGTGGGTCGCGTGAAGCTCTACCTGCTGGATACCGATATGGACCTCAACAGCGATTATGACCGTGAGATTACCCACAAGCTCTATGGTGGCGACTGGGAAAACCGCATCAAGCAGGAGTACCTGCTGGGTATTGGTGGCGTTTTGTTGCTGAAGCGCTTAGGCATCAAGACCGACATTTATCATTGCAATGAGGGCCATGCCGCACTGCTCAATCTCCAGCGACTGGTGGATATGGTGCAGGAAGATGGCTTGAACTTCAACGAGGCGCTTGAGATTGTCCGCGCTACTTCGCTTTACACTGTTCATACTCCTGTTCCCGCAGGCCATGACTATTTTGACGAGGAGCTCTTCGGTAAATACATGGGCGAGTATCCCGCTCGTTTGGGTATCTCTTGGCAGGAACTGATGGATATGGGTCGTGAGAATCCCGGTAGTGACGAACGCTTCTGCATGAGCACTTTTGCCTTGAATACCACTCAAGAGAGCAATGGCGTGAGCTGGCTCCATGGTGAGGTGTCCAAGAAGATGTTTGCCGGCATTTGGAAAGGCTATGCCCCCGAGGAGTCTCACGTGGGATATGTCACCAATGGCGTTCACATGCCCACCTGGGCCGCTAGCGAGTGGAAAGCGTTCTACAAGCAGGTGCTGGGCGAGGGATTCATGGATAATCAGGAGCTCGAATCGACATGGGAGCCCTTGATGAACGTTCCCGACGAGAAGATTTGGGAGATGCGCATGATGCTGAAGCAAAAGTTTATCCGCTTCGTGAAGCGCGACTTCCGTGATAACTGGCTCAAGAACCAGGGCGATCCCACGCGCATTACAAGCATTGTTGACAAGATCAATCCCAACGCGCTGCTCATTGGTTTTGCTCGCCGTTTTGCTACCTACAAGCGTGCCTACCTGTTGTTCAATGATTTGGACCGACTGAAAAAAATCGTCAACAACGAGCAGTTCCCCGTTCAGTTTATCTTTGCCGGTAAGGCTCATCCCGCCGATGGTGCTGGACAAGGCCTCATCAAGCGCATCATTGAAATCAGCAAGATGCCGGAATTCTTGGGTAAGGTGATCTTCCTCGAGAATTATGACATGACGCTCTCTAAGCGCCTTATCACTGGTGTTGACGTATGGCTCAACACGCCCACACGCCCATTAGAGGCTTCCGGCACATCGGGTGAGAAGGCCGAGATGAACGGCTTGCTCAACTTCTCGGTGCTTGATGGTTGGTGGTATGAGGGTTACCGTGAGGGTGCTGGCTGGGCTCTGACAAGCAAGCGCACTTATACCGAGCAAGACCAGCAGGACAAGCTCGACTCGGCTACCATCTACTCGATGCTTGAGAACGAGATCATTCCGCTCTACTTCGCTAAGAACAGCAAGGGTTATTCACCCGAGTGGATCCAATACATCAAGAACTCAATTTGCCACATCGCGCCCAACTATACCATGTCGCGCATGATGAAGGACTACTTTGATAAGTTCTATTGCCCCCAGACTGAACGTGCCCATAAGCTCGTTGCCAAGAACTATGCTCTGGCTAAGGAAATCGTTGCTTGGAAAGAGAAAGTGGCCGATTGTTGGGACGATGTGAGACTGGTTGATGAGATCAAGGACAACACTGATACCGTTGCTAATAGCTCCGAGGATGTGGATATCACCTTGAAACTTGATACCGCCGGTTTGGGCAAGGATGTTAAGGTTGAGCTCGTGGTGTATAAGGAGGAAGACGGTAATGTTAAATTCCACCGCGCTTCTGAATTTGAGGTGGTTGCCACCGATGGTGATGTCCTCACTTACAGCATCAAGATGCCCATCAAGGTGAACGGTATCTTCCGTTATGCTTTCCGTGCATATCCTTGGAACAAGAACCTGCCTCACCGTCAGGACTTCGCCTATCTCAAGTGGTTCTAAAAAACTCATAGGCTTAGCTGCCCGCATGATTGAGTGGTCATGCGGGCAGTTGTCTTTTTTATCACTTTTTCTCATAAGAGTGGGCTCAAATAATCAAGTGCTTGTCATCGCAAAATGGTGCCTGCAATGCTAAAAAACGATAATAAAACTAAATCTTACTTGTTCTACTATCGTTTTGCACTATCTTTGCATGTTATTTCGACGTGAAAAAGGCTTTGACGACTAAAAGTCTCCATATCATTCTCATTCTGGTAACGGCATTTGTGCTGCTACCAGCCTTGCTGCATGGTCAAGAGCCTGTCCGCACACTGGACTTGACCAATGCAGTTGATTCTATTGTTAAAGCCGAGGGTGATTCAATTAATCCTGATCCAACCTTGCCTCAAGACACCAGCCGTTTCAAGCGCGTAAGGGTGGATCTTGATCATGTGGTGGAGTTTAATGCCAAGGACAGCATCATACTCATCGGGCGTAATCATGCCACCATGTATGGCAATAGTAAGATCATTTATGGCGATATTGACATGACTGCAGCCCAAATCAGCATGGATATGGACAGTAGCCAGGTTCATGCAATCGGTGTGCCTGACAGCATTGGTGAACTCACTGGTAATCCTGTATTCAAGGACAACAGCGGCGAGTACCAGTCACGCATCATGAAGTACAACTTCAAGAGCAAGCGAGGTTACATCACCGATATTGTCACCGAGCAGGGCGAGGGCTTCCTCACGGGCGGCATTACCAAGAAAACCGAGGATGATTACTATTATATTAAGGATGGCCGCTACACCACCTGTGACGACCATGAGCACCCTCATTTCTACTTCCAGCTCACCAAGGCTAAAGTCAAGCCTAAAAAGAATGTAGTGACCGGTCCTGCATATATGGTATTGGAGGATCTGCCGCTACCCATCGCGGTGCCATTCGGCTATTTCCCCTTCAGCGAGAAGTATCAGAGTGGTATCCTCGTGCCCACCTTTGGTGAGGACTATAACCGTGGCTTCTATTTGCGCAATGGCGGTTACTATTTGGCACTGAGCCAACATGCCGACCTCGCTATTACAGGAGAGATTTATACACGAGGCTCTTGGGGTTTGTCGGCCCAGTCGTCCTACGCCTGGCGCTATAAGCATTCCGGATCGTTCAATGTCAATTATCTCACCACGGTAACTGGCCAGAAAGGAGATCCCGATTATAACAAGATGCACAATTTCCAGGTGTTGTGGAATCACAGCCAGAATCAAAAGGCTAATCCTTATATGACTTTCTCGGCAAGTGTGAATTTTGCTACAACTGGATATACCCGCAATAGCCTCAACACCTATTATACTAACGCTTTTACCGAGAACACCAAGAGCAGTACGGTGAACTTGACTTACAAGATTCCCAACAGCAAGTGGACCATCTCAACAAACGCCAACATCTCGCAGCGCACAGCCGACTCGACCATAACGGTATCATTCCCCAATATCACGGTCAACATGACCCAGACAGCACCATTTAAACGCAAGCGTGCTGTGGGCGACGAGCGCTGGTATGAGAAAATCAAGATTAGCTATTCGGGAAAATTCCAGAACTCGTTGACAGCAAAACAGGACGAGTTCCTGCACAAAAGCCTGGTTAAGGACTGGCGCAATGGCATAAGTCACACAATGCCCGTCCAGGCGACATTCAACGTGATGAAGTATTTCAACATCACGCCCAACATCACCATGAATGACCGCATGTATACCAGCAAGATACGCCAGCAGTGGGACCCCAATGCCAGTGCTGTGGTCAAGGACACCACCTATGGTTTCTATAACATCTTTGATTTCAACTTCGGCGTCTCGTTGAGTACCAAAATTTATGGTTTCTTCAAACCACTGAAATTCTTGGGTAAACTCAGTGAGAAGCTGCAGATGGTGCGCCATGTTATGACGCCCACCATCTCGTTCTCGGCATCTCCTGATTTTGGTGCTCCGTTCTGGGGCTATTACGGCAATTTGGACTATGTGGATGCTAACGGCATCCATCACAACAGCCGTTATAGCTACTTCCAGCATGGTATTTACGGTTCCGCTCCTAACGGTAAGTCCGGGACCCTCTCATTTAACATTGCCAACAACTTAGAGGCAAAGGTTAAAAGCGAGAATGACAGCACGGGATTTAAGAAAATCTCCCTCATCGAGAATTTCACTTTAAGCCAGTCATGCAACCTTGCCGCCGACTCGTTGAAATGGAGCAACCTGAACACGAGCATCATGCTGCGTATCACCAGGGGCTTTAACCTTAACTTGAACGCCACTTGGGACGTATATAAATATGCCTTAAACTCTGCTGGTACTCCCGTAAGGATAAACAAGCTGCGTCTTTTTAACGGGGGCGGATGGGGTCGTCTGTCAAGCACAGGTACCTCGTTCTCCTACACGTTCAACAACGATACGTTCAAGCGTAAAAAGGACAAGTCTAAAAACGAAGACGAAAACAACAAGAAACCCGAGGGGTCGCTTGATCGCAATAATGACGGTCAAGATGAGGACAGTTATGAGGGCACTGGCCCCACGACCGACCTGGAACTCATCAACGGCTATGCCAAGTGGGATTGCCCGTGGAGTTTGACGGTTAACTATTCGTTATCCTATGGTTACGGATCATTCAACTATGACAAACTGGAGTATAATGGCCGTTGGACCCAGAACCTGAGCATGAACGCTAACATCCGTCCGACTAAGAACTGGTCGTTCACGGCATCGGCTAGCTATAATTTTGATACCCACAAGATCGCCTACATGAATTGCAGCATCTCACGCCAAATGCACTGCTTCGAGATGAGCGCGAGCTTCGTTCCCGTGGGCCCTTACAAGAGCTATAATTTCCACATCGCTGTCAAGTCTTCCATCTTGCAGGATGTGAAGTATGACAAACATTCCAGCCTTTCTAATGGTGTCACTTGGTACTAGAATCCTTGCCCTACTGCTGGTTGTCTTTTCATTCATGTCGCTATCGGGCCAAGTGTTACAGGAGGGCGACCTGCTTTTCTGTTGTCCCGATGAGCCCAATGCCATTACCGATGTCACACAGGGAACTCAAGGCCTGAGCATCGACCATGTGGCTATCGTTCACCGCATCGGTGGCGACAATGGACCACTATATGTCATTGAGGCAAAGAAACCCGCGGTTTGTCTCACGCCCATCGATACTTTCTGCTGCGAGAATCCCCACCATCTTGTAGGCAGGGTGAATGGCGATGTGGATATCCGCAAGTCGGTGCGGCGATGTATCATGATGGTGGGAAAACCCTATGATGACCTATATCTGCCGGGCGACAGCGCCATCTATTGCAGCGAGTTAGTTCAGTTGAACTATGTGGACAGCCAGGGCAATCTCATCTTTGGCCCAGTGCCGATGTCATTCCATGACGCTACTGGACAGGTAACCGACTATTGGATTAAGTTTTATGCCGAGCGGGGAATGGCGGTCCCCGAAGGCGCTCCGGGCTCCAATCCCGGGGAATTGTCGCGGCGTCCCCAGGTCTCGATTGTGGCCTATAGTCTCATGCCGCGAATTAGTGACTGAAAAAACTCGGCACTAATAACTGTCAACTCAAATCTTTTTACTACATTTGCAGGTTATAACTGAAGAGCCTTCGAAATAGTGGGTACGATAATATCCATAATTATTGGATGTGTGTCGATTGGAATATTTCTCTCGGCACCCATGGGACCGGTGGGCATATTGTGTGTCCAGCGGACATTGAACAAAGGCCGCAACTCGGGTTTCTTCACTGGTGTCGGTGCTGCTGCGAGTGATTTGTTCTATTGCCTGCTCATGGGACTTGGCATCTCGCTCGTGACCGATTTTATCGCCGACAATGTCAACATCTTGCAAATCGTGGGCAGCATCATCCTGATTGTCTATGCCATCTACATGATTGTCCACAACCCTGTGAGCCAGATTACCGAGAACATAGACCAGCGCGAGGACCATTGGCGCGACATGGCCACTGGTTTCCTGTTCACCTTGAGCAATCCGTTGATTATGTTCCTGATCATCCCGCTGTTCGCGCGATTTGGCTTCCCGTTGCCCGAGTACAGGTGGTATCACGTCATCATGGGATATGCCTTTATTGTCGTTGGTGCCTTGTTGTGGTGGGCCGTCATCACCTTCTTTGTGGATAAGGTGCGCACTCACTTTAACATCCGTTCCATGTGGCTCATTAACCGCATCATCGGCATTATCATCCTCGTGCTCTCGTTCTACGGCCTAGCGACTGGCATTTACGCTTACCTCCAGGAAATCCACATCATCTAAATCAATAATAATAACAAGCGAGGCATTCATCAGTGTGAACACCTCGCCTTTTAATATAATATTAGTCCTTAGCAAAAGCCTAAGACCTAAAGCCTCAATATTTCTTCACCTCGATGTCGCCATTGAGAACAGCCATGGCATTCTCGGCCAGTGCTGACATCTCGTCCTCGCCAGGATATACGTGAACGGGAGCCATCCAGTCGACGCGCTTCTTGAGCTCATCAACCATGTACTGCCAGTAGGCGATACCGCCAGTGATGAGGATAGCATCAATCTTGCCACACAGCACAGCGCCCTTCTCGGCGATAGCCTTAGCAATATGATAAATCATGGCGTTGATGACGAGCTTGGCTTTCTCGTCGCCATTGTTCATCATCTTCTCGGCCTCGATCATATCGGTAGTGCCCAGGTGTGAGAATACGCCACCCTTGCCAGAGATCATCTTAAGGATTTCGTCCTGTGTGTACTCACCGCTGAAGCACAAGTTTACCAGGGCTTTAGCGGGAAGGCTACCGGCGCGCTCAGGTGAGAACGGACCTTCACCATCCAGGGCGTTGTTCACATCAACAGCGCGGCCATGGTCATGAGCTGCAACCGAGATGCCGCCACCCAGATGGGCAACGATGAGGTTCAGATCCTCGTAGCGTTTGCCGTTCTCCTTAGCGAAGCGGCGGGCGATGGCGCGCTGGTTCAGGGCGTGCCAGATGCTCTCGCGTTTGAACATTGACAAACCGCAAACGCGGGCATAGTCGTTCAACTCATCGGTCACCACGGGGTCGGCAATATAGCAGGGACAACCCAGACCCTTGGCAATCTCGTTGGCAATAACACAACCCAGGTCGCATGCGTGCTGGTGTTCGCTGGCATAGGTAGCTTGAATCATGTTCTCGTCGACGGCATACACACCACCAGGAAGGGGCTTGGTCAAACTGCCACGAGCGACAATCGCGTCAAACTTAACGGGGATACCGGCTTTTTCCAACTCGCCAAGAATCATTTTGCGGCGGAAGTCAAACTGGTCAGTGATTTTAGCATACGGAGCCAGTTCCTCGGCTGAGTGGCGAATCACTTTAATCAGACGGGGCTCGCCGTCCTCAACAACTGCCATCTTGGTGGAGGTTGACCCGGGATTGATAACTAAGATAATCATGTGTTGGTAAATAGTTTAGTTAGTTGTTATAGAATGGATAGGGCTTACTCGGCTGCCATGGCTGCTACGGCCAGGCTATAGAACTTGGACTGAGCGCTGTCGGCGCGTGAGGGAACAACTGCGGGGCACTTGGCACCCAGCAACAGGCCTGCAGTGCTAGCGCCTGCAAACAGGGTGATGGCTTTGTAGAACACGTTACCAGCCTCGATGTCGGGCATGATGAGCACGTCACTATCGCCCTGCAACGGAGATGTCAGACCCTTAGCTTCCATCGCGTGCATGCTGCAAGCGCACTTGGCATCCAGTGGTCCGTCAACGATGCATTTGCCCAGCTCACCGTTCTTAGCCATCTCAATAATCACGGGATAATCCTCGGTGAAGGGGAAGTGCTTGCCGTTGACCTTCTCGGTGCAGTGGATGAGAGCGACTTTAGGCTCCTCGACACCAAAGTTGCGGGCCACGTTAGACATGTATTTTACCATCTCAATGCGTTGCTCACGGTTGGGATAGGGGATAACAGCGGCATCAGTAAAGATCAAGAACTTGTGATAGCTGGGAATCGAGGCAACAGCGGCATGGGTCAGCACGTTGCCCTTGGGCAGGATGCCGGTTTCCTTGTTCAGGACGGCACGCAGCAGGTTATCGGTGTTGATGAGGCCTTTCATCAGCACGTCAGCTTTGTTTTCACGAACCAGGGCAACAGCCTTAGCTGCAGCGTCATCGGCGTCACTGGCATCAACATAACTGATGCTGGCAGCAAAGGGCTTCAAGGCTTCATTGGCCTCAACCTTGTCCTGGCAACCCACAAAGATGGCCTCGATAAAGCCGGCTTCAAGAGCTTGGGCACAAGCGGCGGGTGTCTTCTCGTCAGCAGCCCACACTACAGCAACACGTTTCTTTACATTGTTCTCTTTGAGATGAGCAATCAGCTCATCAAAATTCTTAATGGTATTCATTTGAGTTAAAAATGTTGTTAATGGTTTCCGATGCCCAAAAGTACTACTTTTTTGCGACATGGCACAAATTTTCATGGAGTTTTTGGACAATTGTCTGATTACTTAAAAAAAAGTGCTAAATTTGCATCAGTAAATAAATCTTAGAGAATATGATACTTAACGGAATACTTTGTAACATTGGTACACAGGAAGTGTTAATTATACTTCTTGTCGTTTTGATTCTATTTGGTGGTAAGAAGATTCCTGAGCTCATGCGCGGCCTGGGTAAGGGTGTCAAGAGCTTCAAGCAGGGCATGAACGAGGTTGAGGATGAGCTGAAGAAGCCCATTGAAGATCTCGACAAAGACAAGAAAGACAACTAACCTGTTGATTAATATACAGGAACAATAAAGAACAACCTTTTTCATTATTTATTATAGTTTGGTTGTTCATAGTTGTTTTAGTTGTTTGAAATGTGTTATTGATGGCTGAGGACCAGTTACAGGAAATGTCGTTCTGGGATCACATCGACGCGTTGCGCTCGGTGCTGATTCGCATTGTTGTAGTGTTGGTGGTAGCTACCATCGGCCTGTTTTGTGTCATGCCTTATTTGTTCGACAATGTGATACTGGCTCCTTGTCATGGCGATTTTGTGCTGTATCGGTTGTTTGAACGCATGACCTCTGCTGTAGCTTGGCTGCCTCAATTCACGACTGCAGATTTCCAAGTCGAGCTGATCAACATCAAGTTGGCCTCACAATTCTTCATTCATATGTCCTCATCGTTCTGGTTAGGACTTGTACTCACGTTCCCCATCGTGTTATACCTGTTGTGGACATTTGTGGCTCCCGCACTCTATCCCAAAGAGCGGCGCGGTGTCAAAACTGCTTTTGTGATAGGTTGCTTGATGTTTTTCCTGGGAGTGGCAGTAGGTTACTTTGTCGTCTTTCCCGTCACCCTGCGCTTCCTGGCCGACTATCATGTAAGCCAACTGGTACCTAACCAGATCTCGCTTGACAGCTACATGGACACGTTCCTCATGCTCATTTTTGTCATGGGAATCATTTTTGAACTGCCATTGCTGGCATGGCTATTGGGTAGTCTGAACGTGTTACATCGCAGTTTTTTCAAGACCTATCGCCGCCACGCGGTCGTGGCATTACTGGTTCTTGCAGCGATTATTACCCCTACAGGCGACCCGTTTACGCTCATGGTCGTCTTCTTGCCCATCTACCTGCTTTATGAGGTGAGCGCCTATCTTGTTCCCGCGTAATTCTTCTCCAGATCGAGCAACTGTTGTTTTAAGGCGGGGCCAGAGGCATATCCGCCAAGCGAACCATCAGCATTAATCACACGGTGACATGGCACGACGATGCTCACTGGATTGTTGTGGTTGGCTTGGGCGACGGCGCGTGAACCCTTTGGATTTCCAGCACGTTTGGCGAGCTCGCCATATGAGATGGTAGTCCCATAAGGAATGCGTTGCAATTCATCCCACACCTTCAGTTGGAATTCGGTTCCGGTCAGATGCAATGGCAAGGAAAATGACTGGCGTGTTCCTTCAAAATACTCACTCAGTTGTTTCACGCATTGGTCGAGTAGGGGAGTAGTGGCTTCTACTAGTGGTAACTTGAGTTTTTTAGCGATTTTATCGGCCTCTGTTTTGTTCCAACTGATCAATGCGATACCTTGTTCATCAGCAGCAATGGTGAGTGTGCCCATGGGCGCCTCCATCGTTGTGTGGCACAGTTGCCCATGATAGATGTGAGAGATACCCAATTCACTGGCTTTATCCAGCATCAGGCGGTAGGCCGATGCATAATCGTTGGTGATGATACCGTCTAGGATGGCATCTTTAATGGCGTCCTTGATATAACCCACGGGTTTGGATGGCTCGAGGCCGAAAGTCGCCATGATTTCACCGCCGTCAACGGGAGGCTGGAAGTTGCGCACACGGTCTTTCTCTTCAATATCAACGAGTTTGCTTTTCACCAGGTCAAAATTCTCCCTGAACTGTTGCACCTTGTGCTGGTTTTTACTGGTAATATCTGCTTTGCACAGGGTCATCAGGTCGTCGATGTCGTCTCCAGCGTCAAATAGCAGGCGACGCACAGCGCTATCGGTCACCTCATCCTCAACAAGAGCGATAGGACGCATGTGCAATCCGACCAGCTTTTTCACATATTTCATGTGTTCGTTGAGCGGTAAACGCATCTTGGCAAAAATCTTGGGCACCATTTTCTCGCCGATGTAATTGTGGTTATGAAATGTCCAGCCCAATTGCGGGTCCCAACGCTTGGTGCGCGCTTTGCCCACATCGTGCAACAGGGCAGCCCAACGCAACCACACGTTATCGCTGGCAGCAGCCACATTATCAAGCACCTGCATGGTGTGCATGAAATTATCCTTATGACCACGGCCATTAACGGTCTCAACTCCTTTTAATGCGGCTAGTTCAGGGAAAATAATAGATAATAAGCCGCTTTGGTCAAGCAGCATCCAGCCACGTGAGGGGATGGGTGAACGCATGATTTTCATCAGCTCTTCGGCGATGCGTTCCCGAGTGATGATGCGGATGCGCTCGGCATTGCGCCTGATGGCCTCAAAAGTCTCGGGATAGATGTCAAAATTCAATTGGGTCGCAAACCTCACGGCCCGCATCATCCTCAGCGGATCGTCACTGAAGGTGATGTCAGGATCTAGAGGAGTGCGGATAATGCGGCGCTCCAGGTCCCCGATGCCGTCAAAGGGGTCCAACAGCTCACCGTAGCGATCCATGTTCAAGCAGATCGCCATCGCGTTAATGGTGAAGTCACGGCGACACTGGTCATCATTGAGTGTACCGTCCTCAACAATCGGGTTGCGGCTCTCACGACGGTAAGATTCACGACGGGCACCAACGAACTCCAGTTCCCACTGACGTGTTTTGACCTGTGCCGTTCCATAGGTGCGGAAAACCGACAGGTGTGACCGTTTGCCAAGTCGATGGGCCACTGCGCGCGCTACCTCAATACCGCTTCCCACTGTCACAAAATCCATGTCATTACAGGGACGCTCTAGGAAGATGTCTCTCACATATCCCCCAACGACATAGCACTCGCGATGCAACTCATCAGCCACCTCGCCCACCAGCTTCATTACCGGCAGATTAACGTGGCTATCAATTTTTTGACGGTCGATTTCCATTTTTTAACCTATTAGACTGCAAATTTACACCTTTTTTCCTCCATTTTTTGCGCAAGTCAAGAAAAATCATTAATTTTGCAACGCAATTCGGTATAATAGACCGAGAAATTGCAATCTTTTTTACCAATAGATTCTGTTCTCTCCCACAAATTCCGATACTTTAATTAATGGGTTTTTCGTGCAAATACATGGCACACACCCTATTTTGTAATTTTACTATATGTATTATAACATCAATCAACTCAATGAAATGAGCGATGAGCAGCTCCGTGAAGTGGCCAAGTCTATGGGCATTAAGCGTGTGGATTCTACTGATCACGATGCCTTGGTATATGAAGTGCTTGACAAACAAGCTGAAGCCGAAGCTGCAAATGCGCCAGAACCTGGCCGGCGCCGCCGTGAGCGCATTCGTCAGCCAGCCGCTAAGGCAAACGGCAATGAAGTAACCAAAGATGATGCCGTACAAACAAAGAGCAAAAATAAAAAGAATAATAATGAGCAGAATGTGGCTGAGGTAAAACCAGTAGCCGAAGAAATGCCTAAAGAAACTCCGGTTATTGTTGAGCAAGAGCAAGAACCTGCTCCAGAGCCTCCTAAGCGCAAGCGTGGCCGCCCAACCGCTGCCGAAAAAGCCGCACGTGAAGCCGCTGCTCAAAAGAACGATGAAAAGCAGCAGGAAGAATCTGCTCCCGCTGCTGAAACACAGGAGTCCGTTGAACAGGCTGTTACACCAGAGAAACCACGACGTCGTGGACGCAAGCCTAAACAGGCGGTTCAGGAACCCTTGCTTCCTTTTGACAACATGGATATGACAGAAGAGGCTCCTCAAGAGCCTGATGCTCAAGAACCCGAAATGATTGAAGAACCTGCTCAACAGCAGGATGAGAATTTCGAACAGCCCGCTCCCGTTAGTGAACCTCGCGAGCGTGAAGGCGTTTCACTCAATTCGTTCTTCAACACTGGCGGCTCATTCACCTTCAAACCGCGCACCCAACAGGAGCGTGAGGAGGCCATGAGACGCGCCGAAGAGGAACGCCGCCGTCAGGCCGAGGAAGCCGCCAAGGCTCCGATTGTCATCCAAGAGCCCAAAGTTATCAAGGAGAGCAAGAATAAGAAGCGCAAGAACAAACAGCAACAACAGCAACAGATTGCCGAAATCAATCCTTATCTTGATCAGCCTTATAATTTTGATGGCATTCTTGAGGCTCAAGGTGTACTCGACATCGCTCCTGAGGGATATGGTTTCCTGCGCTCCAGCGATTACAACTATCTCACTTCTCCCGACGATATCTATGTGCAGCAGTCACAAATCAAGGCCTACGGTCTAAAGACAGGTGATGTCATTGAGGGAAGCATTCGTCCCCCAATGGAAGGCGAGAAGTATTTCCCATTGAGCGAAATCCGTCTGATTAATGGCCGCACTCCTGCTTATGTCCGCGACCGTGTACCGTTTGAGCATCTGGTACCCTTGTTCCCCGATGAGAAATTTGATTTGGTAAGCAAGCGTCATCCCACAGTTTCTCAACGAGTAGTGGATATGTTCTCACCTATCGGCAAGGGGCAACGCGGTCTTATTGTCGCTCAGCCTAAGACTGGTAAGACGATGCTCTTAAAGGAAATCGCTAACGCGATCTCAGAAAATCATCCTGAGACCTATATGATAATCCTGCTCATCGACGAGCGTCCCGAGGAGGTGACCGACATGGCCCGCAGCGTCAATGCCGAGGTGATTGCTTCGACATTTGATGAGCCTGCCGATCGTCATGTCAAGATTGCCGATCTCGTGCTCAGCAAGGCCAAGAGGCTTGTTGAATGCGGTCATGACGTGGTCATCCTGCTCGACTCTATTACCCGTCTTGCACGTGCCTATAACACCATTGCTCCCGCATCAGGCAAGATTCTTACTGGTGGTGTGGATGCTAATGCATTGCAGCGTCCCAAGCGTTTCTTTGGCGCGGCACGTAACATCGAGGGTGGTGGTAGCCTTACCATCATCGCTACAGCCCTTACCGAGACCGGTTCCAAGATGGACGAGGTCATCTTTGAGGAATTCAAGGGTACCGGTAACATGGAGTTGCAGTTGGATCGCAAGCTCTCTAATAAGCGCATCTTCCCCGCTGTAGATGTCATGGCGTCCAGTACGCGCCGCGATGACCTGCTTCTGCCACAAGACACGCTCAACAAGATGTGGATTATCCGCCGTTTCTTGAGCGACCGCACCTCGGTCGAGGCCATGGAGTTTGTCAAGGAGCGCATGGAACGCACCCGTGACAACGAGGAGTTCCTGCTTACCATGCAACAAAGCTAATCTGTTGAATCATCTTCAGTGATGGGACGCATTCTGGGTATTGATTATGGACGCAAGCGCACTGGCTTGGCGGTCACCGATCCGTTAGGGATTGTGGCTGGAAATCTGGCCACAGTTCCTACCCATACCCTTATGCAGTTCATCCAGGACTATATCGAGCGAGAGCAGGTGGACCGCATCGTGATTGGTAACCCCATGCAGCTCAATGGCCAGCCCAGCGAGAGTATGAAATACATCACCCCCTTTGTCAATCGGCTAAAAAAAGTGTTGCCCGATATGCCAGTGGTGATGTATGACGAGCGTTTTACCAGCACCATCGCCCATCAAGCGATGATTGACGGTGGCATGAAGAAAAGTGACCGTCGCGACAAATCACGCGTCGATGCCATTGCCGCCACCATCATCCTCAACGATTATTTGCAAAGCATATACAACAAAACTGATAATACCAAAATATGATTTTACCTATTTATATCTACGGCCATCCCGTGTTGCGCGCCGAGAATGCCAAAGTGACCCCAGATTATCCCGGGTTGCAGGATCTAATCGCCAACATGAAGGAAACTATGTATCACACTAACGGTATCGGCATCGCTGCTCCTCAAGTGGGCGTGAATGCGCGCATCGTGTATATTGATGTCGATGTACTTGCCGAGGATTTCCCTGAGTTAAAAGGAGTGAATATGGTCCTCATTAATCCTGAAATCGAAATCGATGAGAATGCTCAACCAACTACTCGCGAGGAGGGTTGCTTGAGTGTGCCGGGTATTCACGAGAATGTACAGCGTATCGAGAAAATACATTTGCACTGGCAGGACGAGAATTTTGAGGAACATGACCAGGACATTGAGGGTTATTTAGCTCGCGTTGTCCAGCACGAGTGTGATCACCTCGAGAAAACTTTGTTTGTTGATCGCATCTCACCAATCCGCAAACAACTCATTCGCAACAAATTAAATAACATGATTAAGGGTAAAGTCGCTTGTGACTATCGCTGCAAAGTGGCTCCCGCCAGGCGTAAAAAATAAAAAGTGGAAGATGTCTCACGACAGCCTCCACAAACCTTAAATCTAATACCATGAAAAACACACATGCAAATGTAATAATGTTTTTTGGATTTATACAAACATTTTAACACTATTTCATATTTTTATATATAATTTTAATATTTGAAACGACAATTATGCCCAATTCCCTCATCTCCAAGGAAGACCATCAGTTCATGAAGATGGCATGTGACCTGGCAATAGAAAATCACAACCGGGGTGGAGAACCGTTTGGTGCTGTAATAGTTAAAAACGGACAGGTGATTGCAGCAGCTTGTAATTCAGTGACTCTGGATAATGATCCGACGGCCCATGCCGAGATAAACGCCATTCGCTGTGCATGTAGAATGACGCAAAATAACAAGTTAGACGGATGTGTGGTGTATTCCAGCTGTGAGCCGTGCCCCATGTGCTTGAGTGCCCTATACTTGGCTGGGGTGAGTCGCATCTACTATGCTAATACCTCTGCTGATGCCGGCAACATCAATTTCGGTGGCAATTTCATCTACAATGAGATTAAGAAGCCCCATCTAGAGCGTTCCATCCCATGCATCCACATGCAGGACACCGATACCATCAAGTCTTTCAACAAATAGGCAAGCAAAGAGGATAAGATAGAAGAATATTAAAAATCCCAAAATAGATAAAAGCGGCGACATTCCCATTATGTGGGTGTCGCCGCTCCTGTTTATTGATTATTTATAGGCTATCAGAATTTCATACCGAAGGCCAACTGAATGTTGCCGTTCTTGGCCTCATTCAACTCACCCTTGAAGGCATCGGTCAACCCCATGGTGTAACGGGCCTGGATGAAGGCATTGTCCGTCAGGTTGTAGGTGCCGCCCAAGCCAACACCGAAGTCAACACTCTTAGTCATATCCTTGATGTCTTCAGCATCGAGGTCACCGACCTGATACTTACTGTATACATTAAATCCCACTTGAGGACCCAGGTCGAAGCTGAAATTGGGAGTAGCATACCACTTGAACATCACGGGTACATTGATATAGTTGGTTGTAAAAGTGTTGTCTGCCTTCTTGTTCTCAGCCTCATAGATTTTAAACTTTCCGCCTTGAGAAGCGAACACGACTTCGGGAGCGATAGCGAAATGAGGATTGAACTTGTACTCCATGAGAGCACCGAACTGATATCCGATTTTCATGCCGTGCTCTGTGTCCTTGCCCCAGAAGTGGGTAGCGTCAACACCGACTTTTGCACCAAATTGAACTTGAGCGCTAGCGCTCATGCACACGATTGCAGCAGCAATCAAAACTAAAGCCTTCTTCATAAATCTTTCTCTTTTAATAAAACGTTTAGTTGTACTCTAATGAATAATGCTTTTCGTCAAAACGTACTTTTGACACATATTTAACGATGGAGTTTAATACATATTGTCAGGAATCTTTTGCCATTACAAAAAAATAGCGGCTGTCCCACTATTACTTGGGGCAGCCGCCGTTTATTAATAACTCTCTGCTTTGTCTTGATCTGGACTATCAGAACTTCATACCAAAAGCAATCTGGACGTTGCCGTTCTTCTCGTTACTGTCATGGATATCGAAAACATTGGTCAAGCCCAAAGTGTAACGTGCCTGAACAAAGGCGTTGTTGGTCAAGTTATAGGTAGCACCCAGTCCTACTCCAAAGTCAACGGTTTTGGTGTTATCCTTTAGATCAATACTCTCTTTTGCCTCAACATTTCCGAGTTTGCCCGAAGCAGTCATTTTGCTATACACGTTGAAACCTACCTGCGGACCCAAATCGATGCTGAAGTCGGGGGTTGCATAGAACTTGAGCATCAAGGGGACATTGATGTAGTTGGTATGGAATGTGCCTTTGGCCTTAACAACATAATCGTCATCATCATCATAAACATCTCCAGTTGCTTTGCCACCCTGTGCAGCAAAAACGACCTCGGGAGCGATAGCGAAGTGAGGATTGAACTTATATTCCATCATCAAGCCTACTTGGTAGTTGGGCTGTATGCCATGAGGTGCGTCTTCACCCCAAAAATGAGTCAAATCAAAACCCACCTTTGCACCAAACTGAACTTGAGCGCTTGCGCTCATGCACACGATTGCAGCAGCAATCAAAGCAAAAACTTTCTTCATAAACTTTCTTTTTTAAAAAACGGTTTAGTTATACTCTATTGAATATCGTTTTTAGTCAAAACGAACCTTTGACACAAAAATAACGATAGGGTTTAATACATATTGCTGGAAAACCCATCATAAATGACATTTAGGACACTTTATTGTGATTTTACACCACTTTCCCCATAAATACTATGGCTTGTATTGCTTGCAGTACTGCTGGATGCCGCAGTTCAGGCAATCGGGACGAAGCGCTTTGCACACATAGCGACCATGCAACAAAATCCAATGATGAGCCTTGAAACGCTGTTCAGCTGGAATATGTCGCATCAGGTCACGTTCGACATCATTAGGTGTTTTGCCCTGTGACAACCCCAGGCGGTGTGACACGCGATACACATGAGTATCAACAGGAATGGTCGCTTTGCCAAATGCTGCCCCTAGCACCACATTTGCGGTTTTACGGCCCACACCGGGCAACGAGGTAAGGTCTTTCATGTTATCGGGCACTTGGCCATCAAACACGTCAACCAACTGTCTTGCCATCGCTTGCAGGTGGGCAGCCTTGCTGTTAGGATAGGATACGCTCTTGACATATTCCAAAATGTCCTCTACACTTGCAGCTGCCATCGCTTGAGCTGTGGGGTAGGCCTCAAACAGTGCTGGTGTGACCATATTCACCCTCTTGTCAGTGCACTGGGCACTCAACATCACGGCCACCAACAATTCAAACGGGTCACGATGTTGCAACTCGGTCTCGGGATTAGGCTGTTCTCGTTGGAAATACTCTAAAATCCCCTGATATCGTTCTTTTATTGTCATGATAGGCTTTAGGTTTTAGGTGTTAGGCTTTAGGTTTAACGTGGGACAATAATGTGCACAGCCCCTAACGCCTAAAGCCTAATACCTAACGCCTCATTGATTTGCTCATGCAAATCAATGCGCACTCTTGAACTCGTCAAGGAAGCGCACATCGTTCTCGCTGAACATGCGCAAGTCTTTCACCATATACTTCAGGTTGGTGATGCGCTCCACGCCAAGGCCGAAGGCATAGCCGCTATAGACGGTGCTGTCGATGCCGCTAGCCTCAAGCACGGCGGGATCCACCATACCACAGCCCAGAATTTCAACCCAGCCAGTGTGCTTACAGAAACCGCAGCCCTTGCCGCCACACAGCATACAGGTCACGTCCATCTCAGCACTTGGCTCAGTGAACGGGAAGTAGCTGGGACGCAGGCGGATTTCGGTCTCGGTGCCAAAGAGTTCCTTTGCGAAATGCAGCAGCACTTGCTTCAGGTCGGCAAAGGTCACGTTCTTGTCAATATACAAACCTTCAATCTGGTGGAAGAAACAATGAGCGCGGGCAGTGATAGCCTCGTTGCGGTAAACACGGCCGGGGCAAATGATGCGGATGGGCGGCTGATTGCGCTCCATTGTGCGCACCTGAACCGAGCTGGTGTGGCTACGCAGCACGATATTGCGAGTTACGTCCTGCTCGTTCTTCTCGATAAAGAAGGTATCCTGCATGTCGCGTGCAGGATGATCGGCAGCAAAGTTCAGCGCACTGAACACGTGCCAGTCGTCTTCCACTTCGGGACCGTCAGCGATGGTAAAGCCCAAACGGGAGAAGATATCGATAATCTGTTTACGCACCACCGAGATCGGGTGACGTGTACCTAGCTCGGCAGGGAATGCGGGACGTGTGATGTCAATCTTGTTCTGCTCCTTGGCTTGCTGTTTGGTTGCCTCACGCAGGGCATTAATCTTCTCGGTAGCGAGGTTCTTCAGCTCATTGAGCTTTTGACCTAACTCGCGCTTCTCCTCGGGAGCAACCTCACGAAACTCGTTGAACAAAGCCGTTATCTCACCCTTCTTGCTCAGGTATTTGATACGCAATGCCTCAAGTGCCTCCTCATTTTCGGCCTTGAGCTCTGCTATTTGCGCCTTCAGCGCTTCTATTTTGTCTTTTAACATAGTCTTATTGATTGTTTTAACGTGCAAAGGTAGTAAATAGTTTTCAGTTAACAGGTAATAGAGTATAGTTTTTTTCTGCAGTCGTCATTGTCATAATTCTTAAAATTATCTTGCATACATCTAGAATAATGACGTAATTTGCACACGAATTATTCATTTAGTGATTTAGAAATCTCTAATACCCATTCTAGATTGCTAAATGTCAACGAAATGAGTTTATATCGGCTTTCTATTATTAACTTTTAATTCCTAAAACAAAATTATTTACTGGTATGTTTATGATGAAAAAGATTAAAATTCTCCTTATCGGGTTGATGTTTACTATGCCCTGTAGCGTGTTGGCCCAGAACTATGTATATGGCGACGTGAATGGTGACGGCGAAGTCACCATCGCCGATGTCAATGCCGTTATTGATGTCATTTTGGGTGAACATCACTCTAATAGCATTGTAGGTAGCTGGATTTCGGAGTATGCCATAGACGATAGTGGTGAGAGATTTGATATTCCCGATCAAATTAAGGTAAGTTTTGACTTCTATGAAGACCATACAGGTGAATATGGATATTCTACCTATTCCAATCACAACATAATAATAGATTATATTGACTTGACATGGGAGCAGCAATTCAACCGTTTGTATCTCTGGTTCGATGACGGAGAACATGAAGAATTGTACTATACAATTAATGAGGACGGCTATTTGCTGTTGTCGCTCAATGCGCAGTTAACCCAATACACGGCCTATTGTCCTGTCGATCATGAACATCCACTCGGTAGCGGCATGGATTCCCATCACAGCGATAAAGCCGCAACAATCAAGTCGGTTTCGCGAGTCGTTGGCTTAGGAAAATAATACGCTTATTTTTGATAAAAGCCACAAAACAAACCCTGTACTTCACCAATCCGGTCAAGTACAGGGTTTATAATATACTATCCTATAGCTTAAGCTATGCTGCGCGTTTACGGCTCGCGGCCCTCGACGATGGCCTCAGTGTCGTGGGCAATCATGTACTCCTCATCGGTGAGAACCACAACGACCTTAACCTTGCTATCAGGAGTGCTGATCTCGCCTTCCTTGCCACGCCACAGGGTGTCGTTGAGTTCCTCATCAATCTTCACGCCCAGGTAGGACAGTTGACGGCACACGCGTTTGCGGGTCTGGTACTGGTTCTCGCCAACACCACCAGTAAAGGCGATGATGTCTACACCATTCAACTCAGCGGCATAGGCACCGATGGTCTTGAGAATACGCAACTCGTACATGTCAAGTGCCAACTGAGCGCGCTCGTTGCCATCCTTCTCGGCAGCATCAACCACGTCACGCATGTCGCTGCTCACGCCAGTGATACCCAGCACACCGCTCTTCTTGTTGATGATGTTCAGCATCTCCTTAGGACTCAGGTTGTACTTCTCCATGAGGAACAGCAACGCACCCGGGTCAACATCGCCCGAGCGGGTACCCATCATTAGGCCCTCGGTGGGGGTCAAGCCCATTGTAGTGTCGATGCTCTTGCCGTCCTTGATGGCGCTGATGCTGGCACCGTTACCGATGTGGCAGCAGATGATGCGCTTGCCCTCGGGGGTAGTGCCCAGCATTTCACACACGCGCTGAGTGATGAAGCGGTGGCTCGTGCCGTGGAAACCATAACGACGAACGTGGTCATTGGTGTAATACTCCATGGGCAACGGATACATGAATGCCGATTTGGGCATCGTCTGGTGGAAGGCGGTGTCAAACACAGCCACTTGGGGAACATTAGGCAAAACGGCCTCAATAGCCTCGATACCTGCCATATTCACGGGGTTGTGCAGCGGAGCGATACCGTAGCACTCGCGGATCATGTCCTTCACCTCGTCGGTGATGAGGACGCTGCGAGAGAATTTCTCGCCACCATGAACCACGCGGTGACCAACGGCGTCAATCTCCTTCAGATCCTTGATGCAGCCATACTCTGGATTGATAAGAGCATCGAGAATGGCCTTGATGGCACCCTTGTGGTCGATGAGGCCCAAGTCGATGTTCTTCTTGCTGCCGTCATCAAATTTCAGTTTGATAAAGCCGTCGGGCAAACCGATTTTTTCCACACCACCCTCAGCAAGGGTCTTATTCTCTTTAATCTCGATAAGTTTGTACTTGGCAGAGCTGCTGCCACAGTTAAGCACTAAGATATTCATATATCGGGTTTTTTATTTAAAATTGTCGTTTTAAATTTTGAGTCAATATTAACTTTTAACTGTTATTATCTGTTGATCGCCTGGTTGCAGGTGAGGATTACCGTGCGGTAGATGTCGTCCTCGTTGCAGCCGCGTGACAAGTCGTTAACGGGGGCGGCAAGACCCTGGAGAACGGGACCCACTGCCTTGGCGCCAGCGATACGCTGAACCAGCTTATAAGCAATGTTGCCTACACCCAGGTCGGGGAACACAAGCACGTTGGCATGACCAGCGATGTCGCTGCCGGGAGCCTTGCTGGTACCAACGCTGGGCACGATGGCTGCATCGGCCTGCAATTCACCGTCAATCTTCAGGTTGGGATTCATCTCCTTGGCCAAACGTGTGGCCTCAATCACCTTATCAACGCGCTCATGCTTAGCGCTACCCTTAGTTGAGAAGCTCAGCATGGCAATCTTGGGATCATCGATCTCTGCGAGGGCGCGTGCTGTGCGGTCGGCACTCACGGCAATCTGTGCCAACTGCTGGGCATCGGGATCGGGAACCACAGCACAGTCAGCAAATACCATCACGCCATTGTGGCCATAGGGTGAGCCCTCGGGCAACAGCATCAGGAAGGCGCCACTAACGGTGCTGATACCGGGAGCTGTCTTCAATACCTGGAAGGCGGCGCGCAGCACGTTACCCGTGGTGTTCATCGCACCGGCAACCTGGCCGTCGGCATCGCCAGCCTTGATGAGCAGGCAACCCAGATACAGCGGGTCAAGCACCTTCTTGCGGGCATCCTCGATGGTCACGCCCTTAGCCTTGCGCAGTTCATAGAACAGTTGAGCATATTTCTCGACAGCCTCGGCATCGTTGGGGTTGATGACAGTAGCCTTGTCAATGTTGTTGAGCCCCAGTTCAGCGGCTTTGGCAAGTATTTCAGCCTTGTCGCCAATGAGCACGATGTCGGCGATGCCGTCAGCAATGATGCGCTCAGCTGCCGTCAGTGTGCGGGGTTCAGTACTCTCGGGAAGAACGATGCGCTGCCTCTTGGCAATCGCGTTGCTTTTGAGTTTCTCAAATAAAGGTTCCATTGTCTCTTGTTAAAGTATTTTTAGGAAAACAGATTTGTTATTGGTTTCACTGCCCCAAAGGTACTGCTTTTTTTATAATATGATGCTATAATAAAAATAAAAAACAAACAACTTTGGCAACATTCTTGACAAGCATCACAACAATCATGTTGTCAGTGTTTGTCAATAGGACTGTCAAAGTTGTTTGAAAAAATAAATCTTAGCGCCTTAACGTCTTTGCGTGAGGCACATTGTCAGGCAGGGTTACTCGCCCAGGATGGCTGCTACGCCAGGCAGGGTCTTACCCTCGATGGCCTCAAGCATGGCACCACCACCAGTCGAGACATAGGATACCTGATCGGCCAAGCCAAACTTGTTAACGGCTGCAACCGAGTCGCCACCGCCCACGAGAGAGTAGGCTCCGTTCTGGGTAGCTTCAGCTACATACTTGGCAATCTCACCGGTGCCGTGAGCAAAGTTCTCAAACTCAAACACACCGACGGGACCATTCCACAGGATGGTCTTGCTGTCGAGGATGATCTTCTTCCAGTTGGCCAATGAGGCTTCGCTGGCATCCATGCCCTCCCAACCATCGGGGATATTGTAAATGTCCACCGTCTGGCGGTTAGCGTCGTTTGAGAAACTGTCGCCAGCAACAGTAGCTACCGAGAGGCTCAGGTTAACGCCTTTCTTCTTGGCGGCTGCAATGACGTTCAGAGCCTCGGGCATCAGTTCGTCCTCGTGCAGCGAGTCACCGATGTGGCCACCCTGTGCCTTGATAAAGGTGTAACCCATGCCACCGCCGATGATAAGGTTATCTACCTTGTCGAGCAAGTTCTTGATAACCGACAGTTTGGATGATACCTTGCTGCCGCCGATGATGGCGGTGAAGGGATGCTGGGCATTCTTCATCACATTATCGATGGCTGTTACTTCCTTCTCCATCAGATAGCCCAACATCTTGTGGTCGGCATCAAAGAAGTCGGCGATAACAGCGGTCGAAGCATGACGACGGTGAGCGGTACCGAAGGCGTCGTTTACATACACGTCGGCATAGCTGGCCAAAGTCTTGGCAAACTCGTTCTGGCGTGCCTTCATCTCCTTCTTGGCTGCATCATAGTTGGGATCATCTTTCTCAATGCCCACGGGCTTGCCCTCCTCCTCGGGATGGAAGCGCAGGTTCTCGAGCAGCAGCACCTCACCGGGTTTAAGTGCATCGGCTTGGCTCTTGGCATCAGCGCTATCCTGAGCAAAATTCACGGGTCTCTCAAGTGCCGATGCTACAGCACTGGTGATTTGGCTCAGCGATAATTTGTGGTTGATTTTGCCCTTGGGTTTGCCCATGTGCGACATGATGATAAGCGCGCCGCCATCGGCAAGAATCTTCTTCAAAGTTGGAACCGCACCGCGGATACGGGTGTCGTCGGTAATTTCTCCTTTTTCATTCAAGGGCACGTTGAAATCAACGCGCACGATTGCCTTATGTCCGGCAAAATTAAAGTCATTAATGTTAGCCATGTCTAAATAAAATGTGAATTATTTATGATTTTGGTTGTTGCTTAATAAGTTTGGCGCAAAGATAATAATTATTTTCCACATTGCAGATAATGTGTTGTAAAAAACGGTTAATGAACGACAATGTGTTGACAAAGTGCTTTTCCTCTCATAGGGCACACCATTGCTGATAACCTGGTACAAACCCTTGGCGAGAGCGTCACGGGCGACAGGAACAGTCTTCGCCAATTCAGCTACCTGGTCTTTCAGACGCTCGAAGTCTTGGCTGTTCTTGCCGGCCATCGTGTTGGCCTCACGCATGGCTCCGCCAAATGACAGACTCTCGTCGAGAAGACCATGCATGGCACTTCTAAACGAACTTATTGCCGTCTGAATAGCAGCGAACCCCATAACAGACTGTCCCCAACGATCAACTCCTTTCCGGAAACTATCTGCCTCTTTACGGGCCATCCCAAGCTGCCTGACAAGTTCCTTTGTGTTTGTGCTCGCTGAAACAATCCTTTCTTGGCCGTCAACAATTAATTTGATGTTAAATCTTACGTCTTTTGGCATGATTTTTGCACTATATAAAAAAAAGAATTATATTTGCAAATCGATAAACTCTCCTATTAAAATGAAAGACTATAGCGACTTCAAAGACTCTTTTAATGAGTGGTGGTATAGTATCACTCTTATTGTTTGTCTTGTTTCTTTTATTCTGCTCATAGTCTTTCCTATAATTGGAAATGATGATGGGCAAATCATTTCAGCAATAATTTGCGGTATTTCATTTGGACTTCATTGTTCAAGTCCACTTGATTCAGGCGATAAACCACTTAGCCGTTGGCCTTAATCTATCCTGAGTTTATCATTAATTCATCGTTAATGGACTTACTTTTTATGGGTTTTTATTAGAAATGCATAGATAATATTATCTTTTTGGGAATTTTAAGAAAAGATAATGTGCAACATCTCACATTTTTTCATACTTTTGTCATCTATTATTGTTAATTGTCTTAAAAGAAAAACCAATGAGCAAAACGATGAGAACCCTATCATTATTGCTACTGTCGCTGATAGTGATGTCTTGCAGCATGCTGACGCGTAATGCCAGCGATATCATCGACGATATGCGTGATGCCAGGGATGCACAGTATGTCAACGTGGGTAGTGGCCTATTGGGACTTGGACGCCTGATTTCGCCCACTTTGGCCGAAGCCGGTCTTGGCATTACTTCTGTGCAACTGCTTGATTTGAGTAAGTGTAGTCACTACGATCGCGACAAATTCCGCAAGCGCCTTCTAAACCTTTGCAAGCAGCGCTCCTATGAGGAAATCGTGACCACCCAAAAGGGTTATGGTGAGCAAAAGACGGTGCTCGTGCGCCGTGACGGTCAGTATGTCAATGAGCTAGTCATTGCCAATGCCAGTGATATGAGCGATGCGATGGTTGTCATTAAAGGACACATCAACACCGCGAATATTGAGAGAATCATCAACGATCCCAGTATATTCAAGAGGTAGAATTTAATTGGGGGACTGCAATGATGTCAGGAATTAACCTTTCAGGTAGATTCCCATTGTTGTTGCGGTGGTTCCTTTCACCCAAAACCATTTATTAAGTAATCATATTTAACATCATAATTAATTGTCATGAAAGAAAAGATTCAAAACCAATTCAAGAAGCAATTCGGCACCGATGGCGTGCTGTATGCTTCATCGGGACGTATCAACCTCATCGGCGAGCACACCGATTATAACGGTGGTTTTGTGTTCCCGGGAGCCATTGATAAGTATATCATGGCCGAGATTAACATCAACGGAACCGATAAGGTGCGCGTTTACAGCATGGACATGGACGCTTACTGCGAGTTCGGCCTCAAGGAGGAGGACGCTCCTCAGGAGCAGTGGGCCCGTTATATCTTCGGTGTCTGCCGCGAGACCATCAAGCGTGGCGGTACTGTCAAGGGTTTTGATACGGTATTTGCCGGTAATGTGCCCCTGGGTGCTGGTCTGTCTTCATCGGCTGCCCTGGAATCTTGCTTTGCCTTTGCGCTCAACGATATGTTCAACGAGAACATGATCGATAAGTTTGAACTCGCTAAAATCGGTCAAAGCACCGAGCACAACTATTGCGGCGTGAATTGTGGCATCATGGACCAGTTCGCCAGCGTGTTTGGCAAGAAGGATTGCCTGATGCGCCTCGACTGCCGTTCGCTGGAGCACGAGTATTTCCCGTTCCACCCCGAGGGCTACAAACTGGTGCTGCTCAACAGCAAAGTGAAGCACGAATTGGTGGATTCTCCCTATAACAAGCGCCGTGAGTCATGCGAGCGTGTAGCCTCTATTCTGGGCATGGACACCCTGCGCGATGCTACCTTCACCATGCTTGCCGACGTGCGTGACAAGTTGAGCGACGAGGATTATCGCCGTGCGCGCTTCGTCATTGGCGAGAAGCAGCGTGTACTCGATGTCTGCGACGCCTTGGAGCGTGGTGACTACGAGACCGTGGGCCGTTGCATGTATGAGACCCACGACGGCCTGTCGCGTGACTACGAGGTGAGCTGTGAGGAGCTGGATTACCTCAACGATGTTGCCCGCGAATGCGGCGTGACCGGTTCGCGCATCATGGGCGGCGGTTTTGGCGGTTGCACCATCAACCTGGTTAAGGATGACCGCTATGACAATTTCATCGCCACCGCCAAGGAGAAATTCAATGCTAAATACGGACATGAGCCTGAAGTGATCAATGTGATTATCAGTGACGGCGCTCGCAAGGTAGAGGATTAACATGAAAAGCATCAGAATCGATACACACGAGACCGAGCGTGGTGAAATCACCACCTACGAGCTCATCAATGCCAGTGGCGCGAGCGTAAAGCTCTCATCATTGGGTGCTGGCATCTTGGAGATTAAGGTGCCCGACCGTGACGGCAATCTCGCCGACGTGGTGCTGGGCTACAAAGACCTGAATGACTATTTCTTTGACGGACCATGTGCTGGCAAGGTGCCTGGACGTTTTGCTAACCGCATCTGCAAGGGTCATTTCACCCTCGACGGCAAGGATTACCAACTGAACTGCAACCATCAGGATAAACACCACCTGCATGGCGGCAATGTAGGCTATCAGAACAAGATTTGGGAATGCGATATGGAGGGTGACACAGTTGTCTTCACGCTTGAGAGTCCTGATGGTGACGAGAATTATCCTGGCTGCCTGAATGCACGCGTGGCCTACACTTGGAGCGACGACAACGTCCTCAAGATTGAGTTGGGTGCCGTGACCGATGCGCCCACTGTCCTGAACCTCACCAACCACACATATTTTAATATGGCAGGTGAGGATAGGGAAGGAACCGCACTTGACCAGGTGCTGCAGCTCAACTGCTCTCGCTATCTGGTAACCGATGCCGACCTCATTCCCACGGGAGAGATGGCAACAGTCGAGGGAACTCCCATGGACTTCACCCAGCCCAAGGTGATTGCCCGTGACATCAAGCAGGACTTCCCTGCACTGAACTATGGTAAGGGTTATGACAACTGCTGGATTGTTGACGGATATGAGGATGGCGACCTGCATCTGGCTGCCGTGCTGTGTGATAAGCAGTCGGGCCGCATGGTGGAGATCAGCACCGATCAGCCTGCTGCACAGGTCTATACTGGCAACTGGCTGGAGGGATGCCCTCTGAGCAAGAGCGGCAAGCAGTATCATGACTATGACGGCGTAGCCATCGAGTGTCAGGGCATGCCAGACGCTCCCAATCACGACAATTTCCAGTCACCGGTCTTGCGACCCGACGAGGAATACCGCCGCACCATCATCTTTGATTTCAAGGTTAACAAATAACTAACAACACTAAGGACTAAAAAAAAACTAAGAACTAAATATGAAACCGACATTATTTGTCCTCGCCGCCGGCATGGGTAGCCGTTATGGCGGTCTAAAACAGCTTGATGGTCTAGGCCCTCACGGCGAGACCATTATGGATTATTCCATTTATGACGCCATCCACAGCGGATTTGGCAAGGTAGTCTTTGTAATCCGCAAGGATTTTGAGGCCGACTTCCGCGAAAAGATTTTATCAAAATACGAGGGTCACATCCCTGTTGAGCTTGTCTTTCAGGGCTTGAACGATCTTCCCGAGGGCTTTACCTGCCCCGCCGAGCGCGTTAAGCCGTGGGGTACTAACCACGCCTTGCTCATGGGTAAGGATGTGATTAATGAGCCTTTTGCCATCATCAATGCCGATGACTACTATGGCCGCAATAGCTTTGAGGTGATGGCTGCCGAACTTTCTTCGCTTCCCGAGGACAGCAAGGGCCATTACAGCATGGTAGGCTTCAAGGTGGGCAACACCATGAGCGAGAGCGGCACGGTGGCTCGTGGCGTGTGCGAGACCAAAGACGGTCTGCTCACTGGCGTGGTCGAGCGAACCGATATCGGTTATGACGCTGACCACAACATCGTTTTCACCGACGAGAACGGTGTTGTGCAGCACCTGGCATTCGAGACCCCCGTATCGATGAATTTCTGGGGCTTCACTCCCGACTATTTTAAGCATAGCGAGACGTGCTTTATTGACTTCCTCAAGGAGAGTATTGACAAGCCCAAGGCTGAGTTCTTTATCCCCACCGTTGTCAATCAAATGGTAACCGACGGCACAGCCCAGGTCAAGGTCCTCACCACCGAGAGCAAATGGTTTGGCGTTACCTATGCGGCCGACCGCCAGGGTGTCGTTGACAAGTTCGCCGAGTTGCACGCAACAGGTGTCTATCCTGACAAAATGTTCTGATACATTAGATTATTAACTTAATAACCATTCACCAACAATGAAACGCTATTTTTTCCCATTAGTCGCAGTGATTTTCAGCATCTTCATGTCATCATGTGGCGATAATCCCATTCTCGATATGGACCAAGTGGAGAAGTCCGACTTGACAACCCCCTTATTCTTGGCTTACGATAACACGTTAGACAAGAGTGATAAGAAAGTCTGGGCTTTTAATGAAACCCAAGCTGCTAAGGCTGAGATCACAGTTATGAACAATGGCAACTTGCGCATTAAAACCGATTGGTATTTTGACTCTTGGAGCTATTCTGGCAAGATACTTAGCCTGGTAAGTGAGACAAATAAGAAAACTTATGAACTCAACCAAGTGAGTGTATTGGGTTACAAGGCCATCTCTTTTGGAACCGCTTATGTTTGTATTCCATCGACCAACAAAGGCATTAATGGCGTTTGCTATGATGATGACTGGTATAACCGTGGCTTGACAAAAACTGCCTTCTGGGACGCTTTGCGCAAGTCATATACCCAAAACACTAGTGTTGATATTACGCTCAATTGATAAGCGACAACTGGTTTTTGGATAGGGTGGGTTAGAACCTGGTTTATTCACCCTCATCAAAGAAAATCCTATACAGGCAGTTGTCTGTATGGGATTTTTTCTATATTTGCACCATGAAACTGACCGCAAAATTAAAAAACGCAGTCAAGAAGTTCAAATTGAAATGGGTTAAGAAGCCAAAACCACCGAAACCCATCAAAAAGAATACTTGGCGCCGCAAAGTCAAAGCCCTGGACTTGAAGCTTGATCGCCGTCAACAACAATGGGCTGTGCACCGTGCTGCCGACAATACAGCACATGTGTGCATCAACTGTGGTAATGACTTCATTGGCCGTTTCTGCCCCCAATGTGGCCAGGCGAGCCATTGGAGCCGCTTCTCGTGGCGACAGGCAATCTTGAATCTTCTAGACGTTTGGGGACTGGGTAACCGACCGATTTTCCGCACGATACGTGACCTGTTCTGGCGACCGGGTTATATGGTTAAAGACTACCTCAACGGCCACCGCCAGAACTATTTCCCGCCGTTCAAATTGCTGGCGGTGACTATTGTGTTGTTGATTTCTGTCACTTATCTGGTCAAACAACTCTTGTTGAGTATCGGAGGAGATGCCGTGAAAGTGAATGACCTAGGTTTGAATTCCATTCTTCAGCATATTATCGAACTTCTCGAGGGCCATACATTTTCTGATCAGATGATGGTGCTCACCAATTCGATACTATGGTTATTCAAACTGCTCACCAAAAATTTGCTCTATGAATGGCTTTTCATAGCTGTCTTTTTTGTATTGTGCATCTGGATTGCCCATCGCCACGTCAGTCGATACAATTTTGTTGAAACCTATATTTTCGTCGTCTTTGTATTATGCCAACAATGGCTATTGCTCATTGTTCAAAATTTAGGAATCGGACTATGTCGGATTGTGGAAATGCCAGCCTTGCTTTCAGGAGCCCCTCCTCAAACCACTTTTTGGGGAAATGTGGCAACAATATTCGGCCTCATTGCCATGGTGGTCTCGACAGTTTACTCCATATACAGTATATATCTGTTCGTGCTGAACTTTCGTCAGTTCTATGGGCTTGGATGGAAATCAACCATCTGGCACTTGTTAAAGACGCTATTGGTAATGGCTTGGTTTGGTGCCTTGGGTCTCTTTGTTGCTCTGTTATTCCTTGGAACAGTAGATGACACAAATGATTGGTTTGTTTTAATCAATATCATTCTGGTACCGTTAACCTTTGTGTTTGCTAGTGAATTCCTACATAAGAATGAAGGTCAAGTCACGCGTACTGTCACCAATATCTGTAAGGGGGCAATGTGGTCGACCCTCGGCGGATTTGAAGTGAGTAAGATGCTGGTTAATCATGGCTACACATTCATGAGCGTTTTGTCCCTGTTGTTGCTGTATCTTGTCACAGTTGTCGGCTTGAGCCTCCTGCCAGTAATTCTATATAAGAAGTATCAACGCACCTGGCTCTCCTTCTTATCACTGATCCTGCTCATCGCTTTTATTGTTTTGACTTTCCCACTTTTGAGCCATTCGTAAAACAGTAGATACAGTTGATGTCATAGTAAATAATCAAAATTCATAAATAATAGAAATGATGAAGTTTAAATGGAAACTATTAGCCTGTATTGTGGGCATCATTACTCTCACCGCTTGTAATTCGGTGAAACAGACTGTGATGTCGCAATGCGCTCCAACGCTCGAAGGTGACGCGTGGAACGCATCGTCATGGATTGCTGTTGCCGACGCCCCTGTTGTGACAGGGGTAGTCCAGGATGGAACCCGTGCGGCCGATGGCGCCAACTGGTTCGTCTCCACGTTGAAGAACGAGCAGCAGGTTACCAAGGCTGTGTGGATGACGACAGGCCTTGGCGTGTATGAAATCTATGTCAACGGTCAGAACATCGGTGACGAAGTCCTCAAGCCCGGTTTTACCCATCCGATGAAGACCAAGCGTTCATTCACCTATGACGTTACGAGCAAGTTCAATACCGCTGCTGGTGCCGAGAACGTGCTGTCGGCACAGGTGACGCCTGGATGGTGGGCCGACAAGATTGTCACGCCTGGTGGCAATGACGGAATGATTGGCAAGAAGTGTGCTTTTCGCGGTGTCCTGGAGCTGACCTACGCTGATGGCACCAAGAAACGCTATGGCACCGATACACAGCATTGGAAAGCCGGAATTGCTGGCCCTGTAAAACATGCGGCTATTTTCGACGGTGAGGAATATGACGCCCGTGTGCGTGATGTTGATCCGACAAGCCCCGAATTGGCAAGACCTGTCGTGAGCGATGAGTTCAAGGGAGAAATCCTCCCGACTGACGGCGCCGAGATTTACCTGCGCCACGACCTCGCACTCGCCCCAGTCCGTGCCTACATCTGGAGAGATATTGAGGGCGCTGATTCAACGGCCTTTGGCAAAGTGGTCATCAGCAGGGAATATACCAGGGGAGAGCCGATGGTTGTACGCCCCGGTGAGCATCTTGTGATTGACTTTGGTCAGAATTGCTCTGCTGTGCCGGCCTTTGTGTTCAATGCCAAAGCTGGAACGCGACTCACCTGCATTACCTCTGAATTGCTGAACGATGGCAATGGCTTGAAGAGCCGTGGCATGGATGGTCCCGAGGGTAGTGTGCATCGCCAGAACCTGCGTATTCCCGAAACGGGCATGAGAATTGACTATACCTTTGCCGATTCCAAAGATCATGCCGAATGGTATCCCCATTTCACGTTCTTTGGTTATCGTCTGATTTCGATCACAGTGACCGACGATGTGGTCATCAACAGCGTTAAGTCTATTCCTGTGACCTCTATTGCCCAGGACTTGGAGATTGGCAAAATCACTACGGGCAACGAACTGGTGAACAAGCTGATTTCCAATACACTTTGGGGACAGCGTTCCAACTATCTGTCGGTGCCCACCGATTGCCCACAACGCAACGAGCGCCTGGGATGGATGGCTGACACTCAAGTGTTCACCGAGACGGGAACCTTCTTTGCCAACACTGACAGCTTCTTCCGCAAGTGGTTGCGTGATGTGCGCGACTCCCAGAGCGAGACAGGTGCCTATCCTGGTGTTGCTCCGTGGGCACAATATGGCGCCATGTCTACCGACATGATGCGTTTGGGCTGGGCCGATGCAGGAATCATTGTCCCCTGGACGGTTTGGAAACAGTTCGGTGACAATGACATCGTAAACCAACATTGGGCCTCGATGGAGAAGTTCATGGACCACGTGAACCAGACGAAATATGACCACACCGCCCTGAATGCCGAGAACGGCAACTATCAGTGGGCCGACTGGCTGAGCTATGAACCGCTTGAGAGTTGCACTGGCAAGGCCTTTGGCAAATATGGTGTTAAGTCCGATACTCGTGTTTATTGGAGCTACTTGGGTGCCTCCTACTGGGCGATTGATGCCGCTATGATGCGCGACATGGCTCGAGCCACTGGCCGTGACGCATCAAAATATGAGACCATGGTCAATGAGGCAAAAGCCTACCTGCTGAAACGCTTTTTCAATGATAAAGGTGAGTTCAAGGCTGAGATACTCAACACGATGCAGACGCCGATTTTGTTTGCTCTCAAGAACGATTTGTTCCAAGGACAAGCCCGTGACAATATGCTGAAGCGCTTGCGTGAAAACTTTGTTGCACATGGAAATTGCTTGCAGACGGGTTTCTTGGGCACTTCCATCCTGATGCCGATTCTCACCGAGAACGGAATGAGCGACATCGCCTATGAACTGCTTTTCCAGCGCAAGAATCCCAGCTGGCTCTATTCTGTGGACAATGGTGCAACAACCATCTGGGAACGCTGGAACAGCTATATGATCGAGGAAGGCATGGGCCCGCAGGGCATGAACAGTTTCAACCACTATGCTTATGGTGTGGTTTGCCAATGGATTTGGGAAACTGCAGCAGGCATTGCTGCTGACACGGCTCAGCCGGGCTTCCGCCACATCATCATGAAACCCATCCCTGACAGGCGTTTGGGCTATCTTGATGCCGAATATAAATCGGCTGCAGGTCTCATTAAGAGTTCTTGGAAATATGAGGGCGACAAGTGGATTTGGAAATTTACCGTCCCCAAAGGAGCGACAGCGTCGGTTACCCTCCCTGGTGAAATGCAGTCACGAGAATACCAGGCAGGAAGCTACACCATCAAGATGAACCTCAACAAGTAAGAAACAGAGTTTAATTCTCAATATTAACAATACTGCACCGCCAACAGAATGGCAGTGCAGTGTTGTTTTAATATGTCTATTGAGAGACTGGATTTACTTGCGCAGCAGGTGGTTCAATACCAGCCAGCCTCCCACGGCTTGCAGCATCATGCCGGGCCAGCCCAGTTTCCAGTCCTGCAAAGCACTAGCCAGACTGCCAGTCATTGCCCACTCGATGACACCCCCACCAAGCTGATAGCCCAGCACCACGCCGATGAGTGCCAGCAGCGAGGCGCCCTTGCTGCGGTTAGCCATCCATGCGGCAGCACCAGCGAGTAACACACCCTTGATGGTGATGATGGGCAGGGCTGCAACTGGAGGCATGCCGAACAGCATCGAGTTGATGAACGGTGACAAGATGGCTGTCAACAGACCCACGCGCAGGCCGAACTTATAGGCGGCAATGAGGGTGAAGAAATAGATGGGCAACAGTATCAGGCCACCCTGAGGAATCAAGTGACACAGCTGAGGCAGCACGATGTTACCAGCAATAAACAACAAAGCGAACATATAGGTGCGCATCTCGCGCCAACCCAATGAATACAGTCTAACTGCAGTAGCGTTATTTTCCATTTTGATGATATTATTGTAGTTTGTCTGCAAAATTAGGTTAAAATGCGCATTTTCACAACTACACGCATAAAAAAATCAATTCATTACCTGTGATATGTCATGAAAACTACTTTTGTTCAACAATTGAATTCACTGCATTAAGGCAGCCCCATGACACCGTTCCACACAGCGTTGCGCAACGTCCCGGCCTCGTCATCACAGCGATACTCCCAGTACATGGCGCCACGCATCCCCTTTTCCTTGATGAACTGGCACTTCCAGGACAGCGACTCGGCATCCTCGTAGGTGCAAACAAACTCGCCGTCCTTAACCAGATAGGGCACTTTTGCAACATCGTCCCACATGCGTGTGGCATCATTGCGTTTCACCAGGGCTCCATAGGCCGTATCGCCAAACCCCTTGACTGCACGGCCATAGAAAGGCACGCCCAGGACCAGTTTGTTCACTGGCATCCCAGCGTCAAGATGCGCCTGTAAGGCTTCCTCGGCCGTCACGCGGCCTGACATATCGCTGCGGTAGAGCGACGCGTGGTGATAGGGTGGGTTGCCCACGTCATACATCATGATGTTCACCAGGTCAACATAGGGCTCAATCGCCTTGAAATCGACAAATCTGGCATCGGCGATTGTGGCACACGACAGCAAGTAGTCCTTGCCCAACGCCTTGCGCAGTTCTTTCATCAGTAACGTGAAATTGTCAATGTCTGCTGGTGATGATATGATTCCGGCTTCGCTGCTGCTGGGATATTCCCAGTCGATATCAATGCCATCGAGGCCAAAGTCTTTTACTATTCGCTTGCAATCCTTTGCAAACGCTTTGCGCCGCCTCTCGGTCGATGCCATCTCGCTGAATCCACCAGCTGTCCAGCCTCCGATGCTCAACACGATATAGATCTTGTTGTCTTTCTTCAATTCAACCAATTGACGTAGGCGTTCAGGGCGCTGGATAGTTACCCCATCATAGGTTTTGTTTACATTGCCAAAGGCGTAATTGATATGCGTCAATACCGAGCAGTCAGGCAATGGCATATCAGCATTCCACCCTGTTACATAAGCAGCCACAACTGGCCCATCATCTTTATGCTTACCTGCTTGCATGGGCAACATCAGCATCATCAGGCAAGCTATGATCATAATTCTTTTTATCGCCATTTTTCTACCAGTTTTTATTCTATCCTCCAAAGATACTTCTTTTTTCCCAACTTTTGCTTTTTCTTCTCATGAAATTTGCTTTTTCTCGCCAATGTGGACTCAAAATGGGCGCTATCTTGACTTAAAAATCGCTTTAAAAATTTATAATGTGATTTTTTCGGTATTATTTCGGGAAATAGTAGTACATTTGCAGATTGGAATTAAGAATTCCAGTAATCAACAGTGACTATACAAAATTTTTAAGGTTACTATATAATTTACTTTTATGGCAGAAAAAAGAAAAAAACTGTTCGACCAATTCGCGCCTGTCACTCCTGAGGAGTGGCGTGCCAAGGCCGAAGTTGACCTGAAAGGGGCCGACTTTCAAAAGAAAATGGTTTGGCGGACAAACGAGGGTTTTGATGCACAACCGCTGTACCGCAGCGTTGACATCGCCGACCTGAAGCAAACCAAATCACTCCCCGGTGAGTTCCCCTATGTTCGCGGAACCCGCTACAACAACGACTGGAAGGTGCGCCAGAACATCAAGGTTGATGATGTGAAGGCTGCCAATGCCAAAGCGCTCGAGGTGCTCAACAAGGGCATCAATTCGATTGGTTTCCACATGCCTAATGGTGATGTGGACTTGAAGGAACTCTTCAAGGGTATCACCCTTCCTGCTTGTGAAATCAACATCATGTGCTGCCCCAAGTGCGCCGTTAAGTATGCTAGAGAACTTGTTGATCTCTGCAAGGAGAATGGCTGCGAGGACACCTTTGTGGGCTCGATCGCCTTTAACCCGTTCAAGCGCACCTTCAAGCATGGTGAGCCGTTCCCTGGCGACATCGTTGCCATGGCTACCGAACTGATGAATGCTGTGAAGCCCGTTGCTCACCTGCGCGTGCTCACCGTTGACTCGTTGGCATTGAACAATGCTGGTGCCTACATTTACCAGGAGTTAGGTTACGCACTGGCATGGGGTGCCGAGTGGATGGCTATGCTGACTGATGCAGGTTTCAGCGCCGATGAGGTGGCTAACCGCATCAAGTTCAACATGGGTATCTCGACTGTTTATTTCATGGAGATTGCCAAGTTCCGCGCCGCTCGCGAACTTTGGGCACTCATCGTTAAGCAGTTCAATCCCGCTAACGACTACTCGTGCATGATGAATGTCAATGCCGAGACCAGCTGCTTCAACATGACGATTTATGACAGCTATGTGAACCTGCTCCGTAGCCAGACCGAGGCCATGAGTGCCGCTCTGGCTGGTGTTGACTCACTGGTTGTCACCCCGTTTGACGCTCCCTACAAGAAGAGCGACGACTTCAGCGAGCGCATCGCCCGCAACCAGCAGATTCTGCTCAAGGAAGAGAGCCACCTCGACAAGGTCGTTGACCCCGCCGGCGGTTCCTACTATGTGGAGATGCTGACCAAGAACCTTGCCGAAGCTGCATGGAAGCTCTTCCTCGAGGTTGAGGACAAGGGTGGTTTCAAGGCCGCGCTTGAGAGCGGCGACATCATCAATGCTGTAAATGCGACTGCCAACGCTCGCTTTGACAAGGTGGCTAAGCGTCGTGAGCAGCTCCTGGGTACCAACCAGTTCCCCAACTTTACCGAGAAGGCTGCCGACAAGGCCGACGCTCGCGAGGCTTGCTGCTGCCACTGCGGCTGCAACCATGAGGAGAAAGAGGGCGCTGTTGGTCTTAACACCAAGCGTCTGGCTGAGCAGTTCGAGGAGATTCGTCTTGCTACTGAACATGCTGCCAACACTCCCAAGGTGTTCATGCTCACCATTGGCAATCTGGCTATGCGTCTTGCTCGTGCCCAGTTCAGCGACAACTTCTTCGCTTGCGCTGGCTATGAGCTGATCGACAACAACGGTTTCAACACCGTCAAGGAAGGTGTTGACGCCGCTATGGAGAAGAAAGCCGACGTGGTTGTGCTTTGCTCCAGTGACGACGAGTATGCAGCCCTCATTCCCGAGGCAGTTAAGGAACTCGATGGCCGTGCCGAGCTCGTGCTCGCTGGTCCCGAGACCGATGAATTCAAGGCCCTGGGTATTACCAATTTCATCAATGTGCGCACCAACGTGCTTGCTACGTTAAAAGCCTTCAACGCTAAACTGTTAAAATGACGAGACGACTATGAGACCGAATTTTAAGAATATAGATATCGCTAATGATGCTTTTAATGTAAAGCACAATCCCCTTCCCAAGGGCGAAGTGTGGAAGAATGCCGAGCTCATCGACATTAAGCCGATTTATACCCACGAGGATATCGAGGGTCTGGAGCACCTGGAGTTTGTAGCAGGTATTCCTCCCTTCCTGGGTGGTCCTTACTCGCTGATGTATCCGTTCCGTCCGTGGACCGTTCGTCAGTATGCTGGTTTCTCGACCGCTGCCGAGTCCAACGCATTCTATCGCCGTAACCTGGCTTCTGGTCAGAAAGGTCTGTCCGTAGCATTTGACCTTCCCACCCACCGTGGCTACAACGCCGACAACCAGCGCGTGGTCGGTGACGTCGGCAAGGCAGGTGTGTCTATCTGCTCTGTAGAGGACATGAAGGTCCTGTTCGACGGTATCCCCTTGAACAAGATGTCAGTTTCCATGACCATGAACGGTGCTGTGCTGCCCATCATGGCATTCTACATCGTGTCAGGTCTGGAGCAGGGTGCAAAGCTCGAGGAAATGGCCGGTACCATCCAGAACGATATTTTGAAGGAGTTCATGGTGCGTAACACCTACATCTATCCTCCCAAGTTTTCGATGCAGATTATCGCCAGCATCTTTGAGTACACCTCAAAGTATATGCCCAAGTTCAACTCGATCTCCATTTCGGGTTACCACATGCAGGAAGCAGGTGCTACCGCCGATATCGAGTTGGCTTACACCCTGGCCGATGGTATGGACTACATCCGCACTGGTGTGAACGCAGGTCTGTCTGTTGACGCCTTCGCTCCGCGTCTGTCGTTCTTCTGGGGTATCTCGATGAACTTCTTCACCGAGATTGCCAAGATGCGCGCTGGCCGTCTGTTGTGGGCCAAGATCGTGAAGAGCTTTGGCGCTGAGAATCCTAAGTCAATGTCGTTGCGTACCCACAGCCAGACCTCTGGCTGGTCGCTGACCGCTCAGGATCCCTTCAACAACGTGGGCCGCACCTGTATCGAGGCTATGGCTGCTGCACAGGGTCACACCCAGTCGCTGCACACCAACGCGCTCGATGAGGCCATCGCACTGCCTACCGACTTCTCGGCTCGTATTGCACGTAATACCCAGATCTACATCCAGCAGGAGACTTATACCACTAAGGTCATTGACCCGTGGGCTGGTTCCTACTATGTAGAGGCTCTGACCGACGAACTCGTGCAGAAGGCATGGGCACACATCGAGGAGATTGAGAAGCTTGGCGGTATGGCTAAGGCTATCGAGACCGGCGTACCCAAGATGCGTATCGAGGAGGCTGCCGCCCGCACTCAGGCCCGCATCGACAGTGGCCGTCAGACCATCGTCGGCATCAACAAGTATGCCCTCGAGAAAGAGGCTCCCATCGACATCCTTGAGATCGACAACACCGAGGTTCGCAAGGAACAGGTTGAAGGTCTTGAGAAGTTGCGCGCTAACCGTGACGAGGCAAAGGTGAAAGCCGACCTCGCCGCTATCACCGAGTGCGTCAAGACCGGCAAGGGCAACTTGCTTGAGCTCGCTGTCGAGGCCGCTAAGGATCGCGCTTCGCTGGGTGAGATCAGCGATGCATGTGAGGAAGTCGTTGGACGTTACAAAGCAGTTGTTAAAACCATTTCAGGCGTGTATTCAGCAGAAACCAAATCAGATCCCGACCTGGAAGAGGCTCGTCGCTTGACCGCCCTCTTTGCCAAGAAGGAAGGCCGTCAGCCCCGTATCATGATTGCCAAGA
>JAEETL010000044.1 GCA_016290325.1 Muribaculaceae bacterium
TCCTCAATGGCAAAGGCAACTGGAACAGTATCCTTTGGCTTGGCATCTCAGCTTTGCTGTTCTGTATCATCCAATTCAGTTTGGGCAAATGGATTGGGCACAAATATGGTGACACGATTGCTGGCGGACAACTGTTGGGACAGAAAAACTCCGCCATGGGCATTTGGATGGCCAACCATTACCTGCATCCTTTGGCTTCGGTTTATTTGGCTTTCTACTCTGTCTTGCAGAACTTGTTCAATAGCTGGCAGATTTGGTATTACGGGCGGAAAAAAGGATAGAGATTCCCTTCCTGACGCGCTTCGCGTCTTAGCGAGGAGGAACGACGAAGCAATTCAGGGGTTAAGCTTTCTTTCTGGATTGCTTCGTTCCTCGCAATGACGGTGGCCTGTAACGCCTACGAATCGTAAACGCCACAAGCCGCCGCTTGATAACTGATAATAATCTCCATTCCCCGTTAGGGGAACTTCAATTATTCCTTGCGTTTCTTGCCTACAAGGTAGGCTGCGCTAAGTGCAGTAAGCACAGCGATGCCCGTGCCCAAAGGAGCATCGGAATCACCAGTAGAACCATGTTCACTTGGCAGAATCAGACCACCACCGCCCCTGTTGGTGCCATAAACACCATTATTGCCCAAACCGAAGAGTCCTGCATCCCCATTGTTATCCATCCCATAGAATGTCTCAGGGACAAAGACGTCCTCCTCTTCGTATCCGTAAGGCAGGAACATCTCGTCATCTGCGTTGGTAAAAATGTTCTGGCCTAATCCGAAGAGGCTGCCCTTCGTTTCGTACATGTTTTCGTCGACTTGTGCGGTTAAGGTCATGCCCATGCTCAGGACGATTGCGATTGTTGCTATTAGCTTTTTCATTGTTTGTTTGGTTTATATATTTATTAGTAATTCTTGATGTATTCTATAGCCGCGTCAAACTGGGGCATGAAGCTGGTGTTGTGGTCTTTGAAGAGCACTATTTCATCGGGTGTGACGCCAATGCCTTCAAGTACCTTGCCACCCACTTGCGCCTCAAATGTCGAGGTGTAGATGTAATGATTCATATTGTTTTGGTCTCCAAAAGGCCCTCCGTAGTTGAGATCGATGAACGAAACAGGCTGCAGAGGCCCCGTGGCACCGTAGGTACGCTCGCCGATGACATGAACCGTAGGCATCACGTGCCTCATGACGGCAGGTTCAATCTCGCCCATGCTGATTGAACAGATGTTAGTAAGGACGACGAAGGGGATATTTTCGGCGGTGATGTCGCGGTGGTAGTCGGGCTTCGGATCGATGTAATAGGAAACCCAAGGCGAGTACTCAAGCCTTCCAGGACCTTCCTTGTAACGGGTCTTCAGTACCTCGGTGCGTTCGTTGATGAAGGAGCCGACGAGATAGTCGAGGTCATCTTGGCAGCCGCCACCATTGGCGCGGTTGTCGAGAATGATGCCGGCCAACTGCTCACGGGGTGTTTCCTTGATGGCGGTCAACCATTTGTCCACAACGGCTTTAGCGGCTTGAGCCGAGGCTGAAGTGCCGTTCATCACGTATGAAATGACAGCCGCCGACTGCCAGAAGTAAGGTATCTTGCGACCATCGGGCAACCTAAACAAGAAATAGTAGTAAGAAATACCCGTGCCAATCTCTTCAAGCATGCCGTCAAACGATTCCTGCTCCTCAATGTTGTCAAGCAGGGTCATCTCAGCATCCATTTGGTATTTGAAATATACCTGTAACAAAAAAGTAGGTATAGTAAAATAATCCCTTTTCTCAACCTCAATCTCGCCAGGGCTGACGTAGAAATATGGTAACGTGTCGGAAACGGCGGGGTGAAGGTTTTTAATTACTATGGCCATGTGATGGTCTCTCAGACCGCCCATCGCACCTGTGTAGAGTTCGTTTAGATCGTCCAAAGTCACTTCCTGGCCGGCTTCATGCTGCGCGTCAAGGGCATGGAACTTGGGCATGTATTCTTCGTAGACGGCATCCCAGTCGGTTTCGTCAACATCCCAAAACACATAACCCGAACTGAGGCTTTTCCAAAGGTATTCGAACTGTGTGGAATAGCTGTCGTAGGCCAATTTGTCCGTTTCTCCGATATAGGGGTGATAGTCGGCATCTTTGCGGCAACCACTGAAAATCAAGGCAATCAGTGCCAATATAATGATATTTCTTTTCATAGTCGTTCGGTTTTAGAATTTGTAATAAACGCCAAGGTCGATGGAAAGGGTGTTCAGATAGCGCGGGTCGCTCAAGTGCGCGTAACTCTTGCGGTAGCTGACGAGGTCATAATAATAAAGCGCGTCAAGGTTAAGGCCAACATGGTCAGTAATGTCCCAATTCAAGCCCACACCGCCAACGAGACCGGCTGTGAAGCGTTGGTCTTCGCTGTTAAATTCGCGTTTTTGGTTGAAGTCATCGAAAAACACGTAATAGTCAGTCATCCAGTAGGTTGTTCCCTTGATACGGGATTGCAGCCAGTAGCCAGCAAAGCCGCCGCAAAGCAGGTGTCCACGCAATGCCTCGCCGCCAAACGAAAAGTCGGCCATCACGGGGAGCATCAGGTAGTCGTTGCGATACTCGGTGAAAACTGGGTCTAGATAGTTAAGGTTGCGGTCCATGCGGTGGGAGCGTTTCATATAGCTCAAGTCGGCACGGAGGGCAATCCAATCGTTGAACTCGCAACGGGCTTGAAAACCAGCATCGAAGCCGCTTAAGCGCGAGTAGGTCTCGTCGATACGTCCTGCAATGGAACGGTCGGGCGAGGTGCAGGTCCAGCCGCCCTTGATGCCAATCGCCCACTGGGCCTTGGCTTCGGTTGCCGTCCAACACAGAAGGACGGCGAGCACAAAGATGATTCGTTTGTTCATTTGCTTGATGGTTTTTCTAATAATTATTGAATAATGATTTTTTGTGTTTTCACATTGTTACCGTTGATGAGACGTAAAACATATATGCCAGGTGTCATCCCTGTGGTAGAGACGTGGCGCGCCGCGTTTCTACAGACGATGACCCGTCCCATCACATCCACAATCTGCAAAACGCCCTCGCCGTCGACGATGATGTTGCCGTCGCTGAAATACGCGAAATTCCCATGATTATTGTCAAAGATGTCTTCTATGCCAGTTTCATCGACCAGCACAGCGCGGAGCATCCAGGTAAGATAGACGGAGAGGTTGGTGTAGACATCCCAACCATTACTCCATTGGCCAAAATGGTACCATGAGCCGTCAGGGTTGCCGCAATAGCTAGTAGTGGCAATGGGAGCTTCCGAACTAGAAGAGGCGTTGAAGCTGAAAGTGACCCAGATGGTCTGCTCGGGAGCGAACGAAAGGTTGCTATCGAGTTCTAATGTGCGCCAACCTTGTTCGCCGTCAAGGTAATAGGTCTTGGTGTAGACAGGCGTGTTGCCATCAAGGGTCTCGCCTTCGTAGATGTTGAGTGTGTGGTTGCCATGGGTTTGGTAGTAGAGCTGCACGGCGGAGAGGCTTTTTCCCTGCCGCATCGAGGCGGGGATACGCATGCCCCACTCAACATTGCCGTACTCGCCATAGGGGTAGCGGTCGGTGTTGTAGTTGTAACTATAGCTTATGGTGTCGCCGGTGATGCGCTCGAAATAGGCGGTATCGGTGTAGTCTTGTCCTATGGCGAGGAACGAGAAGGGGATGTTGCGTTTGCCTGTGGCCATACCCACATAGCGGCAACCTTCGGCGGCACTCACCTCTAAGTTCACTGTGTCGTAAGTCTGATAGGTGCCGCTGCCTGTCACCGTGCCTAGTGCTGGGTCGTTACTGACGACGCTGATGATCGAGGGCTCACCCGTTGGCATGGAGGCGGGATAAAGACCGAAGAGGGCACAGGCTTTGGTATTGAAGCAACATATCGGATTTCCGCCCATACTTCCCGCACCAGGTGCAAGCGAGTCGATGAGATACCAAGCATCGTAATACCCAGCCCAGCCCCAGTTGACATGGAACATGCCGATACTGTCGTAGCCGTCGAGGACGAAAGCGTGACCCCCATTATAAGGATCAACGGCAGTATAATACACGGGACGGCTTGCGTCAAGCTCGTCACGCACCATGGCGTCCCACTCAGCATCGCTGTATGAACCCTTATGCAGACCATATAACATGGGATTGTAGCGGAAATAGGTCTTCAGGGCGTTCTCGGCGCAGGCGTAATCCAACCTGCCTGCCGAGACGGAGTAGGAACCGCTGCCATTCGGGCCGTAATTCATATCTACCGACACTCCGGCGTGATACATCAAGGTGGCCACGGCATCGATTTCTTCCTCGGTACAAGCGTTACTCAACGTGTCGGGCATATGGTTCCAGTCGTAGTAGGTGTTGCCGAAGTCAGCTGAAAGGATGCCGTAGTTCGATTCATAGCTGTTGCTGCCATAGCCCACCTCGGGCCAATGCCAGTAACGCATGATCTGCGCCATAGCCGTTGCAACGCAGCCGGTGGGACAATAGTCCAAGGAATCTGGGTCATATGGGCAGTGTTTGCTGTAGGGATAGGCCTGGTACCAACGTGAGGTCATCAATGGGTCCACCCATGTGGTTCTGCTTTGCGGGATGCCTTTGCTCCAACGTTCCCATTCCTTGGCCACCCTGGGCGAAGGGATAGTGGTGACTTCCTTCACGGAGGCTATTTCTTGCCGATAGCCGTCAATCCATGCGGCCACATGTTCGGGCATCGTAGCGGGGTCGAAGGTGCCGTCAGGCGAATAGGCTAGCACGGGGCGCACACGGTCGTCAGCGGCCATGAGGACAAAGCCTTTGCCGTCGGCTCCGGTAAAGAGAAAACATCCGTCAAGGCGGACAGTAGTGGCATCGACAACGGCCTTGTTGAGCACGCGAGCTGCGATGCTCGCGGCAGTGGCTTTGTCGACAGGTTTGGCCTCCATCCTTACAGAGAGGCCTGCTGCCATAACGAAGGCAGCAACGATGATGATGATGCGTTTCATAAGTTATTTAATAACAATTTTCTGCGTTCTAACGTCATTTTCGTCAATCAACCGTAAAACGTACACGCCAGGGGTCATTCCGCTGGTAGAGACGTTACGTGCAAAGTTTGTACTAATGATGATACGCCCCATCACATCAACAACCTGCAAGACACCCTCGCCGTTGACGATGATGTTGCCCGAGGCATCGATGAACGCAAAGGTCCCTGAGCCAGTCGAAGGGCCGTCCTCTCCGTTGGTGCTGAACACCAGCTTGAAGCGGCTGGCATAGTCGGTCGTCTTGGAGCTGAAGGTGTAGGTTGGCGAAGCCAACAAATCCACATCCGTACCCGTCATATTATCAATAAGATGCATATAGTTCATCTCCACGTTCTCTGGATTGACAGAAACGGTGTAGGTGCCGTCCTCTGCAGCCTCGAAATTCAGGGGCATCTCGCCCATCTTCTCGGCAAAGGTGATGGCGTAGTCCTTGCCGTCCTGCGGAATGTAGAGCTTGGCCAAGTCGGGGTTGAAGACGAATTTCTCCAAACGCTCGCCTTCTTTGAAACTCACGATGGCGTTGTCAAGAGCCAAGGTTCCTGAGCCGCTGGATTGCTTCGTTCCTCGTAATGACGCAAAGTGGCTGTTAGGCTCAACGACCTGGCTCAGCACAATCTGTAAACTTCCGTTGTTAAGTTGATTGGATTGTGTTGCTGGCACCACTCTTGTGAAAGTGACGCTTTCACTCGTTGCGTCGGCCTGCACCATCACGGCCTCGCTTGGGGCGATTTGGTATGTGTTGGCAGCATTGGCCGTTGTATTGATGGCGTTGCCAGTGAGCGTGTAGCAAGGCTTGTCAATGGTCGCTTTGCAGGCGAAAGGGTTACCCACAAGGTTCCAGCCTGCAAAGTCGGGGTTGGCATCATAGGCCAAAGGCAGGCTGATGTCGGCATTGGCGCGGTTGAGCACACCTGTGAAGGCGATGTCGGTGTTGGCGCTGTTGGCGTAGAGGTAGCCCTTGCCGTTCTCAAGGTTGAAGCTTTCCGACTTATAGTTTCTCCACTCGTTTGCCTCGCTTTGGTCGAACCAATACAGGTCGTAGCTGCCCGTGGTCATGCCGAGGTTAGCGGGCGACAGGGCATTGAGGGTCGGGTTGGCGATGAGGTTGTAGCCGCCATCGCTGGTGCCGTAGCCGCTGATGCTCTTTTGCACTGTGGCCACCAAGCCTGCATTGTTGTGGATAAGTTGTCCGCCGTCTTCGATGGTGAGGCTGCCACCGTCGCGGATGACGATGCTGTCGGCATAGGCGGTGTAGTCACTCGGTATGGAGGCTGCGGCATCAATGAAGACGACCGTATCGGTCGGGGGAATGCGGTTCCAGAACCATTTGTCTGTGTCGTTCCAGTTGCCGTCGTTCCCGAAAAGGTTGATTTTTTTGTAACGGGCAGTGAGGTCAACATCTTCGAATACTATGAAACTGCCATTATCATTAATAAGAGTCTCGTCGTCGGAGGCAACGAAGGTGGTAAAGCCGTTGCCATTACTATACCTCCAGCCTTTGAATGCCATGCCACGCGGCTCGTAGTCGGTGGGGGCAGGAGGAAGGAAGAATATATTGGTTTTGACCATATTATAAGTGAAAGCTGCCGAGCCATAATTGCCGTCGGTGTAATTGCCACCCTCGTCGATGACAGGCAGGTAGATGTTGATGGTACAGATTTCGCCGTGGTAGCCGCAGACCGAACAGCTGTCGCTGCCTTCAGGGAAGACATGAAAATTTATGGGACTGTAGGCACAATACCTACAGTGCATGACGTGGTGCTGTTCAGGAGTGACCGCATCGAGGGTGTAGGTTATTTCGCTATGGTCGCATGGCTCCACGTGGGCGTAGGGACGATACAGGCAAGCGTTGACGCGCTCGCCAGCAGTGAATTTGGTGGCAGTGCCCGATGTCTGTCCGGCATGAACCATCATGTTGTCGCCGAGGATGAGGGTACCAGGATCTTCTGAAGTCTCCTCACGCCCAAAGGCGCATCCGTTTTGTGCGGCGGCATCGCTGCCCGCTTTTGCATGCACATTGCCGCCGGTGATAATGATATCTGCGCCGTGAGCATCCTCACCGACACCTATACCGGCACCATAGCCCTTGCCCTCAGCATAAACAGTGCCTCCGGAGATGGTGATTTTGCCTCCGCCAGTTTCAGCTGAGGGGAAAAACGCATCCTCACCGCTGCCAATACCAGCAGCATCAGTTCCGCCGTAGGCATTGACTATGCCTCCGCTTATGGTGAGCGATGTGGGGCCGTTGCCACTCTGTCCGCTGCCGATGCCGGCACCGTAATCGCCGCCGTATGCATAGATTGTCCCGCCAGTGATTCTGATGATGTGGCAGGAAGCTTGCTTGCCGCTGCCGATGCCCGCAGCATATTTCCCGCCTTTGGCAGTAATAAATCCTCCATTAATGTTGATATTCTGATGCTCATAATTACATCCGCTACCAATGCCAGCACCTCTATCGCCACCCATGGCAAGGATGGTTCCGCCGAAGATATCAATGTTGGTGTCGCCATTCGGGTAGTAGGCGTATTCTCCATCACCAATGCCAGCACCGTCTTCTCCTCCCTGCGCGGTGATATTCCCACCATAGATGTTGATGTGTCCAATACGGAAAATCTCGTCTATATGGCCGTATCCATTGTTGTCCCCATAACCGATGCCTGCGCCGTCATCAGTGGATTCGGCATAGATGATACCGTCGTAGATGTTGATTATCTTGATGCCGCTTTCACTTCCATAGGCACCACCGATTCCTGCACTTTCCACACCACTTTTGGCCTGGATGTTACCGCCATGGATGGAGATGTCGCCAGAAAACTTGTTTCTTGTTGCTCCGATGGCAGCATGATCAACGGTATTGATAGCGGTGAGCTTGCCCATCCTGTTGCCATACGACTGGCAATAAATGTGCAGGTGTGTATCCGGCTCCACGTGTAGTCCTTCATGCCCAAAACTCATCTCCGAGTCGTCCATGAGAATGAGGTGTACGTGGCTGCCCGTGCAGGTCAGTCCATCCTCAAAATGATAAGTGCCGTAAGCCACGAACCAATACTCATCGCCGTTTAGGGTGTTGAAATGTGTACCGTCGCAGAGGTTAACGACTGGTGTATCTGGAGACACTGTACGAAGGGTGTGAACCAATACCTTGTTTTCACTGTCCCAACTGCATTCGTAGTATGAAACATCCAATTGGCACTCCTTCCCATCACTGGTGAGCGATATGGCACTGACGGTGCCGCTGGGGAAGAAGGGTATCGTGCTGGTGCCGGATGTCGAATAGTAGAGGGTGAATATGGGGCGAAGGCTCTCTGTTCGGATGCCGATACTCTCTGCGCCACTAGTAATGGCTCCATTGACTCTGATTTTTTTGTTTTCCTTCAAATACACGTCATCGTTGTTGTTGTTCTTCACCTGTATGTTGCCCTGCATATACAATGTGCTGTTGCTCCAAATGCCACTGCCATCGGTGTGGCAGGTGTTGCCCGTGATGTTAACAGAGCCACTTAAATAGACAATGCCGTAGTTGACAATGCCGCCGCCGCCGTGTTCCGAAGAGGTGTTGCCGCTGAGGGTACTGCCTGAGTTGCCACCAAGATAGAGGATGGCATCCTCATTGACATAGATGCCACCAGCGTCCTTCGATGTGTTATTGGTGAGGGTCACGTCGGTGAGGGTGGCCGTACCGCTTTCGAGATGGAAGGCTCCACCGTCGCCGCCCTCGCCCTGAGCAAGGGCTTGGTTGCTGTTGATGGTGCATCCGTTCACGGTGAGACCGCTGTTGCTCCAAATGGCGCCGCCGCGTGTAGTGGCAGTGTTGCTGCTCATGGTGCAGTCGATGATGGTGGCCGAGCCTTTGTTCACGATGGCACCACCACCTTGACTACTCTGGCAGTTGGTGATGCTGCCTCCCGTAATGTTGAGCGTGGCACCGCTGACGTTCATAATGGCGCCGCCGTCGTTGCCCTTGCAGTTGTCGATGGTGACATTGGTGAGCGTTGTCGTGCCCTTGTTGACGATGCCGCCGGCGGTGTGGGTGCCGTCGTTAGTGCTGTTCCAGCCGCCGCTGATGGTGCCGTTCGAAAGGGTAAGGTTGCCAGTCTGAGCCACGATGATGACACAGCCTTCGCTGGTGGCACTGGTGAGGCTGCGGGATAAAGTGTGACCATCCAAATTAATGGTAACTGTAGTGTTACTAGGGATGGTTAGGTGTGCCGAGAGGGTGATGTTACTCGTCAAGCGGATTTGTGCGCCGTTGGCGATGGCGCTATTCAATGCTTCTTTGGTATTGACTTCAGTCCAAGTTTGTGCCCAAGCCGCCTGCGCAAAAAAGCAGATCAGAACAATGATGCAGATGATTCGTTTGTTCATTTGTTTTGTTGTTTTGCTCATTTACTTAAACATAAATCTGTCGTTCATCTTGGGGCTGAGGCTAAGTGCGGGACGTTTGGCCACAACTGTCATTGTCATAATGATTTTAATTGTTTGTTATTCAATTATTATTTTCTGTGTCTTCACGTCATTGTCGTTAATGAGTCGCAACACATACACGCCCGGCGTCATCCCGCTTGTAGAGACGCGATTGGCTCCGCCGAATTTACATTTCATCGCGTCTCCCTGGATGACAACATGTCCCATAACATCCACCACCTGCAAAACACCTTCGCCGTTGACGATGATGTTGCCCGAGGCATCGATGAACGCAAAGGTCCCTGAGCCAGTCGAAGGGCCGTCCTCTCCGTTGGTGCTGAACACCAGCTTGAAGCGGCTGGCATAGTCGGTCGTCTTGGAGCTGAAGGTGTAGGTTGGCGAAGCCAACAAATCCACATCCGTACCCGTCATATTATCAATAAGGTGCAGATAGTTCATTTCCACGCCATCAGGATTGACCGAAATCGTGTAGGTGCCGTTCTCCTTGGCCACGAAATTCAGCGGCATCTCACCCTGCTTCTCGGCATTGATGATGGCGTAGTCCTCGCCGTCTTGTGGGATGTAGATGTTGGCGTTCTGGCTGCTGAAGTAGAACTTGCCGAGTTCCGAGCCTTCCTTGAAGCTGATGATGGCGTTGTCCATGACGGTGTTGCCGCGTGTGCCAGTCTTGCCCAAGGTGATGTCCAAGATGCCCTTTGTTCCGCTTGTTTGAGGTTCCTTGGTGAAGACGACGTTATCATTGATTCCGTTAGCTTTCACTAAGATGCCCGTACAGGGCGGAATGGGCTCCGTGGTTTCTTGCTGCGTGGCCAGCACACCCGTGCCGCTTTCGTTCATCTTATAGTAGGGCTTGCTGGAGTAGGCGTTGCAGGGATAGGGGTTGCCCACAAGGTTCCAGCCGTGCATGTTCGGGTTGCTGTTGGCCTCGGAATAGTCCAGACTGATTTGGCCCGAAGCAGGATTGGCCAGTGTGCCTGTGAACGTGGCTTCAAACGTGGTGTTGTTGGCATAGAGGTAGCCTTTCCCGTTGTCCAAAGTGGTGAAATTCAAGTCTGGGTTCTCGGTATGGTCATTCTTGTAATTCACCCATTCCAGCTCTTGGGCTTGGTCGAAGGCATAGAGGTCGTAATTGTTGGAAACGATGTTGGCGCTGCTCACTTCGAGGCTCGTCATGGGCGAGGCGATGAAGTACCAGCCGTTGGCTTTGGTTTCGTCTTGGCTTTGCGCTTGTGTATAGCCAGAAATATTCTTCTCCACCGTGGCCACCACGCCTTCGTTGTTGTGGATGAGTTGTCCGCCGTCCTTGATGGTGATGGAGCCATTGTCGATAACAATCTCATTAGCCTCTGCGGTGTAATTATTGGGAATGACCGCCTGGCCTTCAATGTGCACTTTTTGGCTACCATCAGGAAGGGTTTCTATAGCCCAGTTTTCGGGATTGTTCCAGTAACCGTCCTTGTAGAAGAGGTTATCGGAGGTGAGGTCGTCCAAGTCAATAAAGATGTTGTTGTAGCCTTCAATGTCGAGCACTACGGCTTCCGCATCGGAAAGGGGCATCTCCAGAATCTCAAAGAAGACGTTAAATCCGGGTAAAGTGGTGGTCGAATCTACAACTCTCAACGATGTTCCATCGAGGTATAAAGCGGTATAGTCATTTATGTCTTTATTGAGATCGTCCGCTGTCATGTAGTTGTAATTGCCAAGGATGGAAAAGCCTTTGTATTGGTTTTCGTCGAATCTGATTTTCATTCCTGGTGGCAACGAGCGCTTGATGGTTACAGGGTAGAAATAGGGATTGTTGACATTTTCAGAAACCTTCACGAGATAGGGCTTGTCGGCATTGAATGCAGTGGTGTCCTTGAAATGGTAAACTATTACCCTGTTTTCAAAGGTGATGGTGTCGAGGACTCTCAGCGTAGCACCTTCCAAATAGGTTCCCGAGAGGTTTGGCACGTCGAAAGGCAGACATAACGTATTCCACGCCACGTCTTTTGAAAGTGTCAAATTATTAATGCCAACAAGGGTGGTCGCGCCTTCCTGGTCATGCAGTACCATTTGGTTGTCAAAATTAACGGCATCAAGACTGATAGAAGACAATTCTGCTGTCACGGTGACGATAGTATTGTCTGTAGCTAATTGCACAGTGAAATAATCAAAAGCGGTATTATAAAAATGGGTTGTCGCGCCATTTGTAGCGGTTACTCCCGTGATGTCATAAGCCAAACCTTCTGTTGAAATGGTCCCACAAACAGTTTCACTTGAACCGGCATAGTAGGTATAAAAGACTTCTATATCATTGATATCCTCTACAAATCTTACCCCTGGCAATTCCAAACCGGGACTGTGAGCTTTGATACCGCTGACATCGTATTCGGCTATCGGTTCGGGTGTTGAATCGCCTGATCCGTATAATACAAAGTTTAGCTTGTCATTGTTTTCAACGGTGATGCTATAGGCACGCTTGGCGTTACCTGCCATACTTTCAGTGATGTAATAACAATTGTTTGTGGAAGAATGAACCATACCATAGGTATTATCGAACATTCCACAGAAGGTGTAATTATTTATTCTTCCACCATAGCTTCCATTCTCAAAACAATGGTTCACAATCTGGTTGCTGGGTGTGCCGAAACAAGTGATGACACCAGCATAGGTCGTTGGATTATCAACTCCTGAATCGATATATTCGAAACGGCCATCAAACAGACACCCATTCACTGTGTTGGTAACCTTGTCGGTACCTGACGATATTGAAGCTCCTATAAAACCGCTCATTCGTGTGAAACTGCCAGTAATCAAGACCGAAACATGGCAGTTAGTGATGGTGTTTTGAACATTTTCATTCCCGTTGTCGCGGCAAAAGCCCACCAATCCTCCGACCGCAGAACGTTGCTTGGTGGTCGAAATGCTTCCTCCGACAATCAAGTTCTTGATTTCTGCATTGCGGATGGTTCTGAAAGGACCAATAAAAGCTTCGTTATAATCGCCTCCATCTCCTGTTGTGAACGCATAATTCACAATTAAGGTGTGACCGTTACCGTCGAAGGTGCCAGTGAACGGGTGGTCCCAAGTGCCCACCATGGTGTTGACTATGAAGTCTTTCATCATGATGGCGTTGACCGATTGGCCAGCCTGCGTTAGTTCGTTGACGTATTCCCAGTCGGCGGAGCCGTAAAGCGGTAACGGGTTGCCGTTTGTATACAAGTCGCCGACAAAGGTAACATTCGCTGTCGAACCGTATGTATTAACCCAGTCTTGGTAAGTCGAGGCAAGCACATGGAATCTCGTAGCTTTATTTGGAGCGAAGTCCGTAGCACAGCTTGCCCATTCAGTGAATGGTCCAGGACCGTAGTAATACACATGCTCCATACTGGTGCACCCCGTAAACATAGGTTGCTCCATGGTCCTTATCGACACTGGTATGATAAAACTCGTCAGGCTGCTGCAATTCGTCAGCATGTTTTTAAGTCCATTATAGTCATCTATTGTCGTTTGTGCAGTTTCTCCTATTTTGAAAAAGGCTATATCAAGCGTTTCGAGGTTGGAACAGTTGTAAAACATACTGTCGAAAAGGACAACATTATCTGTTGTAAATGTATTCATGTTGACACTTGTCAAGTTTGAGCAGTTGGTGAACATTTTTCTTATATCCTGACAGTTTTGTGTAGAGAAATAGTAAAAGTTGAGCGTAGTCAATCCTTGGCAGTTTTCAAACATTTGTTGCATCGATCTCACTTTTGCAGTGTTGAAATGTGTCAAATCAATATCATCGCTGGTCAGTTTTTGGCAGCCTCTGAACATGGAACCCATGCCCAACACTTCCTCGGTGTTGAGATACTCCCATCCGACAATAGTGTCGAGATTGACGCAACCGCTGAACCATTGGACGGTGGTCACAGGACGGGCGAATTGGAACGAAGGAGCAAACTCAACGCTTTGAATATCATTGGCATGGTATTTAATCCAATCTGGAGTACCATGCGGTGCATCAAGCCAATATGTGTTTAAGTCATAAGTCGTTCCTATGCGCTCGTTTCGCATGCCGTCATAATAGAAGGTCAAAGAGTGGTCAGAAGAATTATACTCCGTGTAGGCCTCGGCATCCTCGTCGTAAGTCATGTAGATGTATTCAAAATGTCCCCAACCGTCGGGTGTGGTCCAACCCAAGTTTGAATTGGAATATAAAGCAGTGCTATAGGCTTCTTGACTGCTTTCAGGCACACATAGCATGATGCCGTATGAGTAGATCTGGCTGTCGCCAATACCTCCAGTGTGGGATTTGAATACGTCGTTGTATTCCCATGTGGGCGGTGTGGTGGCGTGGCAGTCGATTTTGTAAAGATACGGCAAATCGATAAATGCGCCCGTGCCGATGCTGGTGAGGGCGGAAGGTAACTCCACCTTAAGCAGTGCCCGGCAGCCTTGGAAGGCAAAGTCGCCCACTCGGGTCACGTTGGCGGGCAGATGCACTTCCGTAATCTTTGTGCATAATCTGAATGCCATATTCGAAACCTTGGTGACTGGGTATTCTTGATTATTATAAGTAATGGCTGCAGGAACCACCACATTGCCTACCGAATACTGCGGGATGCAGGCATTGTTGCCCGAGCCTAAGTAGGCTTCAGAGCCCATGATGATGTATTCGGCTGTCACCGTCTTGTCGTCAATCGTTACAGTGCCGTGCACCAAACCGTCGGCCATTGCAACAGCAGGAAGCAAATATAGCAAGCTTGCCAATATGAAGAATTTGTGTCTATTTCTCATGATGCAAAGTATTAAAGTTCGTCCAAATAATCAATTAAATGTTCTTTCATGGTTTCGATTTCATCTGTGGTCTGGTGTACAGAAGCCTTTGACAGTACCCTAATGGCTTTAAATTCCGCTGTGCCAAGGAAGAATGCTTTTCCGGAATTCACATGGTCAAATGGGAGTATATAGCCAGAGTGAAACTTGAGGACCCAGTCGGGGAAGGAGTTGCCGGCACTTTCGCGATTCACCTCGGGCACTACGGTGTCATAGCGGCTGTGATAGAGACACAGGGCATGCTGCGGTGTCCAGCCTTTGGTTAAGTTGTTGCTTGCCAAGGCAAAATGAAGGTCTTCCATCAATCCGCGATGTTCGGGCAAGGGAATACCTGCCTCCGAGGTGTAAGTGTCTGAGTAGGCTGAATATAGGGATTGGAAATAAGCTAATCCAGCTTCGTTGATGATTTGATTCAGCTTTAGCGGCCAGTTATCGCCGAAATAATTCTTCCATGCAGCTGTAATGTCATTAGTCGTTTTTTCCTTTGCGGTGAGCCAATCGAGGATGCCGCTGTTCAAGAACCATGGTTTCAGATAATCACTTACTTGGTGGTCCTTCATATAGGGGTTGTAGTCGCACATACCCTTCAGAATAAGGGGCAACACCACAGGCATCGACATAGGATCGCCTTCATTGTATTGATTGGTGTAGTACATCAGCGTGGCCATGGGGTCGTAGGGGCCGTCGCCGCAAACCGAGCCGGCCAATTGAAGCTCGTCGGTGAGGTCGTTCTGCTCGATGAAACGTTGGGTTGCCATCGCCACTGAGCCGCCTTGCGAGTAGCCCAAGCAGATGCTGCGCCAACCATCGCGGAAGGGGTGTCGTATGTCATCAATCCTAGGAGAGCTCTTATAAAGCGCGATGCCATATCGCACACCGTCCACCACTTGGCGGGCGGTGAGCTCTTGATAGAGATAGGGATGGGCATTGCTGCGAGTGATGCCATAGCCCTCATAGTCAGGCATGATAACAAGGTTGTAGTAGGCTCTGTCACTCTGGAGCGAATGGAATAACAGTCCGCTGCCAGCGTGATTCATCATCATGCTTACATCCGTATCATAGTTGTCGTCGGTGTATGCCGAGGGGCATTCTTTGTTGCTGGTGATGGTGACGTGGCAGCCGATGATGACATTGTTGATGTAGTCGCAGTCCTCGTCGGGCATACAAGTCAGCGCGCTGAGCAGCACAGGTCGGCCTTCAGCATTGATGGAAGGATAATTGAACCGGTACCAATAGATGTCGAGCCACGAGTTGTTGTCTTCGCCGTAGAACTCCGAGCCGTTGGAGCCGTTGCCTCGCTGGGCGTTGCGTTGGTTGGCGGTGCCACTTGGAGTGTTCCATTCGATTTGGGTCACACTGCATAGCGTGTCGGTGTGGTGGGTGAGTGAATCGGTCACGATTTTCACCTTCACCGTCATGGTGGCGTGCCCCAACTCGGTGATGGTAGCATCTTCCGCATTGACCTCGGCTGGAATGTTGTCAAGCGGAACCTGCGCCCATGCTATCGGCCCGAAGGCTAAGAGGGCGAGGAGGATGAAAGAAAGACGTTTCATGCTTTTTCCTCCTTTTTCTTTAGGGTGAGATATGCGCCGCCCAAGCTGAGCAGCACGGCGATGCCGCCGCCTAAGGGAGCAGGCTCTGCGTTTTGGTCGTCTTCTTCTCCATGATCAAAATCAATCATCGGCACTTCATCCGTAGAACGGAAAATTATGTTACCCTTGCCGAAGAGGCCGGCCTCTTCGTAAGTTTCTGCGCTGATGTCCTGCGCGAAAGCCATGGCGCCCATTCCGAGGACGATGGCCAATACTAGCGATAGTTTTTTCATTTGTTATTTTATTGATTATTTTTTATTGATAATTTGTTGCTTATTATTCATTCAAGGTTTTGCCTTGCTTCATCGATTTCTTTTTGCAGCTGCATGAGTTCATTCATCTTCGAAGAGCTCTTGGCGTGTGTGTCCTTTATGCTTGCCTCAATCTGCTTGCGCTCATCGTAGTAGGCTTTTATCTCCTCGTCAGTGACGCCCATGATCTGCTGGCACTGGGCGAACAGATGCTGCATATTCACTAATAGCCCGTTACAAAAGATAGCATAGCCGCAGAAATCGAAATCGAGCGTGCGCTTCAGGGAGTGAATGGGCGATTCGGTGGCAAAGTCGTTGCCAATCGACTCGCAGATCATCGTTTTGAAATTATTGCGGGCTTGGTAGAAATCCGCCACGTTCTCGGTGAAGAGCACGTTGCCCACCGTGTTGATCGTCTCGATACTTGACGAGAAGATTTGCTCCGTGGTCTCTGTAAACCCCGCAGTGGGAATATGCGATGCAAGTTGGAACCTCAACACGTCGAACCGGGTG
>JAEETL010000018.1 GCA_016290325.1 Muribaculaceae bacterium
ATGGCAACACCTTGTTGCAGGCCAATGTGTCCTACAGCATCTTCTTTGACTACAACGAGCGCTACACCTTCCTCTATAGCGAGTATGGCCCCTATGACTATCTGGGCGGCATGACCGGCGACATGGACGAATTGCCTTTCTCGCTCATCCATGGCTATTTGGCACCGGGAGCAATCCACTTCTTGAATGACCCACAGTTCATTTGGCGCATTGGCGTTCAGGTTTACTACACGGTCGATGGGGTACGCAACTCTTCCGACATCGTTTACCTCGAAGTGAATGACGCCCCCGCATACCTACTCGGCGACGTGAACGCTAACCATGCTGTTACCATCGCCGATGTGACAGTGCTCATCGACTTCCTATTGGGGAATCCCCCCGCCCGTTATGACGAGCGTGCTGCAGACGTTAACGGGAACGGTGACGTCAGCATTTCTGATGTGACGGCATTGATCGACTTGCTGCTCGGTAGTTAATAGGGAACAGCATTGGTAATTGATACCGTACAGACTAAACCGCGCCGCGTGCTGACCTGGATTCAGCGCGTGGCGCGGTTCTTTCTGTTAAATTCCCTGTCCGCTACTCTAAATAGCCGTCTCTTGCCGGCGCATCATGCCGAGCCACTGGCGATAACCCAGCACAGCCATGACGGTGTAGAAAGCGTATAGGCCGGCGGTGAAGGGAATCTGCTTGTAGATGTAGAGCACAGTGCAAACCAGATCAACGACGAGCCACAAGAGCCACTGCTCGGCATACTTCTGGGCTAATGCCCACAGGGCGACCATGCTCAGGGCCGTCGTGAAACTGTCGCACACGGGGACACTGCTGTCGGTCCACGTGATCAATATCCAATAGATGATACACCACAGGGCCAAACCCACAATAGTAACTGGCAACATCTGCCGCAGCGGGAAACGGGTGATGGGGCGCTCGCCTTCGGAGGAAGACGCAAGATTTTGAGCATCCACATCGTCGCCCTTGGAGCGCTGGCGTGACCAGCGCCACATGGCATAGCCATATATGGCAGCGAGCACGTAATAGACCTCCATGCCAAAGTCGGCATACAGCCCACGCGCCCAATACAGGTAGCCATGAACAATGGGCATGATGACGCTCACGAGCCACAGCCAGATGCTGGCCTTGAACTCGAGCCACAAATAGATGAGCCCGAGCACCAGACCAGCCATATCGATGGCCTTGACCCAGGTCATGTCACTGAAATATTGAGCAATCGTCTCCATCATCTTTTACCGTGCTTACGGGCGGGGTCTCTTTAGAAGCGGAATGTCAGGTGAGCCAGGGCATTGATGCCCGCCATAGGATAGAAGCGGGGATCGCTGTAAAGGCTGTATTTCGCCTCCTTGGTTCCGCCGGGATACAGGGCACAGGTCTGTGAGTAGCCGTTGGTTTCATACTTCTCATCAAACAGATTGTAGATGGCGGCACCCACGGTGATGCTGCGGATGTGCGGCAACTTGAAGGTATAGGCCACATCCAGGTTGTTGACGAAATAGGGATCCAGGGAATCCTCCTTGCGCTCGAAGTTGTCAAGATACTGGCGCGACACATACTGAGAGTGCAACGAGGCAGTGAAGCCCTTGTAATTCAACATCAACATACTGCCTACGGTCACGCTGGGCGAGAAGGCGATGGTGGTATTGCCTTTCTCGATGGCGGTCTGGGTCCACATGTCGTCCCAGCTGTCGGCATCATAGTCGCTCACATAGCCCACGTAGTCCTTGATGCGGTTGCGGCTCAGCGTTGCATTCACTTCCCAAGCCAGCCAGTCGGTAAAGTGCATTCCTGCCAGTAACTCGATACCCATGCGGTAGCTCTTGTCCACGTTCTCGGCCATGAGCTCGCCTATCTCGTTGATCTTGCCATTGAGCACGAGCTGGTCCTTGTAGTTCATGTAATAAAGGTTGGCACTGAACAGGTAACGGCCCGAGCGGAACTCGTAACCGGCCTCCCAGTCATAGAGTTTCTCGCTGGTGGGATGCTCCAGGAACAGACCGTCGGTGTAGTTGTTGCGTGTGGGTTCCTTCTGGGCCACAGCAAAAGACAGATACACGCGGTTCTTAGCATCAACTTGCCAGTTGAGACCTGCCTTGGGGTTAAAGAAATTGAACGGCTCGTCGATGTTGAGGGCTTGCAGACGCTCGGGGTCGGCGGTCCAATCCCACTTGTCGTTATTGCCCGTGATGCGGTAGCCGATGTGGCGGTACTGCAAGTCAGCATAGGCGCTCAGGCCGCCAGTAATCATGTAATTTCCCTTGACGTAAATATTGAAATCGGTCTTGCGGCCATTGTTGCGGTAATACTCGTGGTCAGGGTCCAGCGGGCTGGTGTAGTTCTCCACCCAAATGACCTTGCCAAAGTGGTCGTTACTGTAACGGTTGATGCCACCGCCCAGCGTAGCATTCAGCCTGTCACCGCTGTACTGCAGCGAGAAAACCCCGCCGCCAAAGCCGCTATCGACGCATTTCTTGCGCACCAGGCTCGCTTTCTTGACAGTGCCCTCGGGCGTCACCACGGGCAGCAGAGCATACTCCTTAAGCGTGCGGGCATTTTTATATTCCTGATAGTAGCCGTAGCCATCGGTATAATGCAAGGCCACATTGAGTTTCCACAGGGGATTAAACGTCTGATTCCAAATCAGCTGGTAATGTGTCTGGCGATAGATATCCTTCTGGTCCTTGTAAAAACCCGTCACCTGGCCGTCATGCTTGATTTCGCCATTGGGGTTGTAGGTGCGGTTTTCCTTCAGGTCGTCGCGGCTGATGCCATCCCAAGCGTGGTAGGTATCCTCCTTGCCGCCAAACGTGATGAAGCGCACTGATGTGTGGTCGTTAAAATAACCCACCTGGCCAAAGTAGCTCACCAGTTCGCTGCTGGCGCGGTCACGGTAACCATCGCTACTGATGTGAGACAAGCGCGCCTCAAATGCCCAATGATCGTCCATCAGGCCGCTACCCAGACGCAAGGTCTCCTTATTTGTATTATATGAACCGTAACTGCCCGACACCTCGGCATAAGGATCGTGCGAGAAACTCTGAGTCCTCATGTTCACGCTACCACCAAACGCCCCCGAACCGTTGGTTGAGGTGCCCGCACCACGCTGCACCTGGATGTCGCGCACCGACGATGCGAAGTCGGGCGTATTAACCCAGTAGATGCTGTGGCTCTCGGCATCGTTTTGCGGAATATCATTGACTGTGATATTGATGCGTGTGGCATCGGTGCCGCGCACGCGCATCGACGTGTAGCCCACGCCAGCGCCCGCGTCACTTGTCGTGATGACCGACGGGGTCATTGTCAACAGGAACGGGATGTCCAAACCATGATTTTCGGCAGCCAGTTGTTTGCCAGTGATGTTAGTATACGCTACAGGTGTGCTCTGAGATGCACGTGTTCCCAGCACCTCCACCTCGCTCAACGAAACAGAGGGCACCGTGTCGGTTGCGGCATTCTGTCCAGCCGCAACAAGGGTTGCCATCATCACGGCAACCGCCAATAAAGTCTTCTTCATTTTTTTAATTAATAAGTTATTCTCTACGCCGGCATTGTCCGGATCAGATCCGATGGGTATGTTCTCAGCCCCCTTTACCAGGAAGCACCCCAAACTCATTGAATCACGCCGCAAAGGTACTCCTTTTCTTGCACGTTTGCAAGAAATACACTACCTTTGTCGCAAAGGAACTTTTAAAAGTGAATAGCTATGAAAAAAAGGATATTGATGGCCATCGTGGCTGTCTTGGGTATTGTGATGGCCGGTGATGCCTGCACGTCGGCTATCGTGAGCGGGAAACTGACCGCCAACGGGCGGCCACTCATGTGGAAAAACCGTGACACCAATGACCTGAACAACCGCGTGGAGCGCATCAAGGGACATGACGGACTCATGGAGTTTGTCGCCTTATTTGACGCTCGTGACCTGAACGACACCGCCGCATGGATGGGGTTTAATGAGGTGGGATTTGCCATTATGAACACGGCTTCCTACAACCTGAACGGGGATGACGGTGTGAAGAATATGGACCGTGAGGGCGAACTGATGCGCTATGCCCTGGAGCGCTGCAAGACGGTCGATGATTTTGAGAGTCTGCTCAAAACACTCCCCAAGCCGCTTGGCGTTGAAGCCAACTTCGGTGTGATTGACGCAGCAGGCAACGGTGCATATTTCGAGACCGGCAATTATAAATATGTGAAATTTGACCTGGCTGATGCGCCAGACGGCATCCTCATGCGCACCAATTACAGCTATAGCGGTGTAAAAGACAAGGGTATGGGCTATGTGCGCGAGAAAAACGAGAAGGCATTGCTCAAACCACACATTGCTGCCCAAGACATCACTCCGGCGGTATTCACCGAGGAGTTGTCCCGCACATTCTACAACGCCCAACTGGGCAAAGATTTCACCCGCAGCGGTGATGAGTGGATCGTGGATCAGGATTTCATCCCCAGGCGCATTTCAACTGCCAGTGTTGTTATCGAAAGTATTATACCCGGCGAGGACCCGCGCCTAACCACAATGTGGATTGCACTGGGTTATCCACCCTGCGCTGAGGTTTATGCCGCATGGGTTGGCGAAGATGGTGTAGCTCCCGAACTGACTGGAACAACCGCCGAGAACCACTCGGTGCAATGTGACCGCGTTAACCAGCGCAAGGCAGAAGTGTTCCCTGTAGAGCGCGGCAACGGCAAGCAGTACCTGAATCTTTCAAAGCTTTATAATAATGACGGCACAGGCTATTGCCAAACGCTAACACTGAAAAACCGCCAGGCATACAAGCGCGGCTATGAGGAAATCGCCCGCCGTCGCGCCCTTTACAACAAAGGGAAAAAGAGACGTTAAATGATTGCCACAGGGCCGAAGCATGACTATTGAGAATTGCAGCGTCTCGTCAGGCACATACATGAAACACGTGTGCCTATTGTTCCTCGCCGATAACTGGCTATGGATGGTCTTGCCAATTGCGCTTTGCGGCATTCTCGCGATATTTATCGACGTGCGTTTCGTCATCGTGGCACTCATGGTTCTTTTTATCGTGCTGCCGATGATCCTTGCCCTGCTTTTTTTCTACTATGGCCTAAGTCCTGAAGCCAGATGGTCCATCATGGAAAAAGATGTGTTCATCGACCAAAAGGGCATTTCCCTTGCATTTACTGATGAACGAATGAAAACGCACGGCATCGGTTGGGATGACGTGCGATATATCATAGAAAAAGATGATGTCGTTATGTTGATGCTGCAAAGGAAGCGTTACACTTGCTTCATGCTGCCCTCATCAGCTGTAGATCCAGATGTCGCGCAAGCGCTTAGGCAATTCACTGCGCAAATTCATTAACGTGCCATAATCGTCACTACGGGCGACATAAACACACATCATACCCTTGTAATTCAGGATCTTCATGTAAGGCACAAGGGTCGAATACTTTTTCTTGAAGGCATTCAGTTCATACTGATTGCGCACGGTGGCGATTACCATATAATAATGTCCCTCCTCATTACCCACGCGAGCGAAAGCAGACTTGGGCTCCACTTGTTTGACCACTTCCTCAACCACCTCAATCTTCTCAGCCTGTTTTACTGTCATCTCCACCTGTTGAGTTTTGGGAGCAGTAACCTCAGGAGCAAAACTTGCCTGCTGGCTGCGATCAACAATTATGGGAGTCGAAAGCATAATACCAAGGCCTATCAGAACAGCGACTGAAGCAGCTAGCTGCACCGCCTTCTTGACAAACAAACCGCGTTGCTTAGGAACGAACAAGTCTGGAGTCGGTTGAACGTCAGCAATGGCTGTTTCGCGTTCGAGCAATTCAACTGTCTTGATATTCACATCATCAAGACCGAAGAACTGGTCGTAACGAGTGGCGTGGCCTTGTGGCACGAATTCAACTGAGTGGTCCTTACTACGGCAAAAATAGCCCAAACGCCCCACAGAAACCTCGCGTTTTGCCATCAACTGCTTGCGGAACGATGCCACACTATCGTCGATGAAACGCATGGCCTGCCTGTAATCCATCCCCTCGCGACGCATGAGCGAATGAACGAGCAAGCCATCATTATGGGTAAGGCTGGCATTAAAACCTATTATTCGCTGGGGTCTCTCCATCACAGAATTGCCCTCATCATAGCGAGCAACACCATAATTGGCAATGAAAGCCCCCCAGTCCGGAATGACAACGCAATCATGGCGAGTCATCAGGAATTCTATATGTTCAATTATTGAAAACATCATACAAAGGTAAGACGTTTACCGTTCTCAGCCAAACAATCCGGCAAAAAACGAGCTAAAAAAGTTATTGACAAGCTATACCAGCCTTGGCAAGCCCTCATTGGAAAATGGCACGATAAGCATCAGCCTTTTTATCTAAAGCCAACGGGTAAGCCCTTGACGTAGAAGGCATTCTCCATAAACGAATGGAATGGGAACCTATAAAGCAATCTACAGGCACCCCAATAGCAGGCACATTCACTCCAGCCTGTTCAGCAACCACTCCAGTTGCTTTCTCGCCCGTTGTGATGACATGCTTGATTGAAGGATGAGCATCCAGCAGTGATTCCAAATCAATGGGCTTGACAATTTCCAGGAATTTGTCACTAGCGTTATCCTTAAGCCGACGCACAGCCATCGCAGTATCCCACAATGCGATACCCTCATGATTCAGAAATGATTTAATAGCCTCGAGGTCAAACCGTTGACGCTCACCATCCCAAAAAGCATTTTTATCATTCCTGAAAATGATACCCATCACCCGCCAGAAATCATTGATCTTATTTGGATAAAAGAAATCCATCGACCACCGCTCGGGTTTAGGTGGGAATGTACCCAGGAAAAGGTATTTTGCCTTATCGGGTATATATGGTGGCCAAGGATGCCATTCTATTTTATGCCGATTGCTCTCCATGATTGCAAAGGAAGTGAAAAAATGGCTTCAACTAGGTGTTTTTGGCAAAAAAAATATTGATTGTTTCATTTTTTGTCTAATTTTGCAAAATAGAATACAAATCACTAAAACATAAATTATATGAAATTACAACATCTTTTTTTACTTGCAGCTGTCGCCTTGCTGCTAGTCTCGTGTAAATCTGACGAAGAGATTGCCTACATGACCAATATCGACAAAATTCCGTCGGCTGCACTCACAGCGGCAACGACCCAGGCCGGTGACTTTACTGTTAAGCCTGGTGACCTGTTGCAGATTAACGTAGCGGGAACAAACTCTGATGCCGTAAAGCCATTCAATAAGATTCAATATGTGCCCACTTTGGGAAGTGGCATGACTTATGGCATGGGAGACTATTCGGTCGTATATTATCTTGTTGACGATAATGGCAACATTGATTTTCCCGTATTGGGTAGATTGCACGTTGTTGGAATGACTAAAACCGCGGTACAAGAGTACATCGCCTCATTGATTTACCCGCGTTATCTAACCGAGGTTCCAACCGTAGAGTGCCGTATCCAGAACTTCCGCGTATTCTGTGTAGGCGAATTCAATGCTCCTGGTGTTATCGCAGCGTCCAATGGACGTCTTAACCTAATTGAGGCTATTGCCCAATGTGGTGACCTTACACTTCAGGGACAACGTGAAAACATCATGCTCATTCGCACCAACGCAAATGGTGAGCGTTATATGAAGCGTATCAATCTGAATGACGCCAACTTCATGACGATGCCTGAATTTGAGTTGCAGCAGAACGATATTCTTTATGTTGAGCCCAACAAATACAAAAAGCGTTCTATTTGGAGCTTGCCCCCAACGTACAACGCAGCAGTTAGTATTTTCGGCACTGGCGTTTCGGTTGTCAATTTCGTCCTCTTGTTAGCAAAATAATATTTCATATCATAAATGTAAAGCGGCTCACATCAAAAGTGAGCCGCTTTGTTTTTGTAGGTCTTGGGGAAGCATGACAAAATGTCAGCTTTTCGTTATTGGCATAAGTGTTGAAGGTTCATGTTGCGAAAACAAATAGAATGAAAGGAGAAACTACATATGAACTTTAACAACTTCACAATCAAAGCACAAGAGGTTGTGCAGAAGTCAGTAGAACTGACCCGTGCCAATGGTCATCAGGCCATCGAGCCCGAGCATCTGCTGAAGGCTGTCATGACCGAGGGAGAAGCCGTGGTTCGCTTCATTTTCCAGAAACTGGATATCAATGAAGCTAACGTTGAACGCTCTCTTGAAACCGCATTGCAGAAACTGCCGCGAGTGAGCGGTGGTGAGCCCTACTTGAGCAACAGTGCCAGCCAAGTGATTAACAAGGCTAGCGACATCGCCAGCAAGAACGGTGACCAATATGTTACTGTCGAGACGTTGCTCATGGCATTATTTGAAGTCAAGTCAACCGCTTCCAGTATCTTGAAGGAAACAGGAATGACCCATGACGAACTTAAGGCTGCTATTGACGAGCTGCGTAAAGGCAAAAACGCCACATCGCAGAGTGCCGAGGAGCAGTATAACGCATTGAGCAAATATGCCGTCAACTTAAATGAACGCGCCCGCCAAGGCAAACTCGATCCCGTGATTGGGCGTGATGATGAGATTCGTCGCGTGCTTCAGATTCTGAGCCGCCGCACGAAGAACAATCCTATCCTTATCGGTGAGCCAGGTACTGGTAAAACAGCTATTGTCGAGGGTCTTGCTCAGCGTATCGTTCGCGGTGATGTGCCCGAGAACCTCAAGATGAAACAAGTCTTTTCACTTGACATGGGTGCACTGATTGCCGGCGCCAAATATCAAGGAGAATTTGAGGAACGCCTCAAATCGGTCATCAATGAGATCACTCAGGCTAATGGCGAGATCATTCTGTTCATTGACGAGATTCACACACTCGTGGGTGCTGGCAAAAACAGCGGCGCGATGGATGCCGCCAATATCCTAAAACCGGCTCTGGCCCGTGGAGACTTGCGCAGCATAGGTGCAACAACCCTCGATGAGTACCAAAAGTACTTTGAGAAGGACAAGGCCCTTGAGCGCCGCTTCCAGATTGTCATGGTGGATGAGCCTGACGAAGAGAGCTCGATTGCCATCCTGCGCGGTCTGAAAGAGAAATATGAGAACCACCACAAAGTGCGCATCAAGGATGATGCCATCATAGCCGCCGTGCAACTGAGCCAACGCTACATCAGTGACCGCTTCCTGCCCGACAAAGCTATCGACCTAATTGATGAAGCAGCCGCTAAACTGCGCATTGAGATGGACAGTGTTCCCCAGGGTCTTGACGAAATCTCGCGTAAGATTTCCCAGCTCGAGATTGAGCGCGCAGCCATCAAGCGTGATGGCGACGAAAGCCGCATTGCCGACCTTGACCATCAAATCGCTAACCTCAAGGAACGAGAAAGCGACTACAACGCCAAGTGGAAGAGTGAAAAAGAGATGATCAATCGCATCCAACAAAACAAGATTGACATCGAGCAACTCAACTTTGAAGCTGAAAGGGCTGAACGCAACGGCGACTACGGCAGGGTTGCAGAAATCCGCTATTCGCTCATCAAGCAGAAGCAGGATGAGAACGAACAAATCCAGCAGCGCCTAAGAGAAATGCAAGGCGACAAGGCCCTCATCAAGGAGGAAATTGATAGTGATGACATCGCTGAGATTGTCTCCCGCTGGACAGGTATCCCCGTCACTAAGATGCTTCAGAGCGAGAAAGAAAAGCTGTTACACCTTGAGGAAGAACTTCACAAGCGTGTAGTGGGTCAAGATGATGCCATCAAGGCCATCAGTGATGCCGTTCGTCGCAGCCGTGCCGGCTTGAACGATCCCCGCCGTCCGATAGGTTCATTTATCTTCCTTGGCACGACAGGTGTCGGTAAAACGGAGTTGGCCAAGGCTCTTGCCGACTACATGTTCAATGACGAGAACATGATGACCCGTATCGACATGAGCGAGTATCAGGAGAAGTTCTCAGTGACTCGCCTCATCGGATCACCTCCTGGTTATGTGGGTTATGACGAGGGTGGCCAATTGACCGAGGCCGTTAGGCGCAAGCCCTATTCGGTAGTGCTGTTTGATGAGATCGAAAAGGCCAATCCCGATGTGTTCAACGTATTGCTGCAGGTTCTTGACGACGGACGTTTAACCGATAATAAGGGCCGTACAGTCAATTTCAAGAATACCATCATCATCATGACGAGCAACATGGGTTCAGGCCTGATTCGTGAACGCTTTGAGCACTTAACACCAGACAACCGAGAGGAAGTCATAGGGCGCACACGCGACGAAGTGATGGATATGCTGAAAAAGGCCATTAGGCCCGAGTTCCTGAACCGTATCGATGAGATTATCATGTTCACGCCGCTTGATGAAGAGCAGATCCATCAGATTGTCACCATGCAGCTGGCTGGAGTGAAGAAAATGCTCGCTAAGAACGGTATCACACTCGAAGCAACCGATGCTGCCGTTACCCTGATTGCACGGGCAGGCTATGATCCCGAATTCGGTGCTCGTCCCGTCAAGCGAGCCATCCAGAGCATGGTTCTCAACCAGCTCAGTAAAGACATCATTGCCTCCAAGGTCAACCGCGACCGTCCCATCATCATTGATGCAGAAGGCAACGACTTGGTCTTCAAGAACTGAGAATAATCTAAACCCATCTTTGTGTGGGCGGCATTAAGTGCCGTCCACACTTTTTTCATTTCCATCCCGAACATAAGTGCCATATTCAAGAAAAACACTAATTTTGCAGTTGAATGTATTGCTTCGAGTATCATCTCTTAAATTATAAGCAATGATACTCCTATACATTAGAAAACCTCTACAATTGAATATAGCATGACAAAACAAAACCATAAGATTCTATGTGCGGCATTTCTCCTGGTCGTAGCGGTGGTGATGTACTTTTTCAATCGTTTTACCCCGATATTTTGTGACGATTGGCACTACTGCTTTATCTTCGGGACACAAACCCCAATTCGCACAATTGGAGACATTTTCGTTAGCCAATGGCACCATTATTTCGAGTTCACCAATGGCCGTGTGGTTGCCCATTTCTTTGTGCAATTGTTTGACGGAATTTTGGGCAAGGGACTGTTTAACGTGTTTAATGCAATCTTCTTCGCATTGTTCTTATACGCCCTTGCTGTCACCACATCGAGGGATAAAAGCCAGTACTACAAAATCATGTCGGTGGCATTCATCCTGATCTTGCTCGTCATGACCGGATTCAAATATGTGTTCCTGTGGATGAGCGGATCCTGCAACTACCTGTGGATGGCTATACTCTTGCTATTCTTCTTCCGCTTAATGGAAAAAGAGGAAGTTCCCAAGAAATATAATGTATTGCTGCTCCTGTTTGGCTTTGTGTGCGGTTGGACAAATGAGGCGATGGTTGTGGGACTTGGCGCAGGCTATTTCTTCTATTATATCACCCACTGGAAGCAGTTGAAATCCCACAGGATTTACCTATTTGCTGGATTCTGTATTGGCGCATTATTCCTCGTCCTGTCACCAGCCTCAATCCACAGGGCATTCACTTCAAGCGCCCGCAATTTCACGCTCATGGACCGCATCGTGAACATGCAGAATCTGAGGATTTTCTTTGTGCTGATTCTTTTCATAATAGCTAAAGCCGCTTTCAGGAAATTGGATTTCAAGCAGTGGGTAAAGAGAGAGCAAGTGCTCATTATTGCCATCTTAGTGTCGCTTGTGTTCATCCTGTTTACCGGTTTTTATCTGGTTCACTCAAGGTTTGGCATCGAATTCTTCTCACTGATGTTACTGTTAAGGACCATCACTTGGAGCAGATTGAATAATACCGTGGTTTCCATTGCCAATGCTTGTGTGCTGGCTTTTGCGGTTTATGCGATTACCGTGTGCGCCAAGTGCTATGCTGTAGGACAAGAGGAGCTTCAACCAGCCACCAAGGGCGAGACATTGATCCTGACTTCCAATCCCATAAAAACCTCGTCCTATTTGAGGCGTTTTGTGCTTGACTATTATGGATATGGCCTGCATGGTGGACTCGATGAGGAAAAGTACTATGGTGACGATGACTGGATTGCCGACTATTACGGTCATCATGGCGTACTTGTTTACATGCTTCCTAAAGCCTTTGTGGATGACCTGCATGCCCATCCTGAGTTGTATAACGACTTCCGCACTATGGACGATTGGCCCTTCTATGCCATCAGAATTAGTCCAGACCAAGATATCTGGTATGCCGAATTGACTTATGAGCCCTCAGAATACAACAAACTGCCCTGGCCACTCAACCGCACCGTCATGAAGTTCAAGGACATAAGCGATTGGGATATATCGGACGTGAAATTCATGACTATAGACGGGGACAGATTCGCTCTAGTCCGTCGTCCCCGCCCCTCCCAAGATTACCGTCTGAAGAGCATTGAGTTGGTCGAATATGGCTCCGAGAAAGCCAATGCGATGATCGAGAAAAGTAAATGATTATAACGACTGATGCACAAACTGTCAAATAAGGTATTGAGTGCGGCCCTGCTGATGGTTGTAACCGTTGTGATGTGGTTTTTCAATCACTACACCACCCTATTTTTAGACGATTGGCACTATGCCTTCATCTTTGGGACGCTGGAGCCCATCCGTTCAATAGGTGACATCTTGGTCAGCCAATGGCACCATTATTTTGAGTTCACCAACGGCCGTTTTATCGCCCACTTTTTCGTGCAGTTATTTGACGGCATTCTGGGTAAAGGGATGTTTAACGTCTTCAATGCCGTCTTTTTTGCCTTGTTCATGTATGTGCTTGCATTTGTCTCATCAAGGAATAAGGACCACTATTACAAAATCATGTCGGTAGCATTTATCCTGATTTTGCTCGTCATGACTGGCTTCAAATATGAGTTCCTGTGGATGAGCGGAGCCTGCAACTACCTGTGGATGGCGATACTCCTGTTGTTATTCTTCCACATCATGGCAAAGGAGGAGATCTCTAAGAAGTACCATATTCCGCTGTTCCTTTTTGGATTTATCTGTGGCTGGAGCAATGAGGCGTTGGTTGTGGGCTTTGGAGCTGCCTACTTCATTTATTTCCTCACACACCGCAAACGCCTTTCAAGACATCGCCTATTGATGCTGGCTGGATTTTATTTGGGTGCGTTGGTTCTGGTATGTTCTCCTGCAGCCATCAATCGGGCGCTGAGTACCTCTGCCAGGCAGTTTAGCTTGCTGGAACGAGTGATTAATCTTCAAAACTTGGGCATCTTTTTTATCTTAATCGCATTTGTGCTCATCAAGTCGCTCTTCGGGAGAATGAATTTCCGTGAATGGATCAAGAGAGAACAAGTCCTTATTCTCGCGACATTAATGTCGATACTTTTCATCCTTTTCACTGGCTTTTATTATTCCCACTCGCGCTTTGGCATTGAGCTGTTCTCGCTGCTGTTACTGTTGAGGGCGATAGATTGGGATAAAGTAAACACAGTTATCGTATCTGTGGCCAACTTGTGCGTGTTGGCTTTTGCGGTTTATGCGATTTCGGCCAGCGCGAAATGCCATGCCGTAGCCACGAGCGAGTTGTCACATGTAACCGCTGGCGATAGCGTAATCATTACCACTGAAGTTATCGACCCATCATCATACTTGAGGCGGTTTATATTGGATTATGCCGGACTGGGCATAAAAAACGGAATTGACGAAGTGAAATACTTCGGCGAGGATGACTGGATTCCGAAATACTATGGCATAACGGACAAGATGGTGTATTTCTGGCCCGACATCTTCATCCAAGACCTGCAAGCAAACTACAAATCATATGAGGAATTCCACACTCTCGAGAAACTACCGTTCTATGCCAAGAGATTAACTGACGATCAAGCGCCATCGCTGGCAGAACTGGTTTACCAGCCTTCGAAATTCAGTTCGCTTCCATGGCCGCTGAACCGCATTTGCGAAAAGTGTTTTGGATTCTTAGATAGTGAGGTAACTACCGTTAGGGTTTTGCCCATCGATGGTGAGCAATACGTAATTGTCAACAAGACACGTGCCTCGTTGAATCAACAATTAAAGGAAATCAGACTCTTGGAGTAAAATATAAAATGTTGTCAGAATCCGAGGAAATCAGGTGTCATTTCCTCTAGATTCATGCCTTTCAGGTCTTTTTCGCTCAACAGCATTTCATCGGGTGCAATGCGCCAGTCAATGCCCAACGCGGGCTCATCAAAGCGCAGGGTGGCCTCGCTTTGGGGCGCATAAGGATTATCGACCTTGTACTGGAACTGTGCCGCATCACTCAGCACCACAAAACCATGAGCAAAGCCACGAGGTATGAAGAGTTGGCGCCCGGTTTCTGCACTCAGTTCGACAGCGACATGTTTTCCCCAAGTAGGGCTTCCCTTGCGTAAATCCACCACGATATCAAGCACAGTACCATATGACACGCGCACTAGCTTGGCCTGGCTGAACTCACCGCGCTGGAAGTGCAGACCGCGCAACACGCCATGCCCCGAGAACGACTCATTGTCCTGCACAAAGTCCACATGCCCCACATGGGCATCAAACTCAGCCTGCTTGAAGGTCTCGCAAAAATAACCCCGGCTATCGCCAAACTTCTTGGGTTGAACGATCCAAACCCCTTTAATGTCCTGTTCGATGAAATCCATATCTTGGCATTAGTTGATAAATTATCGGCAAAATTAACCATTTTAATGCATCGATACAAGATTATTCAAGAAATTCAAGTACTTTTGCCGACAATAAAACAATAACTACGCGATGAAGAAGACCACACGCAATGTCATCCTGTTTGACGACAATGAGATGCGCAAGCACTTGATGCCCTTTACTTACACGCGCCCGACGGCAGAGCTTCGTGTGGGCATCACCACCATATCCGAGAAATGGCAAGCCATGCTCGGCGAGGCCACTTACAGTTTCCTTACCGTTCCCTACCTGAAGAAGAAGTTCCCGTTGCACGCCCGTCGCAGCAGTAACCTCATGGTAGCGGGCCACGTCATCCCCACCCCCAAGCTGGCCCAGCTAGTTCTCGACCTGCAAGAGGGAGAGGCGTTGATGGTGGGCGAGACGCTCATCGCTTTTAACGGCAGCGCTCATGACTTTGACGCGCGTCACTACAGCCGTGTGGTCTACCCCAAGCGCAAACCGCTAATTGTCAACCACCTGTATGACATTTTTGAGTTCAATGGCAAAGTGTTGGAACAGGACTTCGTCCGGCTGACCGCTGGCCGCCAGTCGCAACCCCTGTCTCCGACGAATACAGTCATTGGCGACACCAAGCGCATCTTTGTCGAGGAGGGCGCCTATGTCGAGGGCGCAATGCTCAACACTCAATCCGGCCCCATCTACATCGGCAAGGATGTCGAGGTGATGGAGGGCGCCTGCATCCGTGGTGGCTTTGCCGCTTGCCATGACGCCAAGGTGCGCATCGGTGCCAAAGTCTATGGCGCAACTACCCTTGGGCCGCATGTCAAGATTGGCGGCGAGGTCGAGAATACCGTCTTCATCGGTTACAGCAACAAGGCGCATGACGGTTTCTTGGGTGACGCGGTCATCGGCGAGTGGTGCAACATCGGCGGCGGAACCACAGCGAGTAACCTCAAGAACGACTATGCCGAAATCAAGCTCTGGAATTATGCCAGCAAGCGGTTTGAGCGCACGGGGCTGCAGTTCTGTGGCCTGTTTATGGGTGACCACAGTAAGATCGGCGTGAATGGCATGATCAACACCGCCACTGTGCTAGGCGTTGGCGTGAACATCCACGGAGCCGGTTTCCCGCGCAACTTTGTCGCCTCGTTCCAGGAGGGCAGTGCCACCGCTGGCTTTAAAGACGTGCCTCTAGAGACATTCTACACCATTGCCGAGCGCGTGATGGCGCGTCGCAACATCCCCTTCACCGAGGTGGACCGCAACATCTTCAAGGCGATTTACAACATCCGCGACCGCTACAAGTAACCACTTTGCTCGCGAAACGAGCAGGCGTTAGGTTTTAGGGACTGACGCACCCTGAAACCCCGCGCTAAGGCACCAAGGCGAGGCTGCACAGCTTCTGTTACGGATTACTCGCTGTAGTTGTGGTCGATGACAATAGAGACTTTCTCGCCGGGGACGAGAGGTTGAATCTCTTGGGTGAGGGTATTGATAAAGGCCGCATCGTCGTGAATGGTCAGGTCGGGGACGACATCGACCGAGACGCGGTGCTCGTCAGCAAAATAGTAGAAACCGTGAACCTGCTCGATATGTTCGTTGGCAGCCAAGGCTTGCATGACGGCGTGTTGCAGTTCGGCACGTCGGTTTTCGCCTGTTGCCACGGCATAGATGCCCACAGTCATGATGATGCCGTGACGAGCAAACATCTCCTCGCTGATGCGGCGCGTCAGGCCGTGAATCTGATGGGCATCCATCGTGTCGAGGACATTGATGTGGAGCGAGCCGATTTGCACGTCAGGACCGTAGTTGTGCAGAATAATGTCAAACACACCGCGCACGCCGTCAAAGCTGGCCACCTCACGCTTGATTTGCGATAGCAGTTCGGGGGAAACCTTGGCGCCCAGCAATTCGTTGACGGGGGAGGCTAGCATTTCGATACCCGCCTTGATGATGACTAGCGAGATGAGAGCGCCCAGGATGCCGTCGAGCGAAACATTCCACAACAGCATCACTCCAGCCGAAATGAGAGTGGCTAACGTGATAATGGCATCAAACAGGGCATCGGAGCCCGAAGCGATCAAGGCATCGCTCTTCAACTGCTCGCCTTTCTTTTTCACATACTGCCCCAGCACCAGCTTCACGGCAATTGCCACGATGATGACGATGAGCGTTACCGTGCTATAGGTGGGTGTAGTGGGTTCGATAATCTTCTTAATGGACTCGATGAGCGAAGTGATGCCCGCCGTGAGCACAATCACAGCGATGATGATGGCACTGAAATACTCGATGCGCCCGAAGCCGAAGGGGTGTTTCCTATCGGCAGGTCGCTGGGATAGTTTTGTTCCGACGATGGTGATGACACTTGACAGGGCGTCGCTCAAGTTGTTCACCGCATCCATAACGATAGCCACTGAACTGGCCAGCAGACCTACGCCCGCCTTAAACGCAGCCAACAACACATTGGCAATGATGCCAATCCAACTGGTCCTGATAATCTGAGAAGAACGGTCCATATTGCTATTATTGAGTCAGTTAGAAGCCCTTCCAGGTTTGGAGCCAGAAATCGTGGGCCATTTGTTGCCAACGATAGGCGGCAGCACCGAGGTAGTCGGCAGTCTGGTCGTTGAGGTAACGGGCGGCTTTATCCTTGTCCTGGGTGTTCAGGTCTTGCCATGTGCGTTCGATCATGGGGAGCTCGCGCAAGCCTTTCTCGAGGAAATGGTCGCGGGCAGGCTCAAGGGTCTTGCGGAAGGCGCCCCAACGCAGTGAGGCGAGGCGGTTAGCCTTGCGGAACTGCCACAGGACGGTATGGTCATCCTCAGCACCATGGCCACACACCTTCAACGACGCGGGCAAATCTGTATTACCACAGAAGATGGGGAGCCTAGGGCTCTGTCCAGGGTTGTCAAACGCCACCCAAGCTACGCCGCCCACCTCGTCGGGGAGCCAGGAGCGCAGTTGGATGACCGTGCTGTAGGAGCACCAGGGGACGCTCACCGTGCGGGTCCACTTCATTGCAGAGTCGCCCATAGCATAGAACATCGCCAGTTGCTCGTTGGTAATCCAGGGATTGGCAACGGGCGAGACGATGCTGTCGGGCTCATTCTCGACGAGGTTGCCCTGCTTGTCCTTGCGCTTGGGGTTAGGAATGCGGTGACGGCCGCTCAGGTCAAGCGGCGTACCCTCATAGTAGCTGCCCAACAGGCGTGAGACTTCCTCAACGCTGACCTTGCGGTCGGGCTTGATGCTCACGGGCAAGTTCTGGATGGTATCTGTCAAATTCAGTGACGGAGCGAGTTGCTGCATGATGTAAAGCTCGCGGATGCTGTAGTTCTTGATCTCTTTGAGATAATTGGCACCGCTATAGGCCTTCCAGAAACAGAAAGGCACCTTGCCATCCCAGAGCTTGAGTTTACGGGCGACATCAAACACATTGGCCGATGCCATATAGCGGTCAGGATCGCTCAAGTCGAGTTCACCGATGCGGGAGATGTTGGCCGAGACGGCAATCTCGTCATCGGGGATGCGGACAGCGGCCCAAACGGCCCCTACCCTCTTAGGACCCTCACCAAAGATCTCGAAAAGCCATGCCTCGTTCTTGTCAGCTATCGTGAGGCACTCGCCACTGTCACCGTAGCCGTATTTTGTCGCCAGATCGCCCATCAGGCGGATGGCATCACGGGCGGTAGAGCAGCGCTCGAGAGCGATGCGAGCCAACTCCTCGATCATGAAAATGCCTTTCTCGTTGCGCAGGGTATCACGTCCCGAGATAGTGGTCTCGCCCATTGCCAACTGCTTCTCGTTAAGGCAGGGATAGGCCGTGTCGAGGAAGCGATAGGTGTGGTGCACCTGGGGAATGACGCCCAAACGGGGCATTCCCGTGCTGTCCCCCGCCGACATGGTGTGGAAACGGTTCTTATAGACGGCAGTGACGGTGTCGCGCTCATAGTCGCGAGCGGGCACAATGGCCATCCACGTGCGATAACGAGCGTCACAGGTGTGTGAAGTGATGACCGAGCCGTCGGTCGATGCCAAACGGCCTACCATGATGCTGGTGCAAGCCTCAGTCATGTACTCAGCTTCCTGAGCACCAGCCAAAAAACCAATGGCCATCACGAGAATGGCAGTAACAATGTGTTTCATAACGTCATTAAATCTTTTATTTTATTGGGCAAAGGTAGTGATTTTTTCCTGATTTCCACGCCTCTTGACAAAAGGAAAGCAGCCCGGACTAAAAGCCGGGCTGCCTTGATATCGGATTAATGTACCTGTGAATGATTACTTCACGATGTACTTCTTACCGTTGTGGATGTAGAAGCCAGGAGTGCTGGGAGCAGCTACACGCCTACCATCGCTGGTATACCATGCGCCGTTGTCCTCGTTAGCTACAGAGATCTCCTCAACGCTTACAACCTCATCGATAATGAAGGTGATGGTCAGGATACCGATGGTATTCTCGTCATAGTCACCCTCAGCAACAACTACAGTGTAAGTACCGGGCATGATGTACTCTTCATCAGCACCAACCAGAACGGGCTCACCATTTACGATAACCTCGAAGGTCTTAGGAGCACCGTCATAGGGGAAGCTGGGAATTGCATTCTCAACAGTGTAAGAACGAACGTCGATCCAGCTCAGGCCCTCCAGATCGGTATAGTTGTCCATACCATCGGTAAAGCGCAGTTTGAGCACGTGGTCGGTAGTGCGCTCCTGGTTGAAGAACATGTCGAAGGGCAGGTCATAGTCCTCACCAGAAACCAAAGCGGTGGGAATGCGGTGCCAGGTGTTCTCGTCATCGACCTGATACTCGATGTAACCTTCCTGACCATAGGGGTGCTCATAGTAACCCCAGATGTGTGCGGGATGTGCAACAGCGAGGTCATTCCAGCCCTCGAAGTCGTAAGCCTCAACATTGTAGGTGAATACATCCTCACCGGGAACGATGGGCTCCTCAAAGTCAACCTCACCAACGCTGATCAGATAAGACAGCTCGATGGACTCACCAGCCTCAATGACACGGTTCTTCCAGCAGAAGCCAAGACCACTATCATAGCTGCCGTTCTCTACCATATAGTTGGAGCCAGCACTGTAGTCACCAACGATTGCATTTGCGGAGTAATTGGTAGCGTAGTAACCAAACCAGTAGTCATCGGCAGGAGTTACGCCAGTGATACCCTCACCGAAGAGAGCGCAAAGCAGAGGAGCACCTTCCTCATTGCGATACTTCATCTTGATACCATAAGTTACATCACTGTTGTTTTTCAGGCGAGAAAGAGGAGCATAGTCGTTATTACCGATCATGATGTCACCCCAAACACCGGCATCAATGGTCACAGCCTCATCGTTGGTGTTCGTCAGGGTATAAATGATCCTTGCGCAAACATCACCCTGAGGCTCAACACGTGCGGTCATATTCACACCATTGGAAGAAGTACCATTCAGGGCGTTCAGATAGGTTGCAGCATTATTGCCCACCTTCAAGGCTGCAATAAAACCAGCACCAGGGCCATAAGCCTGGTAAGTTGACGAATAATACAGACCATCAATCTCACCCAGGAGACTAATACCATACTGATAACCGGGACCTGCTGCAGAACGATAGTCGATGTCATAATACAGTGAGGTCTCACCTACCTGCTCGAAGCCAGCGGGCAGCGTGCTAAAGATGGATGAACGTGCAGGCACTTTCTCTTCTTGAGCGTTCATAACGAAAGCGCCAGCAAGCAAAGCGATTAAAACAAATGTAAACTTTTTCATTTTAAAATTGTTTTAAAAGTTAATAATGAAATATAGTTAATAAACACGTATTATCACTCTCTTCAAGTCCTAGAATCCAGTTACTTACATTATTTATGCGCTATTAATGGGACAGGATCAACTTGATTTTGGTCGCAAATATACAAAATATTTAATAGCCGTGCAATAATCTTTGTAAAAATTATTAACAAAAAATAAAAAGCTATTTTTTTGATAAATAATTATACTGTATAAATGACGAGCAATTACCGACGTTACTTGCTGAGAATCAGCTCCAAAATCATATCTACCCCCGTGGGAACCGAAGGCAACTGGATGGTGATACCGTCACCAGTAGCGGTATAGGGCAAACGGCTCTTGTCGCTGAACAGGCAGGCCTTCTTCACCCGCTTACCACTCAATGGGAGATAAATGGCATTGTCCTTGAGGTTAAGGATGTGGACATAGAGGGTTTTGCCTCGCTGGGTAGTCACACCCCAGTCGTGGGGCGGAATGATGCCACCGCGTGTGCCATAAATGGTCTCACCATTCACGCGCATCCACTCGCCCAACTGGTGCAGACGCTCGACAGCCTCATCGGGCAGACAGCCATCGGGACGCGGGCCGACGTTGATGAGCAGGTTGCCATTGCGGCCAGCGGCGCGCACGAGGGTGCGGATAATCTCGTCACCACTCTTATAGTTCTTGTCGGTGATGCGGTAACCCCAAGTCCAGTTCATCGTCATACAGGTCTCGAGGGGCAGCTGGCTGATGCCATTCTCACCCGAATATCCGGCAGTGTTCTCGCCGGGCACATCCTGCTCAAAAATCTGGATATCTTCGCCAGGGAAGGGCACCTCGTGGTGGTTATTGCCTATGAGACACGAGGGCTGCAGGCTGTGGATGAGTGCATACTGTTCATCGAGCTGCCAATCAAATGGCACGGGATCGGTGTCGTGCTCCCACTTGCCGTCAAACCAGATGGCACCTATGGGGCCATAGTTAGTCAGCAACTCGGTCAACTGGGTGTTCATGAACTTGTAGTAGGCTGGCCAATCGGTCGTCGAGGGGTCGTGGGGCAAATCATTCTGGTGGCGGCCCAACGGGTAGTCCAGGCGATGCCAATCCAAATGGGAATAGTAGAAATGCAACTTGATGCCGTGGCGCTGACAAGCATCGGCGAGTTCCTTGAGCACATCGCGCTTGAAAGGCGTAGCATCGACGATGTTGTAGTCGCTAGCAGCGCTCTTGAACATCGAGAAACCGTCGTGGTGGCGCGAGGTGATGGTGATGTAGCGGGCGCCAGCATCCTTGATGGCACGCACCCACTCGTCGGCATTAAAACGCGAAGGATAGAAGCCCGCTGGCAACTGGGCATACTCGTCGCGGTTGATTTTCTTGTTGAGCATCACCCACTCGCCGTCGGCGAGCATCGAATAGACACCCCAATGGATGAAAACTCCCAGTTTGTTGTCTTGGAACTCCTGGCGGGCGCGCAGATTCTCCTCGGTGGGTACATAGGTTGACTGTTGGGCGGCTACACCTAGCCACGCTGCTACAAGCAGGATTGTGATTGCGATAGTTCTCATAATTATTGATCGTTATTTTGGTTTTTTCTTTTGAAACGGCGGCGCAGCTTGACGATGAGCCAAACGCAAAGCAACAGGATGGCCAGCAACGCACAGATGCTGACACCCACATACCACGGCGCCTTATCGAGCAAGTCGCTGAAGATGGGAGAGATGTATTCTTTCATGAGCGGGGCGATGAGTTCGCGTTGCTCTTTAAGCAGGTCATTGGCCAGCTTGATAGTGTCGCCCAAGACCATTGTCGGACGCTGCGTGAGCTCATAGGAGGGCCAGTAATGGGCAGGGGTGCTGGGATTACCTGTAGCAGCGAAATTGACCCACATCTGCTGCACCTCACTCGCCAGTTCGGGATTGTAATCGTCACCCGACTTGATTTGCTCACCCGTGTTGAGCACATAACACACCTCGGAGCCATGGCACGAGCCATAAATGGGATCCTTGAGGGGATGGGTCCAGTAATATATATATGTGCGTCCACCGGCTGCCGCATGGCGCTGTGCCATTTCGATGGCGGGTCCGCGGAACATGAGGTCGTTCAACAGTTCGGCCACGGGCCAGGGATTGCCATCGGGGACAATCTCAAGAAAACGGCTTGCATTTTTACTCTGCACGCTGTCAAATGACATGGACAAATAGCGGTACCACAGCTGCACGGCCATATCAAAATCCTCCTCGCCACCCATCGCGTCAATCCAGTAGCGCGCCTCGTCGGCTGTGGTGCCCATGAGCATGTCGATGCCGGCATTAAAGCCGTCAAAGCGGCTGTAAGGGTCCTCGGGGACGACCTTGCCGTCACGCTCGGGGAAACGGAAAAACTGGCCCACCTCGTCGTTGAGGGCAATGATTTCGTCATGGGTGAGTGCCTGCAAGTCGGCCACGGTCTTGGCACCTGTGGCATCGAGCACACGCTTGGTAAGGCTTTGGCAATCCTCACGGCTGCTAGTCAAGGCCACACTACCGCTCTGCATGATGGCACGGCGGAACAGACCCTGTGCCTCATCAATGCTGGCCAACAGAGAGACGCTTCCCGCCCCTGCCGAGTGGCCAAAGATGGTAACGTTATCAGGATCGCCGCCAAAGGAAGCAATATTCCTCTTGATCCATCGCAGCGCCTCAACCTGGTCCAACAGACCCAGGTTGCCACTGCAAGCAAACTCTTTGCCATCGGGCAATGAGGAAAGATCTAAAAAACCAAGCAAGCCCAGGCGGTAGTTGAGGGAGACAAACACGACCTCAGGGTGGGCTTTAACAAACTTGTCTCCCCAGTTGCGGGGATTCGCTGTGCCGTCGCTTACATAGGAGCCACCATGGATCCACACCATCACGGGACGATGTGCCGTACGCATTCCATCGGCTGCAGTCCAGATGTTGAGCGTCAGGCAATCCTCGCCCTGGGGATAGAGCGATGCGGCATTGCCTTGGGAGCGGAACTGGATAGATGTATGGCCAAAATACTTTGCCTCGCGCACGAGACGGCTATCAGGCTCAGGCTTGGGCTCACGCCATCGGCGGTCACCAGTGGGCTGTAAAGCGTATGGGATGCCCTTAAAGGCCATTAAGCCATTCTCGTAGCTGCCCACAAATATGCCGTTAGTTGCCTCGACGGCCAACGAATCGGGGTAATCACCCTCAATAGTACGGTTCTCACCATATAGCGCCATCATGCGCTGTCCCAACTCCGAAGGCAGTTCGTTTTCAACCGATGTCTCCTGCTTGCTGCAGCACGAGGTCAAAAGCGCCATCGCCAGCAACAAAGCCGATAAAAAAGTTGTTCTCATTGTCTGTTGATGAATTGTCAGCGCAAAGATAATGAATTTCTTATCAATAAGTATCACTTTTGATGCAGAAGAACAGCGGAACAGGCTCACTTTTTGCTGACCGGCATGGTTGAGGTTGAGATTTTATTTGTTCAGTTGCTTGGGGAATTGATTTATTGTTGTAATTTTGTGGTAGATTTTATGAGATTACTGAATGATTGAACGACACATTATCATTGAGGACGTGGACCCCGTGACTTTCTATGGGGTGAACAACAGCAACATACAACTCATTCGCAACCTGTTTCCCAAATTGCGCATGGCAGCGCGGGGAAGCGTCATCACGGTCATTGGCGACGACGGAGAGACGGCTGAATTTGAGCAAAAGATCCACTCGCTAGCCGACTACTGCGCACAATATAACACCCTCCCCGAGGACGTCATCATTGACACCATAAAGGGCACACCGCCCAAACAACTGAAGATGGACGACGTCATCGTCTATGGCGTGAACGGCAAGCCCATCAGCGGGCGCACACCTAATCAACAACTGCTGGTCAAGATGTTTGCTAACAACGACTTGACCTTTGCGCTAGGTCCCGCAGGAACGGGAAAGACCTATTTGGCCGTCGCACTGGCTGTGCGCTCCTTGAAGAACCGCGAGGCGCGCAAAATCATCCTCTCGCGCCCTGCTGTCGAGGCTGGTGAGAAACTGGGCTTCCTGCCAGGAGACATGAAAGACAAGATCGACCCCTACCTGCAGCCGCTCTATGACGCATTAGAAGATATGATACCGCAAGCCAAGCTCAAAGAATACATGGAGAACAACGTCATCCAGATCGCGCCGCTGGCCTTTATGCGCGGCCGCACACTGAATGATGCCATCATCGTCCTTGATGAGGCTCAGAACACCACAACCCACCAGATCAAGATGTTCCTTACCCGCCTGGGTATGGGCTCGAAGATGATCGTCACGGGCGACACTACCCAGATTGACCTGCCCCGCAGCACGACATCGGGCCTGATTCACGCCCTGCGCGTGCTTGATGGCGTGAGAGGCATCGGCAAGGTGGAGTTTGAGAAGAAAGATATCGTGCGACACCAGCTGGTACAGAGAATCGTAGAGGCCTACGAGCGCTACCACGAGGAGGAAAAACTATTCAGGGAAGATCATCCTAACGACAAGCAGGCATGAGCAGCGACAACGGCAACCGCGTCGAGCAAGTTACCCCCTATGGTGACGGAGGCAAAACCGAGCAGGTGAGGCAGATGTTTGACAGCATTGCACCCGCTTATGACTTCATGAACCGCGCGATGACACTGGGCATCGACATCTGGTGGCGCCGGCTCGCAGTCAAGCGGCTCAAACGGTTGAAACCCGAGGCCATCCTTGATGTGGCAACGGGCACCGGAGATTTTGCTATCCAGTTGCACAATTCCCTGCATCCAAACCACATCACGGGCATCGACCTGTCACAGGGGATGCTCGACGAGGCACGACGCAAGGTCAAAGAAAAAGGGCTAGGAGAGTCCATCAGCTTCGAGCAGGGCGACTGCATGGCGCTGCCCATGCAAGACGGCTCATTTGACGCGGTGACCGTGGCCTTCGGAGTGCGCAATTTTGAGCATCTGCAGCAGGGATATGAAGAAATGGCTCGAGTGCTCAAGCCCGGCGGCATGCTGTGTGTGCTGGAACTATCCACGCCTAGAAATCGGATCATCCGCTGGTTCTATGACCTTTATACCCTGCACATCATCCCCGCCATTGGCGGACTGAAAAGCGGCGACAAGAGCGCTTACCGCTACTTGCCACAAAGTATCGCCGCCGTCCCTCAGGGCGACGAAATGCTGCAGCTCATGCGCAACGCTGGGCTGCGTGACACCTGCTGCAAGCGCCTCACCCTAGGCACTTGCACCATTTACACGGCAGTGAAATAGTTAGGAGTTATCACTAAACTTAGGGCACGTACTGGTAGCCGAGGTCCTCGATGCAGTCGATAATCATCTGATCGGGGATAGAGCTCTCGACGAGGGCGGTGCCCTTGGCGAGATCAACAGTCACTTTTTCTACACCAGGAAGTGCAGCAATACCCTTTTCCACGTTAGCCTTGCAATGGGCACACATCATGCCCTTGATCTTGAATTCTTTCATTGCAGTAGTTTTATTCCGTTTGATTTGATAGGATTTCCAGTATTTTGCGCCCAAGGCGGCAACAATCATGCCAAGCAGGGCGATACTGCACAACGTGTTGAACCACGAGACGTGCATACCATGATGCATGACGTGATGGGGCATGGCGTTAACGAACATCTCCCTCAAGCCTGGCCAGTAGTCAACCAGCACACCAAAGCCTATCGCACCGCCAATGATTGACAGCAGATAAATGATGGTCGCCTTGCGCCCAAAGGCGTTGTTAACGACAAACATCGAGGCCAAGTTGGCGGCAGGTCCCGCCATGAGCAGCACCAGAGCGCAACCAGGCGACATGCCCTTAAGCATGAGGGCGGCAGCAATGGGGATGGAACCCGTGGCACACACATACATAGGCACAGCAACCGCCACGATGATGAGCATGTTGAGGAAAGGCCAGCGGGCATAGGTCGAGAAGAAATCGTCAGGCAGCAAAACGGTGATGAGTGTCGCCACCACCAGGCCGATAAGCAGCCAGCGGCCGATGCTCTGCATCATATCGAAGAAACCATATTTGAAGGTCTCCAATATCTTGTTCCACAAACCCTTGGGAAGTTCACTAAACTCATAGTTACCATCTTCTCCCATATCGCCTAGAGCGCCCTTGCGTTCCCAATGGCCAACCGCCATGCCACCCATCAGGGCAGTCACCAATGCTGCTACAGGACGTAGGATGGCAAACGGCAACCCCATCATCGAAAATGTGGCAGCAATGCTATCCACACCCGTCTGGGGCGTAGCAATGAGGAACGAGGTGGATGCGGCTCGTGATGCGCCGCTACGACGCAGGGCAACAGCCGTGGGCAGTACGCCACACGAGCACAATGGCAACGGCACACCAAAAAGTGCCGCGGTCACCACTGGGCGAAATCCAGTACCCGCCAAATAGCGGCTATAGATCGCCGATGGGACAAAGGCATGCAGCAATCCCGCGATGAAAAAACCCAACAACAGGTAAGGCGACATGCCGTTGAGCATCGACACAAACGCATTTACATAGTCCATCATAACTGCAGGCAAAATTACGAATAATTTTTCTTTTTTACCTGCAATCTATCATCAAAAGGACAATGACCGTGAAAATGCCCTAGATTTTTAAAGTAATGCTAACAGCCAAGCCGCCAGTAGGGATGTTTTTAGCCGAAACCATTCCACCATGCAGCAGAACGGCATTCTTGACGATGGCCAACCCCAAGCCTGTCCCACCAAGTGACTTGCTGCGACCCTTGTCAACCGTGAAGAAGCGCTCAAAAATGCGAGATATGAGTTCGTCGGGCACACCCTTTCCATTATCAGAAATCTCAATGTCCCAGTAATGGGTGCTCTTGCGTGCTGTGATCTCAATAGTCGTGTTATCACCAGCATAATTGATGGCATTGTCAATGATGTTTCGGAACACACTATAGAGCAATGCAGTATTACCTGTAACGTTCACATCTTGTGGCATGCAGTTCTTGACAGTCATCTGGCGGGCTTCAAATGAATGCTCGCTCTCGCTGATGATATCTGCTACCAGCAGGGAAACATTGACCCTGCTCATTTCCAGATCCTGGGCGGCATATTCCATCTTGTTTAACAGTGAGATGTCCTGCAATAACGACGTGAGGCGAGAAGCCTGCTCATGGGTTCGGACAATGAACTTGTGGGCGATATCGGGCTCAATATCGGGGTTTTCAAGCAGGGTCTCACTATAACCGAGGATGCTTGCCACTGGCGTCTTGAGCTCATGGGCTATGTTCTGGGTCAGTTCCCGTCTTAACTGACTGTTTTTTTGCTCTTGTTCCGAGGTGATCCTCTGATCCATACGCTTGGCGTATCGATACAGCAAGAAACCCAAACCGATCATTACAACGACCGAGAAAAGAAGCAAATGCCAGTCGCTCACTTCATCAAAAGCATTGAGCCGGCGCCGGTCAAAATCCTCAAAGAGGATGAAAATCACAGCATAAATGGCAAATATCGCCATTACAATCAGGAACATCCTGCGTCCCTCAGTTAGTTTTTTCATTTTCATTTTCGTTGGTGAAATAATAGCCGTAGCCGTGCCGTGTACACAGGCACTGGCTATAAGGTTCAATTTTTTTTCTTATTCGGGTGATGTTAACATCAATAGTTCTGGCCGACACGATGACTCCCGGCGGCCAAGCTTCCTTCATCAACTCTTCACGGCTATAAACATGTCCACGATGAGTCATAAGTAGCCACAGGATGTCAAACTCCAGGCGAGACAGCTCAATAGGGTTTCCGTTAATCACCACTGCCTTGTCATCATGGTTGACAATCATTTGATCATAGGTCACAACAGTTGGAATGCGATGTTGGTCTGAACGACTAAGAACAGCCTTAATACGGGCGATGAGTTCCTTGACCGAGAAAGGCTTTGACATATAATCATCGGCTCCGGCATCAAATCCGTCAAGTTTATCTTGTTCGCCGTCCAACGCCGTCAAAAAAATAATGGGGACCGAAAAAGCATCCTGCCTTGATCGAAGGTTACGTGCCACTTCTATCCCGCTCATGGCAGGCATCATCACATCCAACAAGACCAAGTCCACCTGGTTGTAGTCTTCTTTCAGAGCCTCAGCACCTGAATGGGCGACAATGGTGTCATAGCCAGCGCTGTTGAGATTGTAAGAAAGTATCTCACACAAGTCGGGTTCATCGTCTACTATAAGTATTGTCTTGCTCATCGTTCACAAAATTAAGCAAAAACCTCGACAGGAGCCAATGTATCACTCAACAAACGCGCTTCCACAACATTTATCACATAATCTCCAAGCTGTTCACACTCCTCGACGATGTCATTAAACAGCGTGCCGATTGAATAGGTTGTCTTTTGTTCGTCCATTGCATTGAGGTTCTTGGCCTTCAATGCATTGCGCTGCTCGTTAATCTTATTCTCGATATATAACGAGTCCTTGCTGCTCACACTGTCGCGGCGACCACCTATCACCTGATTCATCTGAGTCAACGAGTCTTCAACAAGTTCCATCATTTGCTTGAGATCGGCATGCTGGACCTCGTTGAATTCCTCGTTGTTCTCATGAAGCCTTCTCATCTTGCGCGCAAGACTAAAACAGGAGTCTCCTATAGACTCGATCTCGTCTATCTGGCGAATCATCGAGCGGATTTTAGATTTGGTATCAGAGCTCACATGCTCCTCACTCACATGGGCAAGAAATTGGGCGATGCCAAACTCAATCCTGTCAGCCTTATCTTCATCGTCCTGTATCCCGTCAAATTCCTTATCAAAGTCCTTGTTGTTGATGAGCACCGACAGCATCCTTACCCGATTGAACATGTCCTGGACATGCTTACCGAAGTCTTTCACCTCGCGCTGCGCTTGAAGCACCGCGATTTCAGGGGTCTGGACAAGGCCGGCATTGATGTACTTGAACTGGTATTCAGACTCATCTTCTACGCCTTCCTTCTCTTTGAGCAACTTGCACACCAGCCATTCAATCTGGGGGATGAACCAAATCAACAACAGCGTGTTGAGCACATTGAAGCATGTGTGGAAGGTAGCCAGCGCAAATGACAATTTCATCGCATTGGGATTAGCCTCACTGGGGGACAAGCCCACCAAATGGCATGACATGTTCACAAAGGGGTAAAACACAGCGAGTACCCATAGCACGCCTACCACATTAAACACGAGGTGAGCCAATGCTGCCCTGCGTGCCTGGATGTTTCCAGTTAGGGCTGCAAGATTGGCCGTAAGCGTGGTTCCAATGTTCTCTCCCATCACAAGTGCAATACCCAAATAGATGGGCAGTGCTCCGCTCGTGCAGAGTATCATCGTGATAGCCATCAGTGCTGCCGATGACTGCACAATACAGGTGAGAATGGTACCAATGACAAGAAAGATGATGATTGAGAGATAGCTCGACGTGTCGAAACTAGAGAAGAAGTTAACTAATGTAGCATTATGGGCCAGGTCCATCTCCTTGCCTGTAGCCGAGAGCAGGCCCAGGGAAAGGAACAAAAATGCGATACCAAACAATAAATCTCCCGCAATCCTGTGCTTCTTACCATAAATGAGGATGACACCGATAACAAATACCGGCCAAACAAGATCCATGACATTGAACGAAAAACCCGCCGACATGATCCATGCCGTCAGTGTAGTGCCGATATTGGCACCCATAATCACGCTGATAGCCTGGCCAAGCGATAGCAGTTGAGCATTGACAAACGAAACAGTCATCACTGTCGTGGCCGATGAAGACTGGACGGCAACGGTGATGAGCATTCCGGTAAAAACTCCAGCAAAGCGGTTACTCGTCATGGCCGATAATGTGTGGCGCAGGTGCGGGCCACTCATCTTTTGCAGTGATTCACTTAGCATAATCATGCCAAAAACCAGCAAGGCAAGGGCTCCAATCATCTTCACCACGAGTAATGTCATCGGGTAGTTGATAGACAATAATAGCATATTATAAAATATTAATGTAACGTCAAGCAATTTATGCACGACAAAATTAACTTGACTCATGGAAACAGATGCTACAACAGCGGTTACAATTATGTTACTTTTATTCTGAATTCTAGCTCCATAACATGCCGCTCATGTGTGAACGACACTGAAATTCCCAGGAAGTATCATGGCCCACCAATAGTCTACTTCACAAGATAAAATGATGGAAAAACAGCTCGAATGATGTATTAATACCGTTTTTTCTTGGCACAATAAAAATAAATTCCTAATTTTACCCACTAGAAAACAAAACACATTCTGTTATGGACATTAGACTACCAAAAAGGATAGACGGAAGAGAGCCTGACGTGCTACAAGATTCACGGCAGATTACCATCATCGGAGCCAATGGTGCGGGCAAAAGCCGTTTTTGCTCGCAACTGGTTGAGGATTTGGGCGACAAGGCCTACCGCATCTCGGCATTGAAGTCGATGTTTCCATCGACGAACAGCCAAGTGTTGCCCGGATCCATCGAGGAGATGTTCAACCGCATGAACGAGGCTAACCCGCAGGTAAAGAACTATGCTGAGACCGAGTTTGACAAACTCTTCTACGTCATGCTCAACGATGAGCTGCGGGAACTGATGAACTTCAAGGCCCATAAGCTCATGGGCGACCAAATGGAGTTCCCCAAGACCAAGCTGGATGTCACAGTGAAGAAATGGCAAGAGGTTTTCCCCAAGAACAAGGTGCTGCGTGAGAACGGCAAGCTCATGTTCACCAGCGAGGGCTTTGAGGACAAGTATCCGTTGAGGCGATTGAGCGATGGCGAGAAATCGGTCCTTTACTACATCGGCGCCGTGCAATATGCCATGCCTGATGCCGCCATTTTGGTCGATGACCCCGAGACCTTTATCCACAGCAGCATCATGCGCACATTGTGGAACATTCTCGAGCAGATGCGCCCCGATTGCACATTTATCTACAACACCCATGACGTGGAATTTGCCAGTTCCCGCACCGACAACCAATGCGTGTGGGTCAAGGCCTTTGATCCTGAGGCCATGGCATGGGACTATGAGGTGATGCCAACAAGCCGCGACCTGGACATCGCGATGCTTGAGTTGTTGGGCAGTCGCAAACCCATCTTGTTTGTTGAGGGAGACGAGAAGCACAGCATCGACTCCAGACTTTACCCGCTCATCTTCCCTGAATACACCATCAAGCCATTGGGCAGTTGCAACAAGGTGATTGAGACTGTTCGCTCCTTTGGCGACCTCAAGGGCTTCCACCAGCTGGAGAGCCGAGGCATCGTGGATCGCGACCGCCGCAGCGACCCCGAGGTGGAATACCTGCGCAACAAGAATATCCTCGTTCCCAATGTCGCCGAGGTCGAGAATCTGTTCATGCTTGAAGGCGTCATCCGTGCCGTGGCCCGTTACAAGCGCCGCAACGAGAATATCGTCTTCCCCAAAGTGAAAAAACGCGTCATTGAGATGTTCACCCGTGAACTCAAGCAACAAGCGCTCATGCACGTGCGCCACCGCGTGAAACGTGACGTTGAGGTGCGCATCGACCAGAAGTTCCGCAACATCAGCGCCCTTGAGGATCACATGGTGGAACTGGTAAGTGAAATTAATCCCCGAGGGATGTATGACCAGCTGTGTCGTGAGTTCCACGCCTATGAGGACAATGAGGATTATGCCAGCATCCTCAAGGTGTATAACCAAAAACTGATGATTGGCGAGAGTAATGTAGCCGTGCTGTGCGGTTACAAGAACAAGGAGGACTACGTGCGTGGCGTCCTCAATATCCTCAAGAGCAACAATGTCGAGGCGAACAATATTCGCAACGCCATCAAGGAATGCTTCGAGATTGAACCGAGCTAATCATCGAACATAAAAAATGTGCCAGTGAGTAAATATTCACTGGCACATTTTCTTTATGTTATCGGCTTGAATGAACAAGCCAGTAAAAATGCATCACTTGACATAAGGGCGGATGGCATCACGCCAGATAAGGTACCCCTTGCCCATGAGATGCAGGCCATCGTTGGTCAAATCGGCCCGCAGCCTACCCTGCTCGTCGGCAAACAGCGGATACAGGTTAATCCATGTCACCCCTTGACGACGGGCGACCTGCTCGAGCAAGATGTTGGCCTCGACCACGACGTGGTCTCGCCCCTTGAGCAACTTCCATTCCCTTACATCGTTATTGAAAGGCAACAGGCTTTGCAGATATATCTTGGTCCGAGGACTACCCTGCTTGACCATAACGATGAGTTTCTCCATCGCGCGGGCGATGCTGTCGGCACTCACGTCGTGTGAGATATCGTTCACACCGCTCATAATGAACAACTTTTTGGGTTGTCCCTCAATAATGGGACCGATGCGGTCGATAAGACCTTGGACAATATCTCCCACGATGCCACGATTCTTGATGTGACGGTTTCCCAGCAATTCGTTGAACTCACAGCCATCGGTGAGGCTGTTGCCCAGCATGACAATGTCTTTCTTGCCAATGGGTAGCTCGTCAAACAGCGTCGCGCGCCGTGCATAATACGGGTCCTGGTTGGCCTGAGCCAGGGCGGTAAGGCACATGAGTACCGTCACGGCCCATAATGCTATTCTTTTCACTGGATTCTCTAGATTAACAAGATGGAAAACCTCAACTATTAACTATTAACTGTCAACTCAATTACCGCGGTAGGCATCAATAGCCTTTTTCACCGAGCCGTGAAGCAAAAGCAGGCGGTTGGCCTCGTCATAAGGGATTTTCAATTCATCTACAAGCCAGCGCGTGCCGCGGTCCACCAACTTCTGGTTAGTGAGCTGCATATTGACCATCTTGTTGCCCTTGACACGTCCCATTTGAATCATCACACAGGTCGAAATCATGTTACAGATGAGTTTTTGACCCGTTCCACTCTTCATGCGTGAACTGCCGGTGAGATACTCAGGACCGACGACCATCTCGATGGCAATCTCGGCGGTTTCGCTAACAGGTGCACCGGGATTGCTGGTGATGGCAGCCGTAAGGCAGCCGTTGGCACGTGCATCACGCAGGGCACCGATGACATAGGGCGTAGTGCCCGAAGCGGCGATGCCGATGACCGTATCCAGTGGCGTGACTTTGTGCTCCTGCAAGTCCTTCCAACCCTGCTCGGTGTCGTCCTCGGCATTCTCAACGGCATTACGCAAGGCAATATCACCACCTGCTATGATACCGATGATCCAGCCTGGCGACATGCCAAAGGTGGGAGGAATCTCGCTGGCGTCGAGGACACCCAGTCGCCCACTGGTACCCGCACCCATGTAGAAGATGCGTCCACCTTTTTTCATGCGCTCAACGATGCCCGTCACGAGGCACTCGATTTGCGGTATCGTCTTCTGCACCGCGTCGGCCACCTTGTGATCCTCCCGGTTGATATCGGTGAGTATTTCATGCACCGATTTCTTTTCCAGGTTATCGTAAAGCGACGGTTGTTCGCTAATTTTCTCAAAAGCCATAATCTTTCCTTTTTAGTTGTTTATTCGGCAGTGCTGTGATACTTGATGAGTCCCTCCATGGGATCCTTCATGATCGTGCCGATGGTGATGCCCAGAGGTTCGGCTGCCTCCTTGAGGACATTTTTCTCACATAATGCTATGGAACCCACAAAGTTACAGGGCAATTCCTTGTAATTGGGATAACTGGCGACATTACGGGTAAAGAAATCGGTGAACGAGCGCAAGACGATGTTGTGGATCGACGGCTCGTCGATGTTGTGCTCCAGGAAAGGAGCGAACTGAGCCAGGAAACGGTTAGCAGCAGGCTTGCGGTAAACCGACGTGATAATCGTGGTGTAGTCGAGGTTATACTCCTTCATGAACTTGTCACACAAGTGAGGGGGCAACTGCTTCTTCAACACGTCGCCCACGAGCAGCTTGCCTAACACGGCACCACTGCCCTCATCGCCCAGGATATAGCCCAACGGTGACACGTTCTGCACAACCTTCTCGCCATCATAATAGCACGAGTTACTGCCCGTACCCAGAATGCAGGCGATGCCCGGCTTGCGACCACAGACGGCGCGCGCAGCTGCCAGCAAGTCGCTAGCCACCTCAACCTTCCCGGCAGTAGGCAGGTTGGCCCTCAGGGCATTAATCACCTGCTGCTTGATCTCGTCAGAAATGATGCCAGCACCATAATAGTAGATCTCATCGACCTTGTAATTGGTGAGGTGTGGTATGAGTTCACGCTTGATCTGTTCCTTCATTTCCTCCTCGGTGAGCAAGAGCGCGTTCATGCCGGTAGTAAAAATCTGGGCTACCTTTTCTTTTCCGTTAAGCAGGCACCAATTAATCTTGGTGGAGCCGCAGTCAGCAATCAAAATCATCATAATATCTCAGTTTTTAGTCATTAATTGTCTTAAGCATTATCAAACCATTGATAAACAATCGATTATATCTTGATGTAGATTTTCTTTTTATACAGCACGCGGCCCACAATCCAGTTGAGCAGCACGAAACAGATGGCATAGAGTGCCGATGCGGTGTACTCGTTGCAGAATGTGGTGAAGAAGTTATAGACCGCACTGTGAATGGTGATGTTACCTCCCTCAGCATCATGGCCAATAGGAATCGCCCCGAACAAAATGGCGAGGATCGTGCCCAACAGGTAGAGTGCCAGCGGGTTTACGCCAAAGGTCTCAAAGAAACGTCCCCAGCGCTTGTGTCCCTTGATATCGACAAAGTAGATGAGCATCGCCTGGATGCACATCGCCATGCCACAGGTGATGAGTACAAAGGTGGACGACCACATCTTCTTGCCACAGGGGATGCCATATTGCAACAACCAGCCGGCAAGCAGCATTACGGAACCCCACAACAACAAGGTGGTCACACGCTCGGTGTTGTTGTGGGTCGCGATGATCATCCTGCCCGCCAAGTAGCCAATGAGCACATGGGCTATACACGGCAGGGTGCTCAGGATGCCCTCAGGGTCAAACGAGATGCTCTCGCCATAAGCGCTCTCGTGGTACATGTGGTCGGTGCCCAGCAGGCTATTGTCGATTTGGGCGATGATATTGTTCAACGAGAAGTCATAGCCATTGCCCAAGCCCAAAATCAGGGCATAGACTACCAAGATGAGGCCGATGAGCCACGGCATGAACTTGCGGCTGAACAGCACGACACACAATGAGCCGAAGAAATAAACCAAGGCCAGACGCTGGAACACGCCCAGGTAACGCAGCGTGTCGAGGTTGTTGACTGCCTCGCTGAAGGGGTCGCCCTTGCACAAACCACGCACCAGGTGGCCGAACCACTGTACCGCCCAACCAATGAGGAAGAGAATGACCGTGCGGCGCACGATTTTCCACATCAACGGGCCAGACAGCTTGTAATTGAACTTCTTTAATGAAAAAGCCATCGACACACCCATGCAGAAGATGAAGAACGGGAATACCAAGTCGGTGGGCGAAAGCCCGATCCAGTCGGCGTGAGCCAGTGGCTTATACAGGTAACTCCATGTGCCGGGATTGTTCACCAGCAGCATGCCCGCAATGGTGATACCACGCAGGATGTCGAGCGACAGCAGTCTTTTATTTTCTTTTGCCATAACAGATCAATGATAGAGGTAATACTTGGCAGAACACTCACGGAAAGCGTCGGCGTCTTTGTTCCAATAGTCAGCCATATCCTCGACCTTGTAGCGGCGGGTGAAACGCTCGCGTATCTCCTTGGTGCCGCACACCTTATCAAACATGGCGTAGCGCTTGGGATTCTGCTCAAACAGTTCCACCTGGGGGTACATCTCGTGAATGACCTGGAGGAAGTAGAACTGGGTAAGCGTGAGGTTGGCGGCATCGACATCGGTGATGTAGGTCTGCACGCCATGCACCTCCTGCAGCGACTTGTCAACGGCCACGCTCAGGGCGAAGAAAGGCTTGTAATTTAAGGGACGGAAGTGCAGTCCAGGCAAGTTCAGAGCGTTCATGTTCATCGCCAGCGAGTCAGCATTAATCCATGAAGCCGCAAAGGTCTCGAAGGGCAAGGTATAGCCGATGCCCGTGTTGAAGATATACAGTTCGCCCAAGATGCCCGACAGCGGATAGAAGAAAGCGTTCTCGGGGGTGGGAATCTGTGGCGAGGGCAGCACCCAAGGCATACCCGTGTCGCGGAATTTCATGTCACGTGTCCAGCCCTCCATTGGGATGACGGTCAGATCACACTTGCGGCCCGACTTGGACTCCTTAGCGATGATACCCTCCTCGTTGAGGAAGATGGCCAGTTCACCAGGGGTCAAACCATAGACGTAAGGGATGGCATACTTGCTCACGAACGAGAAATAGCCATCCTCGACCAGGTTACCCTCAACCTTGTTGCCGCCCAGCGGATTGGGACGGTCGAGCACCATGAACTGCTTACCGTGCTTGGCACAGGCCTGCATGCAAACGCCCATCGTAGCATAGAACGTATAGCTGCGGCAGCCGACGTCCTGGATATCATAGACCAGCACATCGATGTCCTTAAGCATTTCGGCCGTAGGCTCGTGGGTCTTGCCAAAGAGCGAATACATCTTGATGCCCGTCAGCGGGTCAACAGCGTCGCCCACAGCATCGCCCGCATGGGCATTACCGCGCACGCCGTGTTCAGGACCGAACAGCGCCACTAATTTGACGCCCGGAGCCTCGTTGAGGATGTCAACGGTGCTCTTGAGGTTATTGTCGATGCCACTGGGATTGGTCACGAGTCCCACGCGCTTGCCCTGCAACTGAGCAAAGCCGCCATCACGCAGCACTTCCACACCCGGCTTAACGACCGCACTGGCCGTCACCGCCACCAGCGCCATACACACTACTAGAAACAATATCTTCTTCATATCAACTGACATTAAAAAAACTACGGATTAATCTGATTTTTCTGATTATTAATCAACGTGTTAATCTGCTTTTTCTTCATAAAATTGAAAAGACGTTCAATTTTTAATTGTTTCTCTCCAAAGTTTACGAGAATAGCCAAATCAAGACCCGTAGCTTTCAAATAATTAAAAACTTGTGCTGAATGCACGTCTGATAATTCAGTAACGGCCTTTAATTCTACGATTATTTTATCATAGCAGATGAAATCTGCAAAATACTCCTGGTGAAGTGGAAGGCCTTTATACATGATTTTAAGAGGCGCTTCTCGCTTATAGGGAATTCCTTTTTCAATAAACTCTCTTTCAAGGGCTTCTTGATATACTTTCTCAAGAAAACCCGAACCCAGCTCATTGAAAACGCTCATCAAGCATCCCCTAATTGCATAAGACTCTTTTTCATATAAAAATCTTTCCATAATCAAATCAGAAATATCAGATAAATCCGTAGTTTAAAAATCGTTGTTTTAATAAAACGTGGGTTATTCGGATTTCTTGCCGTATTCTGGGTCGACGCGTCGGTCGACGAGATAGGTCACGATCAACGTGGCAATGCAGCAAACCATCACCATCCAGAAGAAGTTTGCATAACCTATTGCCTCCTGGATATAGCCGGCAAACATGCCAGGAATCATCATACTCAACGCCATGAACGCCGTGCAGATGGCATAGTGGGAAGTCTTGAACTCACCCTCGCTGAAGTATATCATGTACAACATGTAGGCCGTGAAGCCAAAGCCGTAGCCGAATTGCTCAATGGCAATTGCTGTAGAGATGGCAACCAAATTAGTAGGTTGGCCAACAGCAAGATAGACAAATGTGGCGCAAGGCAAGGTCATACATGCCGCCATCCACCACAATGATTTCTTCAAGCCCACCTTGGCGGCAAAAAGACCGCCCAGGATGCCACCGATCGTCAATGCCAAAACGCCGATTGTACCGTAAACAATACCCACCTCGGCAGTGGACAAGCCTAAACCGCCAACATCCTTGCTCGCTACAAGGAACGGCGTACACATCTTGATGAGGAAAGCCTCAGGCAAACGGTATAACAGCATGAACACAATGGCCAACCAAACGTAAGGCTTGGTGAAATAGGTGACGAAAGTACGGCCAAACTCCTTGAAGATGGCTCCGACCGTGGGCTTTTCATCCTTGAGGGTGGAAACGTCACTCTGCACCTTGGGAATGGCGAAGGTGTGATAAAGCGTAACCACTGTGAACAAAACGGCAGCAACACCCATCGTAATCATCCACGACATGGGGATATTGCCGTTTTTAAGTTCGATAGCACCGGCGATAGCCACAAGCACACCCTGTCCAAAAATTGATGAGAGGCGATAGAATGTGCTGCGGATGCCAACGAAAGCTGCCTGTTCGTTCTGACGCAGAGCCAACATATAGAAACCGTCGGCGGCAATGTCATGGGTTGCCGACGCAAAGGCCGTTATCACGAACAAGATAAGGGTGACGGCAAACATGCTGATGGGTGTCTGTCCTGAAGCAATGGTCGCCGCATCGGGTTTGGGCATGGTCAGCGTGAGCAAAATGAATGCTATGCTCATGAGCACCTGCATACCGATGGTCCACCACCGCTTTGTGCGGATGATGTCCACAAAAGGACTCCAAAACGGTTTGATGGTCCACGGCAGATAGAGCAGACTCGTGAATAGTGCCATTTGTCCATTGGGAACGCCCATCTTGGCCAACATCAACACCGAAATATTGTTCACGATGAAGTATGGAATACCCTCGGCAAAATAGAGTGTGGGTATCCACAACCACGGGGTTCTTCTTTTAGTCAGTTCGTCCATTGTATTACTGTTTTTTTAGGATTATTGTCAATATCGTTTCTCAATGCTGGCGCCCACGAAGTAGTGCAGCAGGATTTGCTTGTAGTCATAGCCCTTGGCGCCCATCACGGCAGCCCCAATCTGGCACAGGCCGGCACCATGGCCCCACCCGGCTCCACGCAGGACAAATTTGGCGGGATAGCCGTCCTCGCCCACATCATGCTTCTCGACGACAAATGCCGAACTGTACAGGCATGAGGGCGACAAGGCGTAACGGATGGTCAATTCCTTGCCGATGATGCGCTCACGCTTCTCGCCGACGATGCGCAGGCGGAAAAGTCTGCCGCTTGTTCCACGCGCAACAGGTTGCAGGTCGCGGATGCGGCCGTAGTCAATGCCTGTGCGCTCGTGGATGAGCTTAGCGAGTTCGTCTTGGGTGTATTCCACCTTCCAGCGGTAGAAGTCCTTGGTCTCCTGGTCATAGTCGTTGAGCACCTGAGAGAGGATTTCGGGGTCGGTGGTGTTGCAGAAAGCGTTGGGGCTTGAGAGAATCCACTCGGCAGCATTGTCCTCGCGGGTGAGGTCAGGGAAATCCTCTTCGTTCTCGCTGTCGCGGCGAGCCTCCAGATAATCATGATGATGCGGTTCCCAGCAGTTCTCGAACTCTTCCATCACGCCGCCGCATGACTTGCTGAACCGCGCGTCACACAGTTCGCCATGGTGCATGAGCACCTCGCCCCATGTCGCGTTGATGGCCTGTTCCACCTTTTCAGTTGTGGCGCGGGTGATGCCCTGGTAACGCTGGCAATGATCGTCGGCGCAAACGTCGAAATTCACATGATCGTCACGGTCCCACCACTTGACGAGTTCCTCTGGAGTATCCATCATCTCGCCTGGAGCATCAGGATTGCGGTCGGCCTTATCAGGCTTGATGCCATGGATTTGGGCAAGCAGCCAGCTGCGGGAAATCACTGCATGGGCCTTGAGCAGTTCCAGCGATGCATTGGCGCTCATCTCGCTCGAGATGACGCTCAACAGGTAGTCCTCAACACTCAACACATTGATGGGCGTCAACTTGCCGTCCTCGACGATGAGTTTTAGGGCGCCCTTGAAAGTCTGGTCCTCCTGGCGGCGCCAGTGGAAACTCACGCCGATGGTCACATCTTTAATCGTAAAGGAGGCTATATCGGCATCGACAGGCTCAAAAAACAACTCACCATAACGGTTGCCATTCCACTCCACCATCTCATCAACACATTGCGCTAACTGGTTGCCTGTACACTCGGTGCCGTTCACGCGATAGGCGCCGTTGAGCACAAAAGTGACCTGGGGCTCATTCATGATGCCCACACTCACTTGCGGTATCTGTTTCTCGTCCATAATAGTCCTTAGTTTTTTGTTATTGCTTTTTATATCAAAAGAACCGTCCCTATTTTACCCTAAATAAGTCCAAAGTTATCATCCCAATGCTGGCCAAAGCCATTGATGATGGGTAAGAGTTCCTTGCGGTTCATACAGAGTTCGTTATACAAGGATTGGATCATCTCAGGAGTGAGAGCGTCAAAATCCTTGAGCTCGGGGACGGCCCAGAGGCCGCCCATATCGACAGTGCCGGGGCTGAGCAGTAGACGTCCCTCGCCCTCGCCATAACAAGCGGGACGGTGCTTGCGCCGCGGGAAAAACACCAAGCGCCAAGCATGGTCGGTCTTGTCCCACCAGCACAGGACGTTTACCATAGGTTCGTCAGCGCCATCATTCACGGGCAGGAGGTCCAACAGTCGCAAAGCGTAACGCTCGGCTGCGCGCTGGGTTGTCGTCTCAATAGTGAACAGGCTACGTCCCAGCATATCGACAAAGCCGATGAAACCCTCGTCGCCGTCGGCAAGCAGCATGGTTGTGGCATGAACGATCTCGTCACACAACGGCATCGCCCCCTTAACACCCGCTTGGAAATGGGCATGGTCGGGCGCCGATGCGCCGCATTGCGGGCCATTGTAGAAGATGACAAAATCGGGTAAATCCTTGGCCAAAGACAACATATCCCCCACTCTACCAGCTAAGTGCTGCGGTACATGGTTCAAGTCAGCAATGGTCAAATGACGCCTGAAGATGGGATAAGGGTTCACTTGGATTTTATAGCGGTTACCCCACAGCATGGCACGCTGCTTGGCGGGTTGGTTCTCGGTACAGAGGAAGCAACTTCTCTTTGCCAGCGATTTCTTGTCAACTCTTGCCGCCGATGACCGCCTTCGCTCGGGATTGAATTGCAGCGTGACTGTGGACTCACCCAACGACAGCGTGCGCGTGACTGTAGCAGCCAGCGCCGCATAGTTGGCGCCGGCCACGTCCCAATCACGCAGTTGCCTGGTAAAGAGTTTGTCTATAGTCCTGCTGTAGTCCATAGCCTCTCGACATTCCCCTCGCTAAGTCGCGAAGATACTAAGAAAAAGTCTTAATCGCAATCTAAAATCTTAGCGTGAGGCTTTAGTGTCAATTACTGTTTATTGAGCGCGATGCGCGCCTGGAGTTCCCAGGTGCGGATGCGATCCTTATACAAGTTATTGCGGTTCATTTTCTCTACGTCGAGCGATGCATCGCTGTTATCGTCCCAACGACGGCACAGGTACACGGGCTCATACACGCGGCCAATCTGGTAGTGGCGTGAGATATTCAAGCCCAAAGCATAGTCCTCGCCATAGCTGGTGTTAGGTATCTTCACCTCACGCAGCACGGGAGTATAAAATGCGCGAGGAGCGCCCAAGCCGTTGATGCGCAGGGCATTGTTGCGGCCATTGCTGGGCGACCACTCCCTGTGGTCGATAATGCCGGGAGGAATGGGATTGAGGTTGATGTCGGTCATCTGGTAAGTGCCGACAACCATCGCCACATTCTGCTCATAGAAGGCGTTGACCATCGTCTGCAGCGTGTTTTCATCCTTGTACATGTCGTCGCTGTCGAGTTGCACGATGAACTTGCCCACGTTCTGGCGGTGTGCGGCCAGGTTCCAGTATCCGCCGATGCCCATGTCATAGTAGTCGGCGATGATGTGAATCAGGCGCGGGTCATTGTACTCGGCGATGGCCTCACGGGTGCCGTCGGTCGAGAAGTTGTCCACCACCATGAGGTTGAATTTGAAGTCACACTTCTGCTTGAGCACCGAGTCGATGGCGTCACGGATGGTACGGATGCGGTTGCGCACGGGAATCATCACCGTGGCCTCGACCTCAAACTCACCCTGGTTGAACTCGATGTGACGGAAATTGGGCACAAACTCGCCATTTTCCTCGCGTGTGGGTGAGAGATAGCCGCCAATTTCCTTGAGGTGCTCGGTGCAGGCTTTTTCCATCTCAATCTGTCGGCCGCGGTTGCGGGGATCCACATAGTCAAAGATCTTCTCGCCGCTCTTGCGGGTGTCGAGCTCGACATCGCTGTAAAGGAACTCGTTGATGTGGGTGATGGCAGCGAACTGCGACAGCTTGAGGCGCAGGTCATAAAGACCAGCAAACTCATATTTCTCCTTCATCGCCTCGGCAGCCTTCTTGAAGCACTTGCTGCAGAAAAACAGCACTGAGCCAAAGTCAAAGTCGTCCCTGAGGCTTCCCATCTGGTAGTCGATGACAGGAGCCTTGTCGGCACCTTTTTCGGTCACATTGTAGTGGTCGGCATAAAGGATACCCGACTGGGTGTCGTCGCCCAACTTGGCAAAGCGCTCCAACGAGAACGGACCCATCTTGAGGGTATCATACTTGGTGTAGAACAACACATAATCGGCATCGGCACGAGCTGCAATCTCACGCATGGTCTCGGTCGAGAAAAGCACGTTGACCGGCACCATCTCACAGCCCTCAACCGGGGCGGGTTTGTCCACTGTGGCGAGCAGATAAATCTTGTTCACCAGTTCTTCACTCTTGAGTTGCTCGACGGTTTGCGCTACCTGTTCGGCACTGACAAACGGAATAAAGCAATTAATTCTTCCCATAATTTTTTATTGAATGATTATTGTTATTGATTTTATTTCTTTGATAGGGGCCTTAAGGGCTATAGGGACCTTAGGGGCCTTAGAGGCCTTATTTACCCAGGTATTGCATGATGCTACCCAGCAGGCTAGTAAGGTCACTGGAATAGGTCATCGACTCCAGCGGGAAGCCCAACACGATAGTGCGATAGTTGCCACGGTCGCTGGCAATAGCGGCGGGGAGGCCGTTCTCGCCATAGCGCAACCAGGTGAAGCCCTTATTGTCGCTGGCGCGGATGGCGTCAGGCGACTCGACTGCATACATATAGTCGTTCAACCTGTTGACAAACTCCCAGCATTTACCTTTCTCGGCCAAATTGGTGTCAGGACAATCAACCGTTATGACGGTGCCGTCGAGCGAAGCGCGACCTTGCAGGCCTTCAAAGCCGAGCACCTCCTTGACAAAAGCCTGACCCTGCGGGTCGCTGTTGCCGGCTGCATTGTCCCACAAGTCACTACCCACATATGAACCCGACATTACCACACTGCCGCCACGGCCAGTGAAGTCTCTCAAGGCGTTCATTAAGCCTGCCGTATAAATCTTGAAACGAGTGGGTTTCAGGCCGCTTCCGGTAGAGATTTCCTTCTGCTTGCCCAGGATCAAGTCCATCAGGCGGTAGTCACCAGTGTAGTAATCGTTCTCCAGTGCCTGCTGGCTGCAAGAAACGAAGGAATAGCCCGCATTCATCAACGCATCACCGTGTATTGCAGGATAGTCAAAGCTGTTGCCTGCCACGTTCATCGTCTCATGGTCGCTGCGGCTAGCGCCAAAACCAGGCGCGTCATCGTCCTTCCACTCAATGCTGCGGCGGAACTCATACTGCGAACCCAAGTAATTGATTTGCTGGATGTAAGGCACACCGTGGTCCTTGTTGTCGTCAAAACCGGCGTGAATACTATCCTCAAACCAATCGGGACCGCTAACGCGGGTAAATCCGTTGACAACCAGCACGTCGCCCTTGCTCGATGCGGCCTCACCCAAGCTCAAAGTCTCACTGGGGAAACTGCGGCCACCATCGTTCATAGCAATGATGCGATAACTGTGCATCTTGTGATCTTTGATATTCACACTATACTGCGGGCCCTTGACGGTGGCGATCTCCTTGAAACCGCCTTCAAGTCCCACACGCTCACACACGATGTAACTCGTGGCATCGGCACCCTCGCTCAGGTCGTCATGGGTGGGATTCCAAGTGAGCAGATACTGACCCTTACCCGACTTGCTGATGGCAAAACTGTTGACGGGCAGCGGCTGGATAACGTAACTGCGGTGGTCGCGCTGAGCGATGAACTTGAGCATGCCCTTGTAGATGGCGCGGCTCACATCGAAGCGGAACATTGGGTCCAAGCCGTATTTCATATCAGCAAAGTTCTGGTGTGAGAGCAACTCCATGAGTACGGCGGGTACCTCGGGCACACGAGCCTCATAGTAGCTCTTGTCCCACATACCGCGACGCGTCCAGTTGGGTTCCCACTTTGCACGCACATCCTTGACAATCTCGGTCGAGAGCAGGTTGGCGAAACGGCGTGAGAGCTCACGCGGCGTGCCGTTAGCATACTTGCCAAATTGCTTTCCGTTGGCACGGGTGCAATAGATCAGCAGGGTTCCCACGATCTCGTCGTCGGGAGTAGCGCCAGCATCGGTATGCAGGCAGAACGACAGGTCAATAGGCACCCTGAGGCCACCACGGTCGGGCAACACGTCGCTGCCGCCAGCCAGGTAGTTCACCCACTCGCCACGACTGCGGTAATCGTCGGTATAGTCATTGATACCGTGCGAGGTGGAATAGACGCTGTCAGGGAAGCCCGCCCACTGCAGATAGTAACGCGATCCCAAGTGGAACCAGGGATGATTGCCGCTGCCAATGTAGCTATATTCCATGCCCTCCTTGCCGAGGTATTTCTCGTTCTCCTGCTCGGCGGCGATGCGACGGTTTTCCTCGGTGGGCAAAGCCACGCGGCGCACAATATTGCCGTATCCGCCACCCACATTGATGGCATCGGCCGTGATGACGGCATCCTTGTCCTCGCTCAGGTTGGATACCTCAACCACCGCTTTATTCATACCCTTGGCCAGAGGGAAAGTGCCAATATAGACCCAAACTCCTCCTGCGATCGTCTGATCAACGCGGAACTGGCGTTTTCCAGCCTGGCTGTTGACAGTGTAAGTCACATCACGCGCACTGTTGGGCAACGATTTATAAGAAATATAGACGGCATAGTCGCCACTGTAGGGCATATCGACATCCCACGTGGCGGTCGAGACTTTCTTCTTGTCTTTCTCGGCCTTGACCATGCGGTAAGTGCCCTCGGTGAATGGATTCTCAAAGTCCTTATATTGGTCACGCAGGAAGGCGAAGCCTGTTCCCTCTCCATCCTGCCACTTTTGCCTGCCATTGTGCTCACTGTAGCCGTTTTGGGCCAATTCGCTCGGGTCGTTATCTACCACGGCGCCATAGTTGTGCGTATCTCGCTCACGGGCGTTCCATACATAGGCACCCGCATTCTCGAGCATCGGGATGAGGAACGGTAACACATAGCTGTGGGTGTACATGTCCTCGACGGTCTGCATGAGGCGCGCACGCTGCCACTCCCAGCGGTTGAGCAGGGGCTCGAAGTACCAGCCGTGGCTGGGCCACATGGCAATGATGTTGCCGTCCAAGCCATGCTTGTAGTGGCGGTTGGCGTCCAGCTCGCTGATGAAGGGCTTGTGTGAACGCTTATAGGCAGGTTCATAGTCGGCAAAGTACTTGTTGATATCGTTGCCCACAATAGTAATGAGCACGGGATAATCACCATATTCCGAACCGAGAGCCCCACGGATCTCGTCGCGCATCAGCTCGACGCCAGCCTCGGTGAACGGCACGTCACCAAAGTTCTCACTCACATCCACCTTGATGGTGTCGCTTTCTACCATGAGTGAACGCACCTTCAGGTTACCCACGCCCATATGCTCGGGCAATTTACTGGCGACCACCTGTTGAACAGCCGCTTGCTGTTCCTCGGTAATCACCTGTGCCCTCAAGGGCAGCACAGTAGCCAGCAAAGCTACCGCACCCAACAATAATCTTCTTGATTTCATCATATTTTCATTTAGTTTTTGGCAAATTGTAATGCAACAAAATTAGTCAAACCAAATGAAAAACCAAAAGAAAACCCCTCTAAAGCCCCTCTTTACAACATTATTTATGATTTAACTACACTTTTTAAGAAAATCACATCCAAATAGTTTGATTCTAGAGCACAACAAAAAATTAACCCCAAGGGCTTTAATTAGGCCCTTGAGGTCAACTATAATTCAACACACGCCAGGTGTACCTATTCCATAATTTGCCGTTAGAAGGTGTACTTCAGGCCTAGGCAGGTTACCGACTGGTTCCAGTTCTTGAGGATTTGAAAACGCTCCTCGGTGAAGAAATGAAGATGTTCCTTGATCTGGTACTGGGCACCCATGCCTATGTTAGCACCGCAACGACCTTCATTGTCACTAACACCCATCACTTCAGCCCGGAAGTTGGCATAAGTAAAGCCTGCCAAGGGATAGATGGCAAACGTCGCGCTGGTAGGGATGACGTAGTGGATGTTGACGTTCACGTTGAAAGCACTCAGGTTATCATTCTCGAAATAATAGATAAACTCGGGGGCGATACGCCAGTTGGTGATGGGTTCGTACTGTAGTTGGGCGCCAAGTCCAGCCATAGAATTCTTGCTGGCGTAGGCAAACTGGCCACCTATTGAGAAATCACCAGCCTCGGCGCTAGCGCCAAAAGCCGTCGCTAAAGCCACGAGGGCCAAAAGGATGTACTTTTTCATTTGTTCAATCGGATTAAAATTATACTTGTTGGTTGTGAAAAACATTACTCTGGTTGGTCGCTGTGGTAGGCGACGAGACCCGGCATGGAACTGAGGAGAATCTTACGGATAGTTGCACCGAAGTCGTTGGCCACCTCAAGCAGAATCTCACTATAAGTCGTGGCAATGGGGCCCACGAAGCTCACCGGGTATTTCTTGTAGTCATACTGGCTGACGTTGCGGTCAAAGAAGCGGCGGAACTCACGCGAGATCATGTCGTGGACATAAGCGCTGTCAAGATGCTCGCTCAGGAAAAACGAATAGGCGCGCAGGTTGCGGGTCGCAGCTGGGTTGTTGAGCACAGCGTCGAGCACCTCGGCACGCGTCACCTTGTACTTGTCAAAGAAGGCATCAGTCAATTCCTTGGGTGCAAGTCCCTTGAGCGCGTCGCCCAAGAACACGCGGCCCAGTGCGGCACCACTACCCTCATCACCCAGGATGAAGCCCAGCGCCGGCACGTTCTTGACGATGTCATTCCCGTCATAGAAGCACGAGTTGCTTCCCGTACCCAGGATGCATGCCAAACCCGGCTCACGCACCAACAGGCCGCGAGCGGCACCCAGCAAATCACTCATCACCGTTACCGGCGTCTTGAATTGGGCCACGAGCGATCCCTCGATGATCTTATTCTTCTCAGGTCCCGAGCAGCCGGCGCCATAGAAATACACATGGCTCCAACGGCACTTAAAGAACTCAGGCGGCAACTCCAAACGGATGCTGTGGCTGATCTCGCGACGCGTCATGAAGAACGGGTTCAAGCCCGAGGTGAATGCGTGTTCCAGCACTTCGCCACCGTCGATCAAGGACCACTCGGTGCGCGTCGTGCTGCTCTCGGCAATGAGTGTTATATTTTGACCTTTAACCATTATCGCAAGTTAATGAATGTACTTTATTGTTAATTTATTGTCAAAATGAGCCATCTTCAAGTTCAGAGGCCACAAAATTATGCATTTTTACCACAAAATTTCAGATAATTCAAATATAATCTCAAAAATATCACTTAATTTAACACTTTATTATTTTTATTAACCATTTTGGTTGATCAAATAAAAAATCACCCACTGGCTACAGGAGCCAGCGGGTGAGATGAGTACCAAAACCTAACAGTTCCCTGTGGACACTCGTTAAGCGATGTCGATGACACGATCCATCTTTTTCTCGGGCTCGGGAGCGAGCTTAGGCAGTTCGATGGACAGGATGCCGTCCTCGACCTTGGCGCTGATGGCCTCCTTGTCTACCTCGTCGGGCAGGATGTAGGTCTGCTCGTAGTTGGCATAAGAGAACTCGCGGCGCACATAGTGGAACTTTTCGCCTTCCTCCTTGCATGACTTGTCCTCATGCTCGGCCTTGTGCTCGATCTTGACAACCAGATTGCCCTCGTTGTTGATGTTCACGGTGCAATACTCCTTTTTCAGGCCAGGGGCTGCGACCTCCATGGTGAAGGCCTTGTCGCTCTCCTTGACGTTAACGGCCGGTGCGGTGGTTGCGTGGCGCGGAGTCCAATCCATGTCAAACAGGTCATTGAATGCAGTGTCTAACCAGTTGTTGCGGTTGTTTCTAATTACAGGAATATACATAATCATTACCTCCCAATTGTTTTATTTGTTATTTATGAGTCTTTAATTGTTTCTTGTTTTTGATCGCGGGGCCTGCGCCCTGCGTTCACTACCCTATCCAGCAAACTGGATGCCAATGGCCGAAAGTATAACTACTGTTAAAAATCAAAGACACGGTGTCAGGTTTTTAAACAAAATTAAGCCTAAAACTGCCAAAATGTCAGTTTTAAGCTTAATTCCTATCGTTTTTAATCAGTTCACCTGTTGCCTCTAAGCAGGTAGTCAATCAGCACAACTATCATTATTGATCGTAAGAATGCCTTATTTATGGCTATAAAGCGGTTTTACTCGTGGATGTTGATTTGCATTTCATATAGCTGGCCGCCGATAGTTGTATAGATGATCTTGCCGTCTCCACATGTGGGTTGCATGGTCATCGAGGCCGGCGTGGTCAGTTCAGCCTGATAGGTGCCGTCGGCCTTTAGCAGTATAATCTGTGAGGAAATGAACTGGCGGCCGTCATACTTGGCGTTCTGAGCCACCAGATAGTCGTTGTTGTACCAGCACGGCATCTCGTAGTTGCCGAGCATGGCGAGCATCTGGCCACGCAGGTCGATAATCACGATGCCCTTGCCAGCGGCGAAAAACGCCACGCGCTTACCGTCGGGCGACAACGAGGCCCACAGGTAGCCCGCCCAGGAGTCCACGGGCGAGAACACACGGTTCTCCCCTCCCACGGTCACATAGACACGATCACCCTCAGTCCACGCGGCGCTACCGATGTCGGCCGATGAGGCATAATTGAGCCCCGGGGCCCTCATAATGCATCCTCGAGTAGCGGGCACGATGCGCATAGCTCCATGGATAGGCTCGGTAAGCTTCTCAGTAAGTTTGCTCTCGGCATCAAAGCTATGCCCCGTTCGGTAGATGAGGCTATCCTCCCCTACCTCTTGAGTAACGAAATAAATCTTGCCATCGCCGCCAAAGCAGGCATCATTGCCAGCAACACGGTCGCGGGTCACGACCGTCGTCACGGTGGAGGTGAAATCATACAATTTCAATTCACCGTTCTCGCCCGAGAACAACAGACGGTCTCCCGTCGAGTTGAGTACAGGATAATAGGCAGGCCCTTCAACCGCGTCGAGCAGTCGCTGCAGCGAGGTCACCTCCACCTCCTGGGCCACGGCCGGCAGCAGCATCGCCGCCAGCAGCATGATCATTGCCACTCTCTTCATCCTTGTATCTCTAAAACCTATTTCAACAAGGTACCCAGATTCTTACCTTTTTTTCTTCTTAGGCTTCTGGTCCTTTTTAAGTGTCATATTTTTGTAGGTGGTCGCGTTTTTTTTCACCTTGACCTTGACCGTATTGTACAGGTCCTCATTGCCATAGTAGAGTTCTATCTTGTATTTGTCCTTGGGCAGATTAGTGAACACAAACACGCCGTTGTCGCGGTTGTCAAGCGTATAGATGCGGGACAGCACGCCACGGCCATTGTACAGGCGCAGCAAGGCCCCATTGACGGGTTTATTTTTATCCTCGCCGAAGAGGCGCTGGTCTTCGTCACGGCGCTGGATATCCTCCCAACGGACGGTACCGGCAATAACGCCATTTTTGAATTTACCCTTGCGCCCAAAGTACTCATCAATGCCCATCGACTGGTTCCATGCCTCGAGCCAGCAATAGTTGTCACAGAAGAGCCTCTCGCGTTCAGGCAGATAGTCATGGAACGAGCCCTCGCTAAGAAATCCCGGCAGCTTGTTGTAGCGCAACACGCCCAGGCCCACCTTGTAGCCCCAGTCATAGAATGACCAGTCTCCTCGGTTTTGCTCCTTGGCCGTCCACACTGACACCTGGCTGGCCACCAGATTGCGCATCACAGCCTCGCTGAGTTCCTGGCTTCCCTTGACAACGGCGTTACCGTCCCAACCGCGATACAGTCCCAGCGGGAAGTTCACGCGTTTATCGGTGCCAGTGGCATTACTGTGAATAGCAAAAAAGATGTCGGCGCCGCTATTGGCCGCTAAAGCCACAATCTCAAACAGGTCAAGGTCGTCCTCGGTGTAATTGGTTGTTCGGGAAATCACCGTCTCATAGCCCTTGTTCTGAAGGATTTCCTCCAAGGCCAACCCCTTAGTTAAATTGGAATTGGACTCATAGTAATGGAGGGTATCCCTAGCGCCGATAACCCATGTGGGCACGTGCCTGTCATCGCTGTCGTGACCGCCATGGCCAGGGTTGATGAACACGCGTGGCACGTCCTTTTTGTTGGCCTGATTGCGAACCTTTTCTACCTTACCCTTACCACTCTTAGCAGTCTGGAGCATTGAGGGCTCAACATCCAGCTCAAACTGCCTTACCTGGCCGCTATACTGGACGGTATAGACCACCTTGCCATTGCACACCATGGGTTGGACGGCACGCTCCTCATTGGGCGTGAGTGGTTTGCACACATAACCGTCAACCGAGAGCAACCAAATGCGCGAGCCGCTGATACGAGTGTTGCCTGCATTGCTCATGGCGATGATATAGTCATTGTTATACCAGCACGGCATCAGGAAAGCGCCCAACTCGGCAAGAATCTGCCCGTTCAAGTCACACACGAGCAGTCCCCTTGTCGCCGACTCAAACAACACTTTAGTGCCATCGGGCGACAACGATGCCCACAGCAGGCCGTTGCTCGTGCGGTCGGGCTGCATCGAGCGCGTAGTTCCGTTTTCATCAACGATATACAACGTTGTGCCCCTGGTGTAGGTGAAAGCCCCTACCTTGCCATTGCTACGGTACACCTGGCGCTCACCATTGATGACAACACCCGAGGCTGCGTGCAATGCCTGCACTTGCCCATGCTGTGGCTTGAGTACCACCTGGTCTTTACCCGTGGCCGGGTCATAGCAATGGCCCGCACGGTAAATCAGCCCGTTTTTCTTGCGGTCTTGGGTAATATAGTAAACCTTGCCGTCGCTACCAAAAATCGCGTCAAAGCCTGGATAACCCACATTTGACACGGTTCTCACAGCACCGCTCGACAGGTCTTTCAGCATCAGGCTACAGCCATCGGTGGGTGAATAAAGCAACCACTGCCCGTCGGGGCTGATCTGCGGGAAAAAGCCGCAACTGTCAACCAGCGTCCTCACGCTACCCGACTTCAAGCCAGCGGCAGTAGCGTTCAGGGCGAACAGGCACAATATTGCCAACAAGATTTTTTTCATATCGCGATAAATGATTTGGTTAAGTTAGGGCAAAGATAACCATTTTTCTCAAAACAATGGATTTCTTGCAATGATAATGTGCCCATAAACATAATTCGTTGGCCGACCCACAAAAAACAGGGCCCACAACTTGTTGAATCAAGTCATGGACCCCTGTTAATTTAACGTCGCATTGTTTAAGATCAGTTTTTAATCCTGCGGGGTTTCTCGAGAGTGAGTTCCTTGTTGCAGATGTCTTGCATCGATGGTGAGGCCGATTGAGCCACTTGAGCATTCTTCATCATGCCTGACGTGCCATTGAGCAGCATGTCGATCAGCGCGGTCACATCGGCAATGGTCACTTGGCCTTCACCTGTCACGTCGGCATTAGCCAAATTGATGGCACTGGCATCACTGTTCAACAGGTAATCGATCAAGGCGGTCACGTCGCTAATAGTCACAAATCCGTCATCGTTGACATCGCCAAGCTGGCCCGCGCTGCCGGCATAGGGTCTCCAGCCTGCGCCGTCCCAATCCCAATGATAGACATCCCAATTTTTAGCATTGGCCTGGCTGACCTGGGCTGCAGTGATGACATTCCCCTCAACGGTATCGTCTTCGGGATTATCATCGACAATGGCATAAAGATCTCCGGGATCATCGGCGCTGCGTGTGGGCAACGCGTTGACGATCTGACCCATCTGGCTGGCATTGAGTTTATTATAGAATAGGGCTAATTGATTCAAATCAGGGCTATTACCCAACTGCAAGCTGGTCAACTGATTGTTCTGAGCACGGAAAATTTGCAGAGCACTACAGCCACGGGTATCAATACTCGTTAGCTGATTAAAATCTAACAAAAGGTAAATGAGATCATCATGGTTACCCAGTACCACTTGAGAAATCTGATTGTTGGTGCACATTAAATGGAGTAACGAGGCAAACCTCGAGACATCGATAGTGCCTGAAACCTGGTTGCCACGGATGTCAAGAGAAAGGAAATCGTCAGGACAAGTGCTCAAGTCCACACTTGTCAACAGGTTGTAGCGGCACCAGAGGTAGAGGAGTTTGGAGTTGCGGCTGATGTCCAGTTCGGTCAGTTGATTGTCTTCACACAGTAGATAAATGAGCTCCGGGCAAGTGGTGACGTCCAGTTCAGTCAATTGGTTGTACATGCAATCGATATAATTCAGTACAGGACAATTATAAACTTCCAAACGGGTCAGGGCGCAAGAGTAGCATTCTAATTGTTCAAGTGATAGATTATCGTTGGCAACCAGTGCCGTCAACTGGGGTTTATTAATTACCAAGAGTGTGGTGAACAGATTGTCACTGCACCACAGTTCCCCCAGGTCGTTCATATTATCCACATTCAGGCTGGTTAGGCCGCAGTCAGAGCAGTTAAGATAAGTCATGGCCGAACAGTCACTCAAGCCGGTAATGCTGCCAAGGTTAGGGTTGTTCATGCAGTTCAAGTTCACAAGGGAAGTCAGACCCGTCACGTTGAGCGAGGTCAACTGGTTATTATAGCAATACAAACTTTTGAGGCCAGGACAGAACGTCACGTCAAGTGAAGTTAACGCGCAATAATCGCAGCCAAACCAAGTCAATGCTGTGCAGTCCGTCAGTCCCTGGATGGTGGAAAGATTGCTGTTTACTTCACAATGTAATAAGTCCAGACCAGTGCAGCCTGTCACATCAAGCGATGTCAAGGCGCAGTAGGCGCATCTGAGCTCTAACAGCCCCGTGTTACCTCTAACCCTGAGATATTTCAGTTGAGGTTTGTTGCTCACTTCAAGGGTGCCCGTCAACTGGTTGTTACGGGCCCACAGCGTTTGCAGGTTGTTCATGTTGTTCACGCCGGGCAGTTCGGTGATGGCAC
>JAEETL010000045.1 GCA_016290325.1 Muribaculaceae bacterium
AAAGTTTTTAGGTTTTATCCTAATACTGTTCACATTGTTCTCCTTGGCATCCTGCGGTGACGATGATGTCAAGAGTATTGACTCAAGTAAACTTGAGGGCATTTGGACACAAGTATTTGATAGTAGATTACAAGATGCGAGTGTCGTTAAATATGTGTTCTATCCCGAAACTTCTTATTCTGGGCGAATTGAGCTTTATAAATCAAATTGGCCTGATGAAGAATGGACGGTTACTGACCTTCATTACCGAGTTGGTGAAACAGCACACATGAACATCTTCACCGGTAAGGAACATGATGGGCAAACCAGGATTTATATCGAATGTGACATCCACAAACTCACAAAAACCGAGATGGTTTGGTATAAAACTGATTCCAAAGAGGAAATGGCCCGTTTCAAGAAAGACAGCAAAATAGACAATAACTGATATAACAACGTCTTTTAAGGCTTCCTGCGGTTGATTTACCTTTGCGGCAAATCAGCCGCTATTTTTTTTGATGCAGGCGCTATATGGAAAACTTGTGCTAGGTGAATGCGGTCCAGTTCACATTAATTGCTGTTGCGCCATCAATTGTATCCAAATCTAAAATAAAATAGAAGTGTTTAGTGAAATAATCGTTACCTTTGTCCCCTATAGAAAAGATGACAATATGAAAACTAAACGATTTCTTTTTTCCCTCGTGACGATCTTGGCTTTGGCAGTCACTCCGTCATGGGCATGTACCAACCTTATCGTTGGTAAGGCAGCCTCGGCAGATGGCTCCGTGATTTGTACTTACAACTGTGATGGCTATGGCTTTGCCGGCTCCCTGTCACGCACACCGGGCGGCAGGCATGAGAAAGACGAGAAGATTGCCATCCGTGAGTGGGGCCGAGGACCCGTGAGAGGCTATATACCTCAAGTGGAGTACACCTATGACGTCATCGGCTTTATTAATGAGAAGCAGGTGAGCATCGTGGAAACCACCTTTGATGGCCGCCTGGAGTTGCAGAATCCTGAAGGATGGCTCGACTATTTCTCCATGATGCATCTGGGACTGGAGCGTGCCGCCACAGCACGTGAGGCTATAGTTATCATGACTGACCTCTTGCAGGAATATGGTTACAACAGCACTGGAGAGTCGATAACTGTGTGTGACAAGAACGAGGCTTGGATTCTCGAAGTCATCGGCAAGGGGCCCGGTGTGAAAGGTGCCGTGTGGGTAGCCGTTCGCATCCCTGACGACTGCATCAGTGCCCACGCCAACCTCTCCCGCATACGCCAGTTCCCGCTGAAGGACCCCAAGAACTGCATGTATTCCAAGGACGTGATTTCCTTTGCTCGAGAGAAAGGCTATTTCAGTGGCAAGGATAAGGACTTCAGTTTCCGCGATGCCTATTGCCCGATCTCCTTCGACAAAGTGCGCTATGCCGATGCCCGTGTGTGGAGTTTCTTCCGCCACCACTACGACCAGGCCGAGATGGATAAGTATTTGCTCTACATCAACGGCCAGTATGACCTATGCGACCATCTGCCGCTCTACATCAAGCCCGACAGGAAGGTTTCAGTGCGTGACATCATGAATGACATGCGAGACCATTACGAGGGCACTCCACTTGACATGACTGCCGACATGAGTGCTGGACCTTGGAGTTCACCTTACCGTCCACTGCCCATGAACTGGGAAGTCGACGGAAAAAACTATTTCCGTGAGCGTGCCATCGGCACCCCGCAGTCGGGCTTCACGCTGGTGTCACAGCTTCGCAGCTGGCTACCCGATGAGGTGGGTGGCATCATGTACTTCAACTGCGATGATGCCAACATGATCGCCTATGTGCCTGTGTATTGCTGTGTGAATGATGTGCCCGAAGCCTTCCGCCGTGAGAACAACGTGAACAACGAGTTCAGCGAGCACAGCGCTTTCTGGATGAACAATCTCGTGGCTAACATGATTTATCCGCGCTACAGCGTCATGATTGGCGACCTGCGTGAGGCACAGCAGGAGTTGGAGGACTTTTACGCTGCCGATCAGGCGCAGGTGTTGAAAGACATCGAGCCTCTCACCAAGGGTGAGCGCGTCAGCTACCTCACCCGCAAGAGTGCTGACTATACCGCCCAAATGATGCAGCGTTGGGACAAGCTTTTCCGCCTCATAGCCGTGAAGCACAACGACCAGATCATGAAGCCTTCAGAGAATGGTACCGTCGTTCCTGGGCGCTATACTACACCTGGCTATGACCAGCAGTTCCGTGAGCAGATCAGCAAGGACACCGGTACCCGTTACCTGATGCCCGACAGCACTGGAAATATCAAGTCGCTGTAAACTTGGGAAAAGGCAGGGTAGAAGGCCATGATATTGGCGATGGCCTTAGAGGCTTATCTGCTGGAATTATGACCGCCCTTCGGGCGGGAAATTAAAATAAAATAAAAATATTCCATTTTGAATGATTTTTATTCTAATTAGTTTTAATTTCCCGCTCGCTAGAGCGGTTCTTTTTTGGGCAAACAATTATGTCAGTCTTGTTTTTGGCTTGTCGTTTTTTAGAATCCCAGTTTCTTGCGCACATCCTTCTTGACTGCGTCCTTGTTGAGGAAGATGTAGGTGGTGTTTAACGCGATGTAAGCCTTGGACATGTACCAAATGCCGGCATACTCGCCAGTCTTACCCCAAGAGTTTTTCACCATGTAGTATTCGCGTCCGTTTTGGTCACGCGCGATGCCGTAGATGAGCATCACATGGTCATAAGTCGACTGCCGGTTATCAAAGCGCTCCTGACGCAGTTCCTGAGTGGGAACCAGTTCCGGTGTTTTGGCTCCGAGTTTCTTCAACGATTCGGCTTGTTCCTGCCTGGTCAGCTTTAACCAGCGGGCGGCATCACTACCCGTCAAGTCGTCGGCGTGCTCGATGTCGGCTGCTATTCCTAAGCCAGTACGTGTGAAACCGTCCTCACTCACGTCACCACCCCAACAAACGGTGTAGCCTTTCTTCAGCGCCTCGTCAATGGTCGACATCATCTCGTCAAGCGTCACGTTCCAACTTGGGCGGGGTCGCCACTTGTAGGGTGCCTCGATGACAAATTGCTCATAGAACGGGTGATGGGTAAAGCTTGTGATGCTCACATAGTTCCTCTTGTCAATGCCCAGTGCTTGGGCGAACGACTTGGGGGTGTATTGCTTGCCCTCAAAGGTGAATCGCTCGGGGCAAACACCCAGATATGCGTCAAGAATACCCTGCAGGCCCACCTTCCACTGCGTGGTCAACTTGGTGCTGTTGCCCTTGGCAATGGATTCCACATAGGGCTCCAGCGTAGCAAAAAATTCTGTAAAGTTGGCCAGTGTGTCGCCGATCATCGAGCCGGGGCGTGCCATGGCGTCCTCGGGACAGATGCCGTGACGATCAATCACCTCAAACACATCGTCGGCCGAGCCTCCCTCCGAGAAACGGCTGCTGCCGTGCATCCTCACGTGATACTCAGCACAATCCACGTAGTCCTTGTTGGCCACAAACATCTCGCTCAGGTCGTACACTTTACCCGTCGTTCTCAGCAACTCGGCCTCGATAAAGCCAATTGTAGCATAGTCCCAGCACGTGCCGCTGCGGTTCTGGTTTTTCACCGGTGTAATAGGATTCTCCAGTATCGTGGTAAATACAATCTCGTCACTCGCTTGACTTGTAAACGCGCAAGCTATGCACGTCATCAAAATAACAGCTATCTTTTTCATATTATGGTAGAGTTTTTTTACGTTTCTGCAAATATACTACATTTCATTAAAATAGCGTTTTTTTACCATCGAAATCCCCATGAACCCAAACAAGAGCTATTGAATTAGATCACCGAAATCTAAAAGAAAATGAGTGTTTAGCAAAGATTTTTCCTACCTTTGCCCCTAAAGAAAAACTAATCGTAATTTAGCATGAAATTAAACTTAAGTTATAAGAACATTCATATTGGTGCAATAGCTACTTTTTATATCATAGCCTTATTGTTGCGCCTAATATCATTGCTTGTTGTCAACAAGTACCCTTCGATTGAAACGAACTATCCGCTTCAAGTTTCCGCAGCACTTGCCACGGGGCTTGGCCCCGCTATCGGAGCATTGGTGGCTATGCTCATTTTCAAACGCAAAACGGAATACACTCTCTTGGGCAAGTCTGCCTGGAAATCCATTGCGACTATAGTTATACCATGTATTGTTTTTGGCTTTATCGGCGGATGGGACTTGGGCTTGACATGTTTTTTTGCATTTGCTTATGGGCTATTGGAAGAATTTGGTTGGCGAGGATTTTTACAATATGAACTCAAGAAATTACCTGTGTGGCAATATGTACTTATCATCACGGTGATGTGGTTTCTATGGCATTTAGATTTAACTCAGCGAAGTGTTTTGCCATTCTTCCTGCTTCTGCTTTTCGCTTCATGGGGAATAGGGAAGGTGGTGAGTGAGACTCATTCATTGCTATTATGCGCTGCATTTCATGGTGTCATGAATTTCTCGAAACGTGACCTGTTTTCCGACACCACTTTTACCGTGGCTTTTGTCTGTGTCATCGTCTTTTGGATAGTTATGTGGTATTTTGTTGGCACTTCCCCAACACAGCAAAGTAGAGAAGAGTAAATTTCAATTTATCGCTGCGTCTTCTCAAGGTCTAATCGGTTGAACAACTTATATCAAAATGAAAAAGTTCAGGACGAGTACCAGCGCTTCATTAACAATAAAATCGTGATGAAGTGAGCGCAATGCCATTGAGCATTGCCGAGTGAGAACGATTTATCAAAATCACTGAAAAATAAACGCAAGTTGCAGAATTATTCTTACCTTTGCAAAATAAAACATCTATATTCAATGAGAAAATTCCTTATATCATACTTGTCGCTATGTCTTTTCTCGAGTTGCACATGATGACACGCCAGAGGAGTGACGCAGGACATTGTCAGATGTAAAGAAAATGATTGAAATTTTGAATACCATTAAGAATTCAGACAGATGAAGAAATTACCTTTTGTCATATTCGTTTTCATAATGCTTTGTGCGTTATGTTCAAGCATAAGCAGTTATAAAAGTACCGTAAACGGGATAACACGAGATGTGAACAATGCACTGAAACTCACTCTTGCCGAAATGCCGACAGATGTGATCAATGCCGATACTATCCGCTGTTATCGTAGTCACCTCACCATAGCCGAACTGAAAAACACCGCATGCATTGCCATGACATCAGTAAAAAGAGCTGGCCGTCAGGAGACGCAGATGGTGGCTCAGGCTAATTGCGACGTTTTGACCATACTGATGCTCTCTGACCAGCGGGCATCCGGAGCATTATTATTTGCTGGTATTCTATGGATGGTGTGCAGCCTGTGGTATATGCGCAGGTTTAAGCCTGAGATGTTTGCAGAGGCACTGAGCTATGGTGGCATTGTGTTTGCCAACGACAAATTCATTACGGCAAAGGGTGAGCCTATTCATTTCACTCCGATGCAGTATTCCCTTATGGAGATGTTTATGATGACAGAATCTCATTCACTATCCAAGCAGGAAATCTGTGACCGCCTGTGGCCAAAGAAACCCGATGCCAGCGACACGCTTTACACTCTTATCAAACGGGTAAAACCCATCTTAGAAGCCAATAGTAACCTAAAAATCGAGTCTGATAGAGGCAAGAGCTACATTTTGAAAATCAAGTAGTTGTGTTAATGTCAGACAAATGTCAGGAACATATCAGGGACATGTCAGGTAATATGTCCTGCATCATTCTAACTCCTTAATACCTTTGCATCGAAAATCAATACAATTCGATGCAATGAAACAATTATTTTTTTTATTCGTTCTCCTTTGTCTTTCTTCATTCTCGGCCTTTGCGCAGAATGAAGACAAAACTGTTACTCTTGATGAAGTCATCGTCAAGGCTCCCAAGGTCGTCAGCAAGGCTGACGGCCAGACGATATTTCCTACAGCTGCCCAGAAAAATGCCTCAAACAACGGTTATGGTCTTCTGCAGAAGCTCTCGTTGCCTAACCTACGTATTGATGATGCAGCACATTCTATAACTGCAATAGATGGTAGAGGTAATGTGCAACTTAGAATCAATGGTATCATCGTCGGCAAAGAGGAAATGTTGGCACTTGATCCCAAACTCATCAATAAAATTGACTTCATTGATAATCCTGGTGTACGTTATGGAGAAGATGTGGCCTACGTCATCAATATTATCACCAAGCACAAAGACTCTGGTTATACGTTAGGCGTTGACGTTACTCCCACTCTTACTTCTTGGCAGGGTGATGGCACGGTATATGGCAAATGGAACCATAAGAAAAGCGAGTTTACTGTCTCTTACAATTTTAGCGGTTATAAATTGAATGGTTCGAAAGCAACTGAGTTGGCAAAATATACCTTGAATAATGGCGCCATCCATACTATAGAGCGTGATGATGTTGAGACTCTCAGAAAATCGCATGGCCATGATATGAAGCTGACCTACAATCTGGCAGATTCTACAGCATATGTCTTTCAAGCGTCCCTGAGTGAGAGTCTGAATAAGTCACCTGACAATTATTCAATTAAAGACATCATTGATGGCTCAAAGCGATATAATTCAACTAACAGAGAGAGCGGCAAATCCAATTCACCTGTCCTTGACTTGTACTTTTTCCGCCAACTCAATCCGAGTCAGTCAATCACGGCAAATGCTGTTGGCACATACATCGCCACGAGCAGCAGCAATTACTATGATGAGGGAGCGCCTTATCAATATGACGTTAATGGCAAGACCTTCTCTGCTTTATCTGAAATAGTCTATGAATACCGACTGAAACCATTCACGTTATCTGCCGGAGTGAACTATCGCTACAAATACATGAAAAATGATTATACGGGCGATGCCTTCGCCCTGACAGAGTTGAATCATAATAATGTTTATGCCTTCAGCGAGTTAAAGGGCTCATTTAAAGACTTACGCTATTCAATCGGTTTGGGAGCAAGCTATATACACTACAATCAAAACGAGCACAGCTATGACTTCTGTACGTTCCGGCCAAAGGCGACATTGGCTTATAATATCATGAATGGGATGCAACTAAGCTATACCTTCGAGATGCACGACCGTGCATCGCGCATTGCTATGATCAGCGATGCAACAATTCAGACAAACAGCATGGAGTATACTGTGGGCAACCCCGACCTCAAGCCATCTCGTAACACTGAACACACATTGCGTCTGTCGTATAATGATGATCGATGGTGCGCGTTTGCCGAAGGATTCTACAGGCATTGCAACAAACCCAATATGGCACTCTATGAGCGTACAGCTGATGACAAGTTCATCTATACACAGATAAATCAGAAAGCCATTAACCTATTGAATACAATGGCATACGCAAGTTATTGGATTATGCCAGAGAAGCTGCAAGCTTATGCCAACGGAGGAATGATGCGTTGTTTCAACTATGGCTTTGATTATACGCATTGCTATACATCGTGGTTCTATTCAGCGGGCATCTCAGCATATCTCGGAGATTTCACTTTGCTGGCTTACGCGGATAATGGCTATCGTTTCTTAGAGGGAGAGAAAAAGGGATATAGTGGAGCTTATACAACTTTGCAATGCTCATACAACTATAAAGATTGGCATTTTTCTCTCTCATGGTCAAATCCTTTCATCAATAACTACAAGTCAACTGAGAGCGAGATTCTAAACCGAAATCTTTACAAGCACTTCGTCGAACATAATAGAGATAGCGGCAACAGTGTATCTCTTAACATATCATGGCGATTGAGCAGAGGCCGAAAACATCAGTCGGCAGATAAAACGATTAATCTTAGAGATACCGATAACGGAATAATAACCCGATGAGGGGAAGAAATATCCCGTTTCACGAGAGATTTGCTGTGTCATAGCAAAGAAAAGATACCAAAAAAACATGCGACAAATACTAGATTTTCAGCGTCCGATTGGAGCCGTGACTCTGCTGGTACTTAAAAGAGACGCAATCACTGAGAAATCAGTTGGTTGCGTCTCTTTTGTTTCTTGTGCAAGGATGTTACAGCTCGCGGATGGTGATGCCGAAGCCTCCAGAGCGTGCCATACGCAGTTTCATGACGGTCTTGGCGGTCACCTTCTTGCGGGTGATGGTATAGGCCTGCGGGTTGGTCTCGTAGTCGGCGTCCTTAGCGTCGGCATAGATGGTGGCCTCATACTTGACACCAGGCTTGAGGAAATCGAGTTTGAATGAGACTTCACGTGCATTCTCGCCGTTGATTCCTCCAACGTACCACACGTCCCTCGGCTTGGCGTTCTTGAGGTCGGCAGCAGTGGCTCCATCGGGCAGGGCATAGATGAACTTGGTCACACTGTTTACCACACCCTTCTTGCCGTCGGGCAGTTTAGCAACACCCTCGGCAGCCTTATTGACTGTGGACAGCTTGGGATGGCGTGCGGTGACCATATATTCTCCCGGTTCGGCCATGATATAGATGCTCTTGTCCCAATCAACGGCAACGTCCTTGATGAATTGGAAAGCGTCCATGAAGCGGGCATAGTTCTCGGGCAGGTCGGCTGCCATTTGCAGCGGTGAGTAGAAGGTGACATAGAGGCCCAACTGGTTGCAGATGGTGTGACGCATCTTGTCGGCCCAGCCGCTGACTTTCGCCAGGTCCATCTCAAAGATGCCAGGCGTGAAGTCCATCGGTCCGCCCTGCAGGCGAGTAAAGGGATAGACGGCGGTCTGGCCTGGGTCGATGCCAGCGCGGAACTCATTGCCCATGGCGCTCTCGTTGCCAATCATGTTGGGCCAGGTGCGGCACAATCCTGTGGGACGTACTGCCTCGTGGGCGTTGACCATGATGTGGTGCTTGGCAGCCTCGGTGATGGCATAGTGATAGTGGTTGATGAGCGGCTGGCTGTAGTGATACTCGCCATAGGGGATAATCTTGCCCACGTAGCCGCTTTTAACGGCGTCATAACCATACTTGTTCATCAAGTCGTAGGCCTGTTCCATCCAGCGCTCATAGTTCACCGTTGACGAAGAACTCTCGTGGTGCATGATCAGGCGGATGCCCTTCTGGTGGGCATAGGCGTTGAGAGCGGGCAGGTCAAAGTCGGGGTAGGGGGTAATGAAGTCAAAGACAAAGTCCTTCTGCTTGCCGTACCAGTCTTCCCATCCTTCGTTCCAGCCCTCGATGAGCAGGGCGTCAAAGCCGTTCTCGGCGGCAAAGTCAATGTAGCGGCGCACGTTCTCGTTGTTGGCACCATGCTTGCCATGAGGGTTTGAGTGGGCATAATCTGTCTTGCCCAGTTGCACCGAGGGGTAGTCATTGGTATAGGACCACTGGCTCTTGCCGCTGATCATTTCCCACCACACACCCATATACTTGGTGGGGTGGATCCAGGACACGTCCTTGATGGCGCAAGGCTCATTGAGGTTCAAAATAAGACGTGATGCTAGGACATCGGTGGCACTAGGGCAAACCATAATCGAGCGCCACGGCGTCTTGCACGGGGCCTGCATGCGGCCTTTAACGCCCTCGGCATCAGGGGTGAGCCAGGTGCGCAGCACGAAGTTCTTGTCGTCCAGGTCGAGGTTGGTTGTAGGATAGTCCAGCACTGCGGCCTCATGGATGTTGATGTAGAGACCTTGGTCGGTCTTCATCTGCAAGGCTGTCTGGACGCCTGTTGGCGAGAAAGCCGTATTGGGCCATCCGCAGCCCACGCGGGCCTTCGGGGTTAGTTCCCGCACCTGCGACAGTCGGGAACGGGTGGGCCTGAATTCCTGGGTGGAATAGTCGCCGGGAATCCACCAGGCGATGTGGTCGCCTGTGAGGGCAAACTGCGTCAGTTCTTCCTGGATCATGAAATAGGTCAACGCGTTCTCCATCGGGAACTCATAGCGGAAGCCCATGCCGTCGTCAAAGACGCGGAAACGCACATGCATGGCAATGGGCTTTTTGCCCTCTTCGGTGGCTGGCTGTTGCAGTTTCACGAGCAGTTCGTTGTAATGGTTGCGGATGGAGGCTTCCTCGCCCCACACCGGCTCCCACGTCTCGTCGAATGTAGACCTCTGCTGGTCGACAAGGACGAAGCCTTGATTTAACATGATGCCGCCCTTGAGCTCGAAACCGAGGCGTGAAGGCAGGATGACCGCTTGACCGCCGAAATCCAGCGAATAAGTGGGAACACCGTCGGTTAAAGCAAACTTCATGACCAAATTCCCGTTGGGACTAGTCATGGTGATGGCATCGCCAAGTTGGGCTGCACATGGAACGAATGTCGCTAGAGTGACAACCGCCGCGATCAAAAAGGTCTTGAATGATTTCATCATTGTGTTTATGTAATTAGTTAGTTTTGAGCTCTAATCTAAGAGTAACCGCTAATTTGGGGTCTGCTGTCCTATTGCATCTTCAACAGACTCATTAAGCTTGATTCGTCACGTTTCATTAATTTGTGCAAAGATATATCATTTGTCCGAAGAATGCAATAGTTTGCCATAAAGTGATAGGATATCAGCCTTCAATTAGTCAAATTATAATCTAGTTGTTATCCGTCCGATATCTATCAGTGCCATGAGCTGAGTGAACTGCACCCCAAAAGTTGGACACAAAACTTTTGGGGTGCAGTTCAAAAAGGGGTACATTGTATCCCCCAAACGGAAAATTTTTGTTGGAAAGTTCAGCTAAGTTCCGTATCTTTGCAGAGTGTGTTAATCTGGTTACTTTTAAATGTTTTTGGATATACTATAAGGTATTATTTACACAAAGGATGACTGGGGACAACATCACTTACGACGAATGAATAATGTTCAAATTCAGGAAATATGAAAAATTTTAACGGTAAACATGTGGGGATGAAGCTCGCCATTCTGGGTTGTATGCTTTGCACCATGCTGTCTATTTATGCGCAAAATGTGCGTGAGACCATACGATTGGACGAGGGATGGAAATTCTCTCTGGGCAACGCTGCCGACCCGGCAAAGGACTTCGGCTGCGGCACAGAGTATTTCAACTATTTGACCAAGGCTAACTCAATACACAACGAGGGCCCATACTCCATCAAGTTTAACGACTCCACATGGCAAGAGGTGCGCATTCCGCACGATTGGGTGACCACCTTGTCCTATGCTGAAAAGGCCAGCCACTCTCACGGTTACAAAACTGTGGGATATAAGTATCCCGAAACGAGTGTGGGCTGGTATCGCAAGGTGATCACAATCCCCGAGTCGGATTTGGGCAAGCACCTTGCCCTGCAGTTTGACGGCATCTTTCGCAATGCCCGCGTATGGTTCAACGGCTTCTATATGGGTACTGAACCCAGCGGCTATGCAACGCAGGTGTATGATGTGACCGAATATGTGAACTATGGCGGTGAGAATCTTGTTTGTGTACGAGCCGACGCTACGCTCGAAGAAGGCTGGTTCTATGAGGGAGCCGGCATCTATCGTGACGCATGGCTCATCAAGTCGGCTGCTGTCAGTGTGGCTCCATTCGGCACCTTTGTGTACGCTGACCTCAAAGCACCTTACAACTCGGCGACCATTCATGTGGATACCGAGGTGAACAATCATTCGTTGGAACCACAAACGTGTACCGTAGAACACCGGTTGCTCGATGCTCAAGGCAACGAAGTGGGCAGGACAACCGCTGCATCACTTGACCTGAAAGGTAAACAGACCAGCGACTGCAAACAAATGCTGACACTTGACCGACCACATCTGTGGAGCACCATCGACCCCTATCTGTATCAAGTGGAAACAACCGTCAAAGTGAACGGACTGGTTACCGATGTTTACATGACAACAACGGGCATCCGTGATGTGGAGTTTGACGCCGACCGAGGATTTCTGCTCAACGGAAAAGAGATTGAGCTCAAGGGCGTGAACATGCATCAGGACCATGCCGGCGTGGGTGCCGCTATTCCCGAGGCACTCATGGCGTGGCGCATCAAGCAGCTGAAGAAATTGGGCTGCAATGCCTATCGTGCATCCCACAACCCGATGACGCCCGCGCAACTTGACATCTGCGACCGCGAGGGCATACTCGTTATTGACGAAAACCGACTTTCGGGCATCAATACCGAGCACCTGAGGCTGTTGGAAAACATGATTAAGCGCGGCCGCAATCACCCGTCGATTATCCTGTGGAGCGACGGTAACGAGGAGTGGGGCATGGAGAACACCATTCAAGGCACACGCATTGCAGCCGCCATGCGCGAATATACCCGCCTGCTTGATCCCACCCGCCATTCAACAATAGCCAATGCCGGAGGAACTGAATTGATTAAGGGGCTTGATGTGGTGGGATTCAACTATATCGCACAAAACGATGTGGATAACCGTAAGAAAGCCAACCCCACATGGAAAATCGTGGGCACCGAGGAAACCACTGGCTGCGGCACGCGTGGTGTCTATTTTGACTCGCCTGACCAACCCGGCCAAATGGCCAGCATCAATCGTGGCACACAGCCAGGCGTGGAGAACGTGATTGAGCGCGGATGGAAATTCTATGACGAACGTCCTTGGGCGGCAGGTCTCTTCTATTGGACGGGGTTTGACTACCGTGGCGAGCCCAATCCCTTATCCTATCCCGCCCATGACTCGGAATTTGGCATTCTTGACTATTGCGGATTTCCCAAAGACGAGGCCAGCTATCTTAAAGCATGGTGGACCAACGAGCCCGTGCTGCACATCTTCCCTCACTGGAACCTGCAAGGCCATGAGGGCGAAGAAGTGGAAATCTGGGCCTACAGCAACTGTGATGAAGTGGAACTGACCGTGAACGGCAAGAAATTGGGTAGACAGGCGATGCCCAAGAACGGTCACCTGAAATGGAAAGCCGTCTATCAACCAGGCCGCATAGTTGCCATCGGATACAAGAACGGAAAGCGCATCTTGAAACAAACTGTCGAGACCACCAACCCTGCGGCAAAAATTGTGCTGGTGGCAGACCGAGGGCTCATTACTGCTGATGGGCGCGATGTAGCCATCGTGACCGTTGAGATTCAGGACAACAAGGGACGTATAGTTCCTGATGCCTGCCCCATGCTGACCTGCTCACTTGAGGGGGACGGCCGCATTTTGGGCGTCGGCAACGGAGACCCGTCCTACCTTGGTCCCGACCATCCCAATGAACTGGACTGCCACACATTCCAAATCCCGGCATTCAACGGACTGGCCCAGATTCTCATCCAGAGCGGGAATACGCCCGCTGCCCTTCAACTCAGTTGCAGCAGCAACGGTCTAAAGTCTGGAAACCTAATGATCACCGCAGAATAAACCAAAAAGAAGACTTCGGGATGTTAGAATTTTATTCACTTTTAATCCCGCCAACGGGCTCTAATTATTTTGGATTGCACCAATAAATGGCTACTTTTGTAGATGATTACAATCAATAACCAAATTTTGTCTCTGCTTATGAAAAAAGTTGTATTCTTTCTCGTTACGCTTTTGACTGGACTAGCGGCGCAAGCAGTGTCCGATGATGCAATCACCGGCGTTGCTGCCACAACGCCCAAATACACCTACAACAGCGCTACCGGTGAGCTAACCCTCAACTGGGGTGAGTTCAATAGCTGGGACCCGTGGGGTGGCGACGTGATCAACACGGCCGTCAAGAGCGTCACCGCCACCAGCGAGGTGAGTTTCACAGGCAACTGCTCACAGCTGTTCTATAATTTCAGTCATTGCGAGAGCATGGACTTGAGTCGTGTCAACACTAGCGGGATGACCGATGCGAACAGAATGTTCCGTGGATGCTCAAGCCTGGCTTCGCTTGACCTGTCGGATTGGGACGTCGCCAATGTTATCGACATGTACGAAATGTTCTGCGACTGCGAGAGCTTGACTTCGCTCAATTTGTCGGGATGGAACACTGCCAATGTCGAGGACATGGGCTTAATGTTCAACTACTGCATGAGTTTGACCTCCCTAGACCTCACGGGTTGGAACACCGTCAGTGTCATCGACATGTACCACATGTTCAATGGCTGTGAAAGCTTAACTTCTCTCGACCTGTCGGGCTTTAACACCACTAATGTCTCCAGTATGACTCAAATGTTCTACGGTTGCCGAAATCTAACCTCCCTCAACCTGTCGGGCTGGAATACAAGCAAGGTGATGACCATGGTGGCCATGTTCTCTGGTTGCGAGAGCCTGACCTCACTCGACCTCTCAAGCTGGAACACCGCCCGTGTCATTGCCATGAACGACATGTTCAGCGGTTGCGAGAGCCTGACCTCGCTGAATGTCTCAGCCTGGAATGTCACAAGTGTCAACGACATGCAATATATGTTCAAGAACTGCACGGGCTTGACCTCGCTTGACCTCTCGGGTTGGAATACCTCCAACGTCTGGTATATGACTGGCATGTTCAAGGGGTGTACGAATCTGGTCACCATCTATGCCGGCAAGGAATGGACCACGGATTTTGTATATGGTGAATGGGCTGAAGGCTTGTTTACCAATTGCTATGCACTGGTGGGTGGAATGGGTACCGCCTATGACGAGAACCACACTGACAAGGCCTATGCCCGCATCGACGGCGGCACGAGCAACCCGGGCTACTTTACCGCGAAGAACGCCGGCCTGCGTGGTGACGTGAATGGCGACGGCAGCGTAAGCATCAACGACGTGACCGCTCTCATCGACTATCTGCTGAGTGGCTATGGAACCGTCAACACCGATATTGCCGATGTGAATCAGGACGGCAGCGTAAGCATTAACGACGTGACTGTTCTAATCGACTACCTCCTCTCCGGCAATTGGTATTAATCATCATCAAAACCTAAGTCATTTCCCTCATGCTCTCACGGGTGTGAGGGATCTTTATGACTATCGGGCAATTGGCCGAGTTCATATTCAAGGATGATCCGCTAGAGATGCAGTTGGTATTGATTTGAAACATCAACAAAGAAAGCCGGCAAACTGTGCTGCCGGCTTTCTTTGTTATAGAATAACGATTAAATTACTTCACCTTCTTGATGTCCTTGACAAAGAGGATTTGCTTGTTCTTTGCCATCTGCTTGAAATCATCGGCTGTGGCGATGCCAGGCGCTGCACCAAAGTGCTCACGCTTGAAGTTGCGCCATGGCAGGAAATAGCAGGGATGGTGTTTCTCCATGATGGGCAGCAACACGCGGCTCCACCAAGTGGCATCGGGCGAATTCTTGTAGCCGCACTCGGTGAATGCCAGCAGCAGGCCATGCTCCTGGGCATAGGCATCCAGGAAGTCCATATCGG
>JAEETL010000075.1 GCA_016290325.1 Muribaculaceae bacterium
CATACTTCTTGCTGTTCCGGCCACCATACGCATAGCCGAGGCTAATGTAAAACAGTTCAAATCAGGCATTTTGTCTTCGGCAATTTCCTTCACCTGATCCCAGGTCACCGATGCCACCTTAACGCGGTTGGGTTCACCAGAACCACCTTTAACCTTGGCAGCCTCAAGCAACTGTACGGGCACGGGGGAAGTCTTGACGATGAAGTCAAAACTCTTGTCGGCGTAGTAAGAGATCACTACGGGCAACACCTTACCAGCCTTGGCCTGGGTACGGGCGTTGAATTGCTTGCAAAAATCCATGATGTTGATACCCTTAGAACCCAGAGCGGGACCTACGGGAGGAGAGGGGTTTGCAGCCCCACCCTTAATCTGCAATTTGATCTGTCCAGCAATTTCTTTAGCCATTGTACAAATTCAATTTAATATGGATTAAAAAAACATAGCAAGTGTGCAGCGATTGCGTAACATCGACCACCGCGTCACTCGCGTTCGACTTGCGAATTATCCAACTTGAGCGGTGTCTCACGTCCAAATACTTTCACCATAACCGTCAGCTCGCGCTTCTCCTGGTTGATTTCCTTAATCTCACCAATGAAGCCGCTGAAGGGGCCAAAATTGACCTTGACCGACTCGCCAATGACATAGTCATTGACAGCATCGGCAGCCTCCATCTCGCGGGCCTCGGCCTGACCAAGCATCGTCAAGATCTGCTGCTCGGGCACGGGTTCGGGACGACGGTCCCCCTCGCGTGAGCGCACAAAATTCACGACGTTGGTCGTGTCTTGCAGGGTCACCTCGATGTCAGGAGTGAGCTCGAGCTTAACGAACACGTAACCCGAGAACATGGTCTTCTCCTTGAGGACCTTCTTCCCGGCACGCGTTGTATAAACCTTCTCGGTGGGGACCAGAATCTGAGAAATGTTCTCGGCGAACACAGGATTGTTCTTCCTGTATCCCTCGATCATTTCCTTCACCTTCATCTCCTTGCCCGAGATGGTACGCAGGATGTACCACTGATGCTTACCTTGAGACATAGTTGTGACTAGTGCTGTGACAGTTTGTTAAAAATACTTGGTTTGTGAAACTACCGTCCACACGAGTGGACTTCAGATTGCGAATTGATTAGGCCGCAATTCTGTAAACGAGCTCCATCAACGAGTTGATGCAGTAATCGATTACCCAGATCACCAATGCCATGATGATGGAAGCAACCATCACGATAATGGTACTACTGGCCAATTCACTCGTAGTAGGCCAAGAAACCTTATGAACGAGTTCGTTATAAGATTCCTTGATATCCGTAAGCCTGTTATTAATAAAATTACTCTTCATTTGTTTATTTCTTTCTCTTTGCACGGGAAGTAAGGCTCGAACTCACGACCTACGGTTTTGGAGACCGTCGCTCTACCAACTGAGCTATTCCCGTATTTAAAAGGGTCCGACCGGCTTACAGCCGGACCCTTTTGATTTGTGTTATGCCTTGGGACACCTTGCAGCGCCCTTGGCTAGTTGATGACTAAAAAGTATTAGTCCTCGATGATGCCAGTGATCTGACCAGAACCTACGGTGCGGCCACCCTCACGGATAGCGAAACGCAGACCTTCGCTGCAAGCAACCGGGGTGATCAGCTTGACGTCGATCTCGACGTTGTCACCAGGCATTACCATCTCGACACCAGCGGGGAGCATGATCTCACCGGTTACATCCAGGGTGCGGATGTAGAACTGGGGACGATAGTGGTTGTGGAACGGAGTGTGGCGACCACCCTCTTCCTTCTTCAGGACGTAGATAGAAGCCTTGAAGTGATCGTGGGGTTTGATAACGCCCGGGTGGCAGATTACCATACCACGCTTGATGGTCTTGTAGTCGATACCACGGAGCAGCAGACCAACGTTGTCACCAGCCTCACCCTCATCGAGGATCTTGCGGAACATCTCAACGCCAGTAACAACTGACTTCATCTCGGCACCCAGACCCATGATCTGAACCTCGTCGCTCACCTTTACGACACCAGTCTCGATACGACCGGTAGCAACGGTACCACGGCCAGTGATTGAGAACACGTCCTCGATAGGCATCAAGAAGGGCTTGTCACGATCACGCGGAGGCAGGGGGATCCACTCGTCAACAGCGTTCATCAGCTCACGAACGGTATCTTCCCACTTGGGATCACCCTGGAGGGCACCCAGTGCAGAACCACGGATGATGGGGGTGTTGTCACCGTCAAACTCATACTCGCTGAGCAGGTCACGAACGTCCATCTCCACGAGCTCGATCATCTCGTCGTCAACGTCGGGGGAGTCACACTTGTTCAAGAAGATAACCAGACGGGGAACGTTCACCTGACGGGCGAGCAGGATGTGCTCGCGGGTCTGCGGCATAACACCGTCGGTAGCAGCAACAACTACGATAGCACCGTCCATCTGTGCGGCACCAGTAACCATGTTCTTTACATAGTCAGCGTGGCCCGGGCAGTCAACGTGAGCATAGTGACGATTCTTGGTCTCATACTCAACGTGAGCGGTGTTAATAGTAATACCGCGCTCCTTCTCCTCGGGGGCGTTGTCGATTGAGTCAAACGAACGAACGCTATCACCAGCGATGTCACCGTCCTTAGCAAGCACGGTGGTGATGGCAGCGGTCAAAGTGGTTTTACCGTGGTCTACGTGACCAATAGTACCGATGTTAACATGCGGTTTTGTTCTTTCAAAATGCTCTTTAGCCATAACTGTAAGTTGTTATTGAAAATTGTATGATAATATTACTCTACCTTATTGCGTAATACACTCCACCTCTTGTGATAACTTAAACCCGCAATCAGTGAGAGGCGAAGCGTCTTACATCGTTGAGCCGATGGCGGGATTTGAACCCGCGACCTCTTCCTTACCAAGGAAGTGCTCTACCCCTGAGCTACATAGGCAATATTCCTTTGTTTCTTGAGCGGAAGACGGGGCTCAAACCCGCGGCCCTCAGCTTGGAAGGCTGATGCTCTATCAACTGAGCTACTTCCGCAAAACATGTGGGTAGAGATGGATTCGAACCACCGAAG
>JAEETL010000076.1 GCA_016290325.1 Muribaculaceae bacterium
GCAGTGTCCAGATGTCGACAGGGATTTCAGGGTCGTAGATGGTCTTCAAGACCGAAATGACGGTCTCTTTCAAGGTGTTGATTTCTTCCTGTGTCATGATTGTCCCTCCTTCAGTTTAAATGCCTCTGCATAAAGCAGCATCTGTTTCAGCATGGCCAAAAGGCCGTTGGAACGCGTGGGCGACAAATGTTCTTTCAATCCGATTTTGTCCAAAAACGAGAGGTCGGCGGCAAGGATGTCCTCGGGTGTCTGACCCGAAAACACCTTAATTAAAAGGTTGACGATGCCCTTAGTAATGACCGCATCGCTGTCGGCGCTGTAATACACTTTGCCATCCTTCAGCTCGGCATTGAGCCACACGCGGCTCTGGCATCCATTAATCAAATGCGCCTCGTCGCGGTATTTGTCGTCGATGATGGGGCATTCCTTCCCCATCTCTATCAGCATGGCGTAGCGGTCCATCCAGTCGTCGAACATGGAGAAATCCTCTACGATGCTATCTTGTATTTCCTTTATAGTCATATCCTGTGTTTTGCGGGCGCAAAAATAATAAAAAAGGGCGGCACCCAAAAGGATGCCGCCCAAATTTCGCGGAAATCAATTCCGCAATGTCATTTATTGCATGACAGTGACGCGCTTGACGGTCACACCGTTTTCAGTGTGGATGCGCACCATGTACATACCAGCGTTGAACTGGCTCATGTTCAAGGTGTAGACATCGGCATTGAGTTCGGTGTCGTAGACCACCTGGCCGAGGACGCTCACCACAGTGATGCGGCTCATACCGTTGGCCTCGATCGTCACATTGCCCTTAGTCGGGTTAGGATAGAGGGCAACATTGTCGCTGTTCTCGCCGATGGCGTCGACGCTGGCGCTCACATAGTTGTGAGTCGGGTCGTCAGCAGCCAAAGCAGGAGCAGATTCGCAACCATCGTCATACACGGCAGTCACCTGGTAGTAGTACATACCAGCGACATCCGGTGTGTCGAAGTACTCGTACAGCGTCTGACCAGCCTCAGCAACTTCACCGATTTGGACATAGTTGCCAGTGGCTTCGTTAGAACGATACACGTTGTACTTCACAATGCTAGCGCGGTTGCTTCTGTTGCCAAAGACAACATTGCCGAAGTCAACGCCAGTCTTTTGAACGAAGGTGGTACCAGTTGACACAGGCGTGTTGTCAGGCAGAGCCACAAGTGCTTTGCCAGAGCGTTGGTTAGTAACGAAGCCACGGATGAACCAGTCAACACTGTAATCAGAGATGGCAGCAATGTCATACCAACTACCTTGATACTGGATCCAACGAGCATTGGGGTTACCGCAAGAAGTAGCAGTGCAAACTGCGGGATAAGTAATACCAACTTGATTGATGACAATCCAGAGGTTCTGATTCATATCAAGAGTCACAGGCGTGTCGAGAGTGCCATAGAGCCAATCAAGAGTACCATTGGCAGTAATGGTTTGAGTACTCACCAAGGTACCAGGTGCAGTGTCACCACCAAGATAGATATTGGCAGTGAAGTTACCAACACCAGGAGTATTATCCTCCATAAGACCGTTCATCACAGCAACTTCAGTCAGAGTGCAACCGTTGTAGGCTTGGAGGTCATTGGCCGAGAACATAATAGCCCAAGTCATGTTACCACCAAGTCCAAGCAAACTAGCATTTTCCAAATCACCATCGTCGTAGTACAGCCATTCCTCAATCGGAGCAGCAGGTTCAACACCCCACCAGATTCTCACCTGGTCGGTGGCACCGAGGACCTCGGCATGGATAGGATCGCCAGGTTCGCAAGTAGGTGTAACATCACCTTCGCACTCTTCGCAGCTCATGGCATAGTAGAAGTTGTTGCTCGGGAGTTCAGCAGTACCATTGTAAACGATACGGACGCAGTACTCACCAGCGCTCGGGAACTCGTAGCTGTTGGTCGGGGCGGGCACGAAGGCTTCCCATTCACCATTCAGGAACACCATAGCACCGAGGATGTCGCCGCTAGGAGTCGGAGGAGGCGTTGGGCCAACACCGGCATCGCGGAGCTCATAGACACCGATGAGGTTCGGGTCTTGCTGGAGGTCACCTATGAAGGCCATCTTACCATTGATGGCAGCGACATGGCAACCACCTGAAGTACCGGCATTGAAGCCAGGAACGTTCGAGAAGTTGAACACCGAACCACCAAGCTGGTTATTCGTGATGTTGTAGTCATAGACTCCGTTGTCGCCGTTGTTGAAGCAGAACACGTGCTCAACATCGTTCTCGTCCTTGTAGTAGGCAAGGTCGGAAGCGCTTGTCGGCTCAGGACCAACCTGGACGATAGCACCAGTGCGGTCGATGAGGGTCAGGTTGCCTGACCAGTTACCAATTACCCAGAAACCGTCGCGAGTAGGATCGTAGGTGATACCACGCATTGCACCATAGGAAGAGGTGAAGGTGCTCACCACGCTGTGGTTGGCCAGGTCGACGCAGTACACCGTGCTGCTGTTGGCAACACCGTAGAAGTTCGTGCCGTCGTAGGTCATGCCACGGAGCGTACCGCAACCAGGAATTTCGAAGCCTTCGATCATGTTGCCGTCCATGTCATACTTATAGAAGTTGTGGGCAGCACTGCTGTAACCCCAGTTGCTGGTGTAGAAGTTCGTGCCGTCGGTGACCACACCATAATGGGCAGCCTCAGCAGCATTGAACGTGAACATCAGATCCCAAGGAGCGCGGTTGCCAGAAACGGGCACCACATTGGCGATGTCCTTCACCTCGCCAGCCGGCAGAGGAGCGTACATATTCTTAGCACCACCGCTGATAGTGACATCGACACCGTCGTTGCCGCCATACATGCTCACAGTGAACTCGTAGGTTCTGCCAGCCTCGAACACATAGTCGTTCTGACGGCCACCCACGTTACCGTTGGCAGCGGCAATCCAGATACGATCGCCAGGAGTCGGGTTGGTGATGCACCAGTCATAGGTACCAGCAGGAATCTCAATGCTCACACTATTGTTCATGACCATGTTCTGCGTCGAGCAGTTGCCGTCAGCGT
>JAEETL010000077.1 GCA_016290325.1 Muribaculaceae bacterium
TCAGGTCGATTCGTACGCTGTCGCAGTTGGCACTGGCGGGGAAAACGGGCACGGTGCGCAACGAGGGGGCACCTCCCGGCTCCTCGACCATGACTTCCATGCCCTGCACATTACTCGGGATGTGGCCCAGCGGGATATGGTTGCAGGTGGCGTCCAGGTAATAGGTTTTGCCCTGCCACTCTAGCGTGCAGATAGCATGGTTGATGGCTGCAAGAGTGGGAATCTCGCTCATCAGGCACGAAGCCTCACGGGTGCCCACATCGGTCAAGCGGGCATCAAAGCCTTGGGCCACGAGCAGCGTTTTCAACAGCAGCGCCATGCCTTTACAGTCGCCGTAACGCTTGCGCACAACCTCGGCAGGCTTGTCTGGCTGATGTCCACTGATGCCTTCCTCAAAGGCGACATAGCGGATATTGTTTTGCACCCAGGCATAAGTGTTCTTGATTTTGTCCAGGTCACTATGGCATTCACGGTTGATGTCAGCCAGAATATCGCTCAATGACGGAATGGTTGTATCGACATCCGACAGCTGCCGTCCCCAGGCAAACATGTCGGCGGCATCCTTGAACGACCCGACGACGAACACCGTGGGATAGACGCTTGCCACGGTCGGCATGGCTTCTTCCTGCTTGATGGGCGCCATGTCGTTGATTGTGTAGGTCACTACCCTACTTCCGCCCTTGTCTTTGTGCTCGATGGTAACTGCCGGGGACATGTTCTTGTCGACCAGCCGGTAATGCTCAAATTCCTTGGGCAGGATGAATGTCACTGTCTTGTGCTTGACAAAGTATTGTTCGCCCAGCACGATGCGCGTGAAATAGTGCAGGTCGGTAAACGTGCGCTCATAGGTCATCCTGCGCTTTCGGCCCCATTTGCCCAAGGTCACGTCGAAATAGCACACGCGGGAGTCGTCAAAGAACACATTCTCAGGGGTCGCCGACCGATAGTTCGCGCTGAAGCCCTCACAACGAGCCTCATCCAGTTTGATGTTGTCCCCATAGAAGACTGCGGGCTGGATCTTCACGTCATACTGCCGCAAGGACTCATACTCAATCACGGTCTTGTTCTTGACAATAGGCTGTCCGCTTTTCATCTTGAACTCATACACCTCGCTGCATTTGCTCACCATCACCTCGTCGTCCCGCGACTGGGCAGCGAGCGGAAGAGATGGCAAGACCATGGCACACACCAGCGACACCATGAGCAGGTGCCTGTAAAATGTCTGTATCATTGTTTATATCGTATTGATGATGTTCTCGGGAAGATCTGTCAAGAACTTGACACCGCGAAGTTACTCAAAAACCATCAAACAATCACAACATCCGACTTCATTTAACAAATCCTAATCCATTGATTTTCAGCACCCATAAAAATAAAAAGTTCATTCTGCATAAATACTGGTTCATCCTCATGCTTACAATACCCAAAACGCGTGCTATTCTACCACGAATTATCCGTTTTTCCCCATCTGAGGTATGTAAAGAAAAAGCCCACCGAGGCAATCGGTGAGCCAACAAAACTGTAATAAAAAAATATGGTTTAGAAACGGATACCCAAGCCAAAAGTGAGGCCGTGCATGGTCTTCTTGTGCGGGAAAGTCATGGGATGTCCCATGATGGTCACGTTGCGCACTCCGCTATAGGGGTCCATGTTGCTCCACAAATAGCCGAGCCAAATTTGGCATCGGTTGATGTCAAGCGCCACAGCAGGCTTGAAGTACAGGAAGCAACTTGCCCCTCCGTGGTTGCGCTCAAATTGCATGGGGCCGCTTTCCCAGGTTCCGGCAGCCTTGGGAACTACATAATAGCTGATCTTATCATTTTTTGGAAAGGGCAATCTGATGCCCGCATCGGCCTTCAGCGACAGTTTTACATCTCCATCGCCGTTGCGCCACAAGATCGGACTCTGCAGTTGCAGTCCAGTGCCAAACCAAGTCACCCCCAGCCCATCGTCGGCAATCACCTGCATGTCTCCGACTTCAAAGGTTGTTGATTGCAGTTCGCCGATGTCTCCTCCGATGCCGATGCCTACACCGACGCCAACAAACTTGATAGGAAAATATTTAATTCCAAATTCAAAGCTGAGATCCATGGTGTTGTGGAACGACGTTTCAACAAATCCTTGCCAATGACGGACAGGCTCATCGGCTGTTTGAGAAACGGCAATCAAGGCGAACCAGGTCATTGTGGCCAGGGCGGCAAGCCTCGCCGTGAGGTGATGTGACCAACTCATTTGATGCATATCTTCTTGCTTCGTTAAAGTCTATTAGTAAATGGAATCGTCGAGATAAAGGTCAAACTGCAGTGTTTCGCCAAAGTATATGCCATGCCCATCATGTTTCTTCTTCCATGCTGATTCATGATTCCACGCCTCGGGTTCAAGGGACTTTTCGCCAACGGTTATTGATTTGATGTAGCACCAGAATGGCGTCACTCCGTCTTCTTCAAAGGATGTGCTGAGATACTGGTTGAAGAGCGAGATTGTTGCCAAGAATTCATCTCCAGGGGCAAGGAGCACGAGCGTGTCTCGGTCATACTTCGGGCGACGTGTATAGTCATCGTCTATCAGCACTTCACCGTTTTTCTCGTATCCGTATTGATAAGTGAGCGTCATCTCTATCGAGACGGTGTCCTGTGCCTGGTTATGGACTTTGAACTCATAATAAGAAAAGTAGTCACACGAGCTGAGTAGCGCCAAGCAACATGCCAACAGCGGTATAAACAGTTTCTTAGTCGTGTTCATGATGATACGTTTTTTATTTTGTTGCAAAGTTGCTGTAGATAAACTGTCAGGACAATACCCAAAAGGGTGATTTTCTCATCTCACTACACGACTGAAATCATTAAAAGCGGTAGCCGATGGAGAGTTGGGCGTTACCGTTCCTGGCATTGCTGCCTTCATATAGCGTTGTCAAGCTAAGGGTGTAACGGACCTGGACAAAGAATCTTTCGGTAAAGTTGTAGGTAGCGCCAAGGCCGAGGCCGAAATCAAAGTTTCGGTAA
>JAEETL010000078.1 GCA_016290325.1 Muribaculaceae bacterium
TTGAGGTGAGTATTCTCATGTCTCGGAACCAGGCATGAGTGCTTACAGGAAGTGCATCGCTGAACGACGGGTCAAAGACCACCTGGGTCACATCGGCATTGGTGCCGTCAGTGTACCAACCTGGATAATTTTCGCCCGTGTTCAGGTCATAGGTCGTGCCCGGGCGGGAACTGCGCTGGGTGTCATAATAGAATGTCAGCGTCGTGTTCGACGGCGTGTAGCAGGCATAACCAATAGGTGCATTCGGATCGGTGAAGTAGCCCGGGGTGCTCGTGCCTCCGTCGATGCGGGCATAGGTCTTGTCCTTGGGATTGGATTCACTATAGGTCGTGCCCTGGCCGCCCACTAGACTCGGGCAGTTAAAAAACATATTTGCTGAGTAGGTCACGGCAGCCGTGCTCCAGCCACTGCCCGCATAGATAGTGCGCAGATTGTAGCTGCCATGGAACATGCTACCCATGTTAGTCACTCTAGACGTGTTGAAGCTGTACAAGTCAAGATTGGTCAATTCGTAGCAGTAAGAGAACATATAAGCCATGTTGGTCACCTGACTGGTGTTCAGGTAGTTCAGGCCTGTGATGAACTGAAGATTCTCCATCATGTAAAACCAAGAATAGGTGGACGTGGGGCGGGCACCAGCGAATGTCGAGTTAAAGACCACCTTAGTTACATCAAAATTGGTGCCGTCATCGTACCAATCGGGTCGAGTGCTTCCCACATTCAGGTCATAGGTTTCACCTGTGCGACTACTGCGGTAGTTGTCGTAGTAGAACGTCAGCGTCGTGTTCGACGACGTGTAGCAGGCGTAGGCCTCGGCAGCAGCGGCGCCGAGGGCGCTCATCATGGCCGCCACCAGGACGGCGAGTCTGAAAAGTAGTTTATTGCTCATAGTTATCAGGATTTATTGGTTAATAATTATATTGTTGGCGATTCGGAGTATCTTGCGAGGTGTTGACCACAAAGATAATAACTTTTTTCCAATTCTCATCATCGGTTTGCCCATTTCCCATCTCCCGTAGTCGCCTTATATATATAACTGAGATTTAACTAACATTTTTATTAACAACTAATTACAATAACAACGACATTATGAGACGACTTTTGAAAATTATGAATTATGCGGCTCAGCTCATGGCACTGATCGACATCGGGAAGACCATTAAGCGCTGGGCCACAAAGAACGACACCACGAGCGATGGCCAGACAAAAAACAAAACTTGAGAACTGGGTTGACCTCGTAATCCTAGCCTGCGACACCGTGGGCACCATTTTTAAGAACAGTAAGAAACTAGCGGCTGTAATCGGCAAGATGAGGAGGCCGCGCTAAACAACCAAACCAACAATGAACAACGAACAACAACAAATGCAGATCATCCCTACTGACGGGATCATCGCAACATCACCTTCTGTCATCAACATTGACGCAGAAGAAATCGAAGACGCAGTGGTACTGGACGACATCGATCCGGACAACCACCCGAACTTTATCGAGAGTAACACCTCGGCGGTAACGCTTGAGGAACTCACCGAGAAATCAATTGTACCGACCTTCGCGGATAATACGCTCACTATAAGCCACCAGGCTTTCATCAAGAGCGTCATCGAGGCCGGACAGACCATCTTCGGAGAACTTACTCCTGTAGAGATAAGGGTATCGCACCAGATTAACGGGCGCATCCCATCGGCTCTGCACAAGAAGACTAGCGAGCTTAGAGACAACGAGAAGACCATTTACTACCAACGTATGGCATTTGTTTGCCATGTTGCTGGTCTTACGCGTTTTATCAACGGCCAGCCGGTGAATCTTTGCATCGGCGGCGTGAGAGCTTACAACGAAGACAAGCTATTCGGACGCGAGAGCCCCATGAAATTCAAGATTTTTGTGGGCTGGCAAGTTCGAGTATGCAGCAACCTCTGTTTGACCTGTGACGGGTTTACAGGAAATTTTGATGCACTGACCGCTTCCGACATTAAGGAGCGTGCACTGCAACTTTTCAGCGGGTTCGATCCACACAAGGACGAGAACCTGCGCACCTTGGAGGCCCTGGGCAACACCAGGATTACCGAAGAGCAGTTCTGTGGCATCATCGGCCGCCTGAGACTTTACCAGGCGCTGCCCACCGCCACACGCAACGAACTCGGTCTGCCCAACGTTATTCTGGGCGACCAGGCAGTTAACGCTGTAGTACGTGGATATGTCGAGAATCCCAATTTCAAGAAGGAGGACGACATCGACACCATCACCTTATTCCAGCTGCTCCAACTTTTCAATGAGGCTGTTAAGCAGTCGTATATTGACCGGTGGCTGGAACGCAACCAAAACTGCACAGATTTTACCTTTGGAATCCAGCAAGCGATCGACGGGTCCAATCCCGCCTATAGCTGGTTCCTTTCGTAAAACAAACCATTTTACATAGCAACGAGGCACGACAACCTCAATGCTCCCGAAGAGGGGGTTATCACTTCACCGTGATGGCCTCCTCTTTTCATTTAGACAACAACACTTTTTTACTAACATTCTAAAAATCAACGCAAAATGAAAGATTTAATTCAATCGCTGATCTACATTCAGCAACACCTGATTGTGCCCAAGGACCAATTCAATTCCTTCGGCAAGTACAACTACCGCAGCCTGGAATCTATCCTCGCTGCCATCAAGCCGTTATTCCGCAGCCAGAACTGTGGAATCCGTTTCGAAGACGAGGTAATCGAGCTGGGGGGACGAACCTTCCTGAAGACGACACTCTACTTCTTCAACGACAAGGGTGAGACCATCACCACATCCGCTATCGCTGAGCATACAGCCACCAAGACCGGCATGGACGCAGCACAGATTACCGGCGCCGCTTCCAGTTATGCCCGCAAGTACGCTATGAATGCGATGTTCGCCATCGATGATACCAAGGATGTTGACAGCGACAGTTATCACCGTGAACAGACCAAGCCCCTTCCCGAGGAACCCGCTAAGAAGGCACCGGCACGAAGGACACGGGCCACATC
>JAEETL010000019.1 GCA_016290325.1 Muribaculaceae bacterium
GACATCTGTCCGCAGTCATCGTTGCCAGCATAGCCTGCTGGAGTGGCATTATAGAATTCGGAGCGCACTTGGTTGACCAGTTCTTGAGTGCGCCAAGGGCGACCGGCGAAGTTGTAGAAATAGACGGTGTGATGGCTGGGTTCGTTGCCGTGGGCATACTGGCCGATAAACGCCGAGGCATTGCCGTTTGTCTCACGGTTGACGGAAGTGAGGCTGAAATTCTCATCTAACTTTTTCAGAAATGCTTTCTTACCACCCATAAGCTCAATGAATTGCTCGGGTGCATGAGGCACAAACCACAGGTATTGCCAGGCGTTTCCCTCAATAAAGCTGTTGTCCTCATAGCTAAGCGGGTCAAATGGCTCTGCCCATAGTCCGTTGTCGTCACGTGCTCTGAAGAACCCTGTTTTTTCATCATACAGGTTTTTGTAGTTAGTCGCCCTCTGGGCAAAGTGATGATAGTCGTCTTCGTGTCCCAGACGCGCGGCTACGGCAGCGACGCACCAGTCATCAAATGCCTGCTCCAGTGTGATAGAAACCGAAGACCCTTGCCTGTTGCAGGGCATGTAGCCCAGTTTTTCCCATAGGTCAAACGGCGAATTGGTGTGCGGCCTTGTGCTGCTCTCGACCATCGCTCGATAGGCTTTTTCAACATCGATGCCGGGTAGGTCAGCGAGAATGGCATCGGCGATGACAGGGATGGCATGATTGCCTATCATGCAGTAGTTCTCTTGTCCCCACAGGTCCCAGATGGGCAGATAGCCATAGGTGTCGTGATGGCGCACCATGTCGTTCACAAACTGTGCCGCCAGGTCGGGTTTGAGCAAGAGGTAAAGCGGGTGAGCGGCGCGGAAGGTGTCCCACAGCGAGAATGTAGAGTGGTAACTCTGACCCTTGGGCATCTGGCGTATCTCGTAGTTGGTGTCCATGTATCGGCCGTCGACATCGCTCATGGTGTTGGGCTGCAACAACACGTGGTAGAGTCCGGTGTAGAAGATCTGCTTTTGCTCATCTGTGCCGTCAATATCGATGCATGACAGCTGCCGCTGCCACTCATCGTGGGCTTGACGGACATATAGGTCAAAATCCCAGCCTGGTGCCTCGGCGGCGAGGTTTCGACGTGCTCCGTCGATATCGACCGCCGAGAGGGCGACCTTGACCGTCAATCGACTATCACCTGCAGTGTCAAACGACAAGGCGCAGCGTAGCGTGCGTCCATTGATTACCGTAGCATCGCCCACTGTGCGCGTGCCATCCATGAGCAGGTGCCCTGTGATGGGACGGGAAAACTCGGCGCGGAAATAGACTTTGCGCAGCTTGGCCCAGCCGGTGATGACGCGGTAACCTTCCACCGTGTGGTCATCGACAAGGCGGAGCTGGGCTTGGATGATGTCATAACTGCGGCGCCCGCTATAATAGGCCTGGCCGCGGAAGGTGGAATGGTCGAGGTCAAGAATGACCTGTTGCGGCTTCCCTTGGGGGAAAGTATAGCGGTGGATGCCAGTACGGGTAGTAGCGCTGAGCTCGGCTTTTACTCCGCTTTCGCGAAGTACAACCATATAGTATCCCGGACATGCCGCTTCTTGCTCGTGTGAAAAAGTCTGCCCGAAGTTGCCTGCCGCCAGATACTCTGGAGTCACATCCCAGGTCACTGGCATGAGCGAGATGTCAAACAGGTCAGTACAGCCCGTGCCGCTCAAGTGGGTGTGGGAGATGGCATAGATGCTGTCACGGTTGTAGTCATAGCCTGAGCAGGGATCCCAGGTCACCATCTGTTCGGTGTCGGGACTCACCTGCACCATTCCCTGTGGCATCGTGGCTCCGGGGAATGTGCTGCCGCTCAAGGCGCCGGTGGAATCGGTCTGCGTACCGATAAACGGATTGACATATTGGGTATAATCGGTTGTGGTGGCTTGGAGCAGCAATGTGCTCCACAGGGCTATGAGTAAGATAGTCTGTTTCATATATCGATAGCGTTGAAGTTGGTTTATCACATTTGGGTAAATTTGGCTGCGTCTCAGCGATTGAGAGTGCACTCTCATTGCGTTCGGCTTGCACACATTTTGTGGTGACAAAATTAAAAAAAATTAGTGCAAGTCGAATAAAGAACAAAAAGAATTCATTCTTTTTTATGTTGAGACGTAGCCTAATTTATTCAAAAACCGCAGATTTTTAGTAATTTTGCACCAACTAATATAAAATGTGACTTTATGGGACTGATTGACGATAGTAAACGTATAAATGACATAGACATACAAGAGGAACGCGCCATCCTGGTGGGCTTGATTACACCCCAACAGGGCGAAGCCAAGGCACGAGAGTATCTCGACGAGCTCGAATTCCTTGCCGAGACGGCTGGTGCTGTCACCGTGCATACCTTCCTGCAACGGTGCGACGGCCCCAACAGTACGTCCTACGTCGGTAAGGGTAAACTTGAGGAGATAGTGGCTTATGTCGAGGAAAATGACATCAGTCTAGTCATCTTTGATGATGACCTAACACCCAAGCAGATTGCCTTTATCGAGAAAGCCGTCAAGGTTAAAACGCTGGACCGCACGAGTCTCATCCTCGATATCTTCGCCAAGCGGGCCCAAACAGCTAGTGCCAAGATGCAGGTCGAGCTGGCGCAGTACCAGTACTTGCTGCCGCGCTTGACGGGCATGTGGACCCACCTTGAGCGCCAGCGAGGCGGTATCGGTATGCGCGGACCTGGTGAGACCCAGATTGAGACCGACCGCCGAATTGTCAAGACCAAAATTGCCTTGCTCAAGCAGAAACTTGAACAGCTTGACAAGCAAAAAACGACCCAGCGCAAGAACCGTGGCAAACTCACCCGCATCGCCCTTGTCGGCTATACCAATGTGGGTAAGTCCACTTTGATGAACGTGCTGAGCAAGAGTGAGGTGTTTGCCGAGAACAAGCTGTTCGCTACGCTCGACACCACCGTGCGCAAGGTCGTCATTGAGAACCTGCCATTCCTCTTGACTGATACCGTAGGCTTCATTCGCAAGTTGCCCACCCATCTGGTGGAGTCGTTCAAGAGCACCCTGGACGAGGTGCGCGACAGCGACATTCTTGTCCACGTTGTTGACATCTCGCATCCCCAGTTCGAGGAACAGATCGAGGTGGTTAACCGCACCTTACAGGAGGTGTGTGACGCTGGCGACAAAGATATGATCATGGTATTCAACAAGATTGACCAGTTCACTTATACGCCCAAGGATGAGGATGACCTCACGCCGCGTCAGCGCGAGAACATCCCCCTCGAGGAACTGCAGGAGACCTGGATGTCGCGCATGGGTGATAATTGTGTGTTTATCAGCGCTAAACATCAGCAGAACATAGATGGCCTAAAGAAATTGCTTTACGCTAAAGCCAAGGCTGTCCACACCGCCCGCTTCCCATATAACGACTTCTTGTACCAAACCTACGATGACCTGGAAGAAGATAAGAATTAATAAATATGATTCAGTGAAGTCCTCTCCAGGGTAAGAATTCCCTTTCCGAATCAAGAAAAAACGCCTTTCGCCGCTTGTCGAACCACATTTGAATCAAATTTGGGCTGGCAAGCGGTAGTTTATTGATGAAAAACGTGAATAATTCACAAAAATAGTATTATCTTTGCGACCAAATTTTAATTATAGGGGCTCGTGAACCAAACATTCATCACAATCGCGGATGCCTATAATGACCTAGAGGAGAATAAGAATTAATCAATAAGTGAGCCATACCGGAGAGTTAATTGGGTTCTGCTCCCTGGATGGATCTGAAGTTTATGAGAAAGAACCCATGGCGTAATCTTTATGAAAAAATTATCTATTTTGATGCTTGTGCTGGCTATGGCATTACCCATGATCGCCAACAATAGGTTTGAGCGTGGCGACGTAAATCAGAGCGGTGACGTGTCCATCGCCGACGTGACCACCTTGATCGACTATCTGCTGACTGATGAATGGCCTGGTTCATCTGTATCCACTCATGAGTTCGTTGATTTAGGCTTGTCTAGCGGTACCCTGTGGGCAACATGCAACGTGGGCGCCAATGCGCCCGAGGAATATGGCGACTACTTTGCTTGGGGCGAGGTTGTTCCCAACAAGGAGACCTATACGTGGGCAACTACCGCATGGGTGTATTATGAGGGTAGCTCTCTTCGCTTCAGTAAGTACAACACCAGCGACCAATATGGTGCGATTGATAACAAAACCGAGTTGGATCCTGAAGACGATGCCGCCTATGTCAACTGGGGACCCGAGTGGCGTATTCCGACCGAAGCACAAATTAGTGAATTGATTTCTAATCAATGCACTTGGGAATGGGTAGAGGTGAACGGTGTGAACTGTCGAAAGATCACCGGTCCTAACGGTAACTACATCTTGATGCCTGCAGCAGGCCAGCGCTCGGGAACTAACACCAGCAGCTTAGGCTCGAATGGTAACTACTGGTCGCGCAATCTCTTTGCCTCAGGAACCTCCGTCAATCCTATGAATGCATTCAAACTATACTTTAGCAAGACAATGAAGCAAAGATCATCCGGCTCGCGTAACCAAGGTTGTTCGGTGCGTCCTGTTTATGTTTCTGAAGATGTGCCAACCAGTGATTATGAGCGTGGCGACGTGAACCAGGATGGCGGCGTGACCATCGCCGACGTGACCACCTTGATCGACTATCTGCTGACGAACGAATGGCCCGATCCCATTCCCGCTGTGGATTACGTTGATCTGGGCTTGCCTAGTGGCATACTGTGGGCGACCCATAACGTGGGAGCCACTAACCCCGAGGGATTAGGTGACTTCTTCGCCTGGGGTGAAACCGCGCCTAAGGCCAACTATGTGTGGGACAACACTGCGTGGTTGTCTGTAGAGGATGGTCAAAAGCGTATTACCAAGTACAACACCAAGAGTAATTATGGTCCCGTTGACAACAAGATTGAGTTGGATCCTGAAGACGATGCCGCCTATGTTAACATGGGCTCAGAGTGGCGTATGCCGTCCAAGGCAGAAATCGATGAATTGATTGAAAATTGCACATGGGAGTGGACTCAGTTGAACGGCGTGAACGGTCAATTGATTACAGGTCCCAACGGGAACACGATGTTCTTGCCTGCAGTTGGTGAGCGTATGGGAACGAGTATGTACCATTTGGGTGAGGCTGGCAACTATTGGTCACGCTCGCTCCATGTCGTTAATGAGACCGTTTCCTTCCCGACTGGTGCATATAAGATTTACCTGACCGATGCTGGACTGACGTGGAACACAGCTGAGCGCAATTGCGGTTTCCCGGTGCGTGCCGTGCGCATTGCCCAGGATTAATACATGCTGTGCATAATACGATAATCGGTGGTGCCCCAAGGGGTACCACCGTATTTTTAGTATAAAGAGTATCTGAGATAACGTGAGCTCAACGAATATTATCAGGTTTTATATAAACTAGCCATCTGATGCATGTGGCTGTGTCATAATTCAACGAGCAATGTTTAACCGTGCTACGCACGGGAAATTCATACAAATTATCAAATAAATTATATAAAAATTTTATACAAAATTTGTTTTAATTTCCCGCCCGTAGGGCGGTTATAATTCCAGCTGGAATTATAATAGTCTCTATAGTCCTTTTAGATGAAAACTTGGATAAAGGGTGTGGAAAGCTCTAGCTTCTTGTCAAGGATTGTAGTAATCCTTGTTGTAGAAATCAAGTAGTTCCTGGATGTGGCGGTAGGCCTCGGCAGCGGGGCCATCGGGGTCAAGATCCATCGATTCCAGATAACTGTTCAGTGCCATACGTACATTGCCGTTTTGGCGGTAAGCGTTGCCGCGTAGGTAATAGGCCATAGCCATGGTTTCTCTATTGGCGCTCTTGCCCTCGATAATCTCGTTGGTGGCGTTGAGTGCTTCCTCTCCCTCGCTGCGGGAGAGCATGTCTTTGATTTCTTGTATGGTTTTCATTATGATTTCTGTTTTGTGGTGGCAAAATTACATGTTCTTCACGAATTATCATTATCTTTGCCCAAAAATAATCACCCTTGAGCATGACCAACGACACACTGGACAGGTCAAGCATTATCGAACTGCTAACCGTAACGCCAGCCGATGAATTATATCGGCGGGCCGATGAAGTGCGTCGTGAAGCCGTGGGCGATGATGTTCACTTGAGAGGGCTTATCGAGTTTTCCAACATCTGTCGCAACGACTGCCTGTACTGCGGCATCCGTCGCGGCAACAGGCAGGTGCAGCGCTACCGCATGACCGAAGAAGAACTGGTCGAGACCGCCAAGCGCGCCGCTGCCCTCGGCTTTCAGACCATCGTGCTCCAGTCGGGTGAGGACCTTCATTTTGACCAAGCGCGCATGTGCCGCATTATCGATCAAATCAAGCGGCTCGATGTCGCATTGACGCTTAGCGTGGGCGAGCGCGATTATGAGGATTATAAAGCCTTTCGGGATGCTGGCGCTGACCGTTACCTGATACGCATCGAGACCACCGACCGCGACCTTTATCACCGCCTTAACCCGGGCATGAGTTGGGAACATCGCCATGAGTGCCTGCTGATGATCAGGGAACTGGGCTACGAACTCGGTTCTGGCATCATGGTGGGCCTGCCGGGTCAGACGGTTGAGTCCATTGCCGACGACTTGTTGTATCTCAAGGATATCTGCATCGATATGGCTGGCATAGGGCCTTTTATTCCTCATCCCGAAACCCCACTTGCAAACGAGAGTGGCGGCACGTTGGAACAGGCCTTGCGCACAATGGCGGTCATGCGCCTGCTCATGCCCGACATCAACATTCCCGCCACCACCGCGATGGAAAGCCTGCATCCCCAAGGTCGCATCATGGCCTTGCAGGCGGGTGCCAACGTGGTGATGCCAAATGTCACCGAGGGCGAATACCGCCGCCTGTATGAGCTTTATCCCGGCAAAATCTGCGTCAACGATACTCCTGCCCATTGCCGTAGTTGCATCGGGCTGAAAATCAGGAGTATCGGCCGTACGATAGGACAGGGAAGAGGTGGCCACAAGAAACGATAAATCATTAATCACTAATATAATAGAAAATGGAAAAGAAAGAGAAAACCAACAACTCACAGGATAGACAGAGGCTAGGTCAGCTTAAAAACCTCGTGATGCTCGCTATGGCCGACGGTAAACTCACCGACTCGGAATTGGCCGTGATAATTGCAGTCGCTTCGCGCGAAAACATTTCACCCGATGACTTGACCAAGGTGATTGAGGATCCTGATAGTGTAAATATCAATCTGCCCGACGATGAGGACACCAAGCTCGCTTACCTGCGCGACATGGTCGCTCTGATGATGGTGGATGGTGATCTTGAAGAGCAGGAGCTGGCTATCTGCAAGATTTACGCCATGGCTTTAGGCTATCGCAGCTCCATCGTTGACGGCATGATTGCCGGCGTGATTGACAGCCTCGATGCCGAGGATGCTGCTGCCGAGTGATGTAACCGATGTGATTCAAGGGTTCATATGCCCCAAGGTTAGTTCACTATTAACAGTAATGAGGACAATGTATAGATTCAAGTTGCTCTTCTTATTGATTGTCGCCTGGTTGTCAACGATGACGGTGGATGCCCAGGAGGTTACCTCTCATGCGAATCTCGTTGACAGTGTTGAGGCACTCAATGCCTCTTGTCCGATATCCTATAGTGGTGACTGGGGGATTAATTCCATCACAATGGTCGGCAACAATTATTCCCTGGTCGATATTGGGGTGCCCGCTAGTTTGTCGATGGTACTCAACACGTTGACCCGGAATTCCGATAATGTGAAACAAATGTGGATCAAGCAGCTCGATAGTTTTGGCGTACAATGGAAGCATTTAGTTAACCTCATGGTTGAGAACGATTGCCGCATCATTGTCAACTTTCGTCCCAAGGAGAGTGAAGAGACCGCTCTTGTCACTTTTCTTCCCACCGATTTTCAGAAATAGTTCACCATTTAAGTGTTATCGTTGAGAACGATAGCTGTTTAGTTGATTTCATTTGGCACGATTATTGCTGCACATCTATTAAGCGATATCAAAACTCTATTATTTGAATGACAATGAAAAAGACTGTTTTTGTGGCTTTGACGGCAACAGCGTTGCTGTTGTCCAGTTGCCAATCGATGAATCAGTTCTATGGCGCGGCTACTGGCGCCTCTATCGGCGGTATGTTTGGTTCGGCCATTGGCGGCATTGCTGATGGACCTCGTGGCAGCGATATGGGCACTGTGTTTGGCATGGCTATAGGCGGCATCATCGGTGCTGCTGCGACCGCCCCCAATACTGACGATGGCAACTACCGCTCATCGGACTACTATTATGACTACGATGATGACGATTATCGTGAGAACAACGCTTACAGCCCCTTTGCCAGCATCGAAATCGCTGATTTGCGCTTCGTTGACGAGAACAATAACCGCGCCCTTGACGCCGACGAGCACGCTAAGCTTGTCTTCATCATTCGCAACACCGGCAGGGACTATGTTTATGACATCGCTCCCGTCATCACGGTCACTGGAACCAAGGAGATATTCCTGTCGCCCACTGCTATCGTGAAGGAACTGGCTCCGGGTAAGGCCGTGCGCTACCAGAGCGAGATAATTGCGACAAAGAAACTGAAAAACGGCACTGCAGACTTCTCAATCGGTTTCTCGGACGGCGATAAACTCTACACCTTGCGCTCATTCCAGATGCGCACTTATAAGCGATGATTGAATAAGGACAATCAAAATAAAATGGGGATAACAAACTAAAATTGTTGTCCCCATTATTTTTTGTGATGTATGGGATTTACAGGATAACCCGATGGGCATCAACTGGCTCATTGACAAACACGCTGGCCAATGGGGAAAAATGCTCGGGATCCTCGGTGGTGTAATAGCGGCAGGTGCCACCCTGGCTGCAATGGCGCTCAATCTCGGGATGGCGTTGCAGGTAGTCGGCAAGGCTCTCGGCCACAATGGGACCCTGCTGGATGATGTTCACACCGTCGGGTTTGTACTTGTTGATCTTGTCGATAAGCAACGGATAGTGGGTACAGCCCAAAATCACCGTGTCGATGTCGGGGCACTCGCCTAATAGCGCGTCAATGTCTTTTTTCACAAAGTAGTCCGCGCCGTCACCTCCGCTCTCGCGGTTCTCGACCAGCGGCACCCACATGGGGCATGCATGCCCATGAACCTTGCAGTTTTGGTACATTCCCTCAATCTCGATGTTATAGCTGCGGCTGGCGATGGTGCCTGGAGTGCCAAAGACCCCGATATGGCCTGTGCGGGTCAGCTCACCCACCTTCTCGACGGTGGGGCGCACGACACCCAAGACTCGACGCTCAGGGGCAAGGGTGGGGAGGTCATTTTGCTGGATGGTGCGCAATGCCTCGGCCGATGCTGTGTTGCATGCTAAGATGATCAGATGGCATCCCTGGGCAAACAGGTGTTTCACGGCTTGTAGCGTGAATTCATATACCAGCTCCCGCGACCGCGTGCCATAAGGCGCCCGAGCGTTGTCGCCGATGAACAGGTAGTCATATTGAGGCAGCACCCGACGGATGTCCCGCAGGATGGTCAGTCCCCCGAATCCTGAGTCAAACACCCCTATCGGCGCTTGCCCTGATGCGTTACCTTGTGCCATAATTGCCATATCGCTTATTTTTTCAGTCGCGAAGGTCGTGCAAGTGGATCGCAGAATAATTTTTAAGTAGAGGCGCAACTTACCTTCGCATATTCATCTGCAAAGGTACTCCATTTTTCGGAAATGTTTCGTAACTTTGCAAATTAAAATAAAAACCACGTGATGATGTCTCCTTTTAAGCCATACAGCTTAAATCTGCACGGGCGGCTGGTCGAGATTGACCGCCCGTGGGTCATGGGTATCGTCAACGTTACGCCCGACTCTTTTTATAGTGGTAGCCGTGCTACCGATGAGCTGACGCTTGTCGAGCGTGTGCATCGGTTGATTGCCGAAGGTGCTGACGTGCTGGATATCGGTGCTTGCTCCACTCGGCCGGGTAGTCAATCGGTTGATGCTCATGGTGAGATGGAGCGTTTGCAGTGGGCTTTAAGGATTATTCGTCGTGAGGCTCCCGATATCATTCTCTCGGTGGATACTTACCGTGCTGACGTTGCACGCCGTTGTGTGGAAGAATGGGGTGTGGAGATGATTAACGACATTTCGGGAGGCACGCTCGACGATAATATGTTTGCCACGGTGGCGCGACTGCATGTCCCCTATGTGTTGATGCACATGCGAGGCACGCCCGACACGATGTCGTCATTGACTGATTATGATAATGTCACGGCCGACGTGCTGGAGTGGATGGCACGCCGCATCGACGAGTTGCGTCAACTAGGTGTGGCCGATGTTATAGCTGACCCGGGCTTTGGCTTTGCCAAGACAGTGGAGCAGAACTTTGAGCTGCTAAACGGCTTGGAGGCGTTTCACGCGCTCAATGCACCGTTACTGGTAGGCGTCTCACGCAAGCGAATGATATATACACCTCTGGACTGTACCGCCGATGAGGCCTTGAATGGCACGACAATCGTCAATACGCTTGCCCTCGAGCGCGGGGCCCACATCTTGCGTGTGCACGACGTGCGAGCTGCTGTCGAGGCGGTGAAACTCCTCTCGATGATGCGCCATTGCGATAATAACAAGAAATAAATAATGACAAGATATGGGAAGTTCACTATTCACCCTTTTTAGTTTCAAGGACTTGATTGATATTGTGCTGGTGGCAACACTATTGTTCTACCTGTACAGGACGATGAAGGATTCTGGTTCGCTCGACATCTTTGTGGGCGTGCTGGCTTTTGTCGTCGCATGGGTCGTGATGTACAAAATTATGGACATGCGCCTCATCGGCACCATCATGGATAAGTTCATCGACATCGGTCTCTTTATCCTTGTGATTCTATTCCAGGACGAAATCAAGCGCTTCCTTACCGAGTTGGGATCGAGACGAGGTCTGAAGATCTTTGAGAAACTGTTTAAAAGCAAAGCCGAGATCGATGATGCCAAGAAATGGATTTTGCCGGTGGTGTATGCCTGCATGAACATGTCCAAGACCAAGACTGGCGCGCTCATCGTCATCCAGCAGACTATCCCACTCACCGATTATGAGCGCACTGGTGATGTCATCAACGCTGACATCAATTCGCGCTTGATTGAGAACATCTTCTTCAAGAACAGTCCCTTGCATGACGGAGCCCTGATTATCGCGGGCAGCAAGATAATGAGTGCCGGTTGCATCTTGCCCGTCTCCCATGATACTAACATTCCGCGCTACTTGGGCCTGCGCCACCGTTCGGCTAAGGGTATTGCCCAGGCGACCGATGCCATCGCCATCGTGGTGAGCGAGGAAACGGGACGCATCTCTTATGCCCATCGCGGAGAATTGCACCTGAACCTGACGAGCACCGACTTAGAGCACGCCCTTTCGGCCCTCGTCGAGAAAGAATGAGAGCTCCTAAAACCTAACGCCTAACACCTAAAGCCTAAAGAGCATGTTTGATATTGACGGAACACTGGTTAGCCTGGATCTGGTTGAGCGCTTCTTTTGCTGTGACCTGGAGACCTGTTTGGGAGCATGCTGCATCGAGGGTGACTCCGGCGCGCCGCTTACCGAACAGGAATACCAGCAACTCAAGGAGATCCTTCCCGAGATTTGGAACGACTTGCTGCCCCAAGCCCAACAGCAGATCAATGAGCATGGGGTGGCCTATGTGGATGTCGAGGGCGAACTGGTGACCCAGCTCGTGGGTGGCGCCAATTGTGTCTTCACGACCTATGAGCGCGGGGGAATGTGCCTGTGCGCGATTGAGAAGGCTTACCGGGAGGGACGCATCAAGTGGCGCAAGCCCATCTCTTGTTACCTCTATCCTGTGCGCATCAAGAAGTTTCCGGGTTATGAGGCTGTGAATTTTGACCGCTGGAAAATCTGCAAATGCGCCGAGGTCTTGGGACGTCGAGAGAAAATCCGTCTCTATCAGTTCCTGAAAGAGCCCCTTGTCGAGCGTTTCGGACAGCAATGGTATTACCAGCTTGTCGCCTCTTGTGAACTCTATATCAAGGAGTATCTTGAGTGACGAAACCTTTATGATGATTACAATAATACCTATATATTAAAGCTAAGATGATGAAAAAAACGATCTTATTCTTTTGCTTTTTTTTATGTGTTAACTGTGTCGACACACATGCCCAAATAGTATTTAACGGAAAAAAGGCAGCGATTGACAACTTGACTGGAACATGGCTGATCACTGTTCCCCAGTCTGTCTTCGGTTCCGATTATTCGACTCCGGTAACCCTTGATGATGGGGTGGTCGAGTGCTTCATTGATAGTATCCCTGTTACCGATAGCTGTACATTCAGCAACATTCAGCCGGGTGCGACTTATAACCTATGGGCTAGGACGGATTCTGACACGATTTCTGCCAAGATCCAATTCACTTACTGGCCTGTCATACAAATCTATGGGTCATATTACAAGGTGCCATACTATAAGGGCACTGTCGTCTATACCCATCCCGATTCTGCCTATCAGGAGACCATCAATTCGCGTGTTCGTTGGGCAGGAAGCTCGACAGCTTCACCAAGCCGTAAAAAGCATAATTTCCACCTCAAGTTTTATAATGAGGACTGGACCAAAAAGAATATGAGTTTCTTCGGGCTCCGCAGCGATTTCCATTGGCGATTGGATGCCGGACAAATCGATTTTTCCCGCGTTCGTAATCGTGTTTGCAAGGATATTTGGGCCGATTTTGCCACTCAGCCCTATTATGCCTCCACTGAGCCCAAGAAAGCACGCAGCTATGTGCGTGGAGATTTCGTTGAGGTATTTCTCAATGATGAGTATATGGGCATCTACTGTTTGAATGAGCACATGGACCGCCAGCAGCTTAAGCTCAAGCAGTATGACTATGAGAATGGAGAGTTCCATGGCGGTTTGTGGAAACCGATGACAAGAACTGCTACCACCTTGTACTCCAGCCTTCCCGAGGTGACGCCTAACAATAAGAATTGGGATCAGTTTTTTGTGAAATATCCCAATATCGATGACGTTAAACCGACTAACTTCCAGACGCTTCATGATGCGATTTACTTTGCGATGTATTCACCGCGGACGGAGTTTCTCGATAGCGCCAAGTATTACTTTGATATTCCTGTTTTTCGTGACTATTATCTGTTCACGTTATTGCTTCAGGCCCCTGATAATGTGGGCAAGAATTTGTATTACGCCTGTTATGATGTCGCAACTGACAAGCGCTTGACAATCGCCGTGTGGGACCTTGACTGTACCCAAGGGCAGTTTTGGAGTAATCTTGGCACTGACTATCATAGTTACAAGGTGGGTCCGGAAGATGATTTCAGGACCAATCACTTGCGCGACCATGTTGTGTTCAGGCGTTTGTGGGAAACTGATTCCACTTTCCATGGCTTGGCAACAGAGCGATACTGGGAGTTGCGCAATACAATGTTCAATCCTGACAGTATTCTAGCGCGGTATGCCGCCTATTTTGCTGAGATGAAGCGTTGTGGTGCTGACCAACGTGAGATTACCCGTTGGAGTCGCGGTTCTGATTTAGGAGGGCGCGTGCTGGATTTTGATGCTGAGTTGGAGTACCTCACCGACTGGTGGAACCGCCATATCGCTTACCTTGATGAAAACGTGTTTATGCCTTATCCGATGGGTGACCTTAACTTTGACTACCAGGTGACCATTCGTGATGTGTCGTTGCTTGTTGACTACCTGTTGGGGTCGGATGTGAATGTCTTTAATAGTAAGCGTGCTGACATGAATGGTGACGAAATCATAAGCATCAAAGACCTAACTCTAATCATTGATATGTTATTGACCACTGAATCATAGGCATGAACGAGCGGTTGAAGCAATATGAGTTCAAAAAAGACCATTTAGTCTGGAAAAATGAAAAATTGAAAGGTCTGGATAAAAAATCATCAAGAAACTTATTGCCGTGTCGGGAAAATGTATTACCTTTGCCCCGCTTTTCGTAATCTCTGACAAGAAATTGAGTGGCTTGTGTATATTACGAAGTGATTATTAACGCATTAAATGACATAACAATGGACTTGATTAAAGTTGCAGAACAAGCATTTGCTACAAACAAGCAGCACCCGGAATTCTTTCCTGGTGACACAATCACGGTAGCATACCGCATCAAGGAGGGTAACAAGGAGCGTATCCAGCAGTACCGTGGTGTGGTGATTAAGATCAATGGCGAGGGTGAGAAGAAGCGTTTCACCGTTCGCAAGATCAGTGACAACATCGGTGTTGAGCGTATTTTCCCGCTCGAGTCTCCGTTTATTGACAGCATTACCATCAACAAGCATGGTAAGGTGCGTCGCGCCAAGCTGTACTACCTGCGTGGTCTTACCGGTAAGAAGGCTCGCATCAAGGAGCGTCGTATCATCAAGAAGGAGGAGGCTTAATCAACCTGTCTTTCGAGATACAACACAACATCAAGGACCGAGGCTCACGAGCCCCGGTCTTTTGTTTTTCCTGGCCACCGCAAGAATTGACTGTTAAGCAGTTTTTTTAGGATTAAATGTTGTGGTTAATTAAATAATGTGTAACTTTGGGGGCAGAGAAAGCCGAAACGCTCGAAAGGAAGTAGGCAAATAAACAAAATACAGGATATATATGGATGAGGAAATGAAGAATGCCGAACAGGCAGCCAACGAGATGAAGAACGAGGGTGGCAACATCTTTGACCAGTTGAAGGACATGCTTGGCGATGCCGCTAATGACAGCGCAGGCGTGTTTGACAAGCTGAAAGGTCTTCTTGAGGGTAAAGAAGGTGACCCCAGTATCTTTGATAAAGCTAAGGATTTGTTTGACGGCAAGGAAGGCGAACCCGGTATGCTTGATCAGCTCAAGGAGATGCTCGACAAGGGCACTACCGCTGCTGGCGAGATGAGCCAAGACTTCCTGGAGAAAGCTAAACAGATGTTTGAGACCAAGGAGGGCGAGCCCAGTCTGCTGGACAAAGCCAAAGAAATGTTTGGTGAGGGTGCTACCGCCGCTGGTGAAATGATGGATAAGGCCAAGGACTTTGTGGAGCAGGGCACTGCCGCTGCCACCGAGGTGGCTCAAGACCTGTCTCAGAAGGCTAAAGAAGCCTTTGAGGAAGGTGAGGGTAGCGTCCTCGATAAGGCCAAAGACGCGCTTGACGATGCCGGCAAGGCTGCCGAAGGCGTGATGAACAAGGTAGAGGACTTCTTGAAGAATGCCTTTGGCGGTCCCAAGGACGAGGGCCAGGCCTGATCCGCTTGACATAAATTACAAATTACGCGAATTTCTCGAAGCCGGCTGCTGCCATTCGTTGAATTCGCGTAATTCTTAGTTTGTCTTTTTCCTTAGTCCAGGAAACGCTTGTCGAGGTCTCCGTAGCACTCGATGCGGCGGTCGCGCAGGAACGGCCACCAGCGCCTTACCTGCTCGCTGCGTTCCATGTCGATGTCGATGACCTGAATGTCCTCGCTGTCGTTGGGTGCGCGATAGATGAGTTCACCTTGTGGACCAGCAACAAAACTGCTGCCCCAGAATTGGATGCCGTTGGTCTGACCAGAAGGGTCGGGTTCATGGCCGACGCGGTTGACGGTGATGACGGGTAAACCATTGGCTACAGCATGACCGCGCTGAACGGTGGTCCATGCCTCGCGCTGGCGCTCCTGCTCATCGGGCGTGTCGCTGCTCTCATAGCCGATGGCGGTGGGGTAGATAAGCAGTTGGGCACCGCGCATCGCCATCAGTCTGGCTCCCTCGGGGTACCACTGATCCCAGCACACCATCACGCCCAGCCTTCCAAGCGAAGTCTCAATGGGGATAAAACCCTGGTCACCGGGGGTGAAATAGAATTTCTCGTAGTATGCCGGATCGTCGGGGATGTGCATCTTGCGGTACTGACCAGCCACGCTGCCATCGGTGTCAAACACCACTGCCGTATTGTGGTACAGTCCTGTAGCCCGTTTCTCAAACAACGAGGTGACCAGCACGATGCCACATTCACGTGCTACGGCTGCATATTCCTTAGTGACCTCACCGGGAATGTCAACTGCAAGGTCGAAGTTGTCCACGCTTTCCACCTGGCAAAAGTAGAGCGAGTCGTGCAACTCGGGCAGGACAACGAGTTGTGCTCCCTGGCTGGCTAACTGTTTGATTTTCTTGATGAGCGACTGGCGGTTGGCGGCCACATCGCTGCTATTGAGTTGTTGAATAATTCCTACTTTCATAGTATTTTATTGATTTGAGATCAGTTTTGATAGTGCCCCTTTAGGCAGTTGCATGGTCGCGCAGTGCAATGAGCCGTGCTCCTGGATGAGGGGGCGGCAGTCGATGCCCACCACTTTGCGGCCGGGAAAAGCTTCACCAATAAGTTGGCAGGCCTGGATGTCTTTCTCGGGCTGGCCATAGACGGGCACCAGTACCTGATTATTGGTAATCAGGAAGTTGGCATAGGTCGCTGGCAGGCGGAAAAACTCGTGTTCATAAATCGCGTCAGGCAATGGCAACTTGATGAGGTGATAATGGTTGCCGTCGGCATCGGTGAATGCCTTAAGGTCCTCTTCCATCTTCATCAGGGGCTGGAAGTGCTCATCGGCTGGGTCATCGCAGCCTGTATATATGATCACTCCTCCAGGAGCGAAACGAGCCAGCGTGTCGATGTGGCCATCGGTATCGTCGCCCACGAGGCTGCCATGGTCGAGCCACAGCATCTTCACGCAACCCAGTCGTTCAAGCAGTACCTGTTCGAGCTGTTCGCGTGAAAGGGTGTCGTTGCGGTTAGGAGCCTCTAGGCAGCAGGTTGTCGTCATCACGGTGCCGTTGCCGTCGGTCTCGATCGAGCCGCCCTCTAGCACCATGTCACGGTAGTTGAGCACTGGTGTTTTGAATATTCCCTGCTCATTGAGTCGGGTGGTTACCTGGTTGTCACAGTCGGCGGCAAACTTCATGCCCCAGGCATTGAAGGTGAAGTCGGCCAGCGACAGTTGACCATCGTGATAGACGGTGATGGGTCCATAGTCCCGTATCCACGTGTCGTTGATGGGCATTATAGCAATGATGATGCGTTTCCAATCCACATCGGGACCGAGCGCCTGACGAACTTCCTCAGGGTCGTTGGCAACGATTACCACGCGCTCGTCCTCATCCTCAAGGATGGCGCGCGTTATCTCCACATAACACGCCGTGACTTCATCAATCATGGGGGCCCAGTCGGTGCCCATGTTGGGCCAAGCTATTAGTATGCCGTCCTGCTGGTCCCATTCGGCGGCAAAACAGCGGTTTCTCTTTGACGGAAACATCTAGAAAAGTATTTGACGATAATTGGATTTTTAGAAACGGTCAAATGTTGTTGCCAAACTCGTGGTAACTGTCCCAGTAGGAGTCTTGAGATTCGATAATCTCGTTGATGAAATCCCGGTATCCGTCCTTGACGCTGTAGCCATTATCTTCACACCAAATGGCATACTCCTCTTCAAATCCTTCTTCCTCTCGTCTCATCCGCTCAAATTCCTGGTCTAACTCAGGCGTGTTGCTGTAGCGGTCTAGAAGCTCTCTAAGTATATCAGAAATATCATTCATATCTTACTATTTTGTTTGTTGGAGCCGATTGCCGGTGATCCCATTTGTTTATTCCTCGTTTTTATGGTTTTTGATGCTCAAATTTAATGCTTTTTTTTGAATCAATCGACAAACTTTAGTTAAAAAAGATATATACTATTAAATATGGTTATTTTCCTTTTTTGTGCCCATTTCTTGTTGAATGTAATTTCATGTAAAAAAGTTGTTGTTTTTTTGAGCGTTATGTTCTCAACTTGTCGTATCTTTGTGCGTTGTTAGCATGTTGAAGCCGCTAACAAGTTGTTAAGAAAAAGACTTATAAATGACCTCAAACCTCTATGTCATGGTCAAGAAATGGTTGAAATGTGTTCCCTTGGCGTTAGCATTGCTTTTGTTGGCAGGCTGCGCGAGCGACAATTTAGAGAAAATGATTCCCGCTGACGCCATGGGCGTGGTGAGTATCGATGTGCCTGATATTCTCAAGAAGGCCGGGATGCTGGATGATGGAAAAATCGTGTTGCCCCAATCACTGAAGCAAGTGATTGACGAGAACGACACGTCGCCACTGTGCATCTTGCTCAACGACCTGCCCCAAATGGGAATTGACACGGGGGACAAGGCTTATGCCTTTTTCACTGCCAAGACTTTTAGCCGTGTGCTGCTCGCTCCACTGGAAGATCCTGCTAAGGCCCGCAAAACGCTGGAACTGCGTGTGGGAGGTGACTTCAGTAAAGTTGAGGGACTGGATTGCATGTATGTGGGCGATAATCTCTATGTCATTGATGGCAAGGTATTGCTTATCGGCACCGTGAACAAGGCCATGGAGGTGGCGCGTGCAGCCAAGGCCGCCAAGAACATTCTGTCCAAGACGGCGACCAGCATAGCCGAGAACAAGGCAGCAAAGCAAGTGCTCCACGATAATGACGCCGAGATCAAGGCGTGGATGCAGGGAAAGGGCCTGCGCAGCATCCTCAACAAGAGTGAGGTTTACCGCGAACTGTCGCAAAAGATGCCCCTAATTGGAATATTTACCGAGAGTGACATCGATGCGGTGACTTGTAAAATCGATTTTGACAAGGACCAGGTTGAGATGAACGCCAACATCCAGGCGGGTCAGGATAGCGAGTATGCCCAATTGCTCAACACTACGCTGGGGAAACCTAGCAATGATGTGCTCAAGGCTATCCCAAACTCGATGGATTATATCTTTACCATGAGTGTGAAAGGTGATAGCTTTGTGAAACTCAAGCAAATCCAGCAGTTGCTGACCATGTTTGGAAAATTGCCTTACATCGGTCGCATTGACCTTGCCAGTATTCTCTCCACGGTCGATGGTCCGTTCACGATTGGACTGGCGCGCGACCCGCACCTCGAGGGAGAATGGAATATGGTGCTGGCCACACGCTCGACCGACCCCAAGGGGGTGGTTAAGCAAATCAGCTCTTTTGCTAACTCGATGGGACAGGCCCCTGAACTCTATGAGAACGAGTATATCTACCAGTATGACAACAAGATGATCCGCATTGGTGTCATTGACGGTATCTTATACCTCAAAATACTTGACTATGAGCAGACTGAGGGCTATGCCTATGAGATGGCTCCCGTGCGTGACTTCTTTGCCGGTGCTCTGATTGGATTCTTTGCCCAGACGCGTAACGACAGCGTCAATGGCTATTTCGATTTCGGCCTAGAGGATATTTTTAATGGTAAGGGCCATTTCTATACCAACCAGCGCCATGCCAATGCGACTTTGGAGTTCTTGCGCTCGCTGTGTTCCATCAAGATGGGCAGTGGTTTTGGCAATGAGGATGATACCGACAATGACTTCTCCTCATTTATGTCAGGCGCCATTGACAAGCTGCAGCCTCTCGACTGATTACATTGGACATTATAAAAAAACAGGTGCTTCACGCGAAGCACCTGTTTTTTATCTTACCGGTATAAATCAGAACTTGTAGTTCACGCCCAGGCCGATAACGCCCTGGTCCACCTTGCGGATGATGGTGTGGCGGTACTCCAGATTGACACCGAAGTGCTCTGTGATTTCGTACTCCACGCCGGCACCTAGGTTCAGACCGACATGATTCTCTTCACCTTTCGCGTCCAGGTCACCCTTATAGTTAACCATGGTGTAGTTGACTCCTGCAAGAGGATAAATGTAAAGCTGTTCATTCCAGAGTCCAACAAGCCAGTGGGCGTTAACGTTCACGTCCCACCATGACAGGTGGTTGTGCTCGAAGAAATAGTTCAGACCAACCTCAGCGCGTAACTGATCAAGCACGCCATACTGGAAGCGGGCGCCTACACCCATGCTCTCAATTTCACTGCCATAAACCAAGTTAACGCCAGCAGCGGTCTCGCCCTGGTGAACCTGTGCGTAATTAACGCCTACGCCTAAAACCAAGGCGCATACCAAAGTGATAATCTTCTTCATTGTTTCTCTTTTTTGTTTATTGAAAAATGTAATTGCCACAATAATAAAACGTGTAAAATTACACACTAATTTCCAACCACACAATTTTTTTGCTGATTTTCGACAAAAATCAGCGCATTTTGCTATCATTAGACAAAGAAAAGCTGCCCTTGTGAGGCAGCCTGATAATTTTTTGCTAACATGAAAAAACAAGTTATCCCAAATAGGATTTGAGCAACTTGCTCTTTTGGCCCTTAAGGCGGCGGATAGCCTTTTCTTTAATCTGACGAACGCGCTCGCGGGTCAGGTCAAATTTGGCACCAATCTCCTCAAGCGTCATCTCTTGACAGCCAATGCCGAAGAACATCTTGAGGATGTCCCTCTCACGCGGACTGAGCTGATCTAACGCGCGGTTGACCTCCTTGGCCAGCGACTCCTGGTTAAGGGTAGAGTCGGCCATGGGGGAATCGTTGTTGGGCAGCACGTCAAGCAGGCTGTTGTCCTCGCCCTCGACAAACGGCGCGTCAACCGAGACGTGGCGACCTGATACCTTCATCGTGTCGCTGATCTTGTCAACGGGAATGTCAAGGCGCTCGGCCAACTCCTCGGCCGATGGACGACGCTCATGCTCCTGCTCAAACCTCGACTGGGCCTTGCTGATCTTGTTGATCGAGCCCACCTGGTTGAGAGGCAGCCTGACGATGCGGGATTGTTCCGCAAGTGCCTGAAGGATGGATTGACGAATCCACCATACAGCATAAGAGATAAACTTGAAACCACGCGTCTCGTCAAACTTCTGTGCTGCCTTGATGAGGCCCAGATTACCCTCGTCGATCAAGTCGGGAAGACTCAATCCCTGGTTCTGATACTGCTTTGCGACAGAAACGACAAAACGCAAATTGGCACTCACGAGTTTATCAAGTGCTGCTTGGTCGCCTTGGCGGATGCGCTGTGCCAACTCGACTTCCTCATCGACCGTAATGAGTTCCTTACGGCCAATTTCCTGAAGATATTTATCGAGGGACGCGCTCTCGCGGTTAGTAATGGATTTTGTAATTTTAAGTTGTCTCATAAACTTAAATTGAGTTTAAGCGTGCAAAGATACAACAATTTTTTTGTGACTCAAAAATATTTGCAAAAATTGTGCCAAAAAAATGCGTTTTCATGCTGATGTGTTATGGTACAGCAATTCACGCCTCAATCGGTAACGATTGGCGTGTAGGAAATAGAAGCTGTGGGGTAACGGGGCTGGGGCTGCTTGTCAAGCGGGTTCGATCGATTTGTTGTATTCGTCAATGATTAATTGCTCGATGACACCAGCCAACGGCTTCTGGTGAAGTGTCGCCAGGTCTTTCAGCTTGGCTTTGGTGTCCTCTGAAATTAGGATTGACAATTGAACTCGCTTGCCGTAGATTCGTGGCCTTCCTGCTCCGGGTCTAGATCCTCCTCTCATATTACTTTCATTTATTGGGGTTTTTATTTATTTCGCAAAGTTAATACTTTTTTTGCAAAGTAATATCAAAAGTGGCAATTTATTTGAATAATTATTGCGGAAAAATGATTTTTGAGGCAAAATCGCAAAAAAAGTTATGGCAGTGACCTGCGATCAGTCACTGCCACAACGTCAGTTATTGTGATGGGAATGTTAATCCTCGTCGTCGCTTAGGTCAACGGCATAGTACACTTTCTTGCCGGTGGGGTAGAAGCCGGTGATGAACATCACCTTGTCGGAGTCGCCGCTGCGCATGATCTGGTTGTAAATGTTCTCCACATCGTCGCGCGAGTCAACAGGCATGTTGTTGATGTCGGTGATGATGAAGCCGTCGCGGATGCCAGCGTTCTTGAACTTACCGGCCTTGATGCCGACGACTTTCAGACCCTTGGAGATGGCCAGGTCTTCCTTCTCATCACTGCTCAGCTCGGTGAAGGCACAGCCCAGCGACATGACATCGCTCTGCTTGGTGATCTTGGTGTTGCCCTGGTCGTTTTTGAAGGTGACAGTGGTGCGTTTGAGCTTGTTGTCACGGTAATATTCAACCTCAGCTTTGTCGCCAGGACGCAGCTTGTTCATCTCCTCTTGCATCTCGCCACTGTCCTTAACGCGGGCACCATTGAGTTTGACAATCACGTCGCCTTCCTGCAGGCCAGCCTCCTTGGCGGCACCGCGATCGGTAACGCTGGCGACATAAATGCCCTCGGTGGTGGCGGTGATCTTCTCTTCCTTGGCTTTTTCGGCACTCAGCTCAGTGTACTGGATGCCCAGGACGGCGCGCTGCACGGTACCATATTGCTTGATGTCGGTGATGACCTTCTTAACGGTGTTGCTGGGAACGGCAAACGAGCAGCCACTATAATTGCCGGTCTGGGAGAAGATCATCGTGTTGATGCCGATAAGTTCACCAGCGGTGTTTACCAGGGCACCGCCTGAGTTGCCGGGATTCACTGCAGCATCATGCTGGATGAAAGCCTTGATGCCGTTATTGTTACGGCTGTTATCGCTAATGCCGCGGGCTTTGGCGCTAATGATACCGGCGGTGACAGTCGAGTTGAAGCCGAAGGGGTTGCCCACGGCAACACACCATTCACCCACCTTGACGGCGTCACTGTTGCCGAAGGTGATGGCATGTAGATCTTTGGCGTTGATCTTAATCAGGGCGATGTCGGTTTTCTCGTCGGTACCTACTACGGTAGCGTTAAACTGACGGTTATCATTCAGGGTGACCTCAAGCTTCTCGGCACCATTGATGACGTGGTTGTTGGTGACGATATAGCCGTCAGGGCTGATAATCACACCCGAACCCATACCTGTGGGCTGAGGCTCACTCTTTTGTTGCTGTTGCTGTTGCTTGCGCTGTCCCTGTCCGAAGCCGGGGCCGAAGAAGAATTCAAACGGGTCAATGAAGCCGCCTCCCTGGTAATAGTTCTGTTGCGGGGTGGAGTAAACCTTGATGCTGACCACGCAGTTGACGGTGCTCTCGGCAACATCAGTAAAGTCGCGGCTCAAATCAACGGTCCTGCCTGAAGTTCTCACGAACCCATTGTCGGTCGTTTTACTTTCCTTGTTCAACACATATGTGTCGGTGATGACACCTTTCTTCTGCAACTCACTCGTTGCCATCATGGTTGCCGCTGATCCTAGAACAGAGGCTGCCACGAGCATAATCGCTAATTTCAAATTCTTTTTCATGTGTTCTTTTAATGTTAATTTATTGTTGATTTTAAATTTTCTAATTGTTAAATTTAACTTTTCAAATCCTGTGCCAAAAGTACAACTAAAAATCACAATGGCAATAGTTGTGCCATTGTTTTTAAAATAAATTAATAGCAAGGTATTATCTTTTTAAATTGTTTTACATTGGATGCATTCCTTATAACAATTAATGACATTTTGGCATGCATAGTAAAAAGGATTGCTTTGTCAGAAGTGACAAAAAACCTCCCGCATGATACAAAACATCGTGCGGAAGGCTTCCTTATTATAATATGTTATTATCGCTTGTTAAGCGCTCTTTAATCTTTGTCGCCGTATCCTAGAGCAGCAAACAACTCGGCAAGCACATACATGCTTCCGCCTACATAAATGAGGTCTTTGGGATTAGCGGCTTTGATAGCGGCTTGCAAGGCATCGTTCACATGGCTATATACGTCACCCTTCAAGGTCACCTTGCCAGCGAGCGCTTTCAGGTCATTGGCGCTCATCGAGCGTGAGGTTTGAGCCTGTGTGAAGTAGTAGGTGGCTTTGTCGGGAAGCAGCTTGAGCATGGAGATCACATCCTTGTCGGCCATGAAGCCGATGATCATGTGAAGCTTGTCATATTGTTCACGCCTGAGCTGCCTGAGGACTGTTTCCATTCCCGGGGGATTATGGGCCGAGTCACAGATGATGGTAGGTTTCTCGCCTAGTTTCATCCATCGTCCCATGAGTCCGGTGCACTCGGCAATGCAGGTGAATCCTTTCTGCACGGCATCAGTTCTCACACGGTATTTCAGGCGTTTGAGCAAATTGAGGGCGACCAGCACCGTGTTGGCGTTTTCGGTTTGGTAGTCGCCTGTGAGTTCACAGTCTATGGTGCCAAAACTCTTTGTGGTGAGGCGCAGGATATTGTCCACGTGTGTGGCGCTGGTCACTTCAGGCTTGTCTTGGGAGAACTTCACGTCGGCATACAAGCGTTTCGCCTCTGATTTGATCACGTCCCTGACGGTCTCGTCGGCACGTCCCACCACGACAGGCCGTCCTTGCTTGATGATTCCAGCTTTCTCGCGTGTGATTTCCTCTATCGTGTTGCCCAGGAATTGCTGGTGCTCCAGGCCCACGTTGGTGATGATGCTCAAATCGGGAGTGACGATGTTGGTGCTGTCGAGTCGGCCGCCCAGGCCAGTCTCGATGACCGCGACATTGACATGGCGCCAAGCGAAGTAGTCAAATGCCATCGTGGAAACCAGCTCGAAGAACGACGGGTTAAAGTCTTCAGGTTTTTCCTTTTTCTGATAATCGGCCACCCATTGCATCACAAAGTTGCGGCTGATTTTCTTGCCGTTCACGCGGATGCGTTCCCTGAAGTCGACAAAGTGAGGTGACGTGAAGAGACCCACGCGGTAACCACATGCCTGGAGGCATGACGCGAGCATGTGGGCTGTTGAGCCCTTGCCATTGGTGCCGGCAATGTGGATGATGCGATAACGCTTGTGCGGCTCGTCATACATCTTGTCCAGGGCTATGCTGGTGTCAAGCCCCGGTTTATAGCCATCGGCTCCCTGCCTTTCAAACGCAGGACGCTGATTATAAAGGTAATCCAATGTGCGCTGCCAAATGCGCACAAGCTCTTCTTTTCTAGCCATATTATTATTCTCCTATTTCGGTGTCACTCACGTGACTCATTGTCTTGCACTATTGATTAAGGTAACATTTTGGTTAATTTCATTCTCTAGACGAGAACAAGGCAATCATTTGATAAAAAAACAGTATGGCTATAAGCCGGGTTTTGTGCCTGCCCTTACGGGCTGGTGCCTGTCATTTATCTGTCCGACGCATTGCTGCGCCAGTATAGCGTTCTACCCCCCGACAATGGACGAGCAGCCCTTAGATGCCGGTATACATGAACTTGCAACTCACAGGTGGTGCGGCGCGCTGTGTCACCACAACGCCCGGTGGGCTCTTACCCCACCTTTTCACCCTTGCCGCAGTCCCCATGCATGAGGTCGCGGCGGTTATTCTCTGTCACCTGAACCCTACGGTCACCCATAGCTTCCCGTTAAGAAATGTGATGCTCTGTGTTGCCCGGACTTTCCTCTCGCAACCATGACGTTAACGAGCGACAAGCCGCCATACTGCTTTATCGTTTTTTCAACCCGCAAAATTATGCCAAAATATAATAGTGTGCAAATTTTTTATCACTTTTACAATCATCCAAAGTGATACGTTGAATGTCCCTGTGACGTTTCGGTCAGCGATGGCAATAAGAGAGCGGGTTTCTCGTTAATATATAAAAAGATACAACATTTATCATGATGAAAAACCTCAAGAAATTCTCGCTTAAGTCGATGCTCGGTCAATTTGGCCAGAGCTTTAAGCGTTTCCCAATATCGATGTTGCTCACGTTGCTGTTGGGCTGTTACATCATCTACCTTAATCATGGCGGCTCGTTAGACTTCAAGAAGGACTTCTTCTTCATCTTTTATCCCGCCACTGGAGCCGTGCTTGGCGTTGCCCTCTCGCTCATCACCGAGGAATTCAAGAACTGGAAAGTGGCGATAGTGGTGCAGGCTGTTGTGCATGCCCTATGGCTTGTTGTATCGGTCTATCTGGCTGGGTTTGACAGATTCTCCCTCCCCCAGTTAATCGCGGTTACCGCTACCGTTGTGGCCATGTCGCTGGCTGTGTTTGTCGCCTGTTTCTATCGCAAGCATCAGGACGTGCAGTTCTGGAACTTCTCCATGCGCACGTTGATGTCTCTAATCATGTCAACCATTATCGGGGGCATATTGGTTCTTGGTTTGAACCTCTTCTTGGAGTCGCTTAAGATGCTCTTTGGTATCTATGTGAACAATTACATGTTTGGGGACATCGCTGCAGTGTGCATGACAATGCTTGCCCCCGCTATGTTCATGAGTATTATCCCTAAGGGCAAGAATAAGCACTTGGACTTGGTTGTTGAGTTCTCTCGTTTTGCCAAGGGTGTGGTGCAGTACCTGTTCATCCCGTTGCTGGTATTATACATGGCCACCCTCTATGTCTATGCTGCCCAGATTCTGATCCAGTGGACGTTGCCCGTGGGTGGCGTGAGCTTATTGGTGACGGTGAGTATGATATTGATGATTTTGCTCATTTACATCACCTATCCCATCCAGCATCAGGAGGGAAACCGCCTGTTCAAGCGCGTATCGCGGTTGCTGCCCGTGGCCATGTTGCCGTTGTTGGCTCTGATGTCAGTGGCCATCGGCCGTCGCTTGAGCGATTACGGTATCACGGTGAGCCGACTGTATTTGCTGGTCTTCAATCTGTGGTGTTATGCGGTGTGCCTGTGGTTGATCTTCACCCGCAACAAGCGCATCTGGATTATTCCCACTTCTTTTGCCGTCATCCTGTTGCTCATCTCGGTAGGTCCACAAAGCATTCCCAACGTCACGCTCAACGAGTTGAAAAAAGAGGCCCGCAGCGCCTTTATCGCCTCGGGGCTGACGCAGTTTCCCTTAACTGTAGACCAGTATGAGACTTGGACCAAACAAGTGGACGAAAAGACTGCTGCCTCGATCGACAGCAAGTTGCATTATGTCTGGGATTTTTATAAATCTGAAGCTCTGATGGACTTGGTAGAAGAAGACGCTTTATTGGAAATCCAGGTTGTGGTGGATGATGATGAGTCAACGTCCAACCGCTATGAATACTTTTCCAACCGTGAGCTGATTCAGCAAATGGCAGTTCCTGCCGGATTTAGCCACATGGAATGGATTACTTGGAGCAAAGATTTTGAGATTGACGGCGACTTGATGAAGATAGTCTTAGAGCCTAAAAATGGGCAACAGCTAGAGTTTACCTTGAGCTTGAAGGCTTTGATTGCCCTTGACCATGAGAAATGGAAAGATGAGTCGCCTAAGAACCTGATTCTTAAGAATAACGAAGCACAACTGGTTATTAACCAATTCTCGGTCTCCATCAATGGAAAAAGGTCGGTGGACTTAGACCTCGAAGGCTTGCTCTTTACCAAATAGATCCTGTTATCGCAGGAAGATGCGTTGCAGTACCAGTACGATGCTGCCCTTGTTGTCGAGCAGGGCCATCTCGTTCTGGTTGATACGCTTGCAGGATTCGGTTTTCTCCAGGGCGAGGAGCAGCGAGGTCTCGAGTTCGATGGACTCGCAGTCATGTTGAGAGGAGTGCAGGTCCTCAAACTGGATAGCCATGTCCTTGGTGGGGTCCAGGGTAATGATGCCGTTGATAATGTTGCATCCGGTGTCGCCATGGATGGTTTGCTCCACCGCGTCAATGACAAGACGCATATTCTGTTCACTCACGTTCTCGCTGTCGATTTCTTTCACGAGCCAGGCTCCGTTCATGGCATCGAGGTTGTGGCGCTTGAGCACCAGCACCACGGTACCTTTGGAATTCATCAGGTTCAGGTACTGGGCATTATACTGTGTCGTGAGGGTGTAACGGCGCACGTCGGCGAGTCCATGCATGATTGTTTTCTCGTTTGTGACATTGTGGCATGAGCGCTCTGATGAAATGAAGTCGTTGAACATCAGTTCGTTGCCCTTAATCTGGAAAGTCCCGTTAATGGTGTTGCACCCGTTGTTGCCATACACCTTGTTGCCTCCAGCAAAGTCGAGGTACAGGTATGCCCGCTCCAGGGTATAGACTTTCTTCTTACGCATGGTTATAATGTCCCACTCTCCATATAATTGCTGGGCTGGATTGGTGATGGCGACTTCGCGCATGGGTTGGTCAACGTTGGCCGTGACCTTCTCAACGTTCACCGTCTTCTTATCATATTTTTTGTCTTTCTTCTTGCGGGCATCCATCGACAACGGGGTCATCAATAATGCGGCCAAGAGGGTGATGACGATATATTTTTTCATTTTAACTATCCGTGTTTTTGTCTTATGTTACAAATCAGCCATAGTCAAGGAGGGTGTATCATAATTTATCTGTTGGAATTATAACCGCCCTTCGGGCGGGAAATTAAAACAAATTCTGTATTAAAATTAAAGAAATTATAAATTTTATATTAATTTTTTTGAATAATTTGTATAAATTTCCCGTGCGTAGCACGGTCAAATATTGCGACCTTGAATTATGACACAGCCGGTTTCATTGGGGACTAAGCCTAATTATTGCAAATTTAGCACCTTTTTCACTCCCCGCCAAATCCTTTAGCCTCTTTTAAGAAATAATGCCATAAAATGTGAAAAATGTAGTCATGAATGGGGGAATTTTGGTGGGTGGGAAATTTTAACCTACTTTTGCCGTTATAATTCCAGTGATGAAAAAGATAACGGCCATATACCGTCGATTGGCAATGCTGCTGGTCCTCATGGGAACGGCGTTGTCGGCGTTTGCCCAAATCAACACCGACCAGGTGGTGAACATTGGGCGCAATGCGTTATATTTCGAGGATTATATCCTTGCCATCCAGTACTTTAATCAGGCGATTAAAGCAAAGCCTTTTCTTGCTGAGCCCTATTTCTACCGCTCGGTGGCAAAAATCAGTTTAGAGGACTATGGGGGTGCTGAGCAGGATGCAGGAATGGCCATTGAGCGCAATCCGTTCATTGTTGATGCCTATCAGGTGCGCGGAGTAGCCCGTCAGAACTTGGGCAACTTTAAGGGTGCCGTGGAAGATTATGATGCGGGTCTGCAACTCATGCCCGAGGACAAGAACTTGCTCATTAACCGTGCTATTTGCCAATCGGCCCTCAATAACTATGAGGAGGCGCAGCAATCATTTGACCGGCTGCTCTCACTTGACCGTCGCAATGACCGTGCCTACATCGGCCTTGCCCAGATGAACCTGGCTCGCAAGGATACAGTTGTCGCTCTCGAGAACCTGAACAAGGGTATCGAATTGAACAAGAACAACGCTACGGCTTATGTCATGCGTGCCGAGATTGCCTCGCGCACCAATCGTGATTTTGAGAGCGCTCTGGCCGATATGGATAGTGCCATCCTGCTCGAGCCGCGTTTTGCGGGCTATTTCATCAATCGTGCTTTTATGAAGTATAATCTCGATGACTACTTTGGCGCGATGGCCGACTATGATTATGCATTGAGTCTGGAACCCACCAGTGTTGAGGCTCACTTCAACCGGGGTCTGCTTCGTGCCGAGGTGGGAGACAATAACAAGGCGATCACTGATTTTGACTATGTGCTCAAGAGCAATCCGGCCAACTTCATGGCACTTTATAACCGAGCCTTGTTGCATATGCGCACGGGGCAGTTCCGTGAGGCCGTCAAGGATTTCACCGCCATCCTGAAGAAGTATCCTGAATTTGAGGCTGGTTACATGGCGCGTGGCGAGGCTAAACGCCGCATGGGTGACTACAAGGGTGGGGATGCCGATTATGAGCGGGCAATGGCTATCTTTAGGCGCAACAAGACTCATGTTTCGACCTTTAATCCTGCTGAGATTGAGGCGACTGCAGCTATCAAGAAAGCCGAACAGCGGGTACTCAACGGGAACGATGAACCCGAGACCGCCGAGGAAATCATCAACCGCTTCAACACCTTGCTCACGGTGACCGAAACCGATCCTGTAAAGCCCGAGTATGCCAATCGTCAGCGAGGGCATATCCAGAACGACAATATCGAGGTGGAGCCCATGCCCATGTTCACGCTCTCATATTATGCCCAGGATAACAAGCTCAATGGCAATACCCACATCACGCGCGAGATTGCCGATGCCAATGACTCACGCTTGTTGCCAGGCAAACTCACGCTAGTGAGCGGTGAGCCACAGTTGGGCGAGGAGGAAATCCAGCGTCACTTCTCCAATATTGAGTATTATAATAGTCTGCTGAGTATGGGCAAACCCCGCAGCATTGACTACTTTGCACGTGGTTTGGATTACTTGCTGGTCAAGAATCCCGATGCCGCAATCGCTGATGTCGATGCCGCAATCGCTTTGAGTCCTGAGTTTACACTGGCTTATGTACTTAGGGCCGATGCCCATTTTATGCAATACCGCATGGCGCAGGCACGCGATAATAGTGAGGGTGAGCAGCTATCTGATGCCACTGATGCCAAGGTTCACACCATGATGCGTCAGCGTCAGGATATAGCCGCTTTGGATTTGGTGATTGCTGATTTGGATCAAGTAATCAAGCTCTCCCCGAAAAACGTTTATGCCCACTACAACAAGGGCAATGCCTATATGCTCCAAGGCGATTACACTGCTGCCATCAGCAGCTATTCGACGGCCATCCAGCTCAAGCCTGACCTTGCAGAGGCCTACTATAACCGTGGCTTGCTGTACTTGCGCTTGGGCAACAAAACCCTTGGCGTTGCCGACTTAAGTAAAGCTGGGGAACTTGGCGTGCTCCCCAGCTACAATATCTTGAAACGGATGACCCGATGATCGTCGGGGTCATCTCCATGTCATGTTTGATTTTATTACTTCTTCAGTGCTTTAGCGGGCACAAGGTTGATACCCATGACCTTGCCGTCCTCATCATAGACAACAACCAAGCCCAACTGGCCTTTCTCAAAGCTCATCATTGAAGTGTAGGCTTTCATGCCTTGTATTTCTTGGATTACCCATGACTCATGGCTCTGGTATTTGCCCATCTTGCTTTCAATTTGAGCGAGAGAGCCATTAAATATTTCGGGCTTTGCCTGGCTTTTCACCTTGTCCGAAAGGCTCTCATATAATGCTTGGCCTTGATCCTGCAGCACGTAGTTCAGCAATTCCTCGCTGCGGATGGTATTCGGGTCATCGGCGGGAGCGGGGATAGTTGCGGGTCTGGGCTTTTCGGGCTGGATTGCGGGCCTGCTGGGCTCCAATCCATGCTTCTCGGAAGCGGGACCAACCTCTTGGGCGGTGGTGAGGTTTTTAAGCATAGCCTCCACCTTGTTCAAGCTGCCCTCGTTCTTCATGAGCACCTTGAAGTTGTTGTCCAACAGGTAGAAACAGGGCAGGGTGGGAAGATCATAAAGCTCGTTGTTCTCAATATTGCGGCTCTGGTTCCAACCATTAATCATCATCTTGGGATATTTGGCTTTCTTCCACAGCTTTTGATCGTCATAAGGATAGATAGCAAGAACAATCAGTTTCTTGTCGTTCACGAGCTGGTTGATGAGCTCATTGCTGGCAAGGCGTTCCTTGACAGCCTCACATGACTCGCAATCAGGGTTGTTGAAGTAAACGAGAATGTTGTTGGCCTTGAGATCCTTAAGGTGATGGACGTTCTTGTCATTGGGCGTAACATAATCAAAGTCGATAGCGACACTACCGATCATGTTCTTCTTGGCGCCTTCATACAGTAAACGCTGTTTCTCCTTCTCGGCGGCACTTAAGACAAATTTCTCGCTGGCATGCTTCAGCACGGCCATGTAAAGCGTCTCGTTGTGAATGGGGTCAGCGGCGTCACTGAAACGGCGCTCGGCCAATTCCATCATTTGGCGGTAAGCTTTGGGATCCTTTGCTAGGGTCTCCATGGTGGCTGTCATGAGGAATTCTGCTCTTTTTTCCTCCAACTGTGCTACTTGTTCAAGATAGTCGTTATACTTCTCGGGTGCAGGCATGCCTTGTGCCTGAGCGTTGAACCATCCGGCGATGGCTACCATTGCGGCAAAAATGAGTTTTTTCATTTCTCTTATTCTTAAATTTTGTTTGTTTACAACCAATTAGTGCGCAAATTTACATTAACTTTGCCGAATAAATCAATAAATGATGAAAAAAATCAATAAAACCAATGCGGCCCGATTGCTTGACGCGGCCTCGATTGACTATGAGCTCATCCCCTATGAGGTGGATGAGACCGACCTCGGGGCGCAGCACATTGCCGACCAGTTGGGCGAGGACATTGAGCAGGTGTTCAAGACCCTAGTGCTGGAAGGCGACAAGACGGGGCACTTCGTTTGTGTTGTCCCCGGAGCCGAGGAGGTGGACCTGAAAAAAGCCGCCCGTGTCTCGGGCAACAAGAAGGCCGATCTTATCCCCATGAAGGAATTGCTGCCCACGACGGGATATATCCGTGGCGGCTGCTCTCCTGTCGGGATGAAGAAACCTTTCCCCACCTTTATTGACGAGACCTGCATCCTGCACGATTATATATATGTGAGTGCGGGAGTGCGTGGCTTGCAGTTCAAGATTAATCCTGAGACCCTGGCCGCCTTCGTGGAGGCTGAAATCGTTGATTTAACCGCCGAGAAAACCATATGATGAACACGATCGGAACAATTTTGTCACTTACCACTTTCGGCGAGTCTCACGGTCCTGCCATGGGCGGCGTGCTCGATGGCATGCCGGCAGGTGTTGACATTGACTTGGAGAGGCTTCAACGGTTTGTTGACCGCCGTCGTACAGGCCAAACCACTGGTTCCAGCAGTCGCGACGAGAAGGATAGGGTAGAGGTGCTGTCAGGTATCTGGCAGGGCAAAACCCTAGGTACACCCATTGGCTTTGTCGTGCGTAATACTGATGCCCATAGTGAGGACTACAAGGAATTGGCGAATGTCTATCGACCCAATCATGCCGATTTCACTTATCAAGCTAAATATGGCACGCGTGACCCGCGTGGTGGTGGACGAGCATCAGCCCGCGAGACAGTGGCGCGTGTGGTGGCGGGCGGTATCGCGCTCCAGGCTTTAGCTTCGCTGGGTATCTCTATCGAAGCGCGCATAGAAGGTGCTGCCGACTTGGATCAGTCCATCTCTCAGGCTGCCAGCCAGGGCGACACCCTGGGCGGCATTGTCGTTTGTACCATCAAGGGAGTGCCCGCCGGATTGGGTGAGCCTGTATTCGGCAAACTTCATGCCCAGCTGGCTGCGGCGATGATGAGCATCCCGTCGGTGCATGGATTTGAATATGGTGATGGCTTTGAAATGGCTGGCAAGCGTGGCAGCGAGGTGATGGACGTGTTTGAAAAACGCCCAGATGGTTCTATCGGAACCGTGACTAACCACTCCGGCGGTATTCAAGGCGGAATCAGCAACGGGGAGGACATCACCATGCGCATTGCGTTCAAACCGGTGCCAACGCTCATGCGTCCAGTCAATACTGTTGATCATGACGGCAACGCAGTGGTTTTGCAGCCCCGGGGACGGCATGACGTGTGCGTGATTCCGCGCGCACTGCCTATTGTCGAAGCGATGGCTGCCCTAGTGATCCTTGATGCTTTTCTGTTAAATAAGACTACTCGATTGTAATGAAAGAATTTTCTAAGACATACTATCTTGCGGCCGGCGAGTGCAATCCCCAGGGCGAATTGCCCTTGACATTGTTGATGACCCGCATCATCGAGGTGGCCACACTGCACGCTAACTCATGGGGCGTGGGCTATGAGCGCCTTATCCGTGATAATCAGGTGTGGGTGTTGTCGCGTGTCGCTATTGAGATGACCGAATATCCCAAGGTGAACACCAATTACAAACTCACCACTTGGATCGAAGACTATAACCGCCATTTCTCTCAACGTAACATGAGGATAGATGACGAGAGCGGTAAACCCTTGGGCTATGTACGCACCATCTGGATGGTCATTGACATGAATACGAGGGCGAGTGTGGATATCGAGAAATTGGGCTACATCCGCGAGAATGTTTCCGATATTCCTTGTCCCATCGAGACGCAGAGCCGCTTGCGCCCAATCGAGCAGGGGCATGCCGTGGATTACACCTTCGGCTACATGGACTGTGACTTCAACCGCCACGTCAATACTGTGCGTTATCTCTCACTGCTGATGAACATGTTTGACATGGACTGTTATGACCATTATTTCATCCGCCGCATGGAACTGGCATTCATCAAGGAGACCCGTTATGGCGAGACCGCCCAGTTTATCATCAACGACAGCGACCCGATGGACTCTCATTTGAGCATTACCGTTGATGGTGACGATCACGTCCGTGCCCGTTTCCTGTGGCAACAGCGGTAACTAAAATCTTGAAATGATCGCTTCATTTTAAAAGCGTTCACGTTAATAAAAATAGACCGTAAAGTCAGTGGCTGACTTACGGTCTATTGTTTTTTCTTGTATCAATTTCCCGTTCAGGGCACGAGGCCATAGGAGCGGAAGACCTTCTGGATCTTCTCCAAGGCGATGGACACCTGCTCGTGGGTGTGGGTTGCCATGAGGCTGAAACGGATGAGCGTGTCGTTGGGGGCAACGGCGGGCGAAACGACGGGATTGACAAAGATGCCCTCGTTCAACAGGTCGCGCGTGATTGCAAAGGTCTTGTTGTTGTCGCGCACGAACAGAGGAATGATGGGTGTCTCGGTATGGCCAATCTCAAAGCCCATTTCGCGGAATCCTTGCAAGGCTTCGTGGGTGATTTTCCACAAGTGCTCTTGACGCTCAGGCTCGGCAATCAGGATATCGATGGCTTTCATCGCGGCTGCTGTCGATGCCGGCGTGATGCTGGCAGTAAAGATGTAGCTGCGCGAGTGATGGCGCAGGTAGTTGGTGATGATGCTGTCGGTCGCGATAAAACCGCCGAGCGATGCAATTGATTTGGAGAATGTACCCATAATCAGGTCCACCTCGTCACGAAGGCCAAAGTGATCACACACACCTCGACCGCCCTCGCCAAACACGCCGATACCGTGAGCCTCGTCCACCATGATATTGGCATTGTACTTGTGGGCCAGATCCACGATGTCGGGCAGCTTGCACACGTCGCCCTCCATCGAGAACACACCGTCGGTGACGATGAGTTTCACGCGGTCGGGTTCGCACTTCTTAAGCTGGGCCTCGAGCGAAGCCATATCGTTGTGCTTGTATTTGAGCGAGTTGGAGAATGACAGGCGGCGTCCCTCAATGATCGATGCATGATCCTGCTCGTCCCAAAGGATGTAGTCCTCACGACCGGTAAGTGCCGAGATGACACCTAGGTTCACACCAAATCCAGTGCTGTAAATCATCGCGTCTTCCTTGCCCTCATAATCTGCTAACTTGCGCTCGAGTTCTTTGTGCAGGTCAAGGGTGCCATTAAGGAACGGTGAACCGGCACAGCCGGTACCATATTTTTCGGTGGCCTCGATGGCGGCACGCTTGATGCGCTCGTCATTGACAAGACCTGAGTAGCAGTTGGAACCGAACATGAGCACTTTCTTTCCATTCATGATGACCTCGGTGTCTTGCTCACTCGAAATGGCGCGGAAATAAGGATAGATGCCGGCCGCTTTGGCTTTCTGCGGCTCGTCATATCGGGCTAACTTATTCTGTAATAAGTTCATATGATGTAATTTAAACGCATTTATTGTAAATGGCAACCCGTGTTGCCGTTCATCTCAAATTATAATTGGCTGCAAATATACAAAAATAATTCTTAAGAAAATGTAAAAAATACTGCTAAAATTGACAAATTGACCAAAACCAACATGTCTAACTGGTTATGACGCAAAAGCTACGCCCTTTTAATGATTTTTAAAGCAGCTAGTTGAATAGGTTGTCGAGTTAGTCTCGGTCAGCATCATCCATGTCCAGCTCGGCGTTCTGCATCAGGTCATAGTCCGAGAACTCAATGCCGTCAAAATCGCCGTCCTCAAACATCAGGTAATTTTGCCGTAGGCACCCCGTGGAGATGAGTGAGACTAGCATCACCACGGCGATTACCACTAGGTATTTAATCATTTTCCTCATATATACTTTCTGGTTGGTTTTTGAGTTTATCAGTGCAAAAATAGTAAAAAATCAAATAAAGGAGAATGTTTTTGAAAAAAATCACTAATTTAGCGCATTAAAACCACATTTATACCTAAAGATCATGGATCTATTTGAACAGCGAATCAAGGAGTTGCGGGAACTCATCAACCGTCATAACTATAACTACTATGTGTTAAATGCCCCCACGGTGAGCGACCAGGAGTTTGACGCCCTATTGCGCGAACTTCAAGACTTGGAACAGGCCTATCCTCAATACCAGGATCCGTTATCGCCCACCCAGCGTGTGGGCAGTGACATCACCAAGGGTTTCACTCAGGTGAGGCATGAGCGTCCCATGATGTCGTTGTCCAATAGCTACAGCATCGAGGAGGTGCAGGATTTCCTGCGTCGAGCTCAGGATGGCCTGGGTGGCGAAGCGAGCGAGATTGTGGGCGAGATGAAATATGACGGCACTTCGATTTCGGTCACCTATGAGCATGGTCGGCTGGTGCGTGCCGTCACGCGAGGTGATGGTGTGCAGGGTGATGATGTGACCGCCAATGTCATTACCATCAAGACGGTGCCGCTGGAGATTGTGGACGCCGATGACTTGCCTGACAAATTTGAGGTGCGAGGCGAGATTCTGCTGCCCTGGAAAAGTTTCGAGAAACTCAACGAGGAGCGCCAGTTCAACGAGGAATCGCTGTTTGCCAATCCCCGTAATGCCGCTGCAGGCACGCTCAAACTCCAGAATAGTGCCGAAGTCGCCCGCCGTGGCTTGGACGCCGTGTTCTATTTCCTCTTGGGCGACAACTTGCCCTTTGAAACCCATTATGAGAGTATCATGGCGCTCAAGCGCTGGGGTTTCAAGACGGGTGAGATGACCATCCTGCCCAGCATTGACGCGGTAAATGACTTCATCGCTCATTGGGACGTGGAACGCAAGAAATTGCCTGTCGCAACCGATGGTTTGGTGTTTAAGATCAATTCCCTGCGTCAGCAACTCAATCTAGGAGCTACGGCCAAGTCGCCACGCTGGGCCATTGCCTATAAGTTTGCCCCGGAGCGTGAATGTACCCAGCTGCAGTTCGTCTCATTCGAGGTGGGGCGCACGGGCGTCATCACGCCTGTCGCCAACCTAAATCCAGTGCTGCTGAGCGGCACCATCGTCAAGCGCGCTTCGCTGCACAATGCCGACATCATTGAGCAACTCGACATCCATGAGCACGACTGGCTGTATGTCGAGAAGGGCGGAGAGATCATCCCCAAAATCGTCGGTGTCGATGAGAAGCGACGTGAGGAAGGTACTGCACCTGTTCGCTTTGTGACTCACTGCCCCTCGTGCGGAACCCCCTTGCAGCGTGTCGAGGGTGAGGCTGCGTGGGTATGCCCCAACAAGTGGGGTTGCGGACCTCAGATTTGCGGACGCATTGAGCATTTTGTGGGCCGTCATGCGATGGATATTGACGGCATTGGCGAGGAGGTGGCCGTCATCCTGAACAAGAGCGGATTGGTGAATGATGTCGCCGATCTTTATGACCTTACCCAAGAGAAACTTGTCGCGCTCGACCGTTTTCAGGAAAAGAGCGCCCAACGCATCCTGCGTGGCATTGAAAACAGCCGCCAGGTGCCTTACGCCAGGGTGATTTTCTCGCTCTCAATCCCCTTTGTTGGAGAAACGACAGGCAAGGTGCTGGCGCGCCACACCCGTGACATCGACACGTTAATGTCGACGCCCGCCGAGCAGCTGGCTGCCATCCCCGAGATCGGGCCGAAGATTGCCCAGTCGATTGTCGATTTCTTTGCCGAGGAACTTAACCGTACCATTGTTGAGCGATTGCGCGCGGCTGGATTGCAAATGGCGCTCACCGAGCAGGAAACCGCAGGCATCACCGACAAACTCGCGGGTAAGAAAGTGGTCATCAGCGGCGTGTTCGCCAAGCATTCCCGTGAGGAGTACAAGGCGATGATTGAGCAGAACGGCGGCAAGAACGTGAGCAGCATTTCAAGTGCCACGAGTTTTGTGCTTGCCGGCGAGAACATGGGGCCCGCCAAGTTGGAAAAAGCGCGTAAGCTGGGCATTGACATCATCAACGAGGACCAGTTCCTGGAAATGCTAGAGAATTTAGAATAGAACAATGAGACGTTTCTTGAGCTTGATAATGATGATCGCGTTCGGTCTAATAGGATGTGGACAAGAGGTCGAGGAGTTTGCCGCTGGGATGCTCCACACATATCCCGAGGCTCGGTTGCTCGATATTTACAAGTCTTGTTTTCAGGATTTTATGGGTGCCGAGCATCTTGTGGGTGATATCGCTAGCGCGCGCAACTATTTGGAACAAGAAGTCGCATCGACAAGCAGCGAGGACCTATTACCATGGTATTACGAGCCATGCGGTATCGATGGGCGCTACGTGCGTGTAAGTTTGCGTGCCATCCATGACGGCCTAATTACCACTGATGAACTGCTCGATGCGTTTGTTAACAGCGCCAATGCGACCGATCGGCCCACCGTCGAGCAATGGTCTGCAAGGTGGCATGATATTCTAGAGAAAATAGATGGCATGGAACTTGAACTCCCATATTTTGAGCAGGACAAACAATTCATTGACAGTGTTTTGGCCCAGGGAAAATATGCCATCAGCCATTCACCCGAGTACCGCGAGGCTTACAAGCCACACTATCGCATCGTCAGGCGGGATATCTTTGAACAGGAGTTTTTACCTCGTTTTATGGGGCAGTGAAATAATCATTGCCACTTGAAAATAAAGCACCCTGCGTGAATCAATTCCGCAGGGTGCAAGTCATGTTTCCCAAAATTTCAATTAACCCAAAAATTACGAAATACCCATTCTTATCTTATCGGTGATTCTTGTCGCGGTAGGGGAGTATTTCACCATACATCGTGATGGCATAACCGCCCGTAATCTGCACCTCAGCTCGGTTGCTGTTGTGGAACAGGGTGATGAACACGTCAGCGTTGACTTTGCTGCTAACCAGATGGTATTGCATAATCACATCGCCATTGTCCTTCTCCTTGATGCGTTTGTTTCTTACAGTACCCTTGCCGGTCCATCCTCCGAGGCCATTTGAACCCGAGCTTCCCGTATTGATAGCAAACTGGATGATGCCGTCGTCGCCCTGAACGAGCACAAAGTTTGAATTCGGGCTGATGTCATAGCGGCGGTATCCAACGTTGCCAATCTCTACCCAGTCGGCGGTCAGGACAAAGTAGCCGCGTTTCATCGAGTTAGATGCTTTGGCATAGGCCACATCGTTGGTGTGCTCGCGCAATAGCTTCTCACGTTTCTTGATTTCCTCTTTGGACTCTTTAACGGGTTCGGCTGGCGTGATGATCTGTAGATTCACGTCATCGTTCGTGTCATAGACGGTTTGATTGACATCTTGTGCTAACACTATGGGACTAAATGCGATTAATGCTCCCAACGTTAATAGTATCTTTTTCATCTTTGTTAGTTTTTTAGTGATTTATCTTATAACTATTAGACGTGATTCTCTCAAGATTGTTTAATTTTGCGCATGAAATAATCTACAAGGTATGGAACGAAAAACTAATCTGAGATTGGCAACGCGCTTATTGTTGTTATTGTGTCTCATGTTTGTCGGCGTTATGGCGGCCTCGGTGGTGAGTGTGTTGATGGTTAAGTTCGGACTGCTCACGATGCTCACTGTACAGGATGTTTTAGGCTTTATTGTGCCTGCAGTGGCTGCAATGGCCATTTTCTACCGCCGCCCCTTGCACGCCATGTGCCTTGACAGCGCGCCTAGTCTAAAAGCCATCCTTGTGGTGTTAGCATTCGCGATTGTGTCGTTGCCCGCCATGAACTGGCTGGTGAATTTCAACGAGGCGATGTCATTGCCGTCATGGATGAGCGGTATCGAGCAGGCGATGCGCGCTATGGAGGACAGTGCTGCCGACGCGACCGAGCAACTGTTGGATATCCACACCCTGTGGCAACTCATCAGCACCGTGTTCGTCGTTGGCTTGATGGCCGGATTGAGCGAGGAAATGCTATTTCGTGGAGCCATGCAGCAAACTATACAGGATAGCCGCCTGAACGCTCATGCCGCGGTGTGGATCACCGCCATCCTGTTCAGTGCGTTCCACATGCAGTTCTTCGGCTTCCTGCCCCGCATGATTTTGGGCGTTTGGCTAGGCTATCTGCTTGTGTGGACCCGCAGCCTGTGGGTGCCCATCATTGCCCATACCTTGAATAACAGTACAGTAGTCCTTTTCAGTTACATGGCCAACAAGAGCATTGTGGCCGAGGATTTCGGTGACAATTTGGGAATTCCCGCCGATGGCGCGTTTCCCTGGCTCGCCGTGCTCAGCTTAATAGCTAGCCTTGCCCTTGCCGTTTGGGCCAGCCGTAACATGAAATCAAAGACTATCAATGGCGAAGCTGATAATCACCCCGATGATGTGCACCCGATAAATGAAGGATGAGTACTATTGGCTTTTTAGCCAATCCTGATAGTACATGTTTTGAAGCATCATCGGATGATTCATTCAAAATTTCTCCAAAGAATTATTTTTGGGGGAATTTGATTGTTTGTACGGGAAAATGAGTTACCTTTGTAGATTGGAGTGAAATGCAAAGGTGGCATCTAATAGCCATCGTGTGGCAATAAGTTGAGAATAAATCAATTAGATTATTAATACATAAATACTATACCGTTATGATGAAGAAATTTATCCTTATCGTGTGTGGCTCGTTTGTCGGAGCTTTTCTAGCGTTCCTGTTTTTCATGTTTGCCGCGATGATGATGAGCATCGGCATGATGGGAGCCATGGGCGGCAGCAAGAAGGCTGTCAGTGTTTCTAAACACTCCATCCTCAAACTCGATTTGGGCACCACCATCGACGAGCGAAGTGGCGTCGGGGACATCAGCATGATATCGCTCATGCAAGGCGATGGTCTCCCTTCGAGCATCGGCTTGAATACCATGCTGAGTGCAATCGAGAATGCTGCCGAGGATGATAAGGTGGATGGCATATATATCGAGTGCAACGGTGTGGCCGCTGCTCCTGCAACATTACAGGCTGTTCGTCATGCGCTCAAGCAGTTCAAGAAAAGTGGCAAGTGGATTGCCGCTTACGGCCATGAGGGCATCAATCAGTCAGACTACTACCTGGCTAGTGTTGCCGACAGCATCTACTTGAACCCTGTCGGCGCTGTTGACCTGCACGGAATGGCTTCTGTAACGCCTTATTTAAAGAAATTGTACGATAAGCTGGGTCTTGAGGCCCAAGTGGTTCGCGTGGGTTCTTTCAAGAGCGCCGTGGAGCCCTATATGCTTGAATCGATGAGCGATGCCAATCGCCTGCAGCAAGAGCACTATTTGGGCGCTATCTGGAATGATATGCGCGATAGCATTGCAGCCGACCGCAAGTTGGTGAACGCGGCATTGAACACTTTGTGCGACAGCGTGATGTTCTGCTTCACTCCTCAACGTTTGGTCCAGGAAAAACTGGTTGACAAGTTGATTTACTTCGAGGAGATGGAAAAGATCCTGCGTGCCCGCACTAAGGTGGACAAGGGCGACGACCTCAATTATGTTTCCCCTGAAGACCTGGCAAGTGACGTTGAGGCTGCAGCATTTGGTGACCACATTGCCGTGGTCTATGCTGTGGGCGAGATTGATGGTGCTGGCAGCATGTTGTCCACCGAGGAAGGCATCAATAGCAAGAAACTGTGTGAGACCATCCACAAGTTGATTGACGATGATAATGTCAAGGGCATGGTGCTTAGGGTGAACTCACCTGGCGGAAGCGCCTTTGGTAGCGAGCAGATCTGGAAAGCCGTCGAAGATTTCAAGGCAGCCGGTAAGCCTGTTGCCGTGTCGATGGGCGACTATGCCGCATCAGGTGGTTACTATATCTCCAGCGGTGCCGAGCGCATCTTTGCCGAGCGCACGACTATCACGGGTTCGATTGGTATCTTCGGCCTGATTACTTCATTTGAGAATCTTGTCGAGAACAAACTGGGTGTTCACATGGAGTCGGTCAAGACCAACGAGAATGCTGATTTGGGCGCTATAGGTAAGAAATTGAATCCTGCCCAATTGGCCGCGTTGCAAAACATGGTCAACGAGGGTTATGACCTCTTCACCAAGCGTTGCGCTGCAGGCCGTCACGTCACCCAAGACTCCATCAAGAAGATTGCCGAGGGCCGCGTGTGGGATGGTATCACAGCCAAGCAAATCGGTCTGGTCGATGAGTTCGGTGGAATTGCCGAGGCAGTGAAATGGGTTGCCAAGAAGGCTAAATTGGGCGACGATTACAGCACCCAGAACTATCCCGAAATGAAGGACAAGTTCCAGGCGATGCTCGATAAGTACATGGTCACCCGCTATGAGTCTCAACTGAAGGGCGAGATGGGCCTGCTCTATGAGTGGCACAAGGACCTCATGCGCATCCTTGGCCGTGACCAGGTATTGTGCCTCATGCCCGAAGTGGAAATCCAATTTTAATCAACTATAAATTGTAAAAAGGTCTAAAGTCAATCGTCTAAACATGGACCTTTCAAAATTGCTGAATAAAGAACAACGCAAGTCTATTGTGGACGCATTACTGACGCCATTCTCTTGGGGGTATGGCGCCGGTGTGTGGTTGCGCAACACGGCATTCAATATGGGTGTGTTGCCTCAAGAGGAATTTGACGTGCCCGTGGTTTCGGTGGGTAACATCACCGTGGGCGGGACGGGAAAGACCCCTCATGTCGAGTATATCATCGAGGCACTTTACCGCCGCTACCACGTGGCGGTGCTCAGTCGGGGTTATAAGCGCAAGACCAAAGGGTTTATCCTCGCGAGCAACAACATGACGCCTCGGGACATTGGTGATGAGCCTTACCAGATCTATCGCAAGTATGGCGGGCTGATTACCCTCGCCGTGTGTGAGAAACGCCGTAAAGGCATCCGTGAGCTCCTGCGCATTGATCCTGACATCAACCTGATCTTGCTGGACGACGGTTTCCAGCACCGCTATGTTAAACCCAAGGTGAATGTGGTCCTTGTGGACTATAACCGTCCTCCTTATGATGACCGGCTCATGCCGCTGGGAACCCTGCGCGAGCCCGCTGAGCGCCTGTTGCGCTGTGACATCGTTGTCGTGACCAAATGCCCCACCGACCTCACGGCAATGGACATCAGGATGATGAAAAAGAACCTTGACTTGTTCCCGTCACAGTGCCTGTTCTTCAGTAACATACGCTATGCTGATCCTGTGCCCGTCTTCCCCGTTCAGTCCCCGCAACTCACGTCCTTACAGTGGTTGCGCGATGATGACGCGATCTTGTGTCTGACGGGTATTGCCACTCCCAAGCCCCTAGTGCGCTATTTGCGCCAGTTCTCGACTAACTTGAAGGTGATGCACTATGATGACCATCATTTCTTCACTCGCAGTGACTTTAGCGACATCTTCAAGGTCTATAACGGATTGGAGGGCAAGCGCAAGTTCATCATCACCACCGAGAAAGACGCGGTGCGCATCCTGAATAATCCTTATTATCCGCCCATGATGCGCAACTGTATTTATTATATTCCAATGAGAGTGGGATTCCTGGAGATGGAAGGTCTCAGCTTCATCGATGAACTGGTCAAGAGGATTGACGACCAGGACGCTTCATCACAGGTTTAATTTCCAACCGTTAACATGTAAAAGAAAGGATATCTAATGGCAAACGAAATCAATTGGCTGGAGAAAATCCAGGAAACCAGCGATTTTATTAAACAACGTGTCAATAATAAGTTGCCTAATTCCGCCATCATTCTGGGCTCTGGTTTGGGCGCATTGGTGAATCGCATCAAGGTTGAGTTTGAAATTCCTTATGGCGAAATTCCCAACTTCCCCGTCTCGACGGTCGAGGGCCACAAGGGTTGCCTCATCTTTGGCACCCTGGGCAAGAAATATGTCATGGCGATGCAGGGCCGCTTCCACTATTATGAGGGCTACTCGATGAAGGAGGTGACCTTCCCCATCCGCGTGATGAAAGCCATCGGCATCAAGACGGTTTTTGTCTCTAACGCTTCGGGTGGCATGAACCCCAACTTCAAGGTGGGCGACTTGATGGTCATCACCGACCACATCAATCTCTTCCCCGAGCATCCGCTCCATGGCAAGAACATCAACGAGCTGGGACCCCGTTTCCCTGGCATGGGTGAGGCATACAGCAAGCGCTTGATTCAGATGGCGCGCGACATTGCCGCCGAGAAGAATGTCCGCCTGATGGAAGGTGTGTATGTGGGCACTCAGGGCCCGACGTTTGAAACGCCGTCGGAGTATCGCTACTTTTGGCGCATTGGTGGAGATGCCGTGGGCATGAGCACCGTTCCCGAGGTCATCGTGGCCCGTCATGGCGACATGGAGGTGTTCGGTATCTCTGTCATCACTGACCTGGGCGTTGAGGGCATTGTCGAGAGAGTCTCTCACGAGGAAGTGCAGAAGGCCGCAGCCGCTGCACAGCCCATCATGGCGATGCTTGTCGAGGAAATCATCAACCGGTTAGAGGATCTTTAAGCATGAGCGAAACTGAAATTTCCACTTTGGGCGAGTTTGGCTTGATTGATCATCTCACCCGCTCTTTTCCTGTGCGCAACGAGTCCACCCGCCGTGGAGTGGGGGATGATTGTGCCGTTATCAACTATGGTAAGAACCGTGAAACACTGGTTACCACCGACCTGTTGCTGGAGGGCATCCATTTTGACTTGACCTATGTGCCCCTCATGCACTTGGGCTACAAGGCCATCGTGGTGAACTTGAGCGATGTGTATGCCATGAACGGAACGCCTCGCCAGGTGACGGTATCGTTGGGCATCAGCAAGCGCTTCACGTTGGAGCATATCGAGCAGTTATATGAGGGCATGCGCATCGCCTGTGAGCGATATGGCGTTGACCTTGTGGGTGGCGACACGAGCGCTTCGGTTACGGGACTGATCATCAGTGTGACCTGTTTAGGCGAGGCGGCAAGTGAGGATATCGTTTACCGCAGCGGGGCCAAGGATACCGACCTGATTTGCGTCAGCGGTAATCTTGGCGCGGCCTACATGGGTCTGCAGCTGCTGGAACGCGAGCGGCGTGTGAGCGCAGGCATGAAAGAGGATGATTTTGAGCCAGACTTTGCAGGTAAGGAGTATATTATCGAGCGTCAGCTCAAGCCCGAGGCGCGTCGCGATGTCATTAACGAGCTGCGTGAACTGGGCATCCGTCCAACCGCCATGATGGACGTGAGTGATGGCCTCTCGAGCGAATTGTTGCACATATGCAAGGACTCAAGTGTGGGCTGCCGTGTGTATGAAGACCGCGTTCCCATCGACTATCAGACCGCACTCATGGCCGAGGAACTGAATATGAACCTGGTCACTGCCGCCATGAATGGTGGCGAGGATTACGAGCTCCTCTTTACAGTCCCCCTGGCTGACCACGAGAAGGTAGCACGCATGAAGACCGCGCGGTTGATCGGGCATGTCACCAAGGCTGACTTGGGCGCCTATATGGTCACTCGTGACAATCAGGAAATTGAGATTCGCGCCCAGGGCTGGAACGCTTTTGGCTCAGGTTCTGAAGACAAGAAGCACGATCAGGAGTAATCTCGTATTTTAGTTTTAGAGAGCTATCCAGTCCTCAAGGGTTATTATCACCTTTGAGGACTATTTTTTAATGAATTCCCAAAAATGCGGTTTCAAATAGTAATTTTTTAATGGGTTATCATGTCATTTCGGCGATTTTTTGGCGATTTCTGCTAAATTGTGTTAATTTTTGGTATTTTTTCGCTGATTTATTAGGTGGTAAAAAACAATTGGCTTTATATTTGCAATGGTTTTCATGGTATTAGTTTTTAAGATTGTAGGAAATTGATTTGTCGTGAGGACAGGATGAGATTTCCAAGTTTAAGGTTTATGTTAATGGTATTAGAAGGTTAATTAGTTAAGCAATCCTTGACGATGAGTCAAGGATTTGCGTTTTTAATGAGCCGCCTTTTTCTAGGGAAAGACAGCCTGACTTTTAGCTTTTAATTTATTTTGATTTTAGGGTGCCATATTTTGGCACTCCATTGCTCTACTTTTGCATTGTCAAACAAATACAATAGGAGGAATGACTATGAAAAAGAATGAAGCAAATATCGTGAATAGTGGTGATAGGATTTGTGCCACGCTAGATTGTAACGGTAGCCGCCTCGCCAGTGTCGAGGGAATGGATTTCAGTTGCCTCGAGGCTGTCAAGCGTGCGTTGCTCGATATCGCGGGCCGCTTTGCCGGCATGGCAGTGCTCACCGTGCGCAACTGCACCCAGGGTTGGCTCGACGTGAGCGCGCTGTCCATGATGCGCACTCCAAGGCTTGCTGCTCAGCCTGCTATGAGCCGCCCCATGAGTGGTAGCCAGTATCTCATACCTTGGGCTTGTTGATAAATATTTCTTGTCGCAGCGCTCAAATTTGTGAATTAGTTGTAAATTTGTGATGTCAAATCAAACTGTTTTCTATAGAATATGAAAGGAATTATTGGTGCTATTGCCGGCGATGTCATTGGGTCTGCTTACGAGTTTCACCCAACACGTGACTACGGCTTTGACTTGTTTACACCCAAGACTACTTTTACCGACGACACGGTGCTCACCATGGCCAACGCCCAGTGGCTGCTCGAGGATGAGAGTCACTCGCCCGAGACTTTAGTTAAAATTATGCAGGACATGTGCCATCGTTATGAGTGGCGTGGTTACGGAGCTCGATTTGTCCAATGGATAGTTTCAAGTAACCCTCAGCCCTATGGCTCTTTTGGCAACGGCTCGGCGATGCGTGTGAGCCCTGTGGGTTATTATGCTAAGTCGCTTGACGAGGCATTGGAACTTGCCAAAATTTCAGCCGAAGTGACTCATAACCATCCCGAGGGCATTAAGGGCGCCCAAGCTACGGCGGCAGCCATATTCCTGGCACGCCAGGGCAAGACAAAGAGCGAAATCAGCACATATGTCCATGATACGTTTAATTATGACCTCAGCCGTTCGCTTGAGGAAATTCGTCCTGACTATACGTTTGATGAGACCTGCCAGCGAACGGTTCCTGAAGCCATTACATGTTTCATGGAGGGCAAGGACTATGAGGACGTAATCAGGCTCGCGGTAACACTGGCTGCCGATGCCGACACACTGGCTGCCATTGCGGGATCTATCGCTTCGGCGGCGATGGAAGTGCCTAACGAGATAGCGCAACGGGTAATCTCGCTGCTCAGTGAGGAATTCTGTACCTTGTTGTTGCGCTTCAACGAGATGACTGCTAAAAGGGAGGCTGCCTTATGATGGATATGAACAATGGCATCCTAAAGGTCGTGAGAAGCCTTGCCGCCAAGAAATACCGTGATGACGAGGGGCTGTTTGTCGCCGAGGGCACCAAGTGCGTGCGCGACACGTGGGACCATTTCAACTGCCGTTGGCTCATCGCTAAGCGGTCGTGGTATGAACAGTGTGGCACCGCCGAGCATTATGATAAAATCGTGTTTGCCAACGGCCAGCAGATGGCCCGCATCTCCCAGTTTGACACGCCCAGTGACGTGATTGCCGTCTATGAGAAGCCGGCTGACACCATCGATAGTGACGGTGTCTCCAAGAGCTTGAACATTGTACTTGACAACATCCAGGATCCTGGCAATCTGGGAACCATCATCCGTCTCGCCGACTGGTTCGGCATTCGCGACATCTTTGCCAGCAAGACCACTGTCGATGTCTATAACCACAAGGTAGTGCAAGCCACTATGGGTGCCATCGCCCGAGTCAAGGTGCATTACGGCGACTTGGAACAGGTCTTTGAGTCTTATCCCGACCTGCCGATTTATGGCACCTTCCTTGATGGCAAGGATATCTATCGCAGCGAGTTGGGCAAAACGGGATTTGTGATTTTTGGCAACGAGGGACAGGGCATAAGCGCCAAGGTCGCCAAGCATGTCAATGAGCGCCTGCTCATTCCCAAGGCCAAGACTGCTGGCAGCGAGTCACTCAACGTGGGTGTCGCCGCGGCCATCACCATCAGCGAGTTCTTCCGCCGTTAACTCTGTTAGTTCAGCTTTCTCCACTTAATCCTATTCATCATGGCATCCAGTAAAACCACCTTCTTTTGCAAGAATTGCGGCAACGAGTCGCCCAAGTGGCTCGGTAAGTGCCCCGCCTGTGGCGAGTGGAACACCTACATCGAGGAGCCTAAAGCCCCCAAATCAGCGCCCGCGCGCTATGCCGGGGCAGGGGAAAGAAGCCGTAAGGTGGCCGAGCCAGTCAAAATCTCCGAGATCCATGCCGAGGACCAGCCGCGCATCAATCTGCCCAGTGGTGAGCTTAACCGCGTGCTTGGCGGAGGTCTCGTGCCAGGAAGCATCGTTTTATTGGGTGGTGAGCCGGGCATCGGTAAATCGACCCTTGTGCTTCAGAATGTGTTGCGCATTCGTTCGCGCCGTGTGCTTTATGTCTCGGGCGAGGAGAGTCCGCAGCAGTTGCGCATGAGGGCTGACCGCATAGCTGGCGGACACATGGACTGCGAGTGCTATCTGTTGTGTGAGACATCGCTGGATAATATTTTTGCAAGCATCCGCTCGTTCCAACCCGCTCTCATTATCGTGGACTCCATTCAGACCATCGCCAATGAGCAGTTGGAGAGCGCGCCGGGCAGCGTGACCCAGGTGCGTGAGTGTGCCGCCGCCTTCCAGCGTTATGCCAAGGAGACCTATACTCCCGTCATCCTCATCGGCCACATCAACAAGGAGGGCAGCATCGCGGGCCCCAAGGTGCTGGAGCACATTGTTGATGCCGTCATCCAGTTTGAGGGTGACCGCAATTACCTGTACCGCATCCTACGCCCCATCAAGAACCGCTTTGGCAACACGAGCGAAATAGGCATCTATGAGATGAAAGAGGATGGCCTGCGTGAGGTGACCAATCCTAGCGAATTACTGCTAGGTGACCGTGCCGGCGAGCTGTCGGGTACAGCCATCGGAGTGACTATCGACGGCATGCGTCCTTTCCTCATCGAGGTGCAGGCCCTCGCGAGCACTGCTGCCTATGGAACTGCCCAGCGGTCGGTGACGGGATTTGATCAGCGGCGCATGAACATGCTGCTCGCCGTGCTGGAGAAACGTTTGGGCTTTAAACTGGCCCAAAAGGATGTATTCCTCAATATCGTGGGAGGCATCAAGGTCAACGACCCTGGCTTGGATTTGGCCGTCATCAGCGCTATCCTGTCTTCTAATGTGGATATGGCCATTAATGCGGGCGTATGCTTCGCGGGCGAGGTGGGACTCTCGGGCGAAATCCGTCAGGTCACCCGTTGTGAACAGCGGGTCACCGAGGCTCAGAAACTTGGCTTCGACACCATCATCATCCCCAAGAACAACCTCAAGGGCGTGAAGCGCGACCAGTGGACCATCCGCGTTGTCGAGGTCGCCCGCGTCGAGGACGCCTTCCGCTATCTTTTCGGTTAAATAGTAAACCGAAATCTGCTGCATGAAATATAGCTAATAGTTAGCTAATTTTTTCGGTTATTTGTGGAAAAATGCGTAAATTTGTAGCCACGAGAACGAATAATGTGACAATATGGCAACAAATCGACGCGATTTCATCAAAAAAGCGGTTATGGCTTTAGCGGCCATACCCGTCCTATCATCGTTGGACGCGTCAGCCGAAGAAACTAATACTCAAAGAGATATGAAGAAGATTATGATTATTGATGGCGGTCCGCGTAAGAACATGAACACCGCCGCCATGTTAGAGAAGTTTGCCGAGGGTGCCCGCTCAGCTGGTGCCGAAGCGACGATCGTGCGTTTATATGATCTCGACTACAAGGGCTGTCGCTCGTGTATGATTTGCAAGATCAAGGGTAAAGCAACTAATGTGTGCAAGTTCAAGGATGCCTTGACTCCGGTGTTAGACGAAATCGCCCAAGCTGATGGTCTGGTGCTGGGCTCACCGATATACTTCGGTGATGTGACGGGACAGATGCGCACGTTCTTAGAGCGTCTGGCCTTCCCATGGCTTTCATATAACGACTATAGCATGACGGCTCCCAAGAAGATGCCAGTCGTGTTGATAGAAACCATGAACGGACTGCCCGAAAGGAACAACAGTCAGGGCTATGGCTCGATGGAGTATTGCATTGAAGCGGCTTTAGGTAAACCCGAGCGCCTGGTGGCCTACAATACCTATCAGGTGAAGAACTATGACAACTTTGAACTTGCCGGGTTCTCCGAACCGGCCAAGCGGCAGTGGCGCGACGAGCATTGGGAGCAGGACCTGCAAAAAGCCTTTGATGCAGGCAAACGCATGGCCGAAAAGAACTAGGCAATTATTGATTTTGGGTAAACATGCAGGCGCTGGTTCTTGTCCGGCGCCTCATGATTGATTTATTCAAATCCAAGAGTTTAAAGAGTACTATTACTACACTTGCGGCGATACTATCCACTAAAACTTGTAATTACTGACATGAATCACTTATTTAAGATTTCTATCCTACTGATTGTTGTCCTTGTGTCTTTTTCATCGTGTGGTGACGAGCCTGATGGCAAGTGGGACAAGATGAAATGGAACAACGTCGATAACTTGGCCAAAGTCAATAATATCTACGTGATTCCAGAAGAAGGAGGCACGTTTACCTTTGAGTGCAAGAATTATAAACCTTGGTTATCAGATGTGATCATCAACACCGAACACCAGGATATATACTCGAGCGGGAGCCGGAAAGATTATAAGAACGATTGGTTTGAAGTCAAGATTACTGACAAGAAGGTCATGTTCACCTTTGATGAGATAGAAGAATCAATGACAGGAAGAACGGTAGAAGTCGTCGTGACCGCTGGGGACATCTTTGACACCTTCGTTTTCCAGCAACAAAAATTGCAATAGTTTCTCACCTTTTTCAAAGTATAATATATACCAGATGATAATAATCATGACGAGTAACGGCGTCTCATGAACAATGAATCACAAAAAAAATGAACGTAAGTAAAATAATAATCGCATTTATCCTACGTTAATCAGTAGTATTGAATATGTAAACAAGGGTAATGAAATGAGAAAATTAAAGTTTTTAGGTTTTATCCTAATACTGTTCACATTGTTCTCCTTGGCATCCTGCGGTGACGATGATGTCAAGAGTATTGACTCAAGTAAACTTGAGGGCATTTGGACACAAGTATTTGATAGTAGA
>JAEETL010000046.1 GCA_016290325.1 Muribaculaceae bacterium
AATATATAGACTATTATAACAATAAAAGAATTAAATCCCGGTTAAAAGGAAAGAGCCCGGTGCAATACCGAACTCTTTCTTTAAGCCATTAATGTTTAACCCGTCCAACTTTTTGGGGTCACTTCACGATTGTGGCGGTGTTTTTTATTTTGTCATACAAAGAAAAGCCTAAGGCTCGCCGAAGAGTGCCGCCATTTCATCAAAGCGGACAACGGAATCGTCTCCAAACTTGGCCAGCGACTTGCGGACACGGTCCAGCGTTTTGGGCGGCTCGTCAATGCGGCTTTTGCTGAAGAATTTATCGGCATAGCAGACGAGTTTTTCCTCAACCGACTCGGGGAGCAGATCGCGCGGCGGATAGATGGGCAAATGCTGGCTGATGATTTCGGCCGCTGTGATACCGGCGCCCGTGTGCCGCTCACAAACCCGTCCATGGCGGTAAAGGCCAATGGAATCAAGCATCTGGCGTCCCAAAATGCCGTGACGGATATATGGCTCGGTGCCGTGGCAATGGATTCCAGGCGCATCTGTTCGACACATGCCTATATCGTGCAGCATGGCTGCCTCCTCGACAAACTCAATGTCAACGGGCACTCCCTTATCAATTAGACGCTGACCCAACTTAACGGCCAAATCGGCTACCTGACGGCTATGAAGAACCAACACCCGGTAATCATCATTACCGGGTGTATAGTATCGTTGAATGATTGACAAGCAATCAATCATCATCTTGGGTGAGGTTTAGTCCACAAACACTACCCAGCCGTGCTCATCGGGATAGTCGCCCATCTGGATGGCGCGCAGGCGGTTGTACAGAGCGGTCACCTTGGGACCGACACTGCCGTCCTTGCGGATAACATAGTGTACATCATTGTCCATATCAACCACCTCGCTGATGGGAGCCGTAACGGCTGCGGTGCCGCACTCGGCTGCCTCGTCGGCCTCGGCAAGTTCCTCGAGGGGTACGGGACGAGCCTCAACCTCCATGCCCAGGTCGCGGGCAATCTGCTGCAGGCTCATATTGGTGATAGAGGGCAGGATAGAACCTGACTTCGGCGTGATGTAGGTGTTACCCTTCACGATAAAGAAGTTGGCGGGACCGCACTCGTCCAAATATTTCTTCTCCTTGGGATCTAGGAACAGCGCTGCGCTGAAACCAGCCTCCTTGGCACGGGCGGTAGCACCCATACCGGCGGCGTAGTTGCCACCCACTTTCCAGCGACCGGTACCACAGGGAGCAGCGCGGTCATACTCGCGGAAGACGGCAACCTTGGTGCAACGGAAGCCCTCCTTGAAGTACGGGCCTACGGGGGTAACGAAGATGATTACCATATATTCATCGGCGGGGTTCACACCAACGCGAGGCGAGATACCGATTTCTACGGGACGCAGGTACAGCGAGCTGCCGCTGCCATAAGGCGGAATGAAGCGCTCGTTGAGCTTAACAACCTTCTTGCACATCTCCAGGAAGATATCCTCGGGAAGTGGCTGCATCTTGATACCAAGAGCACTGTTCTGCAAGCGCTTTGCATTCTCGTCGGGACGGAACAAGCGGATCTTGCCATCCTGACCGCGGAAAGCCTTCAGGCCCTCAAAAATCTCCTGGCCATAGTGCAGACAGCTGGCAGCCATATGCAGAGTAACGGTCTCGTCCTGGGTGACTTCGATTTCACCCCACTTGCCGTCCTTATACGTGCAGCGCACGTTATAATCGGTCTTCATGTAACCAAAAGGCAGATGTGCCCAATCAATGTTCTCTAAATTAGTCATTTTCTTTTTAGTGTTAAGGTTATTAAATGGTTTTTAGTCAATCTCGTTTCATGTTGAATGATGAGCAGTTCCGTCAAATTGCCACCTTTTGGGTCACTGTGCCTATCCTTACCAGATAGATGCCTCTCGTGCCCAGGCGCAACTCTTTGGTACCTGGCTGAAGCGTCGCCTGTGACACCAGCTGTCCCAAAATCGTATACACTCTCACGACGATGCGTTTGGGAGTAACAATCGTGATGGTGCCGTTACTACCATAGATCTCCACACCGTCGCTCGTGCGCGGGTCATTCAGGCTCTTGCCTTGCACTTCACGGTTGGTGTCATGCCACTGAATCTCGGCCAAAGCCGTATTTCCCAGCCCCAGCGTAAACACAAGTGTCAATATAGCCAACAGACGTCTCATCATTTCAAATCAATCAACAAAGTTATAACGAATTTTCGGAGCGAGCAAACCTTTAAAGAAATTTTTCTTTTTTCCTGAAAAAATTGCATGAAATACAACAAAACCAACCAAGCCTAACCTATAAGAATAGGCCTTGGGCATGGTTGGTTTTGATTAGTTGGGACGTGTTTACTTGTCGGTGGCAATGATGGTCTTGCCAGCGCTGTGGGCACTCAACTGGGGTGCATATTGGCACTGGATGGTGGCGATGCCCGAAGTGAACTCACCGGGATTGGTCACCCAAACGTCATAGCCGATGATGTGCGTGCCCTTATTCAGACTATTGATAAACACGTTGGTTTGGCTATCCTTGGTCTCCTGATAGAACCAGGTGTTGTCCTCGTTGCGGTAGCCTGAGAGCTGATCCACCGGCTCGAAGCAGGCAGCACGCTCGTCGGTCAAGGTCACATAGTCCATATCCTTGTTGGTCTTGATGATGACACGCACCTTGACCTTGTCGCCCACCTTGAAGGCATCGGTCTTGTGCAGACTGCCATCCTGGGCATACACATAATACTCCTTGCTGATCGACATCTCCTGGATGGCAACTTCATTGATCTGGGTCATCGGAGCCTTGAACTGGCTGTAAACGGCACCCCACGCGGGGCCGCTGCCCGTGCGGTCGATGACGACGTTGCCGGTGGTAGTGGCGGGCAGCGTGGTGCGGAAGTAGCCCACATACTGCGCCATCTTGTCGAGGGCGATGGGCTGGCCAGCCACAGTGATGGTGGGATTGGCGGCACGTTCCAACCACTGGCTGCCGGTGCTCAGGATGCTGAAGACGGCATCGGCCGCGAGGCTGCGGGTGCCCCAGTCGTTGCTTTGCTTCATGAGCAGCATCCACTTGCGCACCAGGTCAATCTCCTGCTGACGCGGATCAACCTCGTTCATGGCTTGCAGGATGATGCTGGTGTAGGCCACCTTGTCAAATTCCCACCAGCCGTAGCCTGTCTGCAGGTTGTCCCAGTACATGCCCAGCTCGGGCTTCACAATGGCAAACTGGCGGATGCTCTCGATGATGTTGCGGGCGGTCTTCTGGTAGCCGTTGCGGTTGAGCGTCATGGCGTAAAAAGCTTTCTCCTTGAGGGAGATACCTCTGCCCCACTTCTTATCCATGTATTTGAGCACCTTCTTCAACAGATTGGCGCTCGACGTGGTCTGCTTCACCTCGGGGAAGAGCGTGCGGATGTAGGCATAGTTGGTAAACTGGCCTTCTGGTTCCTTGCTGTACTTTTTAGCTTCGTTATACAGGCGCACGGTCTCGCTGTCATAGTAGTTCAAAGCCCGGTTAATCATTGAGGTCAGGCGGCTATCATCGGGCAGATAACCCAAATGCTTGGTCTCGCCGATGAGCTCCAACACGGCACCTGTGGTCCACGCGTCGGATCTGCAAACCGGGTGGCGGAACCAGGTGAAACCACCATCGCCCATCTGCAGGCTCTGCAATGAACTGATGATTTTCTCATACTCCTTGGCCATCAATGCCTCGTCAAACAATTCGTTTAACTTTGACATTCTAAGCGTCTGGCGATCAGCGTCACGCACCCATGGCGATGCCATCAGGGTGCCGATCTTGAGGTCTTGATTCTTCTGGAGCATCGACACGAGGGTAGAGTCCTCGTTGTGCTGTTTCCAGTAGTCGATAGCCTCCTTGATTTGGGGCTGCGACTTGGCGACACCCTGTGCCACTTGCAGGGCAAACAGGCTGTGGGCCGCACTGGTGGCGATGTTGTAGTTGTCGTCCCAGATGGTGGGAAGCGCCAACACACAGTACCACACGGGGTTGTCGCAGTATTCCAGCGTCACGCGTGCATCCTTGGGGAACTGGGGCAACGGCTGCTCGAAATGTCCCTGCCCGGCCTCGACATAGAACGGCTGGGTCTCGATAACAGGCGAAATGGTCGTCAGCACGGGCACCATCACCTGCTCTCCGTCACCAAAGGTGCTGTTGGCGGCCTTGATGCGGAAGCCTACAAAGGCGATGGTGTCGGGCACCAGCCAGTCGATGGTTACCGCCTGACTACCATTGGGATCGAGCTGCAAGTTGAAATTGCGAGTGGCATACACGTCGTTGGTGCGCGGGTCAAACAACTCAATGACGGCATCACACGCGGCGGCCTCGTCGGTAGCGTTCTGTACCGTTGCGGCCAGCGTGGCCTTGTCGCCCTGGCGCAGGAAGCGCGGCATGTTGCTGCGCACCATCAGGGGCTTTTGGGTCAATACCTCGGCCATCCAAGTAGAGCCGATTGCCTTCTTGTCCCATGCCACGGCCTGGGCAATCCACGTGGTGTTGAAATTGGGTGCCTCAAACTCCACCTGCACGTTACCCTTGTCGTCGCTGGTGAGCATGGGCCTCCATAACGCGGTCTTCACGTCGCTCTCACGCAAAATTACCTTGTCCAGGTTCTTCTGGTCAACTGCTGCCACCTTGCTGTCTTCGACAGCCCCTAATTCTGCAGTCATCACTACTTCCTGGTACTTTACTGCATCCATGTCGGCTGACATTTCCATCAGCACTTCCTCTTCATCGGCATAGGCATTGGAGCTCATTGGAGCAGCACCCAGTGATTTAGATTTCATCATCATGCGCTCGCGTCCCATCCTGAAACTGAACGGATATTCACCGTAGGTGTACAACTCAGGTAACTGAGCCTGTGCATTTGAGGGAATTCTCAAGTAATTTCCGTTACTGCCAGCATAACCCCTATTAAGCCCGTTCAAGTTCATGTAGTTGATGTTGCTTGAATAACCGTTATAGGACGAATAAGGTTGATAGTACCAATCATTGGATGAGATACTGGCAATGGCCTTATCATACATGTCAAGCAACATGGCACCGGGACGGGGCTTACCGTTCTGATCAGTCAGGGTGAAGGTCCAGCGCTCAATATCGCCCGGCACAAGTTTATTGCGGAATGAGGTTGCTGTAATCTTCAGTGACTCAGCTTTATACGGATTCGCTAATTGCTCCTTCTTTTCCCACACCTTGGTGCCATAATAGGTGATAAATGTCACGGTCACGTCAGCGCCAGCCTCTTTGGGCAGGGGAACCGTGAAATCGTGCATACCTGCCTTGAGGTTCAGCCACCCCTGACTGATGACATCCTTGTATGTGCTGGCGACATAATAGATGTAAGCCTGCGGTGTTGATACACCGATGGTGATGTGGCCCGTGTTGTTTTTATCCACACTCTTGGCAAGCGGCGAAATCCACAGCGGGCAGTCCTTGACGGGCGAGGTCTTGTCGCCCTTACGGTAGATGGTGATCGTGCGGCTCACGTCCACGTCCTGCTCGCCCTCCTCGGCATCAAGGATATGCACCTTGAGCGTGTATTGGCCCGAAGGCAGGCTGGTCAGGTCGATAGTCGGGTCGGTGGTATTGAAGTTACCGGTCTTGACGGGCTCCTTCTCGCCCAGCGGAGTCACCTCCCAAGTGCACCATGTGTCAGGATGCTCCTCGTCGGTGGTGTTGTACTTCAACGGCAGCTTGATGGGCTTGTCGTTGAGGTAGATGTCGTTATTGGTGCTGCCCAACTCGATGCCTCTGCGCGTACCCACGATGAACGAGGTACTCTTCTCATGAGTCTCGCCAGCGTCGGTGGTGACAGTGGCCACAACTTGGTAATTATAGCGGGCCCAACAACGCCTGCCAGGCTTGTAACCGATATTCTCCTTGAACAGCTCGGCTGGGAACTCCATCGTGAAGTTGCCCCGGGAATCAGTCATGACGGTGGTATCCATCAGATGCTCGCCGCCATCGTTGCGCATGCGCCACCACCAGGACCACTCGTTCTGGATGAGCGACAAGCGCACCTCGGTGCTCTGGAGGGGCAGTCCACTGTAGGTCATTGCCTTGCCAGTGACCTTTACAGGCTGACCGGCGACATAGCTGCTACGGGCATCGGGGAAAGTGACATCAAAGGTGGGCGTCTTATATTCACTCACGTCCACACTCCAACAGCGAATATTGCCCTCATCCTTATCATCAGGGCTTTCAAGAAAAACAAAAAACTGGCCGTTCATGCGATCCTTGGGTACGACAAACGAGCCCTCGATGCGGCCGAACTCATCGCTGACAACTCTCAGAGTGTCAAGTGTCTCATGATTAGGGTCTTTGAACTCCACCTTGAATGATTTGCCTCCAAATGGAGTGCAACCCTTATCGGTAACGCGGTTGACGATAACCGCCCACTGCACGGTCTCGCCCGGGCGGTAAACGCCCAGATCGCTATAGAAACGGGCGTCCAGTTGGTCAAAGTTGCGCTGATCTATCGGGTAATAATTCGTCTTGGGACCATAGTGGTCATCACCCTTGATGGTGCGCAGATCGGATGACTCCAGATTCTTCAGCAACAATGTGCCATCCTTGCCCGTATTACCCTGATTATTGAACTTGTTTCTATGCTCTTGCCTGACGATGACGTCAGCAAGCGGTTTACCCGTTTTGATGTCCACTGCTGCAATCAGGTCTTTATTGTCGACGCGTTTCACGATGAAATGGCCGATGTCGGTGACTCGCAGCATGTCATAATTATAGTAATCAAGATGAGGTGTCTCATCCTTATCCAGCATGGGGACAATGAAGTAGTAGCCGTAAGGTAACGGCGGCAGCATGGTCTTGATATCGTTCACATCAAACGGCACAATGCCTTGAACCGTAACGGGTGTCTGCGAAACCAATTTCAGTTTGTGGGCATCAACGCGATAGCTCTTGTCTGCATCGTCAGGCGCGCGATAAACGTTCAACCAGTAGCTGTTGGCGTTCCTGACATTGGCTGTGACCATAATGCTGTCACGCGAGGAGAGCACTTCGGGGTAGTTAAGATGAACGGTTTTCTGCTCAATGTCAATAATAGCGTTTTTGACCTGAGCAGTATAGATTGAGTTGGGGAATCGCCGCAGGTAATCCTTTAACTCGGCATATTTCGCTTTATTGTCATCAAAAGCTACGTAGTTGAGCAGATAAGCGCAGTGTTCGTTATCATGATAGCGCTCATATTCAGCCTTTAAGTCTTTCTTACCAGTCGAGACCAGAGCAAATATCTGTGCCGGCACGTTGCCCTCGGTGGTTGCAAGCCAGTCGGTTTTGATGCGCTCCTGCAAGTCTTCATAGTCATCATTCATGCTTTGGAGCATCTCCTTGCACTTCATCAGCAAGAACTCGTGCAAAGTGGGCACATAGATGGCACCCAACTCGTTACACTCGATAATATCAGGCAGCGAGGTCACCGCAACGGCCTTGAGGGCCTCGGGCTCTCCAAGGCTCTTCTCGATGAGCTCCGTTATTTTTTTGTCAAACTGCTTACGGTCCCATTCGCTCACGTCGGCGGGTTCCTCCTCAACAGGGTTGTTGCGGTCGCTCCAGCGGGCGTAGCGGTCACGGTAGCCCTGATAGACCAGCGCCTCAAAGTAGTAGAGCAAAGCCTTGATGTGGGGCTGCTTTTCCTTGGCGATTACTTGATCGAGGCGCTCGACAATGTCGGGCATATTGTCCTGAGAGATGCCGCTCTCGGCAATACTGTAACGCACCAGCGCGTCGACAGTCAGTTGCCCGTTACCGCTCTTGAGCGCCTTGTCCAGATCGGCTAGAGCCTCCTTAGAGACGTCTTGCGGATAATTGAAGTCAATGACTTTCTTGTCCTTACCCATTGAGTTAAAAGGGGATGCCATAATCATTAAAAAAAATGTGAAAATGGTGAATATTCTTTTCATGATCGCGCCATTTTTTAGTGTTATCTACAATAAAGACTTCAAATATACCACAATTATTATACCAATCGCTGTTTTTTGCAATAATTAACCCCGATGAGCCCCTAAAGAGATAACAGGTTATGACTTTTTCTTGACTTTTTACAAAAAAAGTGTAAATTTGCAGCGTTATAATAATCAACCACAAGAACAAGTATTTATGGCAGCTATCAAAACAATAGGCGTGTTGACCTCGGGTGGTGACGCTCCAGGCATGAACGCAGCAATTCGCGCGGTCACCCGCTCGGCGATTTTTAATGGTTTCAAGGTAAAAGGCATCTACCGTGGCTACAAGGGGCTGGTAGATGATGAAATTGTGGATTTACAGACCCAGAGCGTATCGGGCATCATGCACCACGGCGGCACCATACTCAAGACAGCGCGTTGCAAGGAATTCATGACTGTCGAAGGCCGGAAGCAAGCCTATGAAAACATGAAGAAGCACGACATCGACGCACTCGTAGTCATCGGTGGCGACGGCTCGCTAAGCGGCGCACAGCAGTTTGCCAAAGAATTTGACATCCCCATCGTGGGCATTCCAGGCACCATCGACAACGACCTGAGCGGCACCGACCACACCATCGGCTATGACACGGCATTGAACACCATCATGTGGTGTGTGGACCGCATCCGCGACACGGCATCAAGCCACGAGCGCCTGTTCATCATCGAGGTGATGGGGCGTGAGTCAAGTTTCCTGGCCCTCAACGGCGCTCTCGCCAGCGGTGCCGAGGCGGCTATCATCCCCGAGATAGCGTCTAAGGTGGATCAACTTTCAGAACTCATCCAGAGTGGTTTCCGCAAGAGTAAGAACTCATCGATTGCCCTCGTCGCCGAGAGCCCCGTCACGGGCGGCGCCATGGGCGTGGCCGAAAGGGTCAAGAAAGAGTTCCCGCAATATAACGTGAGGGTGACCATCCTGGGACACCTGCAGCGCGGTGGCAGCCCAACGGCCCAAGACCGCATCCTGGCTTCGCGTATGGGCGCAGCAGCCATCGATGCCCTGATGGAAGGTCAACGCAACATCATGATTGGCGACGATGACGAGAAAATGATCTATGTACCCTTCAGCAAGGCCATCCGCCACACCAAGACCATCGACACCGACCTATTGGATGTCCTGCATCGCCTATCAATCTAGATTAAACGAGTTCAATGCAGCTATAACGAGAAGAGACGCAAAATTTTTGCGTCTCTTCTTAGTATCAACACTTTATTGTCATCAAATCACATTATAGGATTACTTGTATTTGGGTGAGGGACCATACTTGTTCTCGCCCCACTTGCTGTCCAGCAGGGTGAAGATGAAAGTGATAATCATGAACACGAGTCCCAAAATACTGCAGCCTGTCATCACGGTTGCCACAACAGGATTGGACTGAAAAGCATCGGCCATCATCTCGGCCTGGACCAGGCTATCGGTCATCTCAAACAACTGTGAGCCATAAGGAGCGAGCAGTATAACCATCGACACCAAAACCACCAAATAAAAGATAGCCAATAGCGCAATCCACCAGCCGCTACGTCCCGTGTCATGCAAGCGGCGTGTCATAGCAGCAAACTGAGGGATCATCAGCACCAACGAGCAGAGCATGCCCACATAGGAAAGGAATGGCAACAATAAGCCTCCATAATTGAACACACTCGAGAGAATCACGATAAACAGCATAAACCACCAGTACTCGCTACGGCGGGCACGGCCCTTGAAGTCAAAGAACTTCTTGAGGCACGTTTTCACGGCCTCGACAGGATCCATCATGGGGGTGGCGCTCACGCGCGGTTGATACTGCGGCCCTGAGGGCTGCGGCTGATTAAACACAGGGGGTTGCGGTTGATTGTTCTGTTCCATATTCATTTTGGTTTAAGAGTTTGTTCCAATCCACAAAAATACACATTTTTTCACAGCCATGGGCAATCTTTTTGTAATTTTGCGGTCGCATTATAGTAAACAAGAAAATGAAACGTCAAATCAAGATATGGATGGAGTGCTTCCGCCTAAGGACGCTGCCCGTGTCGCTCAGCGGCGTGATCATCGCCATTGGGCTGGCCAAGTGGTATGGTTATTTCCATTGGGCTCCTGCACTGCTGTGTGTGGCTTTCGCATTGTTGGCACAAATTGTTTCCAACATGGCCAACGAGTATTTTGACTACCTGCACGGTGCCGACAAGCCCGGGCGTGTGGGACCACGTCGCGGTGTGACCGAGGGCGATATCAAGCCCGCCACACTCAGGAACGTCACCATCGCACTACTCGTGCTGGCGGGCATCGTGGGCTGCTGCCTCATCCCTTATGGCGGTTGGTGGCTGCTGCCCGTGGGCATCGTCATTGCCTTGGCGGCATTCGCTTACAGCGCTGGTCCGTATCCCCTATCCTATCACGGACTTGGCGAACTCATGGTGTTCATTTTCTTCGGCTTGGTGCCCGTGAACCTCACCTACTATGTGATGGCCCTGCGCTTTGACCCGTTGGTTATCCTGTCCAGCATCACCATCGGCTTGCTTGGCGTCAACGTGCTGCTTGTCAATAATTACCGTGACATGGAAGAGGACCGCGAGTCAAGCAAGCGCACGTCGGTAGTCATCTTCGGCCGCCGTCCCGCTGCGCTCGCCTATCTCATCAACGGCTACTGCGGTATGGCCATGCTCAGCGCCCTATGGGTGATGATTGCCGCACGAAGGAGCGCCTGGAGACAGTTACCCATGTGGACACTCGCCATTCCCGTACTCTATCTGGTGCTGCACACCATCACCTGGTACAAGCTAACACGCCGCGAGGGCAAAGCGTTGAACCCGCTACTTGGAGGCACGGCTCGCAACATGCTTATCTTCACCCTATTATTAACTATCGTACTGATTATTTATTCCTAAACTAATGGCCCTGATTGACGACATCCGCGCCCTGCGCATCGCTGACTATAACTACGAACTCCCTGACGAGCGCATCGCTAAGCATCCGCTGGCCCAACGCGAGCAGTGCAAGCTCCTATATTATAAAGGTGGAGAGATTGAAGAACGCCGTTTCTGGGAAGTGCCTGCATTGCTGCCCGAGCACTCGACACTCATCTATAACAACACGCGCGTGATCAACGCCCGCCTGCGGTTCCGCAAGGAGACCGGTTCCACGATTGAGATATTTTGCCTGGAACCCATCTTGCCGCGCGACTACGAGCAGATTTTCCAAACCACGGGACACTGCGTGTGGCAGTGCCTGGTGGGCAACAGCAAGCGATGGAAACAGGGTGCGTTAGCCCAGACGGTCACCATTGACGGCCATGAGGTCACATTGAGCGCTACCCGAGGCGAGCAGCGGGGCAATGCCTGGGAAATCGCTTTTGACTGGGACAACAACCTGGGCTGCACCTTTGCCGATGTGCTCAATGCCATCGGCGAAATACCTATCCCGCCCTACCTGAACCGCGGCACCGAAGCGAGCGACTCAACCGACTACCAGACGGTCTATAGCCACATCGACGGCAGCGTCGCAGCCCCCACGGCTGGTCTGCACTTCACCGACGAGGTGCTGGCTGAATGTGACCAGCGCGGCATCACTAGGCGCGAAGTCACGTTACACGTGGGTGCTGGCACCTTCCAGCCTGTTAAGAGTGAGCACATCGGTGACCACCCCATGCACTATGAGTTCATCAGCGTGCCACGCGACGTGATCCAAGACATCATCAACGCTCCTGGCCCCATCATCGCCGTAGGCACCACCAGCGTGCGCACCCTCGAGAGCCTGTATTACATTGGCCAAATCCTGGAAGATAACCCCGATGCCGATGAAGAGACGCTAACCGTCACCCAGTGGATGCCCTACACCACACCCTGTGCGATCTCCACCCAAAAGGCGCTGCAAAACATCGTCGATTACTTGGACAAGCACCATGCCGACTGCTACATGGGCAGCACCCAGCTGATGATCGCTCCCGGCTTCCAGTACCGCATCGTGAGCGGCATGATCACCAACTTCCACCAGCCACAGTCCACACTGCTGCTTTTGGTAGCCGCTTTTGTCGGCAATGATCAATGGCGCGGCATGTATGACTATGCTATGGAGCACGGTTTCCGTTTCCTGTCCTACGGCGACGCCCAACTCCTCCTCAAGCCCTCTATATAAAAACGACAGCGCTTCACGACACTTCACAAGGAAAGACCCAAACGCGATAGCTGTAGGGCCTCGCCTAGGCGTGGCCGTCAATTCTTTATTCAAACAAGAATTATTAATGATTATTTCACTATAATTCACGTGAAAAAGCCCCGAGCACGACAGCTAAATTAGAAGAAAGTGGCTTTTGTTGGTTCAATGTTGTGCAAGTTGTTTGAAAAACAGAGCTGAGATTCATCTATAAAAAACGGCGATTGGTCGCATCTTTATGCCCGATAAGGCGATTATCGGGCATTGTCATATATAATAGGCTTAAACTGGGTACAATGATTGCAGTCTAAAAGTCAGAAAAAAGAATTTTGTTGAACATTATAAAACTTTACGATTATGAAAACTTCTGTTAAAAACATCATGATGAGCTTCGCTCTCATGGGATGCCTGATCTTCAGCGCATCAGACGCAATGGCCCAAGGCCGTAGTCGTTCACAGGGGGGCAGCACCGCCAGCAGAAGCCAGTCGGCAGCTGTCTCACGTAATAACAACTCAGCGGCACCGACGGTAAGTCGAGCCAGCAGCTCCAGCTCAATGAGCCGCAGCAGCGAAGCAATGCCTCAGGTGAACCGCAGTAGCAGTAGCAGCGTACAGCGCAGCACCACATCTCCTCAAGTGAACCGTGGTAGCAGCACCAGTACAAGCGCGCAGCGAAGCACCACCTCACCCCAGGTGAACCGTGGTAGCAGCAGTTCCAGCAGCAGCTCTAGCGTGAGCACCGGCAACAGGGGAACAAGTCGCCCCAGTGGCACTACCTCTGGTAGCAGCTCGGTCAACCGCGGCAGCAGCTCCAGCACCAAGATCGGTAGCTCAGTGAGCACCGCTGACACCCGCCGCGACAACAGCAAAATGGTCGGCAATGACGCTCGCGGTACCGCAACAACCCGCGACCGCATCAGCACAACCACACAGAGCACGAGTAGCAGCAAGGACAGAGTTGGCCATGGCGGCAAGCCTGGTGGCAACGGTCACGTGGACAATGACAAGAATGGAAAGGATCGTCACAACGGTGGCAAGCCTGGTGGTAACGGAAACGTAGGCAATAACAACCACGGAAATGATCGCCCCAACGGCAACAGGCCTGGTGGACATGGCAATCATGACGGTCACGGCAAGCCTAACGGTTATGGAGGTAATGGTAACCACTTTGACTACCACAACCATCACTACCACAATGACTATCACAACAACTATTCCCACCACTCGTGGAGTTGGAGTCGCCCCTTGCCCCCTCCCGTTCGTCCCTATCGCCCCATCGTCTATGAATGGTATCGCCCTGTAATTCCTTACGGATGGGCACCCTACTCTGGAGCACCCGTCATTGACAGGATTCTGGGTCTGACCTTCGGATCGCTCTTTGACACCTCGATTGAATATCTGTACTACAATGGTTACGAAATTGACGGATATGCTGATCACATCATCTACCTGAGAAACGTGATGTTGCTCAACAACCTCTGGGACGATGTAATGCTGAGCTTCGATGGCAGCGACAGATTGGTTAACGCACAGTTTGTATACCACAGCTCATCCTACAACAACTATCGTTACAGAAGAATCTACAACAGCCTCACCAGGGTCTATGGAGCGCCCATCACCAGTGATAGCCGAGGCATCAGTTGGTACGGCGGTGGCTGCACCGGATGGATCACCCTGTCAACAAACGTCAATCTGGGACACCACTACATGACTCTCTCGATTGGTTACTAAGGATAATTAAGAACAAAACACACACGATTTTACACTAACAGAAAGAGGCGGGCAGAAAAGGCTGTCCGCCTCTTCAATAATATGCTTTACACATATTCGAGCCATTGTTTTACACTACCAAAAATCATAGCAATATAATTAACAATTTTTCAGGCCGATTTTAGAAATATTAGAGACATTAATTTGTCTTTTTTGATAAAAAGCATGTAATTTTGCACTAAGTTTTTTCATAGGATTAGATTTTTAAGGTTTAAAGTGTGTGGTCGTTGGGAAACGAGCACACATTTTTATACCATCTATACACCTAATATCCATCCATTTAATTACCACAGCAACACAATAAACAAGAGATCCGTTTTCAAATCCCTTTGAGGCTTCGCGGCTTCGCGACTTAGCGTAGGGAATGGCCACAAAAAAACGAGAGGAGACACCATTGCTGACATCTCCTCTCTTAGGGGGCGGTTACCTGCGCCTTCCCATGCCGCTGGCCGTCGGCGCGGGGACGCTTAGGGCTCTGTGCCAGGAACGGGAAGCAGGCGGTAACATCACGCTATGACCGGGAACATGCTTTTCTGCCTCTTGGCGGCTTCGCGCCTTGGCGTGGGGCATGGTTACAAAAAAAACGAGGGAGCCGCTGTTTTAACAGTGACTCCCTCTTAGGGGGCGGTTACCTGCGCCTTCCCATG
>JAEETL010000002.1 GCA_016290325.1 Muribaculaceae bacterium
CGACGCGCCCTCCACACATGATGGAAAGGGCGCGCTGCTGTGTCTTGTAGTAACTGCCGTGAGCGCTCACGGCAGTAATGCCATGTTGTCTTTGTCTTATTTCTTCTTGCGGTTGCCGTAGCGCTGCATGAACTTGTCCACGCGACCTGCGGTGTCGACGAGCTTCTGCTTGCCGGTGAAGAAGGGGTGAGAGGTGTTGGTGATCTCGAGCTTTACCAGGGGATAGGTCTTGCCGTCGATGTCGATGGTCTCCTTGGTGTTAACAGTGCTGCGAGTGATGAAAACCTCCTCGTTAGACATGTCCTTGAAAGCAACCTCGCGATAGTTGCTGGGATGGATATCTTTCTTCATTTTGTTTAGATATATCTTTAAAATGTTAAACTTACAATGTTGTGGCGGTGGTAAAACGCCTCAATTTTTGTAATGGCGTGCAAAGGTATAACGATTTTTTGAACTGGAAAAACTTTTTCTGCCTTTTTTCTAAAAAATCATCTCAAAATCAAGTATATCGATTATCCTGATCACTCGTGCTATGCCGGATGATCTTGCGTTTGTGTTCTCAAAATTGACTGAAATCCCTAATTGATGATTTTGTTTTCATCGTATAAAATAGCATGATTTAAATTTGATTAAAATGCAAATTAGCACAAGCGCTTTTTGGGTGAAATCTGATGTGTCGAGTACTTGGCTTGATAATCCGACCTCCTGAAATCGAAATAATAAATGTGGCAATAGGGGCGCTTTATGAGATGTGTAATTGCTGTGCTAATAATCAGTAATTAAACAAAATATATTAAATAATAACCAAGATGAATTGTTAGCGCGGATCTTGTTTTTTTGTGGTTGTGACCATTGCCATGTTGCTGACGAAAAACTCCATTATTTGCCATTCGATGGAGTCATTATGCAATGACTTATTTCAGATAAATATGTGCTATTTTTCAATGTTTATAATTTCTAGAATTGGGGTGTCGTAGTGGGTGTTATTGCTTTAATACCTCACCCGGTGAGATTTTCTGAGAAAATTGACTGTGTTTTTTGCGTACCTCGGAGAAAAAACGTACTTTTGCAACTTATAACTGTAGGCAATTCGTGCGCGCGTAAATGCGCAAAAACCGCCATGTGATTTAGGACATATACAGGTAACTTGCTGATAATGACTACTGTGATAGTGTCTCCAGCTTTACCCGCTCTCCGCTCACTCACCAGCTCTTCGAGAACTGGTGACCCTCGTTGTATTTTTAACTGAAAGTTTTGTTAGACAATGATTTCAGTCATCGTTACCGTCTATAACATCGAGAAATATCTTGGTCAGTGCCTCGAGAGCATCTTGGGTTCGACCTACCAGGATCTTGAGGTGATTTTGGTCGATGACGGCTCTCAGGATGGTTCGGGCGAGATTTGCGACCAGTATGCTGCAAAAGATAGCCGTGTGAAGGTCATCCATAAAACCAATGCCGGTGTTTCAAAAGCAAGGAATTCTGGTTTGGAAGTGGCTAGAGGCGAGTATATTACCTTTGTGGATGGCGATGACGTGATTCACCCTAACATGCTTACTGTGCTAATGGATGCTATGGCCGAAGGAGACTATGATGTCTCAATGGTTTATGGCATTCAGGTTCCAGACGGTGGACAGGATACTTACATTGCCGACAAGAAATTAGGCCTTTCTGCCAGACACAAAGTGGTATCTCAAAGTGAGATGGTCAGAGGACTGTTTGGCACTAGCGTTGACGAATTCCAGTATATCGTTGTTTGGAACAAGCTGTACAAGAGAGAATTGGTTCAAGATTTGCGTTTCAAGGACACGGGAAGCGAAGACTTGGAGTGGTCGTTGCAGATGAGTTTGAGGATGAAACAGGCCGTGTGTGTCGAGGAGGAGATGTATTACTGGATACAGCACCAGTCCTCCATGACTCATCAGGGAATTAACCGCACCCAGGTTGACAGGGTGAATTCCTATGTTTTGTGCCTGAACGATATTCCTAGTGATAAAACCGATTATAGGGCTTGGTGCTTGGTGAAGCTTTATAAAGTGATCCTTCACACGAGGTATAATGCCCGCAACACCAAGTTCAATGATGAAGTGAGATCAAATTGCAAGTCAATTTATAAGAGCACCATCAGCGAGTACTTGAGCAGTGTGAAAAGAAGTTCCCTGAAGTACGCACTCTTGTGCTTTTATCACTTGCCTTTTGTTTACAACATGTTCATGGATAGGCAAGTGGCCCGCCTAAAAAAGAGCCGAAACGCATAATGCTGGCTTTCAAAAAATTATGGATCTTGCTAATCTCGCTTAATCATCTCGAGATAATTATTAGAATTTCAGAATGAAGAGAAAGAAGATATTGTTTTTCCATTTTAATCTGCAGGGGGGCGGAGCCGAACGTGTGCTAGTCAACTTGCTTAAGTATTTGGATTCCAATAAATATGATATTACTCTTAAAACGATATTTGGAGTTGGACCGTATGTGAATGAGGTGCCTGAGCATGTGAAATTCAGTTGCGTGTTCAAACACCAATTTAAAGGCTTCAACACAATGATGAAGGTTTTCTCGGGTCGATTTTGGCATCGGTTGTTCATCAAGGGGCATTATGATGTTGAAGTGGCTTACCTCGAGAACTCCCCAACTCGTATTGTAGCTTCTTGTCCTTACAAGGATACAAAAAAAGTGGGATGGGTGCATGTTGAATTCAATGATCGTATGACTCCGTGTGCAGCCTTCCGTGACGATAAGGAGATGGTGAGGGCTTATAATAAATTAGATGAGCTGGTTTTTGTCGCTCAGCGCACCCGGGATAATTTCTTAGAACTATTCCCTGAAATCAAAGTTCCTGACAGAGTTATCCATAATGTCAATGATTATGACAAAATCAAACGTCTAGCCCAAGAGGACATTCCCATAGATTTGTCTAATAAAACGTTGAATTTATGCGCAGTGAATAGGCTGTTTGCGGTAAAGGGTTTTGACAGAATAATCAGAGCTTTTAAGCGTTTAGATGATTTGGGTTTAATTGATGATGTTATATTGTACATTTTGGGTGAGGGTCCTGAAGAGGAAAAGTTGAGAGAAGCGATCGAGTTAAATGGCCTAGCTGATCACATTAAGTTATTAGGCTTTGATCCAAATCCTTACAAATACGTATCCAAGATGGATTTGTTTGTCTGTGCATCATATCGCGAGGGTTATAGTACTGCTACTACCGAAGCAATCGTTTTGGGCATTCCCGTGTTCACGACCGACTGCTCAGGTATGGAGGAAATCCTTGATGGTGGTAAATTCGGTATGATTGTTCCGAATGAAGATGAAGCGATCTATGAGGGTCTTAAGGATTTGTTAAGTCATCGTGAGAGAATCGGCCAATATGCCGATGCGATTAAGGCAGCTCCACCCATGACTACAAAGTCCTTGGTTGATAAATATGAAGAGTTCTTTGACTCACTATAATCTCTAAAACTAAAAACATGAAAGTCGTTATTCTTGCGGGCGGTTTTGGTACCCGCATTTCCGAAGAGTCTCAGTTCCGCCCGAAACCTATGGTGGAAATTGGTGGTATGCCCATCTTGTGGCACATCATGAAAGTGTACTCCCATTATGGTTTCAATGATTTCATCATTTGCGCCGGGTATCGCCAACATGTGATTAAGGAGTGGTTTGCGGACTATTTCCTTCACACGTCTGACGTGACTTTTGATTTCACTCGGGGCAATGAGCTGATTGTTCATCGTAAGCATGTTGAGCCATGGCGTGTCACGATTATTGATACTGGCTTGAACACACAGACTGGTGGTCGTGTGAAGCGCATTAAAGATTACGTGGGTAACGAAACTTTCATGCTCACTTATGGCGACGCAGTTGGCGACATTAATGTCAAGGAACTACTTGATTACCATAGGTCTCACAAGAAATTAGGTACAGTATCGGTATATAATTTCAGCCAAAATAAGGGTGTGCTTGAGCTCTCGGGCAATGGTGAAGTGGAGGCCTTCCGTGAGAAGAGCGACCAGGATGATGACATGATCAACATCGGTTTCATGGTATTTGAACCTGCACTATTTGATTACATCTCAGGAGATGACATCATTTTTGAGAAAGAGCCAATGAATGGCTTGGTTCGTGACCACCAGCTGATGGGGTATGTCCACAAGGGATTCTGGCAGTGTATGGATACCCTTCGTGAGAAAGAAAAACTGGAGCGTCTATGGGCTTCAGGTCAAGCTCCTTGGAAGCTTTGGGATTGATCGAGCATTGAATTATGGAATTTGATCTGAACTTTTATCGCGGCAAGAGAGTGCTTGTGACCGGTCATACTGGTTTCAAGGGCTCGTGGCTGTGTAAGTTGCTCAATAAGCTTGGAGCCGAAGTAACGGGTTATTCTTTGGAGCCCTCAACTAATCCCGCTTTATTTGAGATAGCCGAAATCGATAAAATCTGCCACTCGGTGATTGGCGATATCCGTGACTTTGACCATTTGAAGCAGACCTTTGAAGAGGCGCGTCCTGAGGTCGTCCTTCATCTGGCAGCTCAACCCATTGTCCGTGACAGTTACAAGGAGCCTCGTTATACCTATGAGACCAATGTCATGGGAACTGTGAATGTAATGGAGTGCTTGAGGAATTGTCCTTCGGTGCACTCGTTCTTGAATGTCACCACCGACAAGGTGTATCTTAATCGTGAATGGCCGTGGGGCTATCGCGAGGACGAAATGCTCGATGGCTTTGACCCGTATTCCAACTCAAAATCATGCTCAGAATTGGTGACGCATAGCTATAAGAGCAGCTTTTTTGCTGATGGCGAGATAGCGATTTCTACCGCTCGTGCCGGTAATGTGATTGGTGGAGGTGATTTCGCCAATGACCGCATTGTTCCTGATTGCGTTCGCGCGGCAATTTCCCATCAGGAGATAATCGTGCGCAACCCTTATTCCACTCGTCCCTATCAGCATGTGCTTGAACCGCTGTTTGCCTATCTGATGATATGCGCCAAGCAGTTCGACGATGGCAAGTTTGCTGGTTGGTATAACGTCGGGCCTGATGACCAAGATTGTTTCAAGACAGGAGCGTTGGTCGATACCTTTGTCAAACATTGGGGTGAAGGACTGTCATGGACCACGCCAGCGACAAGTGAGGGACCCCATGAGGCAAATTTCCTGAAACTTGACTGCTCTAAGATAAAATCCATTTTTGGATGGTCACCACGCTGGAATTTGGACACGGCTATCGGTAAAGTCATTGAATGGAGTAAATGCTGGCAAGCCGGTGGCGACGTGAATGCTTGTATGGACAAGCAGATTGAAGATTATTTAAATACCCTTTAATCAATGAAAAGAGCTATTATTACTGGTGCCGATGGTTTTGTCGGGAGTAACACTGTCAAGTGTTTCCTTGATCACGGCATTGAGGTACTTGCAATTGATATCGTTGACAAGCCACGCCGGTTGCAATCTCAAGATGGGTTGAGATATAAATGCCTAGACATCAGTGACGTGTCGTCGTTGGTTCAAGTGGCAGGCGTTGGAGAATATGATACTTTTGTCCATTTTGCATGGGCGGGTTCAGCCGGCCCTCAAAGGACTGATTACAACTTGCAGATGCAAAATGCCCTTACCTCTGTAGAGTGTATGAAGGTAGCCAAACAGCTTGGTTGCGAGCGCTTTGTATGTGCGGGTAGTATCATGGAACGCGAGGTTGAAGCGGCTGTGCATACTCAGGGTAGCAGGCCTGGTATGGGGTACATCTATGGTATGGGTAAACACATCGCCCATTGCATGTGCAAAGCTGTGGCGGCTGATATTGGTATTGATTTACTGTGGCCCATGATTACTAACGCTTATGGGGTGGGGGAACTCTCCCCCAGGTTTGTGAACACTACTCTGCGTAAAATCATTAATAGTGAGCCGTTACAATTCACCGCTGGCACCCAGAATTATGATTTCGTATATGTAACCGACGTAGCGAGAGCCTTTTATGCGGTAGCTCAAGATGGTGTGCCGTTCAAGGAATACATCATTGGCAGCGGAAATGCACGTCCGCTCAAGGAGTTTATTCTCGAGATGCAGCAAGCATTAGCTCCTGATGCAGTCCCTCAGTTTGGCGATGTGCCCTTCACGGGTACTAATTTGCCGTTGTCCGCTTTTGATACATCTGATATTGAGCAGGATTGTTCATTTAAGCCCGAAGTGGGGTTTGCCGAGGGTACAAGAATGACAATGGAGTGGCTCAAAACCATCTAAAGGAGACAAGAGAATGATACAGAAGTTTGAATTTCAGGAACTGGACCTGAAAGGCGCGTACTTGATCAAGCCCTTCCATGCTACCGATGAGCGTGGTGGGTTCATCAAGGATTACAATATCGACACTTTTAAGTCCAATGGCATTGACCACGACTTGAAGGAGGTATTTTACACGGTGTCAAAACGCGGTGTGATCCGTGCCATGCATTTCCAGCTGGTGAAGCAACAGGCTAAACTTGTTCGCTGTGTGAGTGGTCACGTGTATGACGTGATTGCCGACTTGCGTCCTGATTCACCCACGTTTGGACAGTGGAGAGGCTTCCATCTGACGGGCAAGAATACTTTATCGTTATTCGTACCAGAATACTTTGGTCACGGATACCTAGTTATAGAAGATTCCATTGTCAGCTACAAGTGTGGCGAGGTGTTTTATGGCGAGGGAGATTCCGGTATCATGTACAACGACCCCGATTTGAACATTGTGTGGCCATTTGATGCCATTGGGGGAGAAGATAACCTCATCATCAGCGACAAGGATAAAAACCTGATGTCCTTCCAGGATTATAAATCATTATAATCGACCTTTACGGTGATAGTTAGCATTGTAACGACAATATATAAGGCCGAAAAAGACCTTCCGCGCTTGCTGGATTCCATGATGGCATTGAGGAATCCGGACCTTGAGTTCTTTTTGATTGACAATGGTTCTCCCGATCGTTGTGGAGAAATCTGTGCTGAGTATGCGAGGAAAGACAGCCGTTTTTTTGTTCGCACGCTGAATGAGAATATCGGTTATATTCGAGCGCGCATGTTGGGCGTTCAAGAATGTCATGGGGATTACGTGGGCTTCTGTGACTCAGACGATTTGCTGGAATCAGGCGGATATGATCACGCAATGGAGGTTATTGAAGAAAATGGATGCGACCTCTATATCACCTCTCATATCGTTCATTTTGAATTTGGAGATCTGTTGATGAATCCACCCTTTAAGAAAGGACTTTATCAATCAGAATCCATTAATCAGATTATTCTTCCACAAGCATTTGGCTTCCTGAAAGATCGAGATAGGCTACATGGCTTTATGTGGAAACAGATATATAAAAAAGAGGTTATAGTCAAAAATGGAATCTCTCTTATTGAGGACCTAAAACCATGGGAAGATCAGATATTCAACATTGATGTATTAAAACAGTGTCATAGTGTTATTATTGATGATAATGTGATTTATCATTATTTTGCTAACTCTGGTTCTATTACAGCGAGCCTGATTAAAAATTTTGACGCTAACTCTTTTTGGGCAAAGACACGGCTTTTGTATCACGAAAAAATCAAACGTGCAACGTCTTCTATCGAGCGCCGCGCAGCTGCCAATGCCGCTGTGGTTAATGTGGATTCGTTGGTCGTTAACCTGTGTAAAAAACATTTAAGCGACCCTAACGTGGTTAATAATACTCTTTCGGCTCTTTTAAGAAAAGATGAAGTATGGCATCAGATTGTTTCTGAATCCAATAATGCCGATTTAAACAAACGTTTACTTTTTGTCAAGTATTGTTTAAAGGCAAACCTGTATCGTGCTCTATTCTACATCATTAAGTATAAACTGAAAGGGTGAATTTTATTTATAGATGCAGCCTAGACGTCAATTCGCAGTAAATACAATTGCGACCTCATTGAATCTTGTTATTCAATTTGGCATCAATTTTTTCCTTACTTCTTATCTCGTAAGGACTGTGGGTTCGACAACTTTTGGCTTTTGGGGATTGGCTAATAGTATCGTGAATTATGCTTGGATTATTATGACTGCGCTAAATTCAATGTCTGCGCGTTATATCGGCATCGATTACCATCGAGGTAATATGCGCCAGGCAAGTGGGTACTTTTCTTCGGTTTTTGTGGCTGATTTAACGTTCGCATTAATCATTTTATTGCCGAGCTGTATAGCCATCTATTATATAGATAGGTTGATATCGGTCCCCCCCGAAATTGTAAAAGAGGTTAAGATTTTATTCTACATTGTGTTTTTCAACATGTGTTGGAGTATCATCTTTGCTGTCTTTGGTTGCGTCTTCATCATCAAGAATCGACTGGATTTATCTTCGGTAATTAATATCATATCCAATATAATAAAGGCAGTGATATTAATCTTGTTGTATTGGCTCTTCCGTCCATCCATTGTCTATCTTGGAACCGCAACTTTTTGTGTGGGTATCTTTTTAGCTATAACAAGTATAATATTCACTAAAAGATTAACCCCTGAGATAAAACTCAAATATAGTTACTCATCGTTTCAGTCCGTTAAAACAATTGTAGCTTCTGGTGTTTGGAATTCTTTGAATCAACTTAGTATTGTGTTGCTTCAGGGTCTTGACTTGTTAATTGCAAATCTATTTGTTAGTGCAGCTGCGATGGGTTTAATTTCTGTTGCGGCGATGATACCTGGAGTCATATCCACATGTATAACCACCCTTGCATCTGTATTTACTCCAAGGTTTCTTGAACTTTATTCCTTGAATAAGTTTGATGATTTATTTCTTGAACTCAAGAACAGTATCAAATTTTTAACGCTCATTTCATGTGTCCCTATTGGTTTCTTAGTGGCTTTTGGGCTTCCTTTTTTTCAATTATGGACACCAAACACTGACGTGAGAACAGTTTATTACTTATCTATTCTGGTATTACTTCCGTTATTCTCTGGTGGCGCGATTTGTTCTACCAATTACCTATATACAGTTGCCGATAAAGTGAAATGGCAGTCAATGGCATTGATTCTGACCGGAGTAATGAATTTAACCATAGTTTTTATACTATTAAAAACGACAAATCTGGGTATTTATGCTATCGTAGGTGTCAGTGCCGCCATTGGGTTTATTCGAAATATCTTTTTTAATGCACCACTTGGAGCCTATTGCGTTCATCGAAAGTATACTGCCCTTTGGCCTGAAATGTTCAAGTCATATATTAGCTTGATTATTTGCATCGGTGTAGGAATGGTTGTAAACCATTATCTCGATTTGAGCACATGGCCAAGACTGATCTTGGTGGGAGGGGCCACAGCGCTCGTGTCGACTTATTTTATTTCATTATTACTTTTGACATCATCACAACGTAAACAATTGCGTGCTGGAGTGAGAGCGATGTTGATCAAGTAATAATACTGGAATAAAGCATTCACGTACTATTTTATTCATTGTGTAGTGTTAATGGATAATAGATGAAGCAGGATAAAAGTCGAGTTTTATGGATCGATGTCGCTCGAGGGATTGGCCTGATATCTGTCTTTATAGGTCATTTGATTTTTCCCTATGTGCCAGCATGGGTATATACTTTTCATATGCCTTTGTTTTTCTTTCTCAGCGGGTTACTTTATCCTGGATGCGAAAAGTATTCTTTCACTGAATTTGCATGGCGCCGGTTTAAAGGATTAGTCATACCTTATTTTGCTCTTGGCTCCGTAATTATAGTATTGTATTCGATTGTGTATATTCTAAACGGTGAGCCAGTAACAACTTATACTCAAATGCTTCGTTTGTTCTTCATCCAAGAGCATTATTGGACCATTTGGTTCCTTGCTGCACTGTTTTTGACGCAATTATTATATTATGTCATCGATTGGTGTTTTAACCGTTGGCGAGGCGCGGTAACCATTGCCTCTTTGGCCTTGTGTGTGTTTGGATTTTTGAGATATCGTCTAGGATTTGGTTCGCTTCCATGGAACCTTGATGTGGCATTTGTGGCTCAATTCTTTTTTCATCTAGGACATCGATTCATGCACATGGATAAACTCAGAGAATTTTTTGTTGGTTCTATGCCAACCTTTAGGTTGGTCGTTATTTGTTTAGTTTGTCTTATCTCTAATGTTGTATCTGCCAAGGCGTGTCTAGTTATTTCAGGACATTCTTTGAATATGTCAATAGGGATGTATGGAAATGAGCTACTAACAATGATTGCTGCAATAGCGGGTATTTTGCTCGTAGTGACCTTGGCTTCAGTGTTACGCTCACGCTTTATCATTTACCTAGGTCGCAATACGATGATACTCTTTGCTTGGCATTATCGCATTGTTATTAAAGCTTGTGGCTTGATTTATGCCCACTTTGGTTTGTTCCAAATTCCTGGAGTCGGAACATCGATGCTCCGCGCATTGACATCTTTTATAGCTATTTTGGTTATTCTCATTCCCGTTAACGAAATGATTAAGCGATTACCATGTCACAAAATCTTTGGGGTTTGATGTAATTAATACAAGAATAAATAGTGAAAGATTGACAGACGAATTATTATTGTTCTTTAAGTTTTCGTTTTTTCGAATATGGGACCTATTACCTATGTAGCACCATACTATTATAACACGGTTTGGTATGTTTTTTGGCTAATCCTGGTTTGGATGAATGTCCTCTATTATATCGGCTCAGGAGAACAAAAGATCTTGAGGTCAGATGGACACGATGCGTCTCAGGGATTTGCAATTGTGTTGGCGTTCATTGTAATCTATTACGTTGGATTAAGACCTATTCATTCTGATTTTGTAGATATGAAAATGTATGCTGTGAATTATAAACATCTAGCTCCCAACTTTGGCTATGGTGCACCTAGTTTTTCACAAGAGTGGCTTTGGAATGATGTAATGGTCTTCTTCCAGCATAATGGCTATACGGTTCATGAATTCTTCTTGTTCATTGAGTTCGTTTATGTGATAGGAATGCTGATAAGCGTTGTTATCCTAACACGCAACAATCTGTGGCTGTCGATGCTTTTCATGTATACGTCATTTAGTTTTCTTTCATTCGGTGAAAATGGTATTAGAAATGGCATGTCATGTAGCTTGATGCTAGTGGCAATTGCGTTGTTGTGCCAAGAAGAAAAACCTAAGAAAATTTTAGCCTATTTTTTTATGTTCTTGGCTATGGGTGTTCATCGTAGTTCCATGTTGCCGATTGTTGCGACTATAGCTTCTGTTTATTATATTAAGGATACTAAAACAGCTATCCGTTTTTGGATAATATCTTTGGGAATATCTATTGTTGCTGGTCCTTTGGCTGAGAAGTTCTTTGTTGCTTTGGGATTTGATGATAGAATGGCGGATTATACTCAAGTTGATGAGTCGGCGAAAGAGACGGTATTCTCTAGAACTGGCTTCCGTTTGGATTTCTTTTTTTATAGTATATTCCCTGTTATAATGATATGGTATGTTACGGTATTGAGAAAGTTTAATGATAAGACTTACAACGTGATTGCTAATGTATACCTTTTGTGCAATGCTTTCTGGCTTATGGTTATTCGTGCTGCCTTCTCTAATCGTTTTGCATATCTCTCGTGGTTTATTTACCCGCTAGTGATAGCCTATCCCCTTCTTCGTATGAATCTTTGGAAAGATCAGGATCGTAAAACATCACTCATTTTGTTTGCATATTCTGGCTTTATGTTTTTTATGTTCTTTGTTTATTATTTTGGGACCACTGGTTTTAAGGGATTTGATCAGTATTGGTGGAGAAAATAAATTTGCAGATAGAAGGAATGTTTCGATTTATTAAGTTCATTTGATTATGAATCCTTTAGTCTCCGTAGTTATCCCAGTCTACAAAGTCGAGATGTATCTTCGGCAATGTATGGATAGTGTGGTGAATCAAACATATCACAACCTTGATATTGTTTGTGTTAACGATGGGTCGCCTGATCGATCTATTGATATTTTAAGAGAGTATGAGCAGAAAGACAAGAGAATAAAAATCGTTGAAATTGAGAATCAGGGACTGTCGGGCGCCCGGAACGTAGGAGCGTCTTATTGTACAGGCGATTATCTGCTTTATCTTGATAGTGACGATTGGATTGATTTAGATACTGTTGAAATCGCGTTAAAAGCTGCTCTCGAGACTAATGTGGATATCGTTTTGTGGAATTACGTCAAGGAATTTCTACAAACATCTCAGCCGGTCAAGGTTTTTGACAAACAGACGTTGTTCGTCAACGATGACTATAAACGATTATACCAGCGATTGGTCGGCCTTACAGGAGACCAACTTAGGCATCCTGAACAGTGTGATTCCATTTCCACAGCATGGGGAAAGCTATATAGATTTTCGATTATTAAGGAGCACGATATCAAGTATGTGGATACTAAGATAATCGGCACTGAAGACTTGTTGTTCAACGCCGAGGTGTTCAAGTATTGTAACTCAGCTTATGCCCTCCCCAATACATTCAACCATTACAGGAAATCAAATGTGTCATCATTATCTAGAAATTTTAAGCCTGAATTCTTTAAACAGTCATGTGAGTTGCAACGCCGATTGAGATTGGTATGCGATGATGTCGATTATCTTCATCAATCGCTTTCTAACAGGACGGCGCTTAGCCTGATTGGTTTAGGGTTGAGGGTGGTATCATCTAGAATCTCATCTTTACAGCAATTGAAAAGAGTGAAAGAGATTATCACAACGCCATCCTATAAGGCGGCATTTAATGCCCTTGAGTTACAGCATATGCCCATCCATTGGAAAGCATTTTTCTTTTCTGCTAAATATAGGTTGACTCTATGTGTGTGGGGCTTACTGAAAATAATGATAAGGTTCGTTAAGCGTGATAGGCAGTAAAGTGTAAATTACGAATGAACTTTGTGATTTGAATTGTTTAATGTACTTTCTCTTCCTAATGATACAGTGACGATTTAAAATCATTATGATGTGATATGAAAATCGTATATTGTGTAAATAGCATTCGTTATTTGGGTGGAATCCAGCGGGTTACTGTGGTCAAGGCAAATGCGTTGGCCGAGTTGCCCGGTAATGAGGTTTATGTGGTGGTGACTGATAACAAGGCAGGTCCTGAGATTCATAAATTGTCACCTAAAGTTCACCTCATTGATTTGGATATCAACTACTATAATCGCAATCAAGAACGCTCCATGTTAACTAACCTAATTGTTGGCATGGCAAAAGGTATACCTCATAAGAAGGCGTTAACAAAAGTTTTGCGCCAAATTAATCCTGATGTGGTGATCTCAGTGGGTATGTCCGAGAAATTCATGCTCACTTCAATGAGAAATCGCACATGGAAGATCATTCGTGAGTTTCACAGTGAAAAGAATTATCGGTCTAAACATGCCTATTCGATGTTCAAGAAAATTCAGGGCAAGTTATCGGATTTTTATGAGTTTCACTATGCCGACAAGAAGTATGACAGGATTGTTGTCTTGACCGATGAAGATAAAGAAACCAACTGGCAGGGTTGGGATAACGTTTCAGTGGTGCCCAATCCAGTGTCGTTTAAATGTGATGCCCCTTCTACCTTGACCGAGAAATCGGTGATTTCGATGGGCCGTTTGGAACATGTCAAGAATTTCTCATCGTTGATAAGCGCCTTCAAGATTGTTGCAAAAAAGCATCAGGATTGGATTTTAAAGATATTTGGTGACGGGAGCCTAAGGGAATCATTGCAGAACCAAATTAATGAAAGTGGTCTGCAAAATAATGTGTTTTTGATGGGATTCTCAGATGATATGGAAAGTGCCTTGAGGCAATCGTCTATTTTTGCCTTCTCCTCTTTGGTTGAGGGTTTTGCGCTGGTTATTGTTGAGGCCATGGAGTGTGGCCTTCCTGCCGTATCCTACCAGTGTCCCTGTGGCCCCAAGGACATCATCACCAATGGAAAGGACGGGTTCCTTGTGCCGGTTAACGATGAGCAAATGCTCGCAGAGCGGATTTGCTCACTCATTGAGAATGAGGATTTGCGCCGCCAAATGGCTTCCGACGCAAGATTGAGGGCACAGTATTATCACGTTGAAAGCATCGCTCAGCGATGGATGAAGTTATTTGAAGAGGTGATGAGCAAATAACAGGAGCCTAACCCCATACCAACAACAATCTACTGAATGAAGATTGTATATTGTTTAAATAGCATTCGATACATTGGCGGCATCCAACGAGTTACTGTCGTTAAAGCCAATGCGCTGGCTGAAATGCCAGGCAATGAGGTATATATTGTGGTGACAGATAACAAGGTGGGACCTGAGACCCATAAATTGTCTCCCAAAGTGCATCTCATTGACTTGGATATCAATTATCATGATCGGGACCGGGAACGTTCTTTCATCGCTGTTAATATGATCTATTTTGCCAAGTGTGCCAAGCATAAAAAGGCGCTTAGGCACGTTTTGAGTCAAATCAATCCAGATATAGTGATTTCGGTGGGCATGTCCGAGAAATACATGCTTACGTCTATTAGGGATCATTCGTGGAAGATTATCCGTGAATTTCATTGCGAGAAGAATTACCGAACAAAATATGCAACTTCTCTATTCGGCAAAGTTCAGGGCCGAGTCTCTGATTTTTACGAGTTTAATTTTGTCGACAAGAAGTTTGACCGGATTGTAGTTTTGACCCAAGAGGATAAAGAAACCAATTGGCAGGGGTGGAATAACGTTTCGGTGATACCTAACCCGGTGGCTTTTAAATGTGATGACCCTTCTTATTTAAATGAGAAGGTTGTCATTTCCATGGGACGCTTGCATCATGTCAAGAATTTCTCATCGCTCATTAGCGCATTCGGTCAGGTTGTAAAAAAGCATCCCGATTGGATCTTGCGGATATATGGTGATGGCGAGCTTAAACAAGCTTTGCATGACCAAATCCATCGAACTGGCCTTCAGGACAACGTGTTCCTAATGGGATTCTCAAATGATATGGAAAGTGCCTTAAGGCAATCATCCATCTTCGCTTTCTCATCCTTGGTTGAAGGGTTTGCCCTGGTCATTGTCGAGGCGATGGAGTGTGGCCTCCCGGTTGTTTCCTACCAGTGCCCCTGTGGCCCCAAGGACATCGTCACCGATGGAAAGGACGGTTTCCTCATTCCAGTTGATGATGAGAAGATGCTGGCAGAAAAGATTTGCTCACTCATTGAGAATGAGGATTTGCGCCGCCAAATGGCTGTCGAAGCAAGGTTGAGAGCGCAGTATTATCATGTTGAAAGCATCGCTCAGCAATGGATGACTTTATTCAATGAAGTGATTGCTGGGTCGTGACACTTTATTGTTATGGCAAGGATATCAGTTTTAATGGGAATATATAACTGCGCTGGAACGCTTGTTGAGGCGCTCGATTCATTATATGCCCAAACATATCAGGATTTCAATGGATTATGGTGTGAGCAGTATGGTTTGATTGTTTCCAACAAATATAATAACGTGTCTGTAATGGAGACTCAATTATTTGAAATATCATCAATAAAATAATTATTGGATTATATATCTAACTTAAAAGTAGTAATTATTATTTTGTTTAAAACATTATAGGTGGCATATTAATTTGCGATGTTCTTTTTTCATACGAATTAATTATGGATGTTTCTGCAATGAAGAGTAACAACTGCCCATTGGTTTCAATTATTATTCCAGTCTATAATGTTGAAAAGTATTTAGGGCAATGCCTCACTTCTATCCTTTCCCAGACATATAGCAACATTGAGGTTATTTGTGTCAATGATGGGAGTAAGGATAATAGTTTAGCTATATTAAAAGACTTTGTTTCTAAAGATTGTAGAATAAAAGTCTATAATATAGATAATGCAGGAGTATCAAATGCGCGTAATATTGGATTAGGTGCTGCGTCTGGTTCAAAATTGATGTTTGTTGATGCTGATGATTGGATAGATTCAGATTGTATCGAGAAATTGGTTATTTACTCGATGCAAAATGAATGTGACATTGTAATGTTTCCTTATATAAGTGAACGAAACTCAGGATCCTTAAAAAGGGATTTATTTCCAGATGAGAGTTTTTTTGTGGATAATGAATGCCGCCGTTTAGCAAGGCTGCTGATAGGTCCAATTGATAATGAAGTAACTTCACCAACAAGATTAGATTCATATGGAACCGTATGGGGCAAACTGTATAGTCGTGACATCCTAAATGACATTTCTTTTGAAGACTTAAAAAAGATTGGCACAGCAGAAGATACGCTTTTTAATATGTTTGTATTTAAGCGGGCGAAAGTTGTGGGTTATTGCCCAGAAACCTATTATCATTATAGACGTAACAATGCATCTTCTTTGACAGGTGGTTTCATCCCGAAATTGAAAGATAAACGAAAAGAAATGTATAGGATCATTACTGATAATTTTGGGGAGAATGATGAAAAAGAGGCATTATCAAATAGGATCGCATTGGATGTTTTGGGATTACTCATTATTGCAAATTATTCTGATTCAAGACATAAAGAGATAAAGGAATTGCTACAAGATGATTATTTCAATGCTGCTTTAAAATCATTCAATATAACACATCTTCCATTTCATTGGAAATTGTTTTATTTAGCAGCTAGAAAAAAACATGTCAGGGTTATTGAACTCTTTTTATTTTTTATCAGGCTAATCAGAGGCACATAGCTTTAGGGGTAGTCTTATCTTGTTTAATAGCCAAAAAACGTATTATTGTGTTTAGTGATTGTACGTAAACGAAGTATAATTGTTCAAATTATTTGCAGCTGACAAATTACTCTATAGGTTAAAAGAACCACTGTATAAAATGCGAGATGATAGAAATGCATATAAACGTAGGACTTTAAAGAATTGTTTGAACGAAGTATATGTTAGACATATCGGTTATAAAATGATCTCTTTGCCATGGTATGTACAAGTGTTTGCCATTCGTCCAATTTTGGTGTATTTATTACCTGGTTTTATATATAATTGGTTGCATCATAATAAGAAGTAGAGATGCTGTAGTTCAGTTTATATCTTTGAACTGCCCAACAAATTGGTTGTAATTGGTGATTCTTGCAAGATTATTCAACGGGTAGAATATGCATATGATCTATCCTGTTTAGATAAAGAGCGATTGATATTCTGCATGGTATTGCTCTAAACAATATTGGTGAATATGAGTTATGTAAAAGAAACGATATATCGTAAGTATGTCAAACGGATTCTGGATTTCTCAATAGCTTTTGTATCCTTGATTTGTTTGTCTCCTTTATTGTTGATTGTGGCCATATTATTGAAGATTAATAACAAGGGAGCTGGTGCATTCTTCCTCCAGGAACGCCCAGGGAAGGATGCTAAAATATTCAAAATCATCAAATTCAAGACGATGACCGACGAGCGGGATGCCGATGGCAAATTGTTGCCTGATGCGCAGCGTTTGACTCGTGTGGGGCGTTTTGTGCGTTCAACGAGTATTGATGAATTGCCACAGTTGATAAATGTGTTAATAGGAGATATGGCGATTATAGGTCCTCGCCCTCTCTTGAAGGAATATCTTGAACGGTATTCTCCTGAGCAAGCGCGCCGTCATGAAGTGCGCCCAGGCATCACTGGTTGGGCCCAATGTCATGGCCGTAATAGCCTGTCTTGGAGTGAGAAGTTTAAACTTGATGTGTGGTATGTGGATCACTGTTCGTTTATCACTGATGTGAAAGTGATTCTCTATACAATTAATAAGGTGATCTCTCGGGATGGCATATCCCAAGATGGTCAAGCAACAATGGAAGTTTTTAAAGGCAATAACTAATGTATCTTTACGGAGCAAGCGGACACGCAAAAGTCATAATTGACATAATGAAAGCGTCAGGTATAGTTATTGACGCATTGTTTGATGACGATAGGAGTATTCATGAATTGTTATCCATACCAGTGATGCATAACTGGGCTGGAGAATCTCCTCTTATCATTAGCATTGGCAATAACTATTCACGAAAGCAAATTTCAGAGAAACTTAATTGTGAGTATGGCACTGTTATCCACCCATCAGCAATTATTTCTCCTAATGCTTCGATTGGTGAGGGATCTGTGGTGATGCATAGCGCAATTGTGCAAAGTGGAGCAAAGATAGGAAAGCATTGCATACTTAACACAGGTGTTTCGATTGATCATGAATGTGTAATCGAAAATTTTGTGCACATCTCGCCTCAGGCAACGTTGTGCGGTAATGTCCATGTTGGTGAGGGCGCATGGATAGGCGCATCAGCTGTTGTGATACCAGGTGTAAAAGTTGGTAAATGGAGTACTATCGGAGCTGGCAGTGTTGTGGTCAAAGATGTTCCAGATGGGGCGCTGGCTTATGGCAATCCTTGCCGAATAAAATGTATTCAAGCTGAACCGGCATTGAGAGATATTCATGAGAGAAATCAAGAGAATAAGCTTAAAAGAATTGCTGTCTATGGTGCTGGCGGATTAGGACGTGAAGTAGCGGGTGGAATTCAGCGCATTAACAATGCCAGTAGAGAAAACTGGGACTTTGTCGGCTTCTATGATGATAACTTGGAGGTTGGCACTCAGGTGTCCCACTATGGTGATGTGTTGGGCGGCATGAATGAACTCAACGCTGTTGAGGAGCCGCTTGCTTTGGCCATTGCTGTTGGCTCTCCTCAAATCCGTAAGTTGATTCGTGAGCGCATTACCAACCCCAACATCTATTTCCCGAACCTTATCGCTCCCTCCTTCAAGGTGTTAGATCTCCAAACCTTCAAGATGGGGCAGGGTAACATCATTCAGGATAGTTGCAGTGCCACATGTGATGTTACTATTGGCGATTTCAATGTATTTAATGGCGCTAACGTCATGGGACATGATGTTGTTATCGGCAATTACAATGTCTTTATGCCAAGCGTCCATCTATCGGGCGCAGTCGAGGTGGGAGATTGTAACCTCCTGGGCGTGGACAGCGTCGTTCTGCAGAAGGTTAAAATCGGCAAAGATGTGACCTTGGGCGCTGGCAGCGTACTTATGGCTAAGCCCAAAGATGGCAACACCTATATTGGCGTACCTGCCAAAAAGTTTGATTTCAAATAATTTAAATTTGTCCCTTCAGATGGAACCTAACTATAATCCCTTTTCACTTGCAGGAAAGACGATACTTGTTACCGGCGCTTCTTCAGGCATTGGCCAGTCAACTGCCATCGCTTGTTCCCGCATGGGCGCTCGTGTTGTCGTGACCGCACGCAACCAAGAGCGCTTGCAGCAAACCTATGAGCAACTCAATAACGTTGTTGAAGGCCACATGCAGCAGCTTGCTGACCTGACATCACAAGAAGATTTGGAGCACCTGCTCGCGATGCTGCCACCGCTTGACGGGGCAGTCTTGTGTGCCGGCAATTCTACGACCTTGCCCTTACAGTTCGGCTCACGCGAGAAATTTGATGACATGTTCAATGTCAACTTCTTTGCACCGGTAGAATTGCTGCGATTGTTATATAAGAAAAAACGCCTTAACAAAGGTGCATCTGTCGTGTTGGTCGCATCGATTGGCGGCACTCATAGCTTCATGCCAGGCAATGGTGTATACGGCGCTTCAAAGGCCGCGCTTAATTCAGTCATGAAGTATGCTGCCCGCGAGTACGCTTCCCGCAAGGTGAGGGTCAACAGCATCTGCCCGGGTATGGTGGATACCCCTCTTATTCACCGGGGAACAATCACCGAGGAACAACTGGCCGAGGACGCCAAGAATTATCCTTTAGGGCGATATGGCATGCCCGAGGACATCGCCAACGGTGCCATCTACCTCCTGAGTGACGCTTCGAGCTGGCTCACAGGCCACGATTTGGTGATTGACGGCGGCTTTTCAATATGATTTTTAACAAACATTGTTTGTCGTATTAAAAAATAAGTGTACTTTTGTGGCCGTTTTTATATGGAAATGATTATTCTGCATATATAAGAAGAACGCAAGAAGAACTATGAGCATAACTGAATTTATTGAGAACTTTGCAGATCAGTTTGATGAAACTGACGTTACTTCTTTTACCCCCGAGACCAAATTCAAGCAACTCGACGAATGGTCATCATTGACCGCCCTGTCAATCATTGCGATGGTTGACGACGAATATGATGTCATCATTAAAGGTAACGATATTCTGAATTCTGAAACCATTCAGGATTTATTCGATATTATTGAGAAGCAGCAATAATCTTTTGCTGCTGTTTGTAAATGGAAGATCAGGTAAAAGAAATCATCGCCAGGGTCTTGAATGTCGAGATCGGCGATATCACTGACGGCCTCTCATCAGGTGATATACCCCAATGGGATTCTGTTGGTAACCTGGCAATAATAAGTACCATTGAGCAGGAATTAAACATTGAGTTCCCGCTCGAAGTTTTATTCGATCTGACTTCGGTCCAGTCAATCGTGAATGAAGTCAATCTGCTGATGAATGTTTGATGCTCCCCACAGCCAAGTGCTACGCTTGATTGCGGCACAAGCTGTAAACACCCCCGACAAGGTCGCCCTTGTAACGGGATTACAACGTGTAACCTACGCCCAGTTGGCAGATCATGTCGAGGGTGCGGCAGCCTATCTACGTGCCAGAGGCATTAAATCCGGAGACCACATCCTTTTGTCGGCCCAGAAAGAACTGGAGTTCGTCTATCTTTATTTGGCCGCCCATCTTTTGGGAATTGTCAATGTGGTCATCGATTCAGCGGCTCCCAAAGAACGCCTGGATTATATCATCGGTATTGTTCACCCAGTTGCCATGTTTGGCGGCGCTGTTGATGCCGAAGGGTATGATTTTATTCCTTTCAACGAGGTTACACTTAACCACGACAAGCTTGACAAGGACATTCTTCCGTCTCTCGAACCCACCGACGTCGCCGATGTCATGTTTACCACCGGAACGACGGGCATGCCTAAAGGCGTCTGCCTTACCCATGCTAATATCGCAGGATCGGCATCCAATACCAATGGTTTCATTGGCACTTGTGCCGACGATGTTGAGGCTTTAGCCTTGCCATTGAGCCATTCCTTCGGACTAGGACGCCTGCGTTGCGTGCTTACCGTTGGCGCCACTCTGGTTCTCGTGGGCAACTTTGCCAATCTCAAGGCATTCTTTAATGTCATTACCCAAGAGCATGTTACTGGATTTGGCATGGTCCCAGCCGTTTGGCAGTACATCAAGCGCTTAAGTGGCCGGAGGATAGGCCAGTTTGCTCATCAATTGCGCTATATTGAAATTGGAAGCGCAGCTTTGCCCATTGAGGATAAACTCATGCTTATGGACCTGTTCCCCGATACCCGCATCTGCATGCACTATGGGCTCACCGAGGCCTCTAGGGCCATGTTCTGTGAGTTCCATGAGAGTGCCGATGATTTGGATACGATTGGGCACCCAGCTTCAAGCCAAGTAGAAGTGTGTGTGCTGGATGATAACGGCGAGTCGGTTGCCGATGGCGTAGATGGGGAAATCTGCGTTCGAGGTAACATGGTTATTTCTTCTTACTTCTTGGACTCCGATAACCACGATAGTTTCTTTGGCGATTGGTTCAGGACTGGGGACTGGGGGCATAAGGGTGCCAACGGCTCTTTCTATTTGACCGGACGTAAAAAGGAGTTGATTAATGTGGGAGGAGAGAAAGTAAGCCCCGTCACCATCGAGAAAGCCATTATGTCGCTTGGGATACCTGATTGCGCGTGTATCGCTATCCCTGACCCTAATGGCGTGCTGGGAGAAGTTCCTAAGGCGTTTTTGCTCAAGAGCGATATAAGCATTGATGAAATCAGGCAAGAACTGTTGCGCCTGCTGCCGCCGCATGAGATTCCCGTTCAATGGGAGTGGGTTGACGAACTGCCACGCACTTCATCGGGTAAAATCCAGCGGCTCAAATTGAAAAAATAACACATGATAATATGTCACAATTAACGATTAACAACGTGCGCATAGCGGGAATGAGCGCTTGCGTGCCAGCTACTGTCGAAGAAAACCTCAATCTGCCTATCTACAAAGACCAGAGCGAAGCCCTCAAGGTCATTGCATCGACAGGCATTGAGCGTCATCACAAGGTGGAGACCGGGACAACCGCTTCAGACCTAACCATGAAGGCCGTCGAGAAGCTTCTTGAGGATCTCGGGTGGCAATCACAGGACATCGATTGCTTTGCCTATGTGTGCACTTCAAGGGACTATATCGCTCCGCAAACGGCTTGTGTGCTCCAGGATCGCCTCAAGTTGCGCAGCGATTGCTGCGTGTTTGACCTTCCTTTCGGCTGCTCGGGCTGGGTTTACGGTATGAGCATAGTTGGCTCACTCATGTCCCATGGCACTTTCAAGCGTGCAATTCTGGTGGCTGCCGAGACCAATACCCAGAACCGCAATCCGCTAGATACAACGGTTCGCCCGCTCTTCGGCGACGCGGCAACAGCGACAGCGTTGGAATTTGATGGGCAGCGTTCCCGCCCCATGAATTTCATGTTCGGTGTCGATGGTAGCGGTTTCCAAGCGGTATGGGCTCCTTATGGAGGAATGCGCAACCCGGTCACGCCTGAGGCTTTGCAGGAGCAGGAAGTGTCACCCGGTGTCTTCCGCCGTGGTGTTGACATGGTTGTCAATGGCATGGACGTGTTCGGCTTTGCGATCAAGCGCCCGCCCCAATCGCTCAAGGATTTAATCGCTACTTTCAATATTGATGTGGAAACTGTTGATTTGCTGCTGCTCCATCAGGCTAATAAGTTCATTGATGAGAAGATACGTAAATCAGTCAAGATACCGGCCGAGAAAACGCCCTATTGCCTTGAGGAATATGGCAATGTCACCAGTGCTTCAATCCCGTTGACAATGGTTTCGCGCTGCCGTGAGACTTTAGCAGGCGAGGAGAAGCATTGCCTGGCTTGCGGCTTTGGCGTGGGGCTGGCATGGGCAAGCATGGAGTTCTATGCAGGCGATGTGAAAATCAGTGATATGGTTACTTACTAATTATGGTTGACGACAATTATGGCTCAATTTATCAACACAAATAAGGAGTATTACTGGGGCGACTGGTATTTCAAGGAGCATGTGATGGCCGATATTTTCAATTACAAGGCCCACAAAAAGGAGCTCTCTCCCTATTATGAGCAGCGCGGCTTCAAGGTGTCGATGATGTTTGCCGACTTCTTCTCACAGATTAACGGCATACACAGCGACCGCTACCTCTCGATGGACGTGTATTATTTCTTTGTCGTTCCAGCGCTCAATCGCTATGATTTCATCAATGCTTATCTCGATAAGAACATCTATACCGAGTTGTTTCCCAATGTGAAACAGCCGGCGACCATCATCAAAAACATCCATGGACATTATTACCATGATGGTGAAGAGATTACATGCGACGATGCCGTGAGAATCGTGAGCCAAACCAATCTCGAAATGATGATTAAGCCCACGGTCGAAACCTGTAACGGCGATGGGGTAGAGCAATTAGTCGACCTAGACCCTAATCATTTGAAAACCCTTTTCGACCACTACAGGCTCAACTTCATCGTTCAAGAGAAAGCAAAACAGCATCCCGAGATTCAGCGGGTGAATCCCACTTCATTGAACTCGATGCGCCTGTATACATATCGAAAACTGGACGGCACCTATGCTTTCCTCTATCCTTACGCGATGTTGCGTTTTGGTGGCAAGGGCGCGATTAAGGACAACACTTCCAAGGGCGGAGGTACTTGCTTAATCGATGAGAATGGCCATGTTGATGACAAGGTCTACCGTTTCAAGAGTCTTGAGGTCTCATCGCTCAAGCGCGAGACTGGGGTTGAGGATCTGGTAATTCCTCATTATCAGCGGGTAATAGATACTTTGCTTGAGGCCCATAAGCGCTTACCTTATTTCGATTATGTGGGCTGGGATGTTACGGTGTCACCCGATGGCGAGCCCCTGCTCATCGAGTTTAACCTCGTGCCCGGAATTGAAGGTCCACAAATTATGGCTGGACCCATGTTCGGTCCTTACCTCGATGAGGTGATTGACCGCGCGCGCCAGGTTGTATGTGAAAAGGCTCAAGCCAATAAGAAGACTTTCGGTAAGGGCTCATCTTTCTATCTGCACATGCAGTAACATGAATTGAATTTAATGATGACCATTCGCCAAATCGTGAATTCAGTCTATAGCTCCTGTAGCTATGTGCTGACGCAGGACAAGCAGTCGTGGCTAGTTGATTGTGGCGATGTGGATCAAATCCTCCCCCTCGTTGAAGGCAAGTTGCAAGGTGTGTTGCTCACCCATGCCCATTTTGACCACATTTATGGCTTGAACAACTTGGTTTCCCTTTTCCCGGGTCTTACTGTTTACACGATTATGGCAGGTTTCAACGGGTTGTTGAGCGATAAACTCAATTTCTCAAGGTATTATGGTGATCCGTTCATCTTCGATTCACCTGATAGTGTCAAGCTTGTTCGGGATGGAGAGTGTATCAGTTTATTTGAGGGCGTTGAGATTAAGGCTGTTGCTACTCCAGGCCACAGCCCGGGTTGTGTGACTTGGGTGACCGAAGATGCGATCTTTACTGGGGACAGCTATATCCCTGGCGTGAAAACCGTCGCCAATCTCCCTCATTCCGATAAGGAATTGGCTTTGAAAAGCGAAGCGTTGATACGGGACATGGTCGAGAATCGATCAATTTATCCCGGTCACGCCGCAAGTAATGAAATTTAATTGAACAATAATTATATGGCTAACAACAAAATTCTTCTTTGCCTTGCTCACATGAGTGGACAGGAGATGAAGTACATTCAAGAGGCTTTCGACACTAACTGGGTTGTCCCTTTGGGCCCCAATGTCAATGCCTTTGAACAGGATCTCGAGAAATTGTGCGGTGAGGGAAAACATGTAGTAGCACTGAGTGCGGGTACTGCTGCCATTCATTTGGCGCTGGTCAATCTGGGAGTTGGACCTGGCGATGAGGTGATTTGCCAGTCAATGACGTTCTCGGCAAGTGCCAATCCAATTGTATATCAGGGCGGAACGCCAGTGTTTGTAGATAGTGAGCCTGGTACCTGGAACATGGACCCCAACCTGCTCGAGGAGGCTATCAAAGACCGTATTGCTAAAACGGGTCGCAAACCTAAGGCCATGATTCCCGTGTATCTCTATGGTATGCCGGCCATGATTGATGACATCATGGAGATTGCTCACCGTTACGAGATTCCGGTCATTGAGGATTCGGCCGAGGCATTTGGCTCGCGTTATCGTGGCCGATTGTGCGGCACGTTCGGTGATTTCGGTATTATGAGCTTCAATGGTAACAAGATGATTACCACCAGCGGTGGCGGTGCCTTGATTTGCTCTGATGAGGCAACCAAAAAGAAAACCATGTTCTATGCCACTCAGTCGCGTGAACCCATGCCTTACTATCTTCACAAGGAGATTGGCTACAACTATCGCATGAGCAACATCTGTGCGGGCATCGGCCGCGGCCAGATGTTTGTGCTGGATGAGCACCTAGCTCATCATAAGCACCTGTGTGACCGCTATGTTGAACTCTTCGCCGATGTTGACGGCATCACTGTTCACACCAACCTAGATGGGCGTTCCGACAGCAACTATTGGCTCAACACTATCCTCGTTGACCCCGACAAAACGGGTACCGACTATGAGACAATACGTCAGCATCTTGATGCTTGCAATATCGAGTCCCGCCCGTTGTGGAAACCCATGCACACCCAGCCTGTCTTCTCAGGTGCTCCGGCCTATGTCAATGGCGTGAGCGAGGAACTGTTTACCAAGGGATTATGCTTGCCTAGTGGACCTTGGGTCAGCGATGAGGATGTGGAACGGGTAGCGCGTGAAATTATCGCTTGCTGCAAGAAATAAAATTGAATTAGATTACAAACCACATAATATCAAAAGATTATGAAGATCGCAATATATGGAGCTGGAGGCTTTGGCAAGGAAGTGGCTTGCTTGATCGAGAGAATCAACCGCAACAACGGCGATTGGCAGTTGATAGGATTCTTTGACGACACTAAGCCAGTTGGATCAACTGTTTCCCGCTATGGTAAAGTCCTGGGTGACATTAAAGCTCTTCAGGAGATTAAAGAACCCCTGGCTGTCGCTTTTGCCATCAACGCCAATAAGGCCGTGCGTCGCATCCGCGAGGCGATTACCAACGATAACATCACCTTCCCCAATTTGATAGATCCCTCATTATTCTATGTGGACCCAATGACGGTAACCATGGGCGAGGGTAACATCATTCAGAATCACTGCATGATCTCATGTGATGTCAAGATTGGTAATTTCAATCTCATTAACGATCATGTCGTTATCGGTCATGACAACATCATTGGTGATTATAACGGACTGATGCCTGGTGCCCATTTGTCAGGTGGAATAACGATTGGTGACAGTAATTTGCTGGGTGTCGCTAGCGTGGTTCTGCAGGGTATGAACATCGGTGATGGAGTGACTTTGGGTGCTAATAGTGTACTCATGACCCAACCCAAAAATAACAGCACTTATCTTGGTGTTCCGGCGCGCAGGTTTGATTTTTAACCTGATTTCGGCATGAAAACTCATTCGCCCCTATTGGAAATGTTAAAGATGCAATGAAATACCTAAGATAATTACAAACTTAGTGCAACTTTAAGATTTTTTATGTAATTTTGCACGCCGTAAAAATATTTGAGGTATTTTTGCGTTATATTATAGAATGAATTTGGAGCAATTCATAGAGAATTTCGCAGATCTGTTTGATGAAACAGATACTGACACTATAAATGCCACAACTCAATTCAAGGATATTGAGGAATGGTCATCTTTGCTCGCATTGTCTGTTATTGCGATGATAGACGAGGAATATGACGTCGAGTTCAAGGGTGATGACATTCGTGGAAGCAATACCGTTGAGGACCTTTATAACATTGTTAAATCCAGAGTAGAGTAAGGCATGAGGAATATGTGACAGCATTTCATTGGCTTTAGCTGATGGAAGTTTGTTGTGTATCATTTTCTATTTACTCTGCTAACCAATATTCAAAACGCCAGTCAAGTATGGCAAAGATTTCTTTTCATGGAGTTGGCATTAAGGCTATAAGTGCTTGTGTGCCAAAGGATGTCGTGTATAATAGGGATTTGGGATACCTCATTCCCCAGGAGGAAATAGATAAAGTCATTGACAATATCGGTATAGAAGAGAGGCGCATTGCTCCCAATGATGTGACAGCTAGCGATTTGTGCTTCAAGGCGGCACAAAAACTCATGGATGACAACGACATTGCCCCCGAGAGTATAGATGTGTTGTTGTTTATGAGCCAAACGTCCGATTATCGCATCCCCGCGACATCATGTATCATGCAACATCGTTTGGGATTACCTAAAACGACGCTGTGTTTCGACATCTCGTTAGGATGCTCGGGCTATCTGTTCGCGCTCAGTACGGCGTTTGCCTACGCTTCAATGGATGGCATCAATCGGGTGTTACTGCTCGATGGCGAAACCTTCTCCAAGATTGTCAATCGGCGCGACAAGGTGGACTGGCCGCTTTATGGCGATGCAGGCACAGCAACTTTGGTTGAAAAGGGCGATTTTGACGACGCTACCTTTATCCTCAATACCGATGGCAGTGGTGAAGACGCTCTTAAGATTCACGCTGGAATGCGCAACCCCATTACCCCCGAATCGTGTGTCGAGCGGGAGCAGGAAGATGGCAACATCCGCAATGACCTTGAGGTGTTTATGGACGGAATGGATGTGTTTAATTTCGCCATTAGCAAGGTGCCCCGATGCGTCAAGGAATTGCTCAGCGTTACTGGAAAGACCGTCGATGATGTAGACTATCTCGTCTTCCATCAGGCTAACCGCTTCATGATGGACTTCTTCGTGAAGAAACTGAAAATGGATCGCACCAAAGTTCCTTATTGCATCAGCAAGTACGGGAATACCAGTAGCACGTCTGTGCCCTTGACCGTTGCCAGTGAACTCTGTGGCAAGCTTGGTGGCGAGAATACTGTGGTGATGAGCGGTTTCGGTGCTGGCCTCAGTTGGGGTGCGGCGTTGATCCCGATGAAGAACTGCAACGTTTCTCCCGTTATTGAATATTAATGGCTGAACTGCTCACCTTCCATCATATTGGCATCGCTTGTCGCGATATAGCCAAGACATCGGCTTTTTACCAGTCGATGGGCTACATTGTGCATCCGGTTATTCCAGACCCCTTGCAGCATGTGAATGTCTGTTTTATGGAGAAGGAAGGTGCTCCTCGGGTTGAATTACTTGAGCCGCTTGATGAGCAAAGCCCAGTGCTGAGGACGCTGGACGCTGTGGGCGTCTCTCCCTATCACACGTGTTACGAGGTTAAGGACATTCAGGAAGCCATCGCCCAGTTGCGCAGGCAGCGTTTCATGCTGGTCAATGGTCCTGTTCCCGCTTGTGCCTTGGAAAACAGGAACATTGCGTTCATGTTTAATAAAAATTCAGGACTTATCGAGTTAGTCGAAGCCTTTAAGTAATGTCTAACGTCCTGTTGACTTACATCCTGCCGGTTTACAATACCGCGCCTTATCTTACCAAGTGCCTGCAATCCCTGCTTAATCAGGGCCTGCAGCCTGAGGAGTATGAGGTGATTGCTGTTGATGATGGCTCGAGTGACAATAGCCGCGAGGTGATTGAGGCCTTGGCTAAGGACCATCCCCAGATTCGATTGATTACCCAAGCCAATGCCGGCGTTAGTGCGGCCCGCAACAGGGCTTTAGATAACGCCCGTGGACGTTTTGTCCAGTTTGTTGACAGTGACGACTATCTTGAGGAGAACGTGATGGGACCACTCTTGAGACGTGCCGTTGACGAGGACCTCGATGTCCTCATGTTCAACTTCAAGTGGGTAGATACCGACGGTAATTTCATCAAAGTTTCAAAGCCCCTTGATGAAATGCCTCCTACAACGCCTGTCATGAATGGGCCAGAGTTTTTGGACCACTATCCCATGATGCAGTATGTTTGCTGGTATCTGGTGAGACTGGAGCACCTTAACCGCTTGAGCCTCAGGTTTGACACCTCGCTCATCGCATGTGAAGACGGCGCGTTGGCTGCTAAGTTCCTGCTTCATGCCAGTCGGGTGGCTTATAACGATGCGACTCCTTATTGTTATGTGAACCGCAGTGATAGCGCCATGAATAACACCGACCGTAATCATTTGCTCCGTCGTATTTTTAGTCAAATTGATGCCGCTGCCTTGATTAATCGCTCCATCACTGATTATGAAGCGACAACTGGTGCTCAGTCTCCCGCAAGTGTGAAGGGATTGAGAAACCTGTATTTGTTTTTCAGCATGACCAAGTCACTCACTTGCGGCTGTGTAGATGAGGTTGTTGCCCATATGCGTGACCTGGGGCTTTACCCGTTCCCGTGTATCGGGCCTGAAATCAATTACATCGGCACAAAGTGGAAAATCCTTCACGGCTTAATGATGCATCCCAGGGTGTGGTCATTCTTAAGCCGGCTTTATGGAATGGTAAAAAACTAAGTATGAATACTTTTGTTTATCGAAATCAAACGGTTGAGACCCTGTTTGGCGATGATGGCATAGCTTATTCAGGCTATGGGGACATCAGTTTGGTGCCACAGGATGTGGACCGATATATCTGGTGCTATCAAGTTCCAGTGAATGCCGACAGCACTCAACTGGCTCAGGAGATAGCGTCCTACCGCGACAAACTCGAGCTTGTATTGTCAAAAATCGATGCGCACAAGCCGTTTATCATATTCTCGCTTGTAAATCTATTCCCGATAAAACTCACAGGTGATGATGTCGCTGTAGATCATGCGGTAATGGATTTTAACCGCCATGTGGCTCAGTTGGCTGATCATCATCCCAACGTCAAGAGGGTGGATTTCTCTGATTTCACCTCCCGATACGATGCATATACTTTAGTCAATTGGAAATACTTCCTCATGTCGCAGTCCCTGATCAATCCAAAACTGGCGCGCGACTTCCAGGCTTGGTGGCGGCGGATCGAGGGAGAACTTGCCTTGAAACGCAAGAAATGTCTGGTGCTTGACCTCGATAACACCCTATGGGATGGGGTCCTTGGCGAGGATGGCGTTGACGGCATCAAGCTAGGTGGGGATTATCCCGGTAACGCATTCTCTTATTGGCAGCGCGCTTTGTTGCAGTTGTCGCGCAATGGCGTGATATTGGCGATTTGCAGCAAGAATAATGAAGCCGACGTTCAGGAGGCTTGGGATTGCAATCCGTTTATGGAGCTCAAGAGAGAGCATTTCAGTGCTTTGCGCATTAATTGGACCGATAAGGTTACCAATATCCGAGATATAGCTGATGAACTCAACATAGGCTTGGATAGTTTTGTGTTTATCGATGACAATCCGGCCGAGAGGGAACTGGTCAAGCAGATGCTGCCACAGGTGACTGTGCCCGATTTTCCTGAGAAACCTTACATGCTCATGCCTTTCTTCAAGGAATTGGTCGAGCGGTATTTCCGCATCTATGCCGTCACTGCCGAGGACCGCAACAAGACTCAGCAGTATCAGGCCAATGCGATGCGCAGGGCCCAGCAGGCAAGGTTTGCCGACTTGGATAGCTACCTGCGCAGCCTGTTGATGGAGATTGACATTATTCCCGCCGACGACTTTAACATGCCGCGCATCGCCCAGATGACGCAAAAGACCAATCAGTTCAATCTCACGACCCGCCGTTATACCGAGGCCGACATACGCCAGCGGCTGAATGACGGTTGGCGCGTTTATTGCATGAGCGTGAGAGACCGTTTTGGCGACAGTGGTGTCACGGGTGCCATTTTCCTCGAGCAGATTGACTGGGATACCGTGGGAATTGACTCGTTGTTGCTCAGTTGCCGCGTTTTGGGAAAAGGCATCGAGGACGCGTTTTTAGGCACGGTGCTCAATCTGTTGCATGACGAGGGCGTGCAGAAGGTCGTCGCCGATTACCTTCCCACTGCTAAGAATGGACAGACCGCCGATTTTTATGATCGCATAGGCATGGAATGTATCGGTATAGCTGATGACAGCTCCAAGCATTATGTGATGACATTGGATAAAGAGACTGAAATAAAAGATTATTATAAAATCAAGGTATTATGAACTTAGAAGACCAAGTGATGGAGATCATGCGTTCGGTATTCGGCATTGAAGAGATCTCTACCGACATATCTCAGAAGAATTGTGAGCGCTGGGACTCGTTGCGCCATCTGACAATGGCTTCAGAGCTGGAAGATGCTTTCGATATAGAGCTTGAGCCTGAGGAGATTGCCGAGATGACCGACTTCTCGCGTGTTGTCTCCATGATCAATTCAAAATTGAAATAGAGCATTGACTGTGCCCGTCAGGGTGTTTTTAACCCTCGGGCTTAGCAGGTGCCGGGATGGATGACGATGGCCAGGGAGCGCATTGCCTATATCGATTTCATGAAGTGCCTGTGCATCATGCTCATCGTGATGTACCACATTGACCATGATTTCTTTAATTATCTGCTCCCAAACCTGAATGATGCTTTGCAGGCTTTTCGCCTGCCGATGTATTATTTCATTTCAGGCATCTTTTTTAAGCTCTACGAGGGCTTTGCCGATTTCACGCGGCGCAAGGTGAATAACATCCTTGTGCCGTTTGTTTTTTTTATCGTTTTTGCCTATCTTGTCAGGTGTTGTGAGGCTGTTTTCCGCATGGCCATTGGTGCCGAGGCGATTGACTTGTCACCCATCCGCCTTGTGGAGCCGTTCTACTTGCGTTATTGGGCGATAACCACTCCCTTGTGGTTCCTGCCCAGCCTGTTTTGGGTGAACATCATCTTTTATGCCATGCATCGCTTGATCAAGCCCATTTGGGGGCTATTGGCAGCGACGGTTGTGCTTTCGATTATTGGTTACTACTTGGGAATCAATAAAATAGAATTACCCTTAATGCTGGATTCCTCGTTAGTGGCGATGCCTTACTTCGTGCTGGGGTGGGGCATGAAGCGCCTGGGGGTATTGACGCCTTCTCGCTGGGATAAGTTTGGTATAATCGCTTTACTGGCAGTTTCGGTACCCATTTACCTGTTGAGTGAATTTATGAACTTGCACTTCCAGGTCTTTCCTGCTTATTGGAAACTCTATCTCTTGCCGTTTGTGGCTATATTGTCCTTGTTTTGGGCCTGTAAACCGCTGCCACGTATTCCTGTGTTCTGTCACTATGGTCGGTATTCGCTCATTATCTTGGGTACTCATCCGTTGTTTTTCCTTCCCATTCGTTTCCTTTTCGTGCATTTTGGCATGGAGCCTGGCGTGGAACTCACCTTGTTCGTCTTCGTCTTGACGATGTTGTGTGAATGGCCTTTGATATGGTTGCTCAAGACTTATGCGCCTCGTTTTTCGGCTCAGGAGCCTTTCTTCAAGCCAGGATGGAAAATATGCTAATTATCACTCAATGAAATATATCGCTCGGCTTTTAGCCATCATTGCTGCCTTCGCGTTGCTGTTCGCCGCTTATGGCGGGCGTGTCAATCCCACGATTTGGGTATTGCCTTCAATGGCAACGCTGGCATTGCCTGTTGTCGCCATTGCCGCCATCGCCTTCATGGTTGTACTGCTGATATTTAAGCAATGGCGCGCTGCTGTTGTTATCTTTGGGGCATTGTTGCTCTCATGGCCCACGCTACGCTTGATATGTCCGTTTAATTTGAGCCATACTAAAGCCAATCCTGATGCAGCACAGCTCAAGGTCTTGACAATGAATGTGACACAGTTCAACTGGTTGAATAATGAAGAGCCGAGTAAGAACATGCGCTATATCCTTGACCAGAATGCCGATATTGTGGTCATTCAGGAGGGATTGGTGTATTTCAGGTATGAGCAATTGAAACCGGTTGAACCCATGTTGGATGAGCTTTATAAGAAATACCCTTACCGCAAGGAGGCTTTCTTTGATGTTGGCATTTTGTCAAAATATCCCTTTACCGAGGTGAGGACACCCATATTGGCTAAAGACTCCATCAATTACTTTATCAAGGCGTGGGATGTCGATGTGCCCGGTGACGACATCAGGGTAATCAGTATGCACCTGAGTTCACTTCGGTTCAATAGCAACGATAATCAGATCTTTGATTCGATCAATGTGCCATCAGGCCGCAAGCGGCGCATCAAGTCAGTGGTCAAAAAACTGGGCGAGGGATTTCGCAGACATGTGCCCCAGGTCGAGGCGATGCGCCAGTTGCTTGACGAGACTGTGGGCGACGTGCTCGTTATGGGCGACTTGAACGACACGCCGGGCTCTTTCGCCTACCGCACGTTGTGTGGCGAGGACTTGCGGGATGCCTGGGCCGATACTGGCTTCGGTCCCATGTATACTTTCCATGCCAACCACATGTATGTCAAAATTGACCATATCTTTTATCGTGGCAACATCAAGCCCCTGATTTGCCGCCGTGACAAGGAGGGCGAGAGTGACCACTATCCGATGGTGGCGGTCTTTGAACGTGAATAGGTAAGTCGGATACACTAAAAGCCTTTATCTCACGTTTATATTAAAAAAAGAGATATAATGACTCATACAAGAATATACCTGCTGATTGTTGCCTCAGTGCTGGCAATTTCCACACTGCTTTCCTCTTGCATCGAGGATGGTTTCACGACTTTATCAAGTGACTATCTGGCGTTTAATAGGGATACTGTGGCATTTGATACGGTCATCACGCTTCAGGGGACAGCAACCAAGCAGATGGTGGTCTATAACCGTAGTCCTAAGCAGATTAGCATATCCTCTATTAAGGTAGCGGGACTAGCGACCAAGGGGCATTTCTTCATTAATGTTGACGGCATGCGTGGCGACGAGTTCCATAATGTTGAGATTCGTGGCAACGACTCCATTTATATCTTCATCGAGGCGCGCCTAGACGAGATGGAACAGGATGAGCCCACTTACATTGAAGATCGCATTGAGTTTGAGACCAATGGCATGAGCCAGAAAGTGACCTTGACGGCATGGGGGCAGGATGTGGTGCGCATTGTCGGCGATACAATTGGCACCGATACGCGCTTCACGGCCAATAAGCCCTATTTGATTTATGACACCCTTTTTGTGGCTGAAGATGCCACGCTCACCATCGATGCTGGAGCCACGCTCCTTTTCCATGACAAGGCGGCATTGCGTTGTGCGGGAACCATGCTGGCCAACGGCACGGCTGAAGGGCCTATCACCTTCCGTGGCGACCGTTTGGACCACGTTGTGGGAGAAATCAGCTTTGACATCATGTCTGGACAATGGGGTGGAGTTATTTTCACGCCGCCCACGATGGGCAATGTGTTGAAGCATGTCATCATGAAGGGCAGTAGCATCGGCATGCACTGCAGCAACGACGATAGCGACACCACGCATTGTGCGCTGAAACTCATCAACTGCGTGTTGACCAACTCGGCGTCTTCTTGCCTGGTGGCACAGACTTGCTACGTCCAAGCTATTGGCACCGAGTTCAGTGATGCCGCCGAGGGTGTGGCCTATTTTGCTGGCGGTAGAGTGATGATGAGTCAGTGTACTTTCGCCAACTACTACCTGTTCAAGGTACCAAAGGAGCCCATCCTCAATGTCTTTGACGTGGAGTATGAAGATGGCTCCATCGGCAAGTTAAAGGCATATTTCGATAATTGTATCTTGTATGGACTTGCCAGCGAGATCAACAACAAGGGCGATCTGGAGGGGTTTGATGTGTATCTGCGTTATTGCATGTTAAGGAGTAATGGCACTGATGACAACCATTTCATTAACTGTGTGTGGAGAGCCGACTCATTAAACATGCCTTTCCTCACTGTCCGCGATGACTATTATTTCGATTACCGCTTGCGCAACGAGAGTGATGCCATCGGTAAGGGAAATCCTGACTTATGTCCCCCCGAGGCGCGTTTTGACCGCTATGGCAACGACCGGCAATCAGGCGCTAGCGGCGCGGTGGATCTGGGTGCCTATGTCTGGGTTCCGCAAACTGAGGAATAATATCTTAATCCATGTGACTGAAAAAGTAGAGACGCAAATATTTTGCGTCTCTTTTATTCCCAGGGAATGATTAATCTATAAAAATCAAGTATATATGAAACGATTGCTTTTCTTGTCATTACTGGTTGCGACACTGGTGAGTTGTGCCATGGCTAAGGACCATGATGTGTCGCGTTTGCCCAAGCATGAGTTCCGTGGCGCCTGGATGCACATCATCGGGCAGGAACAGTATGCCCGCATGACGCCCGATGAGACCCGCCAATATCTCATTAACCAGCTTGACCTGCTGCAACGTGCCAATTGCAATGCTGTCATTTGGCAGATTCGTCCGCAGGCCGATGCCGCTTACAAGAGCGATTTAGAGCCGTGGACCCGATGGCTCACTGGAGAGCCAGGCAAGGCTCCCAATCCCGTGTGGGACCCCTTGCAGTTCATGATAGAGCAATCCCACAAGCGGGGCATGGAGCTGCACGCCTGGATTAACCCTTACCGTGTGACCAGCAGCGAAGAAGATAAGCCTGCTCCCGGACACATCTACTATGAGCATCCCGAGTGGTTCCTTAAGTATGCCGACGGCAAGTTGTATTTCGATCCAGGTCTTCCCGAGTGCCGTGATTTCATCGATACCGTGGTCAGGGACATCCTCGTGCGTTATGATATTGACGCGCTGCACATGGACGATTATTTCTATCCCTATCCCGTCACGGGAGTCGATTTCCCCGACACCACATCCTATAACATGTATGGCATCGGTTGGGATAAGAACGATTGGCGGCGCCACAATGTCGATTTGCTCATCGAGCAGCTGCATGGCACTATCCAGGAGGTAAAACCCTGGGTGCGCTTCGGTATCAGCCCCTTCGGCATCTGGCGCAACAAGGCGAGCGACCCCGATGGCAGCGAGACCAATGGCCTGCAGTGCTATGACGCCCTCTATGCCGACTGCCCGAAATGGACAGCCGAGGGGTGGGTGGACTATATGGTGCCCCAACTCTATTGGGAATTGGAGCACAAGTTGGCTAGTGACCTTGTGCTCATGCACTGGTGGAACGACCATGCCAATGGACGCCACATGTACTATGGCCAGGCGGTGCGCAATGTGATGACCCATCAGGACATCGCCGACGAGGGTGGCAATCCCTCCAATCCCACCCAGCTCGACCATAAGCTGCGCTTGCAACGTGCCTTGCCCGACGTGCACGGCGTGACTTGGTGGCCTGGATACACCATTACCGAGAATTTCAAGGGTGTGCTCGACTCGCTGGAAACCAACCAGATGAGCCATCCTGCCCTCATCCCCGCCTATACCTGGCTGGACGACACCGCTCCTCATGCCGTCAGCGATGTCAAGGTCAAGAAGATCAATGGCAAGAAATGTCTGGTGTGGAATGTCCGCAAGACTGATGACCCCATGCAACAAGCGGTGTGTTTTGTCATTTACCGCTTCGCTAAGGGCAAAAAGGGTAGTCTAGACAATGTCGACAACATCTTGGCTATCACTGGCGAGACATCCTTCGTCTTGCCCGACGGTGATAAGGGTAAATGGCAATATGCCGTGACCGCTCTTGACCGCTGCTGGAACGAGAGCACCCCAGCCTGGAAGAAATAGATTCCCAATTCCTCTTTCCTGATATAGCGACGGCAGCATCCCTCCATGGGGTGGCTGTCGTTTTATCTCCCACATGACAATGTAGAGAAGCAAAATCTTGCGGCTCGTTGATAACGTGAGCTTAATGAATTTGTCATTAATAAAACAAGAGAGTGAACCGCATGTTGGTTCACCCTCTTGAGGTCTAAAAGTTAGTATTGTTCTTAGATTGAATTAGTTGGCCCAGATGTGAGTCAGCAGGTAGTCAATGAGAGCAGAAGCATCAGCGATGGTAACTTCCTCGTCAAGGTTGCAGTTTGCATTTTCAAGGCTGATACCAGTAGCATCATGGGTCAATAGGTAGTCGATAAGGGCGCTAGCGTCAGCAATGGTAACGTCATTGTCCATGTTCACGTCGCCACGCAGACCTTCGGGCTGAGGCTCAACATATTTCTCCCAAGCAACAAGAGCGAACTCCAATGTGCCACCATTCTTGACAATAACACCATAGGCATTCCAATCGCCGCTAGATGCGGGCTGATTCACTGCCCACGGGTAAGAGGCTATCGTAATGCTCGTGTTGTCGTCGCGCAGGGGTAAAACACGGATTGGGAAGAATCCCTTGTTCACCTTCTCGACGTAAACATAGGCATTGAGCATGCTCTCATCAGGGAAGGTGGTGATCTTCTGGGCTGCAGCCAACTCGGCATTGGTTTCATCGCTGGTGCTCAGGTCTGTAGCACCGGTGTACCAAGCCCAACCGTCGTTGCTGGTCTTGGTGGCATTCCAGCCCTGGTTCAGCACCTGACCGTTTGCAAAGGTGCCTTCTACGCCAGAAATCATACCATAGCCGCTCTCGTCGCGCAAGAACAGGTAGCCATTCTTGAAGGCGGTAACAACAGCGTCGCCGTCGAAGGTGAAGTTCTCGTCATTTTCCAAAGCATTGGCTTGGCTAAGGGTGGTGATGCCCTCCTCCTGGGGAACATATTCTACATAGAGGACAGCGGGCTGCTGGCTGGTAGTATAGCAAGCAAAACGGGGGCTACTTGGATTATACTGAAGCTTGCGAGCGTTATCAGACTTGTTGATCAGTACAATACCATCGTCGGTTGCATTAGCTATCCATTGTGCACCAGTTGCGCCAGTTGCGCCGTCACCAGTGACAGCGTCGAGCGAGTTACCTGAATTCCAAAGAATATAGCTTCCTGAGCCATTGATCTCAAAGGTCCAAGTGTCATTGCCGAGGACGTCCATATTACCCTCGCCCAAAGTCAGCTCTACGGCCTGAGTGCCACCGATGTAAGCAACATCTTCAACGATGGGGATCTCGATATGGCTACCATAATGGGTCGAGCCACCAGTGATCTCACCCATGGCGAGTTTCCTTTCCTCATTGACGATGATATACTTCTTGCCTACTTCCAGCTCGTCAACGCTGTTTACCTTCACATAAGGCTTGGTTAAGACAACAGGCTCAACCTTGGTGTAGGTAGCACTAACTACTTCACTCTCGACATCGCCCTTGACAGCCTTGGCATGAACCGTGGTGGTCTCGGTGATAGTGAGGGCCTCGGTGTATTCAGTAAATTCGCCATCATTGAGGGCGTACATGAGGTCGGCACCTTCCTCATTGTTGGTGATGCTTACGGTGAGGCTGTTTTCAAACTCCTGAGACTCAGGCAGCGTGGGCGCAGCAACAGTCACGGGAGGCGTGACATTAGCATCCTCAACGTACAGGACAGCAGGCTTCTGGCTGCTGGTGTAGCAAGCGAAGCGAGGTGATCCTGAATTGTACTGAAGCTTGCGGGTGTTATCGGCCTTGTTGGTCAGCACGACACCATCATCGGTCAAGGTAGCGATCCACATCGCATTGTTGGGGGCCGAGGAGTTGACCGTGTTCAAAGAATTGCCTGAAGCCCAGCACATGTAATGGCTACCTTCACCAATGTCAAAGGTCCATGTGGCATGGCCATAGACGTCATCGCTGCCCTCTCCCGAGAAGAGTTCAACTACATCAGTACCCTCGATGTCGATAATACCATTCTCGATGGTGACGTCGACAGCGCTGCCATAGTTGGTAGAGGTACCAGTGATTACACCCATGGCGCGGCTGGCTTCCTCATTGACGAGGATGTACTTCTTGCCTGCTTCCAGTTGGTCAATGCTGGTCACCTTCACATAGGTGTTAGCAGCCCATGCTGACATGGTCAGCAGGGAAATTGCAAATAGTGAAAAAAATCTCTTCATAAAATTTAAGCTTGTTAAGTTGAAACATATATGCTAATAAACACAGATTCAATCTCTATAGGGCTTGCTTACTCGCTGCAAATGTAATGATAATTAATGAGATATGCAAATAATATTACGGAACGCCTGTCATTTTGTATTGTTTACAAATCTCTAATCTCTAATCACACATCACTAATCAACATCGCTCATTTGCTAAAACAAATGAGCGATGTTCTCGGTCATCATCTTCACGCTCATTGCCAGCAGGATGATACCGAAAAACTTGCGCGAGAACATCATGCCGCCTTCGCCCAGCAACTTCTGGATTTTACCTGTGCTCTTGATGACCAGGAACACCCAAATCATGTTGATGGCCAGGCCGATGAAGATGTTCACATCGTCATACATCGCCTTGAGCGAGATGAGCGTCGTCAGCACGCCGGCGCCCGCAATCAGCGGGAACACCATCGGCACCATTGTCGCCCCCTTGTTGGGCGTGTTGTTCTTGAAAATTTCCACATCCAGGATCATCTCCAGTGCCATCAGGAACATCAGGAAACCGCCTGCCGTGGCAAACGAGTGGATGTCGCAGTTGAAGATGCGCAGCAACCAGTGGCCGCCATAGTAGAAGCCCACCATCAGCAGGGTAGAGTAGAGGGTGGCTTTAACGGCATCCACATGTCGTCCCTTTTCCCTCAACTGCAGGATGATGGGTATCGAGCCCACAATGTCGATAATACTCAGCAATACCAGTGTTGCACTCAGAATCTGCGTGAAGTTGATTGTTCCCATAATCGACGGTTTTGTAATTACACTGCAAAGGTACTCATTTTCTGCGTTTCCTTCTACCGGAATGCCCCAAAAACGCGTTTTTCGGGGTAGTTTTTAATTATGGAATTTCGAATGACCCCAAGATGACCTTTTTCTTTTTTAATTAACTGAAATTCAATATATTGAATAACGAAGAATGACCATTAAATGCTGGCCGTTTTTCGTTTTTTCGCTATAATTTTGCAGCAGACAAATCACTAAAACTTTGGCGTCATGAAACGGTTTATTTTAAGCATATTTGTGTTGGGTATTGCTGTCAGTTCATTGGCTACGGCCTACCAGGGCGATGTCATCTATATTGATGGCGAGAGATGGACTTTGATGGGACAGCCTGTCGAAAGAGATTCTGCTCTTTTCCATCACTTACTGGATGTCTTGCCCAAAGAACGAAGAATTAGTTCTGGCAACTGGCATGGTTATACTGGGTATTGGAGTATCCGTGACGGGCAACTTTATCTGGATAGCATCAGGGTGGGGTTTGACTTTGACAAGTCCGTAATGGCAACGACGATCTTCCCTGCAAACAACAAGGATGGAAAAGAAATACCCCCGTTTCTCCCTGCCGATGATATGATCAAGGTCTTCCATGACTACTATGTCGATGGCGAAATCGTTGCGTCATGGATCACTGGGAAAGTAAGAGTCGCAAGAGGCCATGCGGTAAAATACGTACACCAGGGGTATATGCGCAGCCTGGAATACGAACAGTACTACACGGTCGATCAGGGACGAGTGACAGACAGCGTTTCCTATCACAACAGGATTGTGGTTAATGGTTTCTCGATTGAGGAATTCAAAAGCAAGTACAGAATGAACGATTCGGAATCCGGCGAAAAGATACGTCAGTTGATACCCATTCCAGTCGAGAATTATCCGGATTTGGCTGGAGTAAAAGGATTCGTTTGTAATGTATCCGACATTCAGGTTGACTCCTTGGGAAATCTGTTGGCTTGCAGCGTGAAAATCGATTTCAAGGGTGGTAATGATGAGGTGAAAAGCAGGTTATCTCAGGACGCCAAAACGGCACTGATGAATATCCGCCCCTGGAAAGTGTTGTTTATCGATAATGAATTTGTGCCCGAAACCAACAGTTTTTCGTTTCGATATGGCTTAGAAGAGTAAAAACTATTCCAACATCACTTCATATCACATGCGGCTGAATTGTTCCTCAGGCAATTCAGCCGCTTTCTATTGATACTTGCGATTAAAAACTACAATGCAGTTTTGCAGTTTGGCGGTTTTTCATTACCTTTGCCGTTTAATTGGAACTAAAAACATTATTATAACCAAAAACAATGAGCGAGAAAGAGAATACACTGGCTACGAAATACGACCCCAAAGAGGTCGAGGACAAGTGGTATAAGTATTGGGAATCGCACGACCTGTTCAAGAGCGTGCCCGATGAGCGTGAACCCTATTGCATCGTTATCCCGCCCCCCAATGTGACGGGCGTACTGCACATGGGCCATATGCTCAACAACACCATCCAGGACATCCTCATCCGCCGCGCGCGCATGGAGGGCAAGAACGCCTTGTGGGTTCCCGGTACCGACCATGCCTCGATTGCTACCGAGGCCAAGGTGGTGAAACGCCTTGCCGAGCAGGGTATCCGCAAGCGTGACCTTACCCGCGACGAGTTCCTCAAGCATGCTTGGGACTGGACGCATGAGCACGGCGGCATCATCCTGCAGCAGTTGCGCAAACTGGGTGCCTCCTGTGACTGGAGCCGCACCGCCTTCACGATGGACGAGACCCGCAGCAAGAGCGTGCTCAAGGTGTTTGTGGACCTCTATGACAAGGGCTACATCTACCGCGGATTGCGCATGGTGAACTGGGACCCCAAGGCACAGACAGCATTGAGCAACGAGGAGGTTATCTACCGCGAGGAGAAGAGCCACCTGTATTACCTCAAGTACTATGTTGACGGCCTGCAGACCCTCGAGAACGAGGAGCAACTGCGTGCCGAGGGTAACATCATCCACAAGGATGAGAAGGGATACTATGCCGTCGTGGCCACCACGCGCCCCGAGACCATCATGGGCGATACCGCCATGTGCATCAACCCCAAGGATCCCAAGAACCAGTGGCTCAAGGGCCGCAAGGTAATCGTGCCGCTGGTGGGCCGTGTCATCAATGTCATCGAGGACCGTTATGTCGAGATAGAGTTCGGTACGGGTTGTCTGAAGGTGACTCCCGCCCATGACCCCAACGACTACGTCCTGGGCAAGACGCATAACTTGGAAACCATCGATATCTTCAATGCCGATGCCACCATCAGCGAGCAGTCGCCGCTCTATGTCGGTATGGACCGAATGGAGTGCCGCAAGGTGATCGTGCCCGACCTGCAGAATGCCGGTCTGATCGAGAAGATTGAGGACTATGACAACAAGGTGGGCTACAGCGAGCGCAACAGCGACACCGCCGTCGAGCCTCGCCTGTGCATGCAGTGGTTCCTCAAGATGAAGCACTTTGCCGACATCGCGCTGCCCTGTGTGCAGAACGACGAACTCAAGTTCCATCCCGCCAAGTACAAAAATATCTACAACGTCTGGCTCGAGGGCATTCAGGACTGGTGTATCTCGCGCCAGTTGTGGTGGGGACACCGCATTCCCGCTTACTTCCTGCCCACCGACGACGAGGAGAAGGAGGTTTATGTGGTTGCCATGAACGAGGAGGAGGCCCTGGAAAAGGCCCGCAAGATTCCCGGCTACGAGAATATCGAAGCCAGCCAACTGCGCCACGACGAGGACGCCCTCGACACGTGGTTCAGTTCATGGCTGTGGCCCATCTCGCTGTTCGACGGCATCAACAACCCCGGCAACGAGGAGATTAAGTACTACTATCCCACCAACGACCTGGTGACCGCCCCCGATATCATCTTCTTCTGGGTGGCCCGCATGATCATGGCTGGCTATGAGTACATGGGCGATATGCCGTTCCGCAACGTCTATTTCACCGGTGTTGTTCGCGACAAGTTGGGCCGCAAGATGTCCAAGTCGCTGGGCAACTCGCCCGACCCGCTGATGCTGATTGACAAATTCGGCGCCGACGGTGTCCGCATGGGTCTGATGCTTGCCGCTCCCGCCGGCAACGACATCCTCTATGATGACGCGTTGTGTGAGCAGGGCCGCAACTTCAACAACAAGATCTGGAATGCCTTCCGTCTCGTCAAGGGTTGGGAGGTAGCCGATGTCGAGCAGCCCGAGGCCAGCCGTCAGGCTGTGATGTGGTTCCGCCACACCCTCAACGATGCCTTGGCCACTGTCAAGGACCACTTCGCCAAGTTCCGCTTGAGCGATGCCATGATGGTGCTCTACCGCCTGTTCTGGGAAGAGTTCTCGGCTTGGTATCTCGAGGCCGTGAAACCTGCCTTTGGCCAGCCGATGGACCGTGCTACCATGCAGGCCACGCTCGAGTTCTTCGACATGCTGCTGCGTCTGTTGCATCCGTTCATGCCCTTCATCACCGAGGAACTGTGGCAGCACCTCGACGAGCGTAAGGATGGCGAGAGCATCATGTATGCCCTCATTCCCGAGCCCGAGCAGGCCGATGCCGCTTTGCTCAAGGCGATGGCCGACGTCAAGGAGATTGTTGCCGGTGTGCGCAACGTGCGCAAGCAGAAGAACCTCCCCAACAAGGAGCAACTCACGCTGCAAGCCGTCGGTGGCCTGAACAATCCGCTCGAGGCCATCATCATCAAACTCGCCGGACTCGACAAAATCGAGGCCGTGACCGAGAAAGATCCCACGGCGCCCGCCTTCATGGTCGGCACTGCTGAGTTTGCCGTTCCCGTTACCGGCAGCATCGATGTCGAGGAGGAAATCAAGAAGCTCGAGGCCGATTTGGAATACACCCGTGGCTTCCTGGCCAGCGTCGACAAGAAGCTGAGCAACGAGCGCTTTGTCGCCAATGCCCCCGAGGCCGTTGTCGCCAACGAGCGTAAGAAAAAGGCTGATGCCGAGAGTAAAATCGCCACAATGGAGCAAGCTCTCCAGGCTTTGAAGAAATAAATTCCCAGTGCCAAAACTATATCAAAACTATGACTTGGTAAAATGACCGTGCTATCGCACGGGAAATTCATACAAATTATTTAAAAAATTAGATAAAAATTTTAATAAAAAATTTGTTTAATTTCCCGCCCGCAGGGCGGTTAAAATTCCAGCAGAAAACTTTTGATACACTTTCGGCCATTTAAAGTGAAGAACATGGAGAATTCAATTTTGAAACCTGGCCTGCCTGTTGCACTGTGCAGCGACCACGCCGGCTATCCTACCAAGGAGGCCATTAAACGCTGGCTCGACGAGCAGGGCATCGCCTACAAGGACTTTGGCACGCACAGCGAGGAAAGCTGTGACTATCCCGACTTTGCCCATCCTTGCGCAGCTGCTGTGGAGCAGGGCGAGTGCTATCCTGGCATTGCTGTGTGTGGCAGCGGTGAGGGCATCAACATCACCCTCAACAAGCATCAGGGCATCCGTTCAGCCTTGTGCTGGCGTCTGGCTGTTGCCCGTCTTGCCCGTCAGCATAACGATGCTAACGTGATTGCTATGCCTGGTCGTTTCGTCACCGACGAGGAGGCCATCTGCATGGTTGAGGCTTTCCTGACGACTCCTTACGAGGGTGGTCGTCACCAGCGCCGCATCGACAAGATTCCAGTGAAATAACCTACTGGAATTAATAGTAAAGAAATAAGGCTGTCACAATCAATTTGTGGCAGCCTTAATTATTTCTTGATAAGGATCTTAATCAGCCATTATCAAGTCTAATATGGCGTTGATGTCTGAAATGTTGATCTCATGATCGCTACTTACATCGGCATAGTTCATGGTTTCGTCATCAGCAGTGCCGCCCAAGATGATATCGATGACCGCATTAACGTCACTGATATTGACCTCACCATCATTGTTCACATCGCCAAGAAGGTGTTGTGGGCGACCAAAGATGGTGATGTCGTCTATATTGACGCGCATACCGCTCGTCTGCACGATGCGGAAGCGGGTACTGCCCGTGGTGGGAATGTCCAAGATGATTAGTTGCAAGGCGCCTCTTGTGACGGTGAAATCCCCAAGTTCGGCCCACGTCGCGCCATGATTGGTGCTGTAATCAACGCGCAGGTTGGCATCTTGGTCATTGTTGAAGCATGCTGCCCAGAAACTGATGGCGCTCGTGCCGCCATCTACGTCCTCGGCCATGGTGATGGAACTGCTGTTGCTCTTGCCCAGGCGGCATGACTGCTGGCCATGGCTGTTGTTATCACTCCAGATGCCGGCATCGACGAAGTCCCAAGTCCAGGCATGTCCCTCAACGGTGTCATCCCAGTAACCGCCAGTCGTGCAACCTTCCCAATCCTCTATGATGCTGTCACCCAGGACGACAGGAGGCGGCACTTCGCCCGGATCGGTCGCAGTAGCAATGAGGACAAAAGTGGTGCTTACCTCGTCGCTGCTGATGTTGATGGTGTCGTTAAAGGTGCCCAAGTCGTCGGCGGTAAAGGTAACTGTGAGCATTGTGCCGCTGTTGGCCTCGCTGGCCGAGAACGAGTTGGCGCTCACATAGAAATACTCGTTATCGCTCATCGACGTGGTCAATCGCTTCGTCAAGCCCTCGCCCTTAATAAGGACCTGATACGTCAGCTCGGTGCCAACGGTGGTCGTGCCCATGTCGAATATCGAGCCGTCCTCGGGCGACGTGATAGCGGGCGGTATTTCTTGGCCTGTGCCATTCCACATTTGGCCCTGCATGTTGCCCCAGATGTATTCAGCCAGTTCGGGGTGGTCAATGAACGGATTGCGGTTGCCCTGAATGCCATAAACGGCTTCATTGCGCTTGATTTCTTTCTCGCTGACGGGATCCAGGCGGGTCCACTCCATCAGCATATTGATCGTCCAGGTCGAGAACGCCTTATACCTGTTGGTGGCATAGTCCAACTGGGGGCTACCAGGCCATGATTGCAGTTCATACTTATAGCAGGTAGCCATGTAAAAGTATGTGCGTGCTAAGTCACCTTTATACTCGTCGTCCGGCTCAAAAACGGTACCATTGTATCCTGGATAGGTGCTTTGCCCTAATTTGCCCTTGGCTACATATGAACCGTAAGTCAAGCGTGTGCCGTTCGCACAGACGCCATAGGGGTTATTGCCGCGTTGGCTGTTTACCTTGATATCGGTGGGGTAGACATGGAACACGTCGGTGTTCATCGGGGCTACTTCACCGCCAAACCAGCTCCTGGGGAAACTATGTTCACGGTTATAGCCTTCGCCCACATGGGAGGCCGATGAACCGTTGTCGCTGGTCCGATACCGGCAGTTGCTGTAGATATCGATGATATAGCCATCGCTATCGACATCGGCTATAGCAAAGGCCTGAAGCAGTCCGCTGCTGTAGGATACCTGCCGGTGGTTGTGGATAATGCTGTTAAGGGCGTTCATTAGTGCCTCGTCGCTTTTACCCAGGGCGTTATTGTAGTAGTTCCTAGGCTCACTGGCAAGAACTTGGAAGGCTGTGGAGAGCGCAACCAGCATCAAGAGGAATGTGTTAACTTTTTTCATGACTAAAGGGCTTGTTTTATCGGGTTATTTTCTGGTTTTGCGCTCGCGTGGCTTCTTAGTAGCAGGCTTTTTGTCTTTTTGTGGTGCCTTCTCGTCTTTGGCGGTTGGGGCTTTGCGTTCCGTGGCCTGTTGTTTGCGCACTTGGCCAGCAAGCTGGCCGCAAGCTGCAGCGATGTCCTCCCCACGGCTGCGGCGAATGGTGCAGGTCACGCCCTTGCTGTTGAGGTAGTCACGGAAGTAGGCCATCCTCTCGTCGCTGCTCGTGCGCAACTTCTCAATGCCGGGAATTGGATGGAAACGGATAAGGTTCACGCGCACGTGCTCATTGGGCAGCAGTTCGCGCAGCTTCTCGGCGTGCTGGATGTCATCGTTGAACCATTGCCAGCAGATGTATTCTACCGACAGACGGCGCTGGTGGGCGAAGTCGTAGTTGCTCAGCACATCCATGACACGGTCAATGGGAGAGATGCGCTCAATCGGCATCATCGACGAACGTTCCTCTTGGTCGGCGTTGTGGACGCTCACAGCGATGTGTACGCTGGTCTGTTCACACAAGATTTTTAGCTCAGGCAGTTTACCCACTGTGGAAACCGTCACGCGTTTGGGGCTCCATGCCAGTCCCCAAGGCTCGGTAAGGATGGCGATCACCCTGAGAATTTCCTCGATGTTATCCAGCGGCTCGCCCATGCCCATGAACACGACATTGGTCAGCTTGTCGCTGTCGGGGATGCTCAGCACCTGGTTGATGATCTGGTTGGATGTCAGGTTGCCATGGAAGCCCTGCTTGCCCGTCATGCAGAAGTAGCAGTTCATCCTGCAACCTTTCTGTGACGAGATGCACAGTGTGGCGCGTTCTTCTTCGGGAATATATACCGACTCGACTGCGCGCTTGTCACCCACGTCAAACAGGTATTTCACCGTGCCGTCCTCGCTGGTGGCAACTTGGCTGGGTGGGTAAAGGCCCACGCAGTAGCGGCTCTCCAGTAGTTCTCGGTTGGCCTTCGAGATATTGAGCATCTGCTCAAAGTCATTTACTCGTTTCTGGTAAATCCACTGTGCCAACTGTTTGGCCACAAAACGTGGCATGCCCAGTGCACTCACTGCATCCTGCATCTCCTCAAGGGTCATGCCCGCCATCGGCTGCAATATCTTGTCGTTGCTCATGTCAAGAAAGATTTAGTATTTGTTCAAACTGCAAAATTAGTAATAAGTTTCTAGTTTCTGCCCCCTAGTCGCTAGTTTATTTATCATCAGCCTTTTTATTCTTCTGTTTTTTCCTTGGGACAGGGTATTCTGATGCCCTCTGCCAGTATTCTTGCAACATTATCCTGTCGCGGTGTGGCTGGCGGAGAATGGTAGTATTATGGTGGTGTGCTTGCACGGCTCAGGGATTATGGCGATATTTGCACTCTAAACCCGCTCAGCCGATGAGATACCTTCTCCTATTATATAGCCTTATAGTGCTGCTGCCACTTGCTGCTCAGCAAGGTAGCGCTGGGATGCAATGTCCCGTCGTGAAAGTTGAGGCAGAGCGGCTGGCAGACATGAACGTGCCTCGTTATGGACATACGGTGTTGCTGCTGAACGGTGAGCCGACGGCAATTGGCGGGCACACCACCAACTTCGTGCCGACGCCTACCCTCGAATATTATAAGGACGGCAAGTGGCATTTGGTGCCGACCGCATTCAACCATGATGACGGCTTTGCCGTTGAACTGACGACAGGTAAAGTGCTCATCGCTGGAGGACACAGCGAGAATCTGGGCGTCGGGCAAAGTTTTGAGGCCGAACTCTATGATCCGTTAACTCGCACGTCAGAAGGATTTGCCAGTCTCGACACCAAGCGAGCTTTGGCATCGTCCTTGGCGTTGGACGATGGCCGTGCCGTCATTGCCGGCAACTGGCACCATGAGGATGCCATCGAAATCTATGACGGTAAGATCAGTTTCTTGCCGGTGAAGGGGGTGAGTGTCGGCCGATGCACCCCGTACATACTGCAAACGGCTAAAGATAATGCCATAATCATCGGTGGACGGGACACGGTAGGTCATGAAATCACTCAGCCAGTGGTCGACCGCCTGAAGGGTGAACCATACCATGTGCCATTGCTCGAGGAGTGGAGGATCCTCCCGGGATTCACGTTCTGGCCGTCATCCACTGTTTTTATCGGCGATAAGTCTAAAGGGGACTATTCCTATCTGTTACCGATCAAAAATGATGATGGACAGCCAGCCATTGCCCGCGTCACCAATGGAGAATTCTCGTTGCTGGCTACTGATGTGCCCATCCCCAGTTCGTATCAATGGGGTGAAATCCACTACAGCATCAGCTTCCTTGTTGACCGTCAGCGTCAGCGGGCATATCTTATCGGTTGTGATTCCAGTTCCGTATCGCCATGTGACTCAACACACGTGTATGTTGTCGCTATCGACTATGTCCCCACACCGGCCCGTCTGACTTTTTGTTTCACCGACGTGCTGACCGATGTGGACGTCACGGTTCCACTTCTGAACGCCGACGGAGACTTGATGCTGATAGGTGGCGTGCCTAAATCCTCATTCTTCAAACCCACCGCTGCCACGTGGCTGATTCACGTCAGCCCACACAGCAAGGCCGCGGCAACAGGTTGGCCGCTGTGGAAGTGGGCTCTTCTTGTTCTGACTATCGCTGCCGTGGCCGCTCTGATGGCCTTGCTGTTCAGGCGAAAGAAAATGGGACAAACAGATGAAATGCCGCCCATTGAATTGCCCGATGCGGAAACTCTTACCGCCCCCCTAGCCGAGGATTTGGAGGCAACTGACGATGGTGAGGATTGTGCCGAACTTATGCGTCGTCTTCTCCAGATGATGGAGGAGGAGCGTCCTTTCTTGAACCCAGACCTGAAGGTTACCGATATCGCCAATGCTTTGGGTACAAACCGCATTGTCTTATCCAATTGCATCAAGTCACGCCACAACTGCACCTTCCCTCAGTTTGTCAACACCTATCGTGTGAAGTTTGCTCAACAAATGCTCAGTTGTTCCCCCGACATCAAGTTGACGGAAGTGTGGACTGCGGCAGGTTTTTCTAGTGAATCATCGTTCTATCGCATCTTCAAATCCATCACCGGCACTACGCCCAACGATTGGAAAACCACTAATTCTTAATCTCAACAAGCTTGATGAAATCTCCATAATTCATAAAAAATATTGTTACAGTGGTAAATATACGAAAAACGACTCCCAAAAATATTTTTGAGAGTCGTTTTTACTTTTTTGAGAGGCCCCCAGTAGCATTGTTGAACTAACTTTGCAACAAGTATTTTTGCCCATTATATGTTCTATATATTTACATTTCCATGAATGAATTTAATTCACATATATTATTAACTATTTAACCCATGAGTACATTATGAAGAAATTATTTTTACTATTTGCAGTAATGCTGGCGACCTCGATGGGCCTGCTGGCACAAGGCAGTTCGTGGCAGACCGCCACGCTAATCAACAGCGGAGCGACCAAGACCGGCACGTTCGGGGGCAACGACAGCGAGGTATGGTACAAAATTGTCGTTCCCGAGGAGGGACAGATTGAGTTCCAAGGCTTTGCCGAGGGTGTGAACTTCTATGCCTATTATTGCATCGTTTATGGCTACAAGAACGGTGACATTTATGACCGAGGCCATTTTACGGGGAATCTCCTTCCTGGTCCTGGTTCCAAATCTGATACCATCACATTCAAAGCCACCGACGTGGGCATAGGCACCTATTACATCAAGCTCATGAGCTATAACAGTACTGGTCCCGGAACTTACAGGCTGTATTACAAGTTTACTCCTTGTGCGCTTGCAGCTGACCCGGAGCCCAACAACGACTATGAGCACTCCAGCCTGCTTGAAAGCGGCAAGACCGTGGAGGGCAGGTTAGGCTACCGCACATCGGATGACGTCACCGACACCGATGACTGGTACAAAATCGTTGTTCCCGAGGAAGGGCAGATTGAACTCATGGCCACCGCCACCGGGACGGTGAGATTCTATCCCCAGTACAGCACCGTTAATGGCTACAAGAACAATGACATTTATAGCCGAGGCCATTTTACGGGAAATACCATCTCCGCCTCTCAGACTGATACCATGACATTCAAAGCCACCGACGTGGGCCCCGGCACCTATTACATCCACATCAACCGCTATAACAGTACCGGTGGCGGCGGCTACAAGCTGTATTATAAGTTCACTCGATGCCCGCTGTCCAATGATGCAGAACCCAATGAGGATTACGAGCACGCCGGTTGGCTGCCCAGCGGCCCGACCAAGCAAGGCAGATTAGGTTACCGCACTTCGGATGACGTTACCGATAATCAGGACTGGTACAGATTCACTGTTACCAAGAAAGGTTCTATCGAATTAACAGTAACCGGCACCGAGAACTTGTTGTTATACCGCACTAATTCTTGTGTTTACGGTTTGAGAAGTGATGGCACCACCTATTCCATGGGCAGTTTCTCGGCCTCAACCTCAAACTATGGCTCTGATACGATCACCTTCCATGCCAATGATGTTGAAATGGGCACTTATTATGTCAAGGTTTACCGCTATGGTGGCAGCGGTGGTTACAGGCTGACCTATAATGGTCCCACCAAGACGGGTGATGTTGACGGTGATAACAGTGTGAACATCGCCGACGTGACCGCTTTGATAGACATTCTGCTGAGTGGCGGCACTGTTCCCACTAATGCCGACGTGGACGGTGATGGCATTGTAAACATAGCTGATGTGACAGCCCTTATCGACATGCTCCTGAGCGGGCATTGATTCTCAGGTGCTCAAGCTAAATCTTTAAGCTCTAAAAAAGAATGTATTGAGACTAAAACGGATTGATGCAGTATAAGATGATGCGGGCTGGGGCAAAGCGCTCCAGCCCGTTTTTCTGGTGGATAGGGAGTGATGGGGTTTGATAGAATGGGAGGGTTTGTTGCGAAACTAACACCTAAAACTTATATGATCGCGCTACGCGCGAGAAATTAACAAAATTATGAATAAAATTAAAATATAAATCATTTTGTTTAATTTATATACAAATTTTTGTTTAATTTCTCGGCCGTAGGCCGATAACTTGTAGTGTCTATTGAGTTTTGCAACAACCTCATAGGGGACCCTGTCGTAGTGGTGGAAATTGTCTTTGCAATAGGGGATTAGGGATAGACGGGGAGGTCGAGCATCTGGCGGAGGTGGGTCTCGAGGATATGGAATCCCGGGTCGACCATGCCGCCGTGCCCGTGGCCGTCAATCTCATAAAGATAGGTCTGCTGGTGCCCGGCAAGTTTCATCATGCGGGCCAGATACTGGTTCTCGTCATAGCGGCCGTATAGCTCCAATTCCCTATCACCGCATATCAACACCAATGGCGGGCAATCGCCGCGCACCCAATACAGCGGCGCATACTCGTCGATGGTGGCCTGCAAGGGCGGAATGCCTTGCATCTTGCGCACATTATAATGGGTAATGGCCTGTCCGCTGAACGGGACATACATCATGACACTGTCGGCATCAATGCCATAGGCTGCCAGCCAATGCTTATCCAAGCTCAGCATCATTGAGATGTAGCCACCTGCCGAGTGGCCTGACACGACGATTTTGCGCGGGTCACCGCCATAATCAGTGATGTGCCTGAACACCCAAGCCACCGCCTCGGCGGCATCATCAAGCGTTTCCTTGACGGTTACTTGTGGTAATAGTCTATAGTTTACCCCGACAACCACGATGTCTTTTTCCCTGAGTTGTGCCGGAATCTCCTTGTTGCCAGCTTCCAGGCCGCCACCATGGAACCACACTACAACTGGGCGTTCAGTCACGCCCTTGGGATGATACACATCAAGTTTCAGCCGCTCCAGCGAGTAGGCGTCGGTTTTATGGGTATAGCTGATGTCATTGACCTGCTCGTAGCCTTGCGCATTCAATGTGATGCATAGAAAAGCTAGGATAAGTGTTACTGAGATTTTGGTTATTGCATTCATAATGCTGATATGTCGGCTATATTCTAAACGAGGGTGAGCCAAATAACTTGACGCACCCTCATTGTTGATATTGTTAATTGTTACAATTAACTGTTGACTATTTCAGGTATGTGTAGCGGTAGTCGGTCGGTGACACGAGGGTCTCCTTGATCACGCGCGGGATGATCCAGCGGATGAGGTTGAACTCGCCACCAGCCTTGTCGTTGGTACCACTGGCACGGGCACCACCAAAGGGCTGCATACCTACAACGGCGCCTGTCGGCTTGTCGTTGATGTAGAAGTTACCAGCGGCATAGCAGAGCTTGTCGGTCAACTTCTCCACCTCAAGGCGGTCACGGCCCCAAACAGCACCGGTCAGGCCATAAGGCGAGGTCTCGTCACACAGGCGAGCGGTCTCGTTCACCTTGTCGTCGTCATAGGGGTAAACCGTCAGCACAGGGCCAAAGATTTCCTCTTCCATCGACTTGAAGCGCGGATTGGTGGTCTCAATCACGGTGGGCTCAACAAACCAGCCTTTCTTCTTGTCGCACTTGCCACCGATGACGATTTTGGCATCATCAGCCTCCTTGGCAAAGTCGATGTAGCTCTTGCACTTGTCAAACGAAGCCTCGTCGATCACGGCGTTGATGAAGTTCATGGGGTCTTTCACGTCACCCATCTTCACCTCCTTGCACATGGCCTTGATGTCCTTCAGTACGTCGGGCCACAGGCTCTTGGGGATGTACATGCGCGAAGCAGCCGAACACTTCTGGCCCTGGAACTCAAACGCACCGCAGAACGCAGCGGTTGCCACGGCCTTCTTGTCGGCACTGGGATGAACAAAGATGAAGTCCTTGCCACCGGTCTCACCCACGAGACGGGGATAGGAGATGTACTTGTCCACATTCATGCTGGCCTGTTTCCACAACGACTTGAACGTGGCGGTGCTGCCGGTGAAGTGGATGCCGCTGAAGTACTTGCTATCGGTAGCAACCTCGCCGATAAGGGCGCCGCTACCGGGCAGGAAGTTGATCACGCCGTCGGGCAGACCGGCTTCCTTGTAGAGTTGCATCAGGTAATAGTTGCTCAGCAGGGCGGTGGTAGAGGGCTTCCACAGGGCCACGTTACCCATGAGCACGGGAGTCATGCACAGGTTGCTGGCAATCGAGGTGAAGTTAAACGGGGTAACAGCCAGGATAAAGCCCTCGAGGGGACGATACTCGGTGTGGTTCAGTTGGCCCACGCCGTCCTTGGGCTGCATGCCGTAAATCTTGCTGGCATAGTGCACATTGTAGCGGAAGAAGTCGATGGTCTCGCAAGCCGAGTCGATTTCGGCCTGGTAGATGTTCTTGCTCTGGCCCAGCATAGTAGCGGCATTCATGATGGGACGATACTTGGTGGCGAGGAGCTCAGCCATCTTCATCACGATAGCGGCGCGGGTAGTCCACGGTGTGCGGCTCCACTCTTTCCATGCCTTCATAGCGGCATCGATGGCCATCTTGATCTCTTTCTTGGTCACCTTGTGGTAGGTGGCGAGCACGTGTTTGTGGTCGTGGGGGCAGGTAACGGTACCCGTGTCACCAGTGCGGATTTCCTTGCCACCGATGATGATGGGGATATCGACTACGAGTTTACTCTGGCGCTCGAGTTCAGCCTCGAGAGCAACGCGCTCGGGAGAACCGGGCATATAGGCCTTCACCGGCTCATTGGCGGGAAGGGGAAAATTGATAACAGCGTTATTCATTTTATGTTTTAAGTTTTTAGTTACTAGTTTTTAGTTACTAGTTTCTAGTTACTAGTTTTTGTTTGTTTTTGGTTGAATATGGATGGTTAATGAGTAGAGCTAGAGTTTTTAACCCCTAAACTCTAACCTTTAAACTTCAAGTGCCGCATGCGAATGGCATGCGACACTTGAATGATAAATTATCCGAACATCTGCTCGAAGGTCTTCTTGATGATGCCGATGGCCACCATGAGCTCGTCCTTGGTGATGCACAAGGGAGGAGCAAAGCGGATGATGTGGTCATGGGTCGGCTTGGCCAGCAAGCCGTTGTCACGCAGCTTGAGGCAGATGTCCCAAGCGGTCTTGCCCTCGACGGGCTTTGTAACGATGGCGTTCAACAGACCGCGGCCGCGCACCTGCACGATGAACGGTGAGTTGATCTTCTTGATCTCCTCGCGGAAGATCTTACCCATCTTCTCGGCGTTCTGAACGAGCTTCTCGTCCTTCACCACCTTCAAGGCCTCAACTGCCACGCGGGCAGCCAGCGGGAAACCTCCAAAGGTTGAGCCGTGCTCGCCGGGTTTCACGTTGAGCATGATGTCATCGTCGGCCAAGCAAGCCGAAACGGGCAGCACACCACCACCCAGGGCCTTGCCCAGGATCACGATGTCGGGACGGATGCCGTCGTGCTGTGAGCACAGCATCTTACCCGTGCGGGCGATACCGGTCTGCACCTCATCGGCAATGAAAAGCACGTTGTGCTCGTGGCACAAGTCAAAGCATTTCTTCAGGTAGCCATCATCGGGAACGAACACGCCAGCCTCGCCCTGGATAGGCTCAGCGATAAAGGCGGCCACTTCGTTGCCATATTTCTCAAGCGCTTTCTTCAGCGCCTCGGGATCGTTATAAGGAATGCGGATGAAGCCAGGGGTCAGGGGACCGTAATCGGCATAGCTGCTGGGATCGTCGCTCATGGTGATGACGGTCACCGTGCGGCCGTGGAAGTTACCCTCACAGCAGATGATTTTCACCTTGTCGTTGGGGATACCCTTCTTGGCTACACCCCAGCGGCGGGCAAGCTTCAGAGCGGTCTCAACGCCCTCGGCACCGGTGTTCATGGGCAGCACCTTGTCATAGCCAAAGTAGCTATGCATGAATTTCTCATACTCGCAGAACGCGTTGTTGTAGAATGCGCGTGAGGTAAGGCACAGCGAGTTGGTCTGGTCCTTCAGCGCCTTCACGATGCGCGGGTGGCAGTGGCCCTGGTTAACAGCCGAGTAGGCCGACAGGAAATCGAAGTATTTCTTGCCCTCTACGTCCCACACATAGATGCCTTTACCCTTCTTCAGGACTACGGGCAGGGGATGGTAGTTGTGAGCGCCATAGCGGTCTTCCATCGCGATGTAGCGCTTGGTCTCGGCACCCAGCGGATTGGGTTGACAATTGTTTTTCTTACTCTTGGTTTCTTTTTTCACAGCAGGTTTGGTTTTCTTTGTTGCCATGTTGTAATGTTAATTGGTTTAAGATGATTAAAGTAAAGTATTTTTACCCTGCAAATATAACCCATTTTGCTCAACCTCATAACAGTTTCACATTATTTAACTGTGGCATTTTGCTACTGTAACAACTCTGTCTCGCTGTCCCATGCCAAGCCTCAATGTCACTAAGTCCTTTTTGTGGGTTTTATCGCTCGTGAACAGGATTAATCAATTGTCACGAGGATTCATTTGTCTTGTAGGCCTTATAAGCCTTATAATTTTTTGAAATAAAAAGCCGCCCTCGCTGGTATCTCGCGGGGGCGGCGGTGATGTCTGCCTCAGGATGATGCGTTTCAAGGGTGGGGAGGGGCATCAGTCCTGGTTCTCGTCTTCAGCATTGGCTCCTGACCGCTTGGAACGTCGTTCCTTCTTGCTGGTCTCGCTGCTGCTGGTGTCTTTTTCATCTTTAAGGTCAATCTCGTTACGATCTTTGTCGATGACCTTATACTCAAGGTAGTTGAGCGACTGATCGGGCAGGATGCGGAATTTGCGCTTGAACTCCCTGCGCCATTTCCAGTATTCGCTCACAATACCCTTCTTGAGGTAGGCATCAACAAACGGATGGACATACATAATGAAGTTGCTCGCTTTCAACGTGTTGACAAGGTAATCAATCTTGTCTTTCAACTTGTCGGTAAAAAGCAATGAAGGCTGCACGTGGCCGGTGCCTCCACATGATGGGCAGGTCTCGGCGGTGGCGATGTCCAATGCGGGTCGCACACGCTGACGCGTGATTTGCATGAGTCCGAATTTGCTCAGCGGCAGGATGTTGTGGCGCGCGCGGTCTTTTTGCATCACTTCGCGCATGTGCTTGTACAGTTCCTGCCGGTGTTCGGCCTTGGCCATATCGATGAAGTCAATCACGATGATGCCGCCCATATCGCGCAGGCGCAACTGCCTGGCTATCTCGTCGGCGGCGAGCAGGTTCACGCTCAGCGCGTTGCTTTCCTGGTCGGTGCTGGTGCGCGATCGGTTACCTGAGTTTACATCGATGACGTGAAGGGCTTCGGTGCTTTCTACGATTATGTATGCGCCCGATTTGAAGGATACCGTCTTTCCAAACGACGACTTGATCTGTTTGGATATGCCAAACTTGTCAAAAATAGGAGTGTCGTCGCTGTAAAGTTTGACGATTTCGCTGCGATCGGGGGCTATCAGGTTCACATAGTCGTGGATTTGTTCATACACTTCGGCATTGTTGACTTGAATGCTCTCAAACTCGGGATTGAAGATGTCCCTGATCTCTCCGACGGCACGGCTTTCTTCCTCATAGACGAGGGCGGGAGAGGTGGCCTGCTGTATCTTGGCAATGGCGTCATCCCATGCTTTGAGCAGTATCTTGAGCTCGGCGTTGAGCTCAGCTGCTTTTTTGTTCTCGGCCGATGTGCGCACGATGATCCCGAAGTTCTTGGGTTTCATGCTCTCGATAAGTCTGCGCAGTCGGGTCTTCTCGGCATGGTCCTTAATTTTTTGTGAGACCGAGATGCGGTCGTTGAATGGAGTGAGCACCATGAAACGCCCGGTGAAGGTGATTTCGGTGGTGAGTCTAGGACCCTTAGTCGATATGGGCTCTTTGGCGATTTGCACCAGCAGTTCCTGCCCTTGAGTGAGCAAGTCTGAGACTGTTCCGTGTTTGTCGGTCTCGGGCTGGTTCTTGATTTTGCTGATGCTTACTGGCCGTTTGTTGGGATTATCGCGTACCGTCTTGATGTATTGAGAAAAAGTGTTGAATTGTGAACCCAAATCAAGGTAATGAAGGAATGCGTCCTTGGGATGGCCTACGTTGACAAAGGCGGCATTAAGTCCCGGCATCAGCTTCTTCACCTTGGCAAGGTAGAGGTTGCCCACAGCATAGGAGGCGTCTCTCGTCTCCCGCTGCAATGACACGAGTCGGCCGTCTTCGAGCAGTGCCGTTGTCATGTCTTTGGGCGTGACGTCAACTACTAGTTCACTTCTCATCGCAGAAGGTGTAGGGTGAAAACCAATAAAAATATAACAGATTGATACATCAACGATTAATCTTAATGTGATATACAATCGGCACTTGCATGGCTGCCAGGTATCGTCCCGCTGGACAGTGGCAGTTCAAGGGTGCTTAGGAAAAGGGCTCGATGTGGAGGCCCCGTTTGGGGTCATCTCCTGAAATAGAAAACAGGAACAAACCAATTGACACTATGGGCTTCACTCCTAATTATATTCATGACGCCTCATTGTGCGTGCCAATTCGTTTGTTCCCGCTATTTCACAGTTGTCACAGATTGACTACGCAACAGTTACTTTTTGTTTTTGTGACGGTTCTTGCGCAGTCTTTTTTTACGCTTGTGCGTAGCCATCTTGTGGCCTTTGCGTTTTTTTCCGTTTGGCATGTTATTAATTATTTATAATGAATTAATTATGATGTGTTGTCAATCTCTTGGCCAGCGATTACTTCACCTGATCCATGAACACCTTAGCGGGCTTGAAAGCGGGGATCTTGTGCTCTGGGATGATGATAACAGTGTTCTTGCTGATGTTGCGGGCAGTCTTCTGTGAACGGGTCTTCACGATAAAGCTACCAAAACCGCGCAGGTACACATTCTCGCCATTTGCCAGCGAATCCTTAACGGTATCCATGAACTTCTCAACGGTTTCCAGAACCGATGCTTTGTCAATGCCTGTTGATTGAGCAATCTCTCTTACGATTTCTGCTTTAGTCATTGTATTTCTAAATTTAATGTTTTGGGTTAAAAAATTAAATGATCATATCTCTCTAATTGCTTCATCTTCAAGAGGTTGTTGGGTTTTCTTTTGGCGAGGCGCCAAATAAAAAGCGCCCAAAATTGAGCCCCTTTTCGATTTTGCGACTGCAAATATCGGCATTTTTTTCTAATTAAGTGCTAATATTCAGCATTTTTTGTAAAATTTTTTTTCTTCGCATGTTTTTTTTTGATTCGTGCCGATTGGATTTGGCGATGGCTGATTATCTTGATTTTATCGTTTTTGGCACTAAGATTTCATTTTGGCACGTGTTTTGGGTAGTTGATTGCCACTTTTTCACTACTTTTGCGGCCAGTTATGGAACAAGAACAGAAACTGAAAATCGAGGAAGGCATCGTTAAGATGCTCAAGACGGTCTATGACCCTGAGCTGCCTGTCGATGTTTATAGCCTGGGGTTGATTTATAAAATCGATCTGGGCGACGACGGCCATGTGGATATTGATATGACGCTTACCGCGCCCAACTGCCCGATCGCTGATTTCATCTTCGAGGATGTGAGGCAAAAGGTTGAGAGCGTGGACGGTGTGACCAGTGCGACGGTCAACCTGGTGTTTGAACCCGAGTGGGATCCACGCATGATGACCGACGAGGCCAAACTGGAACTGGGTATGATGTAATCTAGGCTTTTGGCTCTAGGTATTAGGCGCTAGATAAGTTAACGGGAGATAAAGCAGTAATATGTCCAAGAACACCTATTTTATATCTGACCTGCACCTCGGGGCAAAATATATGGATGACCCCGTGGGGCGCGAGCGGCGCGTGTGCCGCTTTTTGGACTCCATTAAGGATGATGCTGCCGAGTTGTATTTGCTTGGTGACATCCTGGACTACTGGTACGAATATAAATATGTGGTGCCCAGGGGATATATCCGTTTCTTTGGCAAATTGGCTGAGTTGGCCGACAGTGGCGTGAAACTCACTTGGGTGACGGGCAATCACGACGTGTGGTTGTTTGACTACCTGCGCGACCAGCTGGGGATGACGGTGCTCAAGGGGCACACGGTGGTCGAGACGGCTGGAAAGCGTATCCTCATCGCCCATGGCGACGATGTGGGTGTCCAGCCGGTGATGTACCGCTTCACGCGCTGGTGCTTTTATAATAAGGTGTGCCAGTGGCTTTATGCCGCTATCCATCCACGTTGGACCTATCCCATTGCCACCGGGTGGTCTAACGAGAACCGCACAGGACGTGACCCCGCCAGGCAACAGGCCGTGTCAGAGCGTGCCGCCGAGCGGCTCATCGATTTCTCCCGTGATTTTTATGCCAACCATCCCGACATCGAAGCCTTCGTTTACGGTCACCTTCACATTGCCCGCATGAACGAGGCCGATGGGATGCCGCCAGTCATCTTTTTGGGCGATTGGATCTCGCTGTGCTCCTATGTCGTTCTTGACAGCAATGGGCAATTTTCCCTCAAATTCTTTGAAAAACAATAAAAATTAAGCAATCGTTTGCATTGCTGATTTTCAAACGATTAAGTCAAATTTTTCAAAGCGGATTCAAAAAATATGTTTTATAACATATAATTTGAATGTCCATAGTTCAAAAAATGACTATAATTTTGCGCCATAAACCTGAAACAATCTTTTTTACCTTAGAAATTTTACCTATTTGAAACCTAAAAAGGAATTTTAAGTTAAGACTTAAAGTTCCTTTTTAAATTTTACCCTTTTCCCCTATTTCATTGCCTTGAAAAAGGCTAGCGCCAATTATCACTTGAACAAATTATTTGTACTACTTTTGCACAGTCAAAACGATAACTGTTTATATGATTATGAAGAAGTTTTATGTAATTGCATTGTCCATGGTCATGGCGGCCATGACGATGAATGCGCAGAATGAGATCCAGCCTTATCTCACTGTTGATCAACTACCTGACCTGATTAAGTGCTTGCCGGCACCTCCTGCATTTGATAGTCCCGAATTTGCTTACGATATGGAACGCTTTGCCTGGGGCAAGTTACAACGACTCGACACTGAACGCGCCGAGATCGCCAGGCGCGATGCCGTGTGGTCTTACGAGGCCTTGCTAGCTGAGTTTTCGGTTCCCTTTGGTTTGGCGATTACTCCTGAGAACACGCCCGAAATCTGGAAGTTGATGGTGACCAGCCTCACAACGACCGATGCCATGCGTGTCGCACCCAAGGCCTATTATCATCGCCAGCGCCCCTTTGAGCGTTACCAGGACAAGATGCTCACCGATGAGGAGGCCGAACTCTCGGGTGAAGGTTCATATCCCTCGGGCCATACCATGCGTGGTTGGACTGCCGCCCTGTTGCTTGCCGAGGTGAATCCCGCTGCTGCCAATGAGATCTTTGCCCGTGGCTGGATGTACGGCGAGAGCCGCGTGATTGTGGGCGCCCACTGGCAGAGCGATGTGGACGCCAGCCGTGTTGCTGCCAGCATCGGTTATTCGGCCCTGCAGGGTAGTGCTGAGTTCCGTGAGCAGATGGCCAAGGCCCAACGCGAGTTTCTCAAGAAGACCGGCAAGTTGTCAAGTGACCACAGCGTGAAAGCCAACGCATCTACACTCACTGGCAAAGCTAATCGCCTCGACAACATTAAGGCCACCGATGCCAGCCGTGGCACCATCAGCAAGGATAAAAAGAAAACCAAGAAAAAATAATCGGTTGGTTACAACCAGCATTTATTGAGAAAAAAGGGAACGGTTCTTCTTTGGAGCACTTCAAAAGAACCGTTTCTTTTTTGCCTTTTATTGCTTGTTTTTGCTTAACTTTGCAAGCCTAAAATAGTGAAAACAACATGAGAACGGTAGCGATTATAGTAGCTGGTGGCAGCGGTACGCGTTTTGGCGCTGAGATGCCCAAGCAGTTCCTGGAACTGGGTGGGCTTCCCATCCTGATGCGAACCATCGAGGCCTTTGAAGAAAATGGGGACGGTTCTTTTGATGTCATCGTGGCTTTGCCCCAAGGGCAGATGGAGCTATGGCAGCAATTATGCCGTGAATATGGCTTTGAGGTTCCTCACCGTATTGTGCCTGGCGGCGAGACACGCTGGCACAGCGTGAAAAACGCGCTCGACAGCATTGTTGACATCACCGATGTTGATGTGATTTCCGTGCATGACGGCGTGCGCCCATTAGCTGGCCCCGATCTCATCAATCGCGTCCTTGAGGCAGCCCGTCGCGATGGTGCTGCCATTCCCGTGGTCATGCTCAATGATTCGGTTCGTCAGGTTGATGGCGAGGCAAGCCATGCCCTTGACCGTTCATCGCTGCGAGCCGTACAAACACCTCAGGCGTTTGATGCCCGATTGCTGATGGAAGCTTATAGGCAAAAGTTTGATCCGACTTTTACCGACGATGCCTCGGTGGTCGAGCGGTATGGCCACAGTGTGATCCTTGTTGAAGGTGACCCGAAGAATTTGAAAATTACCCGTCCAATGGACCTGGCGCTTGCCGAATACTTGCTCAACCCCGATGCCTGACCTGCGCCACACCGACATACAGTACCTGCACGGCGTGGGCCCCAAGCGTGCCGAACTGCTCAAAAAAGAGCTCGGCATATCTTCATATTACGACCTGCTGTATTATTTCCCGTTCCGTTATATCGATCGCAGCGTCATTAACAAAGTTAATGAATTGACGGGCGATGAGACAGCGGTGCAGCTCAAGGGGCGCTTCATTACTTTCACGGCGGTAGGTGAGGGACGAAAGCGACGCCTTCAGGCTTTGTTCACCGACGGAACCGGCACCATCGAGGTCGTGTGGTTTAACCGTGTGGCATCTATCCAGCGCAGCTATAACACCCAGACTCAGTATGTCCTCTTTGGCAAACCCTCATTGTTCAACAATCACCTCAATATCGTTCATCCCGAGGTGGATGTGGCCAACGGTGAGATCGTGAACCAGGGCCTGCAGGGCGTTTATAACCTTACCGAAACGCTGCGTAACCGCTCGTTTACCTCACGAGCAATCCACAAGCTTGTGGTTGGCCTATTGAGCACCCCAGCCGTGGAGCATATCGAGGAGACATTGCCTCCCGAACTGATACAGCGTTACCGCCTCATGCCGCTGGCCGAGTCGTTGCGCAACATTCACTTGCCTGCCGACCAGCGCGCTTTGCAACGGGCACAGCTGAGGCTCAAGTTTGAGGAGTTGTTTTTCCTGGAACTGAACATTTTGCACTATATCAAGGGGAGCAGCCGCCGGTTGGTGGGCCATGTCTTCAGCCAGGTGGGCGCCTATTTCAACGGTTTTTATCACAATGTGCTCCAGTTCCCGCTCACGGGGGCTCAAAAGCGGGTCATCCGCGAGATGCGCCACGATATGGGCAGCGGCAAGCAGATGAACCGCCTGCTGCAAGGCGATGTGGGTAGTGGTAAGACGGTTGTGGCGTTCATGACCGCGCTTATTGCCCTAGACAACGGCTATCAGGCCTGTATCATGGCTCCTACCGAGATTTTGGCGGGACAGCATCTTGAGACCATCAAACCGCTTGCCGACGCCATCGGCGTTAAGGTGGCGCTCTTGACGGGCTCGACCCGCAAAAAACAGCGCACTGCCATCCACGAGGCGCTGATGAGCGGTGAGTTGCAGATTCTTATCGGCACCCATGCTCTCATCGAGGATACGGTGCAGTTCCGCAACTTGGGTCTGGCCATCATCGATGAGCAGCACCGCTTTGGCGTGGCGCAACGTGCCCGCTTGTGGAGCAAGAACCGTATCGCGCCGCCCCATGTGCTGGTGATGACGGCAACCCCCATTCCGCGCACGTTGGCGATGACGGTCTATGGTGACCTCGATGTGTCGGTCATAGACGAACTGCCGCCGGGCCGCAAGCCTGTCACGACAGTGTTGCGCCATGAGCCCGACCGCTTCAAGATGTATCAGTTTGTAGGCTCGCAGTTGAGGCAGGGGCACCAGGCTTATATCGTCTATCCCCTCATCGAGGAGAACGAGAAACTTGACCTGCATGCGTTGGAACAGGGCTATGAACAGGTGTGTGACGTCTTCCCGCACTATAACGTGGCGATGGTTCACGGGCGCATGAAACCCGCTGAGAAAGACTATCAGATGAATCTATTCGCGTCAGGACAGGCCCATATCCTCGTGGCGACCACGGTTATCGAGGTGGGCGTGAACGTACCCAATGCCTCGGTCATGGTCATCGAGGATGCCGAGCGTTTTGGCCTATCGCAACTGCACCAGTTACGCGGCAGGGTGGGGCGCGGCGCTGACCAAAGCTATTGCATCCTCATGGCGCGTAGTGACCTGGGTCGTGACACGCGGCATCGCCTGCAGGTGATGACCCAGACCAACGACGGTTTCGTTGTGGCCGAGGAGGACATGAAACTGCGCGGACCAGGTGACATGGAAGGCACCCAGCAGAGCGGCATCGCCTTTAACCTGCACATCGCTAATCTCGCTCAGGACGGCCAGATTATCCAGATGGCGCGTAATGCCGCCGAGGACTATCTGAGGGAGGATCCCAAACTGGAATCCCCCTGGGGGCGCAGGATGGCCGCACACCTGCGCGACCTCTTTGACAAGCAAGCCAATTGGGGCCTGATTTCCTAAAAATCACACTGCAAATTTCGGATTTTGAACTGTTTGCATTTGTGAATTTTTTATTCAGTTGAGAAACAGATATTTAACTCGCTCTGTTTAGGAAAGGAAACCAAACTTTACACTTTTTAGCAGTCTAAATGCCCCCCCTTCCAAAATAAATGCATACATTTGTGCGTTCTTAAAAACAAATAGTCTTAGAAAATAACCCGAAATGAATATAAAAAGTATATTTTTCGCCTTGACGGCGATGACCCTTTTTGCGCTTGGCACATCGGCTCAGAATGTGCAATCCGCTTCGAGCTTTAGCAAGAAGCACAGCGACCTCCTCGCTAAGCAGAGCCGAGTGAAGGACCAGATTCAGGTCAAGGAAGCCCAAAAATATGCAGCAGATCTTTATGAGGAGTGCGAACCCGAGCCCGATATTTACACCGAGGGTTGGGACAGCGACCTCGTGAATTGCTATAAGGATGCCAATGTGCCTAACTCTAAGGTGCTTGACGTTCGCCACTATGTGATGCCCATCAAGGGTAACTATGTGACTTCCCACTATGGCTATCGTCCCCAGTTTGGACGCACCCACAAGGGTGTTGACCTGCGTTCAGCCATTGGCGACACCGTTTATTCGGCATTCTCGGGCCGCGTGCGCTTGACCCGCTTTGACCGTGGCGGTTATGGTTTCTATGTGATCGTGCGTCACGAGAACGGCTTGGAGACCATTTATGGCCACTTGTCACGTTTCCTTGTGAAGCCCGACCAGTATGTGAAGGCCGGCCAGCCCATCGCGCTGAGCGGTAACACGGGCCGCAGCACGGGTCCCCACCTGCACTTCGAGACCCGTTTCATGGGTTATGCCATCAATCCTGAGGCTATCTTCGACTTTGGTAACCGTTGCACCCATACCGATAGCTACACTTTCTCCAAGAGCACTTATACCAAGGCGCGTGACTATGCTCCCAGCAAGCGCTATGCCGCCGCTAAGAAGAGCGTGAAAGCCGAGGAAAAAGATGCTGTTGCTGACAAGAACAAAAAGAACAACAAGAAAGAGAAGGAGCAGCAGGTAACCGCAAGCACCAAGAAATCCACCAAGGAAAGCCGCGAAGAGAGCCGCTCGACACACAAGGTGCGCGAGGGCGAGAACCTGACCAAGATTGCCGCTCAGAACGGCTTGACGGTGGCTCAACTTAAGAAAATGAATGGTCTGACTGACGACAACGTCCAGATCGGCAAGGTGCTCCGCGTGAAGTAATAGCGGGAGCCCTGTTCTAAAATACAGAATGCTCCGAGGCCTCATGGGCCCCGGAGCATTTTCTTTCATGTCACTTCTCAGGGCTTTTCGTTGCCCATCAGGTATCGGTAAACGGCTGTGAACTGCCGCCTGAATTTGTCTTGGAATTTATCCAGCTTGCGGTCGAAGGTGAAATCGTCGGTCTGAGCTGAGATTTTGGTCACACGGTTGCGTGTGATGCGTTGGATGTCATAGGTGGACAAGGGATAGTGGCAAGTGGTGTAATAGACGTTACGGGCCTTGAAATGGCGTTTTGCGATATCACTGCGCGAGAGGTCGCGGTCGGTGGTGACGATAACCCTGTCGCCGCCACGCAGCACCAGCGTCAGGCTGTCGCCCTGGGACACGTGCAGCAGTCCCTCGTCATAGGTGACCTCGAGCATGAATGTCACCAGGCCCTCGGGATTGGCTGTAGCTGCCACAGCAAAGGTGGCCGAATGGAAGAAGTCGTCGTACATCACCTCTTGCCTCGAGCGCAAATATCGCGTGCCGTCACCCGTGAAATGGTCCACGCTCACTTGGCTCATGGCTGGCGCTATCCACGCCAGCAGCACGGCTGCGATTGATATGGCTCTCTTGCCTCTCATGCCGCAAAATTACCAAAAAAACCGATTTTAGGCGGGATTTGGGCTTTAAAACCGAATGTCAAGGCCAAAATGCTGTTGGCGCGGGTATAAAAAAGGGCAGAACTCATCAAGAGCCGCCCCGTCAAGCACTCGCTCAATGCTAAGGGAGTGCGTGACACCATTGCATCTCAAGTGTCAAAGCCTTAAATTAGGCATTAATTGTTATCGTTGCTGGTTGAATGGAGAGAAGATGCCAAACAAGTTGGTATCGATTTTGTCACACACAAGTTGAAAATCCTCAGGACTGTCGCCAAATTTCACCTCATCGCCATTGATGATGACCAGGTTGCCCTTGTAGCCGGCGATCCATTCCTCGTAGCGCTTGTTCAATCCCTCAAGGTAGTCCAGTCGCATGGTCTGCTCATAGTCACGGCCGCGTTTTTGGATCTGCTGCACCAGGTTGGGGATGGTGGAGCGGATGTAGATCATCAGGTCTGGCATCTTTACCAGCGACATCATCAGGTCAAACAGGTCGCGGTAGTTGTTGAAGTCGCGGTCGCTCATCAGCCCTTGTCCGTGAAGATTGGGGGCGAAGATGCATGCGTCCTCATAGATGGTTCGGTCCTGGATGATGTCGATGTCACTCTGTGAGATCTCAACCACTTCCTTGAAGCGCTTGTTCAGGAAATAAACCTGCAGGTTGAATGACCAGCGTGACATGTCGGCATAGAAATCCTCAAGATAGGGGTTGTTGTCCACAGGCTCAAACCGTGGGCTCCATCCGTAATGCTTGGCGAGCAGCTTGGTCAAAGTGGTTTTGCCGCTGCCGATATTTCCTGCTACTGCTATGTGCATATCTATTTTAGTTTTAGGTTGTTATTGTCAGAAGTATAAAGTTCAGTCCAACGGGCCGAAGAGGCCAAACATCATCTTGTCAATCCTGTCGACGATGCTGGCAAAGTCCTCAGGATTGTTCTTATAGTCCATGTCGTCCACGTCGATAACGAGTTTGCGACCCTGATAGGTGTTCATGACAAACTCCTCATAACGCTCGTTGAGGTTCGACAGGTATTTCAATGGGATCGTCTGCTCGTAGTCGCGCCCGCGCTTGCGGATATTGTCCACCAGGTGGGGAACGCTGGAGCGCAGGTAAATCATCAGGTCGGGCAAGTGGACAATCGTCATCATCTGTTCAAAGAGCTCCATGTAGGTCTCAAAGTCCCTGTCATCCATGTTGCCCATGTCGTGATTGTTGGCGGTGAAGATATACACGCCCTCAAAGATGCTGCGGTCCTGGATGATGGTCTTGTCGCTGGCGTTGATGCTCATAATGTCCTTGAAACGCTGCTTCAGGAAGAACACCTCGAGGGCAAACGACCATCGCTTGATGTCCTTGTAGTAGTCGTTTAAGTAAGGGTTATCCACCACCGGCTCCATGAAAGGCTCCCAGCCGTAATGCTTGGCAAGCATCTCGGCCAGTGTGGATTTACCGCTCCCGATATTTCCTGCTATAACGATGTGCACGATACTTTGTCGTTAGGTTGTTTTACAAACCACAAAGTTAGGGATATTCCCCTTGATAGCTATCATGGTCGATAAGAAAGTTATTAACATCTTTTTCTCCTGTAGACAATGATTAAAAAATTAGTAACTATTCACTATTTACTGTGCGCTATTAACCAAAAAAGCCTTACCTTTGCACCAAATTGAGATTCGAGCGTTTAGAGCATGAAACAGAACTGGAGGCCTGGAACCATGATTTACCCGCTCCCGGCGATGCTGGTGAGTTGTGGAGCCTCGCCCGAGGAATATAATCTCTTCACTGCCGCTTGGGTAGGGACCATCTGTTCCGACCCAGCTATGTGTTATGTCTCCATCAGGCCCGAGCGCCTTAGCCACAGTATTGTGGAGCGCAACATGGCCTTCACGCTCAACCTCACCAACCGCGACTTGGCGCGTGCCACCGACTGGTGTGGTGTTCGCTCGGGACGCGACTTTGACAAGTGGCGTGAGATGGGTCTCACCGCCGTCAAGGGCGAGACGGTGGCTGCCCCCTATATCGAGGAGGCTCCCGTGAGCATCGAGTGCCGCGTGCGCGACATCATGCGCCTGGGCACCCACGACATGTTCATCGCCGAGGTGATGAACGTCATCGCCGATGACCGTTACATCGATCCCGCGACGGGCGCCCTCGACCTCAAGGCCGCCGACCTGATCACCTACTGCCACGGCCATTACTACGCGCTGGGCGAGGAGTTGGGCCACTTTGGCTGGTCAGTCCGCAAGAAACCGAAAACAAAAGACTAAATAACTTTAATACTAACAACTCGAGACGCAAGATTTTGCTTCTCTACAAAAACTAAAAACTAAAAATCAATGGAACGAGACAAAGTGATTTTTGACATCATCGAGCGTGAACATCAGCGTCAGCAACACGGCATTGAGCTCATCGCTAGTGAGAACTTCGTGAGTGATCAGGTTATGCAGGCCATGGGCAGCTGCCTGACCAACAAGTATGCCGAGGGTTATCCTGGCCACCGCTACTATGGCGGCTGCCAGTGTGTTGACGAGAGCGAGAACGTCGCTATCGACCGTCTGAAACAGATCTTCGATGCCGAGTATGTTAACGTACAGCCCCACTCGGGTGCTCAGGCTAACATGGCCGTCTTCATGGCTTGCCTCAAGCCCGGCGATAAGTTTATGGGTCTGAACCTGGCTCATGGCGGCCACCTCTCACACGGTAGCCCCGTTAACTTCTCGGGTTTGATGTTCCAAGCTTGTGAATATAACGTGACCCCCGACACCAACCTGGTGGACTATGACCAGATGGAAGAGGTGGCACAGCGCGAGCGTCCCAAGTTGATCGTTGGTGGTGCTAGCGCCTATAGCCGCGAGTGGGACTACGAGCGCATGCGCAAGATTGCCGACAGTGTGGGCGCATTGCTCATGATCGACATGGCACACCCCGCCGGCCTTATCGCCGCTGGCCTGTTGAACAACCCCTTGAAATATGCCCACATCGTTACCAGCACCACCCACAAGACCCTGCGCGGTCCCCGTGGCGGTATCATCCTGCTGGGTAAGGACTTTGACAACCCCTGGGGCAAGACCACCAAGAAGGGTGTCATCCGCAAGATGTCGTCGCTGCTCGACAGCGCCGTCTTCCCCGGCGTTCAGGGCGGTCCCCTCGAGCACGTGATTGCCGCTAAGGCTGTCGCCTTTGGCGAGATCCTCCAACCCTCGTTCAAGGACTACGCTATCCAGGTGCGCACCAATGCCGCTGCCATGGCCCAGGCCCTCATCGACAAGGGTTACAAGATCTGCTCGGGCGGTACCGACAACCACTGCATGCTGGTTGACCTGCGCACCAAGTATCCCGAGTTGACAGGTAAGGTAGCCGAGGCTGCCCTCGTTGCTGCTGACATCACCGTCAACAAGAACATGGTTCCCTTCGACGATCGCAGCGCTTTCCAGACCAGCGGTCTGCGTCTGGGTACTCCCGCCATCACCACCCGTGGCCTCAAGGAGGACAAGATGGGCGACATCGTCGAGCTCATCGACACCGTTCTCCGCGCTCCCGAGGACGAGGCTGTTATCGCAGCTGTTCGCGGCAAGGTTAACGAGATGATGAAAGATTATCCTATGTTCGCTTGGTAATCCCAACCCCCTTAGCCTCACGCTAAGAGGCTCAAAGAAATGTAGAGACGCAATATTTTGCGTCTCTTTTTTTGTCCAACTGCGAGCGTAGCGAGCATCGTTGTGGGTGTCATTATAATTATTGTAAATTTCTATGTTATCCCTTCTGATTTTGCATTATTTTACGTATTTTTTGCGGCACATAAACATTATTAATCAACAACAGCCTAACTTATTATGAATAAAACACTACTTTTCAGACTGGTCGTTCTGGTGACGGCTATGCCCACATCGATGGTGGCGCGGGCAACCCGGGCTACTTCACCGAACTGAAAGAGGCCTATGCCTGCTACACACCTGAAAACACTACGCTGACGTTCTACTACAACGGCCTGCGCATTGGTCGCCCTGGCAGGACCTACGACATGAACGAGGGAGAGTACGATACCGGTTGGGACATTGATAATACCAACCACGAGGTGACCAAGGTGGTCTTTGACCCCTCGTTTGCTGATGCCCGCCCGACGACAACCTGGGGTTGGTTTTACAGAATGTGGAATCTTGAATCCATCCAGGGCTTGACTTATCTGAACACCAGTGAGGTGACCATTATGGCTTTCATGTTCGATAGTTGTTATAAATTGACGAGCCTTGATTTGAGCAGTTTCAACACGTCTCAGGTCTATGAGATACGACACATGTTTATCGACTGCAATAACCTGCGGACCATCTATGTGGGCGATGGCTGGATGACGGCTTCCATGCGCTACACTTGGGACATGTTCAAGAATTGTACCAGCCTGGTGGGCGGTAAGGGTACCACCTACGACGCCAACCATGTGGACAAGGATTACGCCCACCTCGACGGCGGCCCCGACAACCCGGGCTACTTCACCGACAAGAATGCCAGCCTGCGTGGTGACGTGAATGGCGATAACGATGTGACAATTGCCGACGTGACGGCCCTGATCGACCTGCTGCTGGGCGGCGGCACCGTTAACAACCCTTCAGCCGACTGCAACACTGATGGCAGCGTCACCATCAACGACGTGACCGTCCTCATCGACTACCTGCTCAGCGGCCAATGGCCCTGATGCTCGCTGCGCTCGCAGGTTAAAGGTTAAAGATTAAAGGTTAATGAGCATCCGCATTCCGTTTTGTCGGGGTGCGGATCTCTCTTTAACCCCTAACCATTAACCCTATTAACTGCTCGCTAGCGAGCAAATTTTGTGGTGTCGGCAATTATTACTACCTTTGCAGGCCAAATGGTTGAAGAAAACAACATTAATAACCATTATAATACAAAAAAGAGAAATGAAAATGTTAGAAGGAAAAGTGGCGCTCATCACTGGAGCAGCCAGGGGCATCGGCAAAGCCATCGCCCTGAAGTTTGCCGCCGAGGGCGCTGATGTCGCCTTTACCGACCTCGTTATCGACGAGAACGGCAAGCAGACCGAGCAGGAAATCGCTGCCTTGGGCGTGAAGGCCAAGGGTTATGCCAGCAACGCAGCCAGCTTTGAGGAGACCGAGGCCGTGGTGAAGCAAATCCATGAGGACTTTGGCCACATCGACATTCTTGTCAACAACGCCGGCATCACCAAGGACGGTATCATGCTGCGCATGACCGAGCAGCAGTGGGACGCTGTCATCGCTGTTAACCTCAAGAGCGCGTTCAACTTTATCCATGCTCTGGTGCCCATCATGATGCGTCAGCGCAATGGCTCCATCATCAACATGGCTTCGGTGGTTGGTGTTCACGGTAACGCCGGACAGGCCAACTATGCTGCCAGCAAGGCTGGCCTCATTGCTCTGGCCAAGAGCATCGCCCAGGAGATGGGTAGCCGCGGCATCCGCGCCAATGCCATCGCTCCGGGCTTTATCGACACCGCCATGACCCAGGAACTCCCCGAGGAGGTTCGCAAGGAGTGGTGTCAGCGCATCCCCCTGCGCCGCGGTGGCACGGTCGAGGATATCGCCAACGTGGCCACCTTCCTCGCCAGCGACATGTCGAGCTACGTCACCGGCCAGGTCATCCAGGTCGATGGTGGCATGAACATGTGATTTTTTTCCTGAAAAGATACTTTTTAGCAGCAAGGACGCCTCTTTTGAACAGGCGCCCTTGCTTTTTTGCTGTTATTCTGTGGCAAAACCCCAAGCTAAGGCGCAAAGTGTTTTTTTCTTGATTTTTGTTTGAAAATTAGAGAATTATGTCTATATTTGCAGCCTACGTCAAAGGATGACTAAAGTATCTCATTTTTATTAATTATTTAAATTGTCTGAACATGAATAGAAAATCTTTACTCTTTGTTGTTGTGGCCTCGCTCATGACCTTGAGCGCAGGAGCCCAGTCACGAAAGTCCGACGCGGCTCGGTCGTTGCAGCGGCCGCCATTAAGTCGCATGAACCTTCAAACCGATGCAAGTGTTAATGAAATGCCCAAGCGCACCCCTGTCGCTGCGCCAGTACGGGATAATGCGCCCTTAAAGCCCTTCTATCGGCGCCCTGCCGGGGCATTCTATTGCCCGGAGATTGCTGTAAACGGTGTAGGTGGATATAGCCTTTATCATGACATTGTCCTGTTTAAGCCCTATGCTGAGTATACTTTCTATGGGTCAGTCCAAAACGCTGATGAGAATACTGATGTTTCTTGGGATGTTTACAATGCTGCAAATGATAACCCTACAGCAGTAGATCATGAATCGATATTGAAATCATCATATGGCATTTCTATCCAGCCGATGCCCATGTTCTATGCTACCGATGGCCCGCTGGATGATCCTTCAGCCAACTGGTATTCTTACCAGATGCCCTATTACTCAACGTCAAATGGCAATGTTGTCGAAAACCTGCCTTATGCCGAGGCGTGGGCGGTACCCGATCCTTATGTGGTCTTTAACGATGATGATGAGGAGGTTGAGTTTCTGTTGTCGAGCAAGACGGCCTGTCGGGGCGGCCGTAACAATGATCTCGATTACACTTGGATAACCGATTTTTATAGTGGGGCTGCCCCGTCTGTCATTGACCCCACTGGGCGGTGGTTTGGCAAGAACACTAAACACGTTGATGGCATGGCGCAGGCCTTTGAACGTCCCGAGCACCCCTATTTGCTCAAGAAAGTATGTCTGAATATCACCTCAATTCAATGCAGTGCCCCTGTCAGTCTCACCTGTAAAGTATATCGCCTTGAAGATATTCCACCCTATCAGGATGAAGGCTGTGCCATCTTGCCTGAAGAGCCAGGAGAACTGATTGCGTTTGGACAAGGAATAGTGGATCCAATGACAATGGAGGAGAGGAATGGTTTGGTTGAGTTTATCCTCTTAAGCTGCGACGAGGATGATCCCGATCTGGTTTTTGAGTACAAACCCACGATTGACTATCCGATTTTAGTCACCATTGAAGGCTACAATGAACCTGCTGCGGCCGACCTTGAGGACTTTACGGCCTTTATCTGTGCCGACTACAATGAGGACGAAGGCTATGGAGAATTGGCTTATCTCAAAGCCCCAATCAATGATGACGAGGGGAATTTCACAGGCAGATATGAATGGACAGGCCTGAACCATTTCTATCATGATTGGGAGATGAAGACAGGCTTTTCCATCTTTATTGTTGCCGACCAGCCTTATTTGGCGTTTAGTAACGATGACGACGGCGATTATGTCTTCCCTCTTGAGGGTGGCTTGATGGATAAGTACCCCGAACATCCTTATGTGTATGATGACGATGTGATTTATCCCAGCATTGAGTTTTTATCAAGCAATCCATCTGAGGACTGGGATATTACTTGGAATGGTTCATCTGTACTTCCCGATTGGTTGGAAATTGAGATTGAGGACGAATTTGAAAATGACGAGTTCACTGGTGTCGTAAATGTTTTCGTGACCGCCGATCCGATGCCCATAGGTGTAGAGTCTCGTTCGGCTGTTATCCGCTTCAGTATTCCAGGCGACTATCAGGATTACAAGTTCATGCAAGCAGGCGTCGCTGGCGTAGCCGAGCAACTCGATAGCCATGATGCCGTGGCAGTGGGTTATTATGACATCATGGGCCACAAGCTGCAAAGCATGCAGCAGGGCCTCAATATCGTCATGATGAGCGACGGCACCGTCAGGAAACTATTCCTGAAATAAAAAAAGTTGGATTAGTCTTCGCCCTCGGCGACCTCGCACTGGCACATCTCGCGGTACTCCTGCCATTCGGGATCTTCCTCGGCCTCGAATTGCAGGGGTAGGGCGGGGAAGGGTGCCAGTGCCTCGTTAAACTTGCGCTGGAATATGTGCAGCGAGCGGGTATAGAACACCCAGTTGCGCTGGTTGTCGCCGGTGTAAATGCCTGTGAGCACAGCAACTGGGTCGCGGTCAAAACACTCGTTGAGCGCATCGGTGACAGCCTCCAACATTTTGCTGTCGTCATAGCTTGGTAAGGCTTTAGCGTCACCCTCATATGGCCAAGTGACCTCGATGCGATAGCGGTAATGACCCGTTTCAATGACTGGTTCCATGCCGCGACGGCCAGTGACTAAGATCAGGTTGCCATTCTCGCTCTCGGCTGGCGCGGTCCACCAATCGTTGCTGATTTTCATTCGTGCCATAGTGTATATCTGTGTTGGGAGTGTTAAAAGAAAAAGTGCGCCAGTATTTCCAGCGCACAATAATCAACTGTTGTTGTTTTTAGTCGTCATTAATTGACAGGATATACATAATTCACGTGTTCACTTTTCAGATCTCGGCCTTGGCCCTGTCCGCGAACAGCATATACATAGAAATCAGCCTGGACTTTTACCCCTGAGCCAAACGAGCCGTTAGCCAGCTTTTGGGTGACCTCATTGAGGTAGGCTTTGAATTTAGGCAGGAACTGATTGTATTTCTGAATGGCTTCGTCATCACTGTGGGCAAACTCCTCAGGGGCTCCAGTGGAATATTTCACCTCAGTATCATAGATGACAGCATTTTTCTCAATCCAATCATTGATCTCGTCTAATAACTCATCGGGACCATTATATTGTTCGGTGTTGACCGATATAGTATAAGAAACGAATAAGGGGTGATCGGGGTCGGTGCGATCGCCAAATTCACAGGACATAAATGCTGTCATGGACAAAATTGCACATGACAATATCAGTAACGACTTTTGAATCCTTTTCATAGTAAATGGTATAAATGTTTTAATGCGCAAAGGTAAACCTTTATTGCCAATTATCCAAAAAATGTCAATAAATAATCTAAACCGGAACTGGACGTCATCATTGATTTTCTTGGAGATTGGTTTGCATTATTGAGTGATAAAATGTGAAAAAACAGGAAAAAAAGCACAAAAATGCCATTGTTGGGTTTGTTAATAACTTTTTTTGATTAATTTTGCAATCCCAATCAAGTCTTGGGGATTTGAGAGGGGCAAGTCGAAAATCGACAAGGCATCGCGTGGCTCCAATGCCAGGCAATGTCTAAAATGCAAACCAAAACTAAGAATGAATGAATAAGACGTTATTGATCATCGCCATCGTGGGCCTGCTGACGCTTTTTACATCGGCTTATTATTCGGCACCTGCCGATAGCCGAATTGGTTATAAGGCTCCGTCTCTCCTGCTTGGTGATAGCAACAATGATTTGTCACCCTTGAAACAGCATCGCGGCGAGAAGATCCTTCTCACGTTCTGGTCATCGGATGATGCCCAATCCCGCCTTGACAACATGCGTTATGATAGGTTGTCACGTTCGGCAGGAGCAGGCTACACCCATGTGTCGGTCAATCTGGACCGCAGCGAGAGCGTTTTCAACCAGATAGTTGCAATCGACAACCTAGACCGCTCGGCACAGTTTAGCACAGCTCAAGACATGCAGGATGACATTATCAGGAGTTGGCGCCTCGAGGAAGGCTATCATTCATTCCTTATCGATCCCAATGGTGTCATCATCGGCATCGATCCCGATATGACTTCCCTATAACAGTCTTTTTGAACCAACTTAACAAAATGAATGCGGCTATCAGCCGCATTTTTTGTTTTGTGTTAGAAGAGCATTTGTAGCAGGGCGACGTCGCGGTAGGTTGTACCACGTTTTACCCATGACTGCAGCACACCTACGCGGCGGTATCCATAGTTCTCAAACAGATTGAGGCACACAGTGTTATCTAGGGCGATGAACACATACAGTTGCCTTAGACCGATATGGTCGCGGGCATAGGCGGATAGCAGGTCGAGAGCCTGTCGCCCCAGGCCCTTTCCCCGATATTCATCGGCGATGAACAGGCCCAGCTCGGCACGGTTATTTAAGGGGTCAAAGTTGAGGAAATCTATGGTGCCTACTGGCGTGCCATCGGTGGATAACACGATCATCAGGCGCAGCTGGCGCTGGGCGTAGATATCGCCCGTGTAGTTTTCCAGATAATGCCACAAGGCCTCGCGCGAGTAGGGGGCAGCAGTGTCGCTCACGGCCCACAACGTGGAATCGTTCTCCCATCGGTAGAGCGTGTCGAGGTCGGTGGGCTCCAACGCCCTCAATGTGATATAGTCGTTACTTAATAACTGTTTCATGACATCTTAGGCGAGATGATGATACCGTGACGGTCAGCAAAGATATGAAATGCCAGGCGGTCCTTATCGCTGTGTTCCCTGATGTAGTCCACCACTTGGGCATAGCTGTGGCAGCCGTCATCAATGAGTACATTGCAATTCCCCTTGTCAGGAACGCTGTCCCTGAAGATGTGGATGCCGGCCCGCTCGGCGACGGCTGCAGGATTGTCGCTGATGATAGCCCATGGCCATGTCTCGCTTGCGGGTTTGCCGCTGCTGGGCAGCATGCGTTTCACGAGCCTCTTGACCATTGCCATACCAGCCCTGACGACTACACCCAGTTTGACAACAGGGTAGAAAATGAGGTTGAAACGAGGAAAATGCTTGCGGTAGAAGATGAGCATCGCGTCATAGAAGATCCTCACATAGCGCATCGAGTCTTTCTTGGTGCTCTCACCCTTGTAGTGTACCATAGGCGTGGGCAGGAACCAGTTCTGGTATCCGGCCTTGACGATACGGTAGCTCAGGTCAATATCCTCGCCATACATGAAGAAATCCTCGTCAAAGCCACCCAGCTGCTGCAAGACTTTAGTGCGGCACAGCATATAGGCACCTGACAAGATATCGATGCACTGTGGCTCCAGGTCACTCAGGTAGCGCAGGTGATACTTGGCGAACCACGGCGACCTCGGGAACAGTTTAGATAAGCCGAAAATCTTGCAGAACGACACCCAAGGGGTGGGGAAGGCCCGTTTACTCTCGGGCAGGAACACGCCGTTACCGTCCATCATTCTTGCTCCGATGGCGCCACATTTGTCGTGTGAACGCATCCATGCGATGCCCTCTTGCAGGCAGCGTGGTGTGATGATGGTGTCAGGGTTGAGGATGAGTGTGAACTCTCCTTGCGCCTGCATGATGGCCTGATTGTTGGCGCGGGCAAAGCCCACGTTCTCTTGGTTCTCGATGAATGTGACACCCGGGTGACGCTCACGTGAGAAGGCGATACTGTCATCGCCCGACAGGTTATCGACAACGATGACCTCGCCCGTCATGCCTTGCATGGCTTGCTCCACCGAGCGTAAAGTCTGCTCCAGCAGATACTTCACGCGGTAGTTGACGATGACAACACTCAGTTCCATATCTTGGTTAGCTCTAGCCTATTCTTTTTGGTATCCATAACTGATAGCTGCTCCCAGTGCCGTGCAATAGGGGGCATACTTGGGTATGATGAAATGCACACCATACAATTCCTCCATCATGGGGAACACCTCTTGACATTCAGCAAAGCGGGTAAGGTTGCCGATGAGCACGTAATCCTTGAAACCGCCGTTCAGCTGCGACAACACGGCACATGAGCCGATGGTCTCAAGCACCATCCACACAAGGCCCTTAGCGATGTCATGATCGTCGGGATTGGTCTTGTGGGCTTTGGCAAACAATGACGCGGTGGCCTCGGAGGTCAACTCATTCAGGCCGTCGGTGGTGATGTCTCCAATCGACATGTTGATTTGGCTGATTTCCCCTCTCACGGCCATGTCCTGCACGTGTTGCACATTGCTGGTGCCAAGCAACAGGTGGGACAGTCCTTGCAGGGTTCCTCCTCCCATGCCTATGCCGCCAATGTGTCGGATATCGTTCCCATCGACACGCACCAGCGACGTGCCTGTACCCATCGACACGACGATGATATGGTCTAAGCCGCTGTCAAAGCGCGCGCCCAGGCCATTGGCTACGAACTCGTCAACAATATCGGTGGGCAGCTCATAGATGGGTGATTTGATCTTCTTGGTCCCCACGCCGGTAATCATCACGTGCTCGATATCGTTAAGATTGATGCAGTTCTCACTGATGTATTTACCTAGAGCCCCATACAGTGATGCTTCGGGATCTTCAACTCCCTTAACACACATGGGGCAATTGATGCGTTTCCCATTCTCGATGCCTAGGATTTTGGTGGAGCTGATGCCCACATCTATGCCGATGACAATACTCATTTGAGCAGTTGTTTTTATTGGTTAATTATTGGATGGGTCGTTAGGCAGGTTGAGCCACAGGCGGTATTGGTCACCAAAGCGTGAGACAGCTTCGCGCCACAGGTTATCATCACCTTCACCCATGAGCAGTTCGCGCCCGCCATTGTTGAGAACAGCCCAATCGTGACGCTTGAGCTCGTGGGCGATTTGGCCTTTCTCCCATCCGCTGTAACCCACGATGAACTTGATGCGCCCCTCAATGGGACCACCCAATTCCACATATCGCTTCACGGCGTCAAAATCGCCGCCAAACCACACTCCGTCGCCCACGTCGATGGCTTCGGGAACGACTTCGGGACCCAAGGTGTGAAGATAAAACATCATCTGCATCCCCACGGGGCCACCCAGCAGGACCGGGACCTCCTCGATTGTCTCAATCTCGGGCATGATGTCGCGCAGGTTGTAGCCCGTGTAGTTGTTGAGTACCACACCCATCGCGCCCTCGCCCTCATCTGCATCGACGATGAGCACCAGCGACCGCCTGAAAAAGAAGTCGCCCACAGTGGGTTTAGCCACCAGCAATGAGCCACGCACGGGTAGCGGTTGCTCATCGTTCAGATGAAATATGTCCTGATCGAGGTCGTTCATGTCGCAAATTTACAACAAAATCCCTTTCCAGTCGCCTAAAAACCTTAAAAACTTATTCTTATCGCTCTTAAAGAATTTTTCTCCAATTACCTCTAATAAAAAGCCTGTTTTCTCGTTATAAAAATAGAGTAATACTTGATAGCAATGAAAGTGATGAAATTTGGCGGAACCTCGGTCGGCAGTATCGAGAGTCTGCGTAACCTGCGAGATATAGTTAATGCCGCTCCCAAACCCGTATTGGTGGTGGTTTCGGCAATGGGTGGCTTTACCAATCAGCTTTTAGCGATGTGTGAACAGGCACAGCAACGCGACATCTCATGTCTCGATACCCTCGAGCAGGCGCGTCAGCGCCACCATGATGCTGTCGACGGCGTTGTTGTCGAGTCGATGCGTGACGAGGTCCATGCGACTATCGACCGCTTCATTGACGAGAGCCTCAAGCCCTATTACCTTGCCCTGGCGACCAATCCCCGCATGGGAGTGGACGAGATGCAGCGCTTGTGCGATGCCATTGTCGCCCACGGCGAGATCCTGTCGTCGGCCATCGTGACCGGCATGTTTGAGGATGGTGTGCCTCACTTGTCGCTCAATTATATGCGCACCCGGGCCGATGGCGCTGGACGTGTCCTCGATTGGGAGGAAACCGAGCGCTTGGTCAAGGCGGATTTCACTTCGCTGGCTGAGGGCGTGCATGTCGCCCAGGGCTTTATTTCGCGTGACAAGGATTCGGGCGATGTGACCAACCTGGGACGTGGTGGCAGTGATTATACAGCCGCTATCCTTGCCGCATTGCTCGATGCCGAGGCGTTGGAGATTTGGACCGACGTGGACGGCTTCATGACGGCTGACCCGCGCACTCATCCCGATGCCACGGTGATCCCGCAGATGACCTATGCCCAGGCTCAGGAAATGTGTGATGCCGGTGCCAAGGTCATCTACCCGCCAACGATTGCTCCCGTAGCGATGAAACACATCCCCGTGTGGGTGAAAAACACATTCAATCCTGCCGCTCCCGGAACGGTAATCGTTGATTGAGTATGTTATACTATAGCACAACCAACAGGCAGAACACTGCTACGCTCGAACAGGCGGTCATGACGGGACTTGCTGCCGATGGCGGCTTGTATGTCCCTCAACGGTTGCCGCGCCTGCCAAAGGCGTTTCTGCGCAACATGAGTTCGATGACGCTGCCCGAGATGGCACATGCGATTTCTGCGTTTGCTCTTCATGGTGACGTGCCCACCGATGTGTTGCATGAAATCGTGTTCGAGTCGATGGATTTCGACATTCCGCTGGTCAAGACGGCTGGAGGCAATTATCTGCTTGAGCTCTTTCATGGTCCCACCATGGCGTTCAAGGACGTGGGCTCGCGTTTCATGGCCCGATTGCTCAGATATTACCGCTCCCGAAATCCCGAGTGGAAAACGCTTAACGTGCTGGTGCCCACCAGCGGTGACACGGGTAGCGCAGTGGCCAACAGTTTCCTGAATATGCCTGGAGTCAAGGTTTATGTCCTTTTTCCCCGTGGAGCAGTGGGGCTAATCCAGAAGGCCCAATTCGCCTCACTGGGGGGCAATGTCACGGCCATTGAGGTCAACGGCTCGTTTGACGACTGCAAGATGCTGGTTGAGAAAGCTTTCATGGATGACGAGCTTAACGCCACCATGCGGCTCACGAGTGCTACCTCGATCAATTATGCTAGGCTCATTCCTCAGATGATCTATTATTTCTGGGCCTATGTGCAGCTAGCCAATAAGGGTGTTGACACCAGAAATCTCGTTTTTGCTGTGCCGTGCTCCAATTTAGGTAACCTCACGAGCGGTTTGATGGCCCAGCAGATGGGATTGCCCGTCAAGCGCTTCATCAGCGTTGAGAATCAGAATAATATCTTTTACAACTATGTCAAGACAGGTGAGTTTACACCCAAGCCCACCCAGTACAGCATAGCTCCGGCGCTGGATGCGGGATGCCCCAGTAATTTTGGGCGTGTGGTGGAACTGTTAGGTACTCATGAGAACATCTGCCGTCACATTCATGCTTATAGCTATAACGACGACCAGATCATTGAAACCATCCAACAGACCTATCGTGACGAAGGCTATCTGCTTGATCCTCACACCGCGGTCGCTTATCGTGCCATGAAAGAGGATGTCCAGCCAGGAGAGACCTGTGTGACCTTGGCTACCGCTCATCCTGCCAAACTCAAACCATTGATGGAGAGAATAATAGAGCAGCCTATCGCGATGCCTAAGCAGCTAGCGGAATTCCTTAAAAGTGAACGCCATGTCCTGCCCATGAAGAACGGCTTCACCAGTTTCAAGCGCCTTCTCTTGAGCAACAACTGATGATTGGTGTCCGGGAAAAGTAGTGCAGGGTTTACAAAACACTCGATTGAAACATAAATCGAGCTCGCTCGAGATATTCAATCAAATTATTAATCAAACAAATTTTGTATTAATATTAGAATAATTTAAATTTTTATATTAATTTTTTAAATAATTTGTATTAATTTCCCGTGCGATAGCACGGTCAATTTACCAAGTCATAGTTTTGACACAGCCCCTTCTTTTTTTCGGACGAACAATTATGACACCCTAAGATGTTATGTGAATGGATATTACAGGAGGAAGAAGAGTGACACGCCGATGACCGAGATGACGGCACCGACCAAGCTTTTCAGTGTGATGGGCTGCTTGAATATCCACCAGGCGGGCAGTATGATGATGATAGGCGTCAACGCCATGAGCGTACTGGCGATACCAGCGGCGGTGTACTGCACGGCAAGCAGCGACGCACCCACACCGACAAAAGGTCCGAATATGGTCGTGGCAATGGCGGCTATCACGCCTTTACGGTCCTGCATGCCACGCTGCAAGGGTTTGAAACCCTCACGCCAGGCCATCAACAATGCGAAACCGATAGTTCCCGCGATACAGCGGAAGAAATTGGCGTGGAACGGAAGCATCCACGACTGCAACTCGGTCGTGAGCGAGGCTTCATAATGGTTCATGCCGATTTTGCTCAGCACAAGTCCAACACCTTGACACACAGCTGCTCCGATGGCGAATAGTACACCAGCCAGTGGCAGCTTGAGCGACACTTTGTGGTTATCACCTCGTCCCAGCACGCTGATGGCGATACCGGCCAGGGTGACCAGCATCGCGAGCATGGCTGTGGGGCGAATCTGCTGTCCCAGCGTGAACCAGGCCATGATAGCAGCCGTGATGGGTGCCAGGGTCATAAACAGTTGACCGAATTTTGACCCGATGATGATGTAGCACTGGAACAGGCAAAAGTCGCCGATGACATAGCCCACAAGTCCCGAGAGCAGCATCCACAAGTAGGCCTCGGTACTAGCGCCGGCGGGCAGTGGTGAGCCGCCCATTACCCAAAACAAGATACACGAGAAAATGAGGGTGATTACCATGCGCATCAGGTTGAGCGTCAGGTTGCCCATGCGCTTGCTGCCGAACTCGCTCAGCAGCGCGGTCGCCGTCCACGAGAAGGCAACGCCTATCGATATGATTTCGCCAATGTATTGCACGGCTGCAAAGGTACGATGAAGATGTCAAAAATAAATGGGTTTTTAGTACAAAAATCTAAAATCTGAAAACTTTTCAGTATATTTGCAGTTTGATAAGTGTCGTTTTGGCCCGTTGAATTGTTCAATGGGTTGAATGATAATGAATTAATAACTAACGATTGAAATATAAAGAGTTTTCAGAGAAAGCTAACAATTGACTGCTATCTGTTAACTATTATCTATAAGAGATATGAGCGAGAAAACTACTGGAAAGAAGAAAAACAAGCGTCGTAGCATTGCCCGCAAGATGTGGACCTGGTTTGCCATCTTGGTGGCTCTTGTGGTGCTAATGTTTGTGTTGATCTACAATGGCGTGATAGGCTACATGCCTCCTATCGACCAGTTGAAGAACCCGACCGACAAGTTTGCATCGACCATCTACAGTTCCGATGGCGTGGAGATGGGACGCTATTACCGCAGCCGCAGTAACCGCATCTATGTAGACTTTGACGAGATGTCGCCCTACCTGACCGAGGCGCTGATCGCTACCGAGGACTCGCGCTTTGACGAGCACTCGGGTGTTGACGTGAAGGCCATCGGGCGTGCGATCATCAAGCGTATCATTATGGGTCAGAAAAGCGCCGGTGGCGGTAGCACCATCACCCAGCAGCTGGCCAAGCAGTTATACTCGCCCGAATCCCATAACATCTTTGAGCGCGCCTTGAAAAAGCCTGTCGAGTGGGTGATCGCCGTGAAACTCGAGCGCTATTACACCAAGGACGAGATCATCAAGATGTACTTCAACCAGTTTGACTTCCTGAACAATGCCGTGGGCATTAAGATGGCCTCGGAGGTCTATTTTGACAAGGATCCTAAGGATTTGAACATCCAGGAGGCCGCCACGCTGGTGGGCATGTGCAAGAATCCTTCTTATTACAACCCCGTTCGTTATGGCGAACGCACGCGCCAGCGCCGCAATGTGGTGTTTGAGCAGATGGTCAAGGCGGGTTACCTGAGCGAGGCCGAGTGCAACCAGTTGAAGGGAACGCCCCTCGTGGTCAAATTCAAGAAACTGGACCACAACGATGGTCCCGCGCCCTACTTCCGCGAGGAGTTGCGTCGCGTAATGAGTGCCAAGAAGCCCAAACGCAGCGACTATCCGTCATGGAACCAGCAGGCATTCATCGATGACTCGGTGGCATGGGCAGTGAATCCCCTTTATGGCTGGTGCAACAAGAACACCAAGCCCGACGGCTCACATTATGATATCTATACCGATGGCTTGAAGATCTATACCACCATCGATTCTCGCATGCAGGAGTATGCCGAGAAGGCTGTACATAAACACATGAGCAAGACCTTGCAGCCTGCCTTCCTGCGTGAGCGCGGCGGTACCAAGAATCCTTACACCAATAACAAGCAGGAGCTTTCCAGCGCTGGAAAGCAGGCGCTCATCAATGCGGCCATCCGTCACAGTGAGCGTTATCGCGTGCTTAAGAAAGCAGGTAAGAGCGATGCCGAGATCATGGAGAACTTCAAGAAGCCGGTTCAGATGCACCTGTTCAACTATGAGGGTGGATTTGATGCCCAGATGTCGCCGCTCGACTCGCTGCTTTACACCAAGTCGTTCCTGCGTTGCGCCATGATGTCGATGGATCCCGTCACGGGCTTTGTTAAGGCTTATGTGGGCGGTCCCAACTTCCGCTTCTTCAAGTATGACATGGTATCGACAGGACGTCGCCAGATTGGTTCGACTGTTAAGCCCTTTGTCTATTCCCAGGCCATTGAGTTTGGTGGCTTGACGCCTTGCTCTACACGTCCTGGTGGTGCGCCTAACATTATATGGAATAATGAGGTGTACAATCCGCAAAACGAGGGTAGCGGTGGCGGAATGGACCTGCGTAACGCGTTGAAGTACTCCAAGAACTGGATTTCCGCTGGATTTATGCGCGGCACCCGCGAGAACTGGATTGAACGCAACGGTTACTACACCATGACCCCCGAGGAATTGGCTAAGTGGATGCATAGCTTTGGCATCACGAGCTATCTCGACCCCGTGCCTGCATTGAGTCTTGGCTCCTGTGAGGTGACGCTGCGCGAGATGGTGGCCGCTTATTCAGCCTTTGCTAACGGCGGTATGCGCGTCGAGCCGGTCTATGTGTCGCGCATCACTGACAACCGTGGTAACGTGCTGGCTGAGTTCACGGGTAGCCAAACCGAGATCATGAGCGAGGACACCTACCTGAAGATGCTCTCGATGCTTACCGAGGTTGTGGATGGCGGTACGGGTGCGCGACTGCGCTACGCCTATGGCATCACAGCCGAGATGGGTGGTAAGACAGGTACCACCAACTTCCATAGCGACGGTTGGTTCATGGGCTTCACGCCCGAGTTGGTGACCGGCGTTTGGGTCGGTGGTGAGGAACGCTATATCCATTTCAACAGCATGGCGATGGGACAGGGTGCCGAGGCAGCGCTGCCTATTCTGGGCTACTTTATGAAGTGGATCTACGACGATAGGACCCTCCCTTACAAGCAGAGCACCAAGTTTGAGTTCCCCAAGGACTTTAACGCCTGTGGAGATGAGTGGAGCGGATATGCTGGCAGCGGTGGAGGCTGGCATGGCGGCGGCGGTGGCGGCGGTGACGCTGGCGAAGGCGGCGGTGGCGGCCAAGACGAAGCCGTCGAAGGACTCTTCGACTAACACAAAGTAGCCGAGCTATAGCTCGGCTACTTTGTGTTAGTTAGATAATAGTTAATAAAAATGAGAACATTAAATAAGGTAATGTTCTCATTTTTTATAGAGGTAGTTATTGTTAACTATTCACTTTTAACTGAAATACTCCTTCTTTGCTGCTGCAAGGGTGTTGTTCATCAGTGAGCAGATGGTCATGGGGCCAACGCCGCCGGGGACGGGAGTGATGTACTCGCACTTGGGAGCCACCTCGTCAAACTTCACGTCACCGTTCAGGCGGTAACCTGTCTTGCTCTCGGGGTCGGCTACGCGAGTCGTACCCACGTCGATGACGATGGCGCCGTCCTTCACCATGTCAGCCGTTACAAAGTTCGGGCGACCAATGGCGGCGATGATGATGTCAGCCTGGCGGCACTCTTCCTTGAGCGTAGCCGAATGACTGTGGCAGATGGTTACCGTGGCGTCGCCATGCTCTTTCTGGAGCATGAGCTGTGCCATGGGCTTACCCACGATGTTGCTGCGACCCAGCACCACGCACTTCTTGCCCGAGGTGGGGATGTTGTAGCGCTTCAGCAAGGTGATGATACCCAAGGGTGTAGCCGAGATGAAGCTAGGCAGACCCAACGCCATGCGGCCAGCATTCATCGGGTGGATGCCGTCAACGTCCTTGCGGTAATCGATGGTGTTGATCACCTTTTGCTCATTGATGTGTTTGGGCAAAGGCAGTTGCACGATGAAACCGTCCACGTCGTCATCCTCGTTGAGTTTCTTGATGCAATCCAGCAGTTGTTCCTCGGTCGCATCCTCGTCAAAGCGGATGAGCGACGACTTGAAACCGCACTTTTCACAAGCGATCACCTTATTCTTCACATAGGACTCAGAGCCGCCGTCGTGTCCCACGAGAACGGCTGCCAGATGCGGGCGCTTCATGCCCGCTGCTATCATCTGATCCACCTCGGCCTTAATTTCCTCTTTGATGGCCGCAGCAGTATTCTTTCCGTCAATCAGTATCATGTTATCTGTTAATTTATTTAGTTATGTTGTTATTGCTCAGCTGATTATGCGCGATATTTGTTTCTTTGAAAACTTAAAAAATAACCTTGGCGCAAAATCAAGCGACAAAATTACTCAAAATTTGTCAATTACAGTGGACTTGCGTCCAACTTTTCAATCTCAGTTTAGCTTTTTTATGTTTACGGTGAGGTTCACACGGGATCGACGTCGTAGTAGAGGCGGACGGACTTCATGCGGGCATCGGCGGCAAGCATCTGCTCATAGAGGTTGCGCAGAATGGTCTTGACCTTGGCCATCGAGGCCATTGTTTCCATTTTAAGCGTGATTTGGCGGATGTACATGTTTTGAACTCTGGCGACAAATGGTGCCATCGGCCCCAGGACTCGCGTGCCGAACACTTGACGCAACAGGTTGCTGTATCTAACCGCTAACTCTCCAACCGTGGCATCTTCTTTATGCTTGAGGTAGATGTTGATCACCTTGGTGAACGGCGGATAGCCAAATTTCTCACGGTCAGCGAGTTCGTGCTGGTAAAATCCCTCATAGTCGTGGGCTTGCACATACTTGATAACGTCATGCTCGGGATTGCTGGTCTGGATGATGACCTGGCCCTGCTTGTGGGCACGGCCTGCACGGCCCGATACCTGCTCGAGCATGTCAAAGGCGCGCTCGTGGCTGCGGAAGTCTGGAAAGTTGATCATCGTGTCGGCATTGAGGATGCCCACGATGCTCACCGCGTCAAAGTCCAGCCCCTTGGTCACCATCTGAGTGCCCACTAGAATGTTAGTGCGGTGAGCCGAAAACTCGTCGATGATGCGGTCATAGCTGTTCTTACTGCGCGTGGTGTCGAGGTCCATGCGTGATATTTTCTCACCGGGAAAGACGGCATCGATGTCGTCCTCGATGCGCTCAGTGCCATATCCAATAATCTCGATACCAGGTAATTGACATGCGGGACATAGGTCGGGCAGGGAGATGGTGTAGCCGCAATAATGGCACACCAGGCTGCGGTTGTGCTTGTGGTAGGTGAGCGACACGTCACAATTTTCACATTTGGGCACACTGCCGCATTCCTTGCAGCGAACCATGGGCGAGTAGCCGCGGCGGTTCTGGAACAGGATGATCTGTTCTCCGTTGGTCAGGGCCTGGCGGCAGCTGGCGATAAGCTTGTCGCTGAACAGGCCGTGCATCTCGCGGCGCTTGCGGGCATCGAGGGTGTCAATGACATTGACTTGAGGCATCTGGATGTCGCCGTAGCGTGTGAGCAGCTTGACTAGCCCATATTTTCCGGCGAGGGCATTGTGATAGACCTCGATGGCGGGTGTGGCCGAGCCAAGTACGGTTTTCGCACCATGCATTTGTGCGAGTACCAGAGCCGCGTTGCGCCCATTATAGCGTGGGGCGGGATCTTGCTGCTTGTAGCTGCTGTCATGCTCCTCATCAACGATGACTAGCCCCAGGTTGGAGTAGGGGAGGAATACCGACGAGCGCACGCCGATGACAACACACGGTTCGCTCGTGTCGAGCAGGCGTTTCCAGATGTCCACGCGCTCGTTGTCACTGAATCGTGAGTGATAAATGAGCAGCTTGTCGCCGAACACGCGGCGCAAACGATGAGTCAGTTGAGTGGTCAAGGCAATCTCGGGCACGAGATAGAGTACCTGCTTGCCCAGCTTGAGCGCGTCGGCGATGAGGTGCATATAGACCGACGTCTTGCCGCTGCTGGTCACGCCATGGAGCAGGGTAATGGCGTGCTGCTTCATCGACTGGTGGATTTCGTCATAAGCTCGCTGTTGCTCGTCACTCAGCGTGGGCGGTTCCTCGAGTACTGAGCCCAACTCGGCAAAACGGTTAATTTCTTTCTTGTAAATCTCAAACATGCCGCGCTTCACCGCATCACTGAGCACGGCAGTGCTCACTTGGGAACGCTTGAGCAGGTTTTCCTTGCTTACCTCGCGAACCTCTCCCAATTGTAGCCATCTCGACAGGTCCAGATAGGCGAGCAGCAGGGCTTCCTGTTTGGGCGCTCGCTTGAGTTGGTCAAACCACTGGTGCAGCGATGCCTCATCGTCGCGGGCAATAGTCAGCCTGACACATGCCTCGGTCTTGGGGCGGTAGTTGTCGATCACGCGCTCGCTTACGTGCAGTGCATCGAGGTCTAACAAGTGGCTGACATTTCGTTCTACGGTCTTAAAACCGGTTGCCTTGGCAATTTCGGCAATCTGAACGCGTCCACGCTGGGCTGTAAAGTCCAAAATGACGCGTTCGCGGTCGGTAAGTTGGCCTGGCTCGCTTTCCTCAAAGTCGGGATTGGCGCTGATGGTCGTCTCGCTTTCCACCTTTAGCCCCGACGGCACGGCGGCTTTATAAACCTCACCTACCGAACACAGGTAGTAGTCGGCAATCCATTGCCAAAACTCCAGTTGCGGATGCCTCAGGATGGGTTTCTCGTCGAGTGTCCCCAGTATTTCCTTCACATCATAGCCCTTGGGTTCCCTGTCATGGAGCATGGTGACTATCGCCGTGAAAATCTTCTTGCGCCCGAAAGGCACGAGTACGCGCATGCCGATAGAGAGCGTCATCCCCTCAGGGATGCGGTAGGTATAAGTGCCGGGCAGGGCAAGCGGTAGCAGTGTTTCGGCAAATTTGGGCATGTCAGTTGTTGCTGTCGAGATACTGATGGTAGATGCGGTTTTCTTTCTCGGCTGTGGCCGTCCATGTCAATTCTGGCAGCAACTTCTGGTCAATGCCTCCCCTGAGCAACTCTACAGCGCGGGTGGTAAAGCGGTCGATAAAGTTGTCTCCCAGGTTGATAGCGTTATCGGGGCCAACGGCTTCGGCCGACCCGCCCACGTTTGATGCCACCACATGGGCTCCACATGAGAGCGCTTCGATGGGCACGAGGGGCAGGCCTTCGTATTTGCTGGGTAACACGAGCAGATCAACGCAGTTGAGCAGGTCGGGAACCTCATCAGGGGCAACCTTGCCAAAGAATCGGCAGTTAATGCCTTTAGAGGATGTGAGCTGCTGTGTGTCAGCTAATTGAGTTCCATCACCGATTGCCCAAAATGTGACGGGATGAGGATATTTTTGCTGGATTTCCTGGAAAATTTCAGGCAATAAAGTCACATTCTTCACTGGGGCAAACCGCCCTACATAAGCTATAACCTTATCGTCGGCATTCAGGCCATATCTCTCACGCAGTTCCTTACGGTGCTCATCGCTGTAACGTTGAAATTGGGAACTGGCGCCATTGAGCAGCAACTCGGCACGGAAATCGCTGGTGAGTTCTGCCCGGGCTTTGTCTAGCAGTCCCTGGCTAACGAAAAAATTGCAGGTCGCATCTTTCAACTGCTTGATTGTCATTTCTTTGATGATGCTGTCCTGGGCTGGTTGGGTGTGGATGCTCGAGCCGTGCCAAGTGATGAAACAGGGGATGTGCAGGTGTTTGCCGGCAAAAGTGGCCGCATGACCAGCGATTCGATCATGGGCGCTTACCAAGTCATGGCCACGCATTTCCCAGCCTAAGCGGTGAAGTCGGCGCAGCATGGCTCGCGGTGGCTGATGAAAGAGGCGGTGACGGATGACGTCGCTCCAGCGGCGGCGGAACCACGTGATGTGCATCTTCACCCCGTCGGCCACGATCTCATCGGGACGTGATTCTATCTTTTGGCTGTGGCGTAGGCGGCGCATGAGCCATCCGTCATACACATGGAACATATATACATCAACCTTATAATCAGCAATTTGCTGCAAGTGCTTCACGCGGTTGATCACCGCATTGAACACCCCTAAGCGCTGGTTGAGGTCACCTTCAAAAAGTACCGCGATCTGTTTCATAGCATCATCGTGTTTTTAACCTAGCAAATATACACATTATTATTTAATCACGCAATGCCAGTGTTTGAAATTCATGGCTAACAATAGAAAAAAGGTCAAGCCATGATGACTTAACCTTTTACTGAGTAGCGGGAGCCAGACTCGAACTGACGACCTTTGGGTTATGAGCCCAACGAGCTGCCACTGCTCCATCCCGCAATTTGCGACTGCAAAGGTAATACTTTTTTGTGACCTGGCAAGACTTGAAATGCAAAAAATGTGTTTTTTAACATATTTTTATCAAAATTGGTAGTGTGGTATCCTTGTCTCTTGTGTCACGCTTTCCGTGTGATTTTATTAAAGTATTACTTGAAGTCAATAATTATCTAATCACACAATTATTAATATTTAAAAATTTAGATATCAAGTGATTTATAATAAATATTTAAAGTAAAAATTAAATATAAAAACTGCCGCAGAATTGGTCCTGCGGCAGTGGTGAAGTCATTTATTTGAGCCTTGATGCTTACAAACCGATTTTCTTGAAGAAATCGTTGCCCTTGTTGTCAACAAGGATGAATGCGGGGAAGTCCACGACGCGGATTTTCCACACGGCTTCCATACCCAACTCGGGGTATTCTACACACTCGATACTCTTGATGCTCTCCTGTGAGAGGATCGCTGCGGGACCGCCAATGCTGCCCAGGTAGAAACCGCCGTGCTTCTTACAAGCGTCGGTCACCTCCTGGCTGCGGTTGCCCTTAGCAATCATTACCATACTGCCTCCCAAGCTCTGGAACAGATCCACATAGGGGTCCATTCGGTTGGCGGTCGTCGGGCCCATCGAGCCGCATGGCATGCCTGCCGGGGTCTTGGCGGGGCCTGCATACAGCACGGGATGGTCCTTGATGTACTGAGGAATGCCCTCGCCACGGTCATAGCGCTCTTTCCACTTGGCATGGGCAATGTCGCGGCCCACGATGATGGTACCACTTAACGACACGCGGGTCGATACAGGATACTTGTCAAGGATGGCCAGCGTCTCGCTCATGGGGCGGTCCAGATCGATCTTGATGCCGTCGCCCTCGCCTGCCTGGCGCAGTTCCTCGGGAATCAGTTGGGTGGGCTGGTCATCGAGTTTCTCGATCCACACGCCGTCACGGTTGATTTTCGCCTTGATGTTGCGGTCGGCACTGCAGCTGACGCCCAGTCCGATGGGACAGGATGCGCCGTGGCGCGGCAGGCGAACGATGCGAACGTCGTGTGCCATGTACTTGCCGCCAAATTGGGCGCCCAAACCGATCTTATAGGCCTCTTCCAGCACTTGCTTCTCCAGTTCCACGTCGCGGAAGGCGCGGCCTGTCTCGTCGCCCGTTGTGGGCAGGTTGTCATAGTAATGGGTCGATGCCAGCTTAACGGTGAGCAGGTTCTTTTCGGCACTGGTTCCGCCGATGACGAATGCGATGTGATAGGGCGGACATGCTGCGGTGCCCAGGGTGCGCATCTTGTCAACGAGGAAGGGCACCAGCGTACCGGGATTGAGGACGGCCTTAGTCATCTGGTACAGATAGGTTTTGTTAGCGCTACCGCCTCCCTTGGTAACGCACAGGAAGCGGTATTCCATACCCTCGGCACACTCCAGGTCGATCTGGGCGGGCAGGTTACAGCGGGTATTCACTTCCTCATACATGCTCAGCGGGGCATTCTGTGAGTAGCGCAGGTTCTCTTGGGTGTAAGTGTTATAGACGCCACGGGCCAGGGCTTCCTCGTCGCAGAAACCGGTCCACACCTGCTGGCCTTTCTCGCCATGGATGATGGCTGTGCCGGTATCTTGGCACAGGGGCAGTTGACCCTTAGCTGCTACCTCGGCGTTGCGAAGGAAGGTCAGTGCCACATACTTGTCGTTGTCGCTGGCCTCGGGATCGCGCAAAATCTTGGCTACCTGCTCGTTGTGAGAGCGGCGCAGCAGGAAGTTCACGTCGCGGAAGGCCTGCTGGGCTAACATTGTCAGTGCCTCGGGCTCAATCTTGAGGATGGGTTTACCCTCAAACTCGCCCACCGACACGTAGTCACTGGTTAGCTTGTAGTATTCGGTGTCGTCGTTGCCCAATTGGAACATGGGCGCATAGCGGAATTCGGGATTGTTTGCCATAAATTAAAAATAAAAAGTTATTTGTTAATAGTTGATTTTGTTGCCGCAAAGATAGTGTAACCCGAGCACAATGCCAAATTTATTTCAGCATTGTTGAGGCGCTGGTCACATGTTAAACCCCAGCCGCTTGAAGTCGTCGGGCAGTGGGGCGGTGATGTCGATTTCCTTGCCGCTCACCGGATGGGTGAAGCGTATGCGGTGGGCCTGCAGGGAGATGCCGCCGTCGGGGTTGCTGCGTGGCGCGCCATACTTGAGGTCGCCCTTGATGGGGCACCCGATGGCTGACAACTGGGCCCTGATCTGGTGCTTGCGTCCCGTAATCAGGTCGATTTCCAGCAGCCAGTAGCGCTGGCTGGCAGCGATGACACGGTATTTGAGCACGGCTTTTTGGTGGCCCTCGCGAGGCACGATGCTCACGCGGGTCTTGTTGCCCTGTTCCACGCTTTTCAGGTAATGGGTGAGGGTGGCTTCGGGCTCTGGCGGCTCATTGCCGACCACGGCCCAATAGGTCTTATGGACCTCTCCCTTGCGGAAGAGCTCGTTCATGCGTGAGAGACCCTTACTGGTTTTGGCCATCACGACAAGCCCGCAGGTGGGTCGGTCGATACGGTGGGTGACGCCCAGGAACACGTTGCCGGGTTTGTCATATTTCTGTTTGATCCAAGCTTTCACCGTGTCGATGAGCGTGATGTCGCCAGTGCGGTCGCCCTGCACCAGCTCTCCAGCGCGCTTGTTGACGATGATGATGTGGTTGTCGTCGTAAACTACTTCCATTACAAAATTGAGTCTCCCTTGTGGGAGGGTGGTGCAAATTTACATCAAATCCTGTTATTTTTGCTTTTTTTTATCTTAAAAATGCTACTGGAAAGGGTAAAAGCCCGCTCAAGAGGATTGATGCTTGAAGTGATGGGCGACTTTTCTCGAGTCAGTCAAATGTTAAAATTTCTCCGAAGGTGATTTAAGTAGCTGAATTTCAATTTGTTAACTATTTTTGGTGGGGTTGTGTTTTTCTGGACTTTTATATTTTACTGATTTTCAGTTATTTGTGTGCTAAATTTTTATTTTATTTAAGGAAGAGGCTGGAAAAAAGTGAAGAAAAACGAAAAAGTTTTCAACAAATGTATACTTTATTAAAAAAAAACAATTAATTTTGCAAGCCTGTCTATTTATGACGTGTGGTGAAAAACTAGAATGAAAAACGATTTTTTATCAATCTGTTGTAATGATTGAAATTTCGAGCCTGAAGCATTTATTGTGCATGGTGTGACTTGTTTGATGTTTTGAAGCTGCATGTCATTGGATAGGGGAAACGATATTTGGTAAACTTATAAAACATTAATAATTAATTACTTAATCAAAAATTTATGAGTCTTAAACATTTTCTATTGTTCCTAGTCATGGCACTTGCCTCGCTTGGTGTTTCGGCCCAAGTCAGCGGTACGGTGTTAGATGAGAACAACGAGCCCGTCATTGGTGCATCGGTCGTTCAGCAGAGCAATCCCAAGAACGGCGTCGCTACCGATTTTGACGGTCATTTCTCTTTGAATGTGCCGACTGGCACAAAGATTAAGATCACCTATGTGGGTTATGAAGATGCGGTTGTTGCCGGTAGCACTGGCATGAAGATCGTTCTTAAGCCCAAGGGTGAAATGTTGAACGAGGTCGTGGTCACCGGTTACCAGAAGGTGGATAAGCGACTCTTTACCGGTGCAACTCAGAGCGTCGATGCCGAGAAGACAAAACTCTCGGGTGTTGCCGACGTCAGCCGTGGTCTTGAAGGCCGCGTCTCGGGTGTGCAGGTACAGAACGTGTCTGGAACTTTTGGTACGGCTCCCAAGATCCGTGTTCGTGGTGCTACCTCAATCTACGGTAGCTCCAAGCCCCTGTGGGTAGTCGACGGTGTTGTTCTTGAGGACAACGTTGACATCAGTGCTGACGACCTTTCTTCGGGTGATGCTAACACGCTGATTGCCTCGGCTGTTGCCGGTCTTAATGCCGACGATATCGAGAGCTTCCAGATTCTTAAGGACGGTTCAGCAACCTCAATCTATGGTGCTAAGGCTAACGCCGGTGTGATCGTTATCACGACCAAGACCGGTCGCAAGGGTACTAGCTCGATCAACTACACGGGCGAGTTCACCTATCGCTTGAAGCCCAACTATCGTGACTTCAACATCTGTAACTCCCAGGAGCAGATGAGTATCCTGCGTGAGATGGAGCAGAAGGGTTGGCTGGAGTATGCCAACTTGGTGAACAGCACCACTTCTGGTATCTATGGTCAGATGTATAACCTGATGAACACTTATGATCCCGAAACCGGAACCTATGCTCTTCCCAACACCGAGAACGGCCGCAATGCCTTCCTGCGTGAGGCTGAGTTCCGTAACACCAACTGGTTCGATCTGTTGTTTAACCACAACATCATGCAGAACCACTCGGTGAGCATCTCGGGTGGTACCGAAAAGGGCTCATTCTACACCTCGGCATCAGTAATGACCGACCCGGGATGGTACAAGAGCAGCCGCGTCGAGCGTTATACCTTTAACGCCAACGCTATCTATAACATCACCGATAAGCTGAAACTGAAAATTTTGAACAGTGACAGTTTCCGTGATCAGAAGGCTCCCGGTACCTTGAGTCAGAACGTGGACGTTGTGTTTGGTGAGGTTCGTCGTGACTTCGATATCAACCCCTATAGCTTCTCGTTGAACACCGCCCGTACGGTGGATCCCGACATGCGCTATACCCGCAACTATGCTACGTTCAACATCTTTGATGAGTTGGAGCAGAACTATATCGACTTGACGGTTACCGACCTCAAGTTCCAGGGCGAGCTCAATTACAAACCCATCATGAAGCAGGATCAGTCACTCGAGTTCAATATCTTGGGCTCAATGCGTGTGGCTAACTCTGAGCAGAACCACTATGTGAAGGACAACAGTAACATGGCTAATGCCTATCGTGCTGGTATCGACCCGGAGAATTCAATTATCCGTTCGTCTAACTCCTACCTGTACACCGACCCCGACCTCAAGAACACTCTTCCCGAGACCGTGCTTGACAAGGGTGGTATGTTGTTCTATCAGAAGTACAACACCAAGACCTTCACCTTCCGTGCTTCGGGTATGTACATGAAGGACTTCAACAATGGCAAGCACCTCCTCAACCTCTTCGCTGGTATGGAGGCTGTTCGTTTGGACCGCTTCAGCCAGTCGTTTGATGCTTGGGGTGTTGTTTACGCTAACGGTAACCTGCCTTACACTAATTATAAACTGTTTAAGCAGATTCAGGAGGAGAATGGTAACTACTACAGCATTGGTAATTACTTCCGCCGCGATATGGCATACTTTGCCAACGTCAATTATGCTCTGTTAGGCCGCTACATCTTGAACGGAACTTTGCGTTATGAGGGTTCTAACCAGATGGGTCGCACGACTCAGAACCGTTGGCTCCCCACCTGGAACGTATCGGCTGCTTGGAACGTTTCCGACGAGCCCTTCTTCCAGAACTCTAATCTGTATCAAAAGGGTGCCCTCTCATTTGCCAAGTTGCGCTTGAGCTATTCGTTGACTGCTGAGAGTGGTCCTATGACACTCGGTCATGCCGAGGCACTCTATTATCCCACCCTGCGCTGGCGTCAAGAGCTCAGTGCTTACGAGATGGGTCTTTACCTGAGTGGTCTGGGCAACAGCGACCTGACCTATGAGAAGAAGCATGAGTTTGACCTTGGTGTTGACCTCGGTTTCCTCTACAACCGCATCAACCTGGTGTTTGACTGGTACTTCCGCAACAACTTCGACCTGATTGGCCGCATCCGTACCATGGGTGTCGGTGGTGAGACCGAGAAGTTTGGTAACGTTGCCGAGATGAAGTCTCATGGTGTTGAGTTCACTCTCACAACCCATAACATTCAGCCCAAACGTCCTGGTGGCTTTGGTTGGACCAGTGACTTGACGTTCTCTTATGCAATGACCGAGATCACCAAGCTGACTGCACGTTCACGCGTCATCGACCTGGTAGTTGGTACCGGTTTCGCTCTCCAGGGCTATCCCCACCGTGCTATCTTCTCAATTCCCTTCGCAGGTCTTGACGCCCACGGTATGCCCCTGGTTATCGACGAGAATGGTAATGTTTCCGGTGAAGGTCTGAACTTCCAGGAGACCGACTTGCTCGACTTCCTCAAGTATGAGGGTCCCGTTGATCCTACCATCACTGGTGGTTTTGGTAACACCTTTGACTGGAAGGGTTTCCACCTGAACGTCTTTATGACCTATGCCTTTGGTAACAAGTTGCGCCTTGACCCGACCTTCGCATCTGGTTATAGTGACTTGAGGGCATTCAGCAAGGACTTCAAGAACCGTTGGGTATTGCCCGGTGATGAGGCTTATACCGATATTCCCGCTATTGCATCGCGCCGTCAGGTGTATGCTAACTACTACCTGGGTATGGCATACAATGCCTACAACTACAGTACTGCACGCATTGCCGACGGTGGATTTATCCGTCTGAAAGAGATTTCTTTGACCTATGACATTCCCAAGAGTGTGATTTCACACCTGCGTCTGACTAACGCAGCAGTTAAGTTGGCTGCTACCAACATCTGCCTGCTTTATGCCGACAAGAAGCTCAATGGTCAGGATCCTGAGTTCTTCAACAGTGGTGGTGTGGCATCGCCTAACCCCAAGCAGTTTACCCTTACCCTGCGTTTGGGCATGTGATAATTGATGTTCCACATTATATAATATTATAAGAAGATTATGAAATTACGATATAAAATCTTATTCATTGCGGTAGCGCTTATCGGGTTGAGCTCTTGTAGCGATTTCTTGGAGAAAGTGCCCGATACCCGTGTCTATCTTGTTAATCTAGACCAGCTGGAGCAATTGCTCATCACGGGTTATAACGATCACAATTATGCTGTCCTTTGTGAGTATTCGAGTGACAACGTTGGTGACACCAATGCTCCCGATAAGGATGGTAACCGATACAACTATTCATCCTATAGCCGCTATGATGAGCAGATCTATGCTTGGCAGGATGTGGACTTGGATATCAGTGCATCTGATTCTCCCTCTGGATTGTGGCAAGGTTGCTACTCGGCTATCGCAGCCGCCAACGCTGTGATTGAAAAAGTCGAGGAATTTGAAGCCACTGGTGAAATCGAAGGTCAGCCTATGAGTTTTCGTGACAAGGCTCGCCTGGCCGCTATCAAGGGTGAGGCTCACATGATTCGTGCCTATCACCACTATATCTTGGCCCAGATCTTCTGCATGCCTTATCGTGGCCCGCAGATTAGCGCTACGCTGCCCGGTCTCCCCTATGCTACTAAGCCCGAGACTGAGCTCTATCCCAAGTATGACCGTGGCACTCTCGAGGAGTTCTATCAGAATATCGAGAAGGACTTGCAGATTGGTCTTGCTAACGTGACCGATGAGTTCTATGAGGTGCCCAAGTATCACTTCAATGTTGCTGCGTCCAACGCATTTGCTGCCCGTTTCTATCTGGCCAAGCGCGAGTATGACAAGGTGGTTCAGTATGCTACAGCTGCTTTCAAGGGTAATGACCCCGAGGCACTGCGCAACGATTACTGGGATCATCAGGAAGACTTTATTGAATGGGAGGACGGTGCACGTTATTACACCAGTATTGAACGTCCGGGTAACTTCATGTTGATGGATACCTACACTGAATGGTTCCGTCGTTGGGGTAGCCGCTTCTTCACAATGGGTGATGGTATGCGTGCCAGCATCCAGGGCCCCGGTCCGTCATGGAACGGTGAGTACATGCCCTTCTTCAGGAACAGTGTGCTTGGTTCTCCATCAGCTCCTCAGTATGGCTGGTTCTTCTACGCAACCTATTGGGAGCAGTTTGAATACACCGACAAGATTGCTGGTATCGGTTATCCTCACATGGTTCGTCCCGAGTTCACGAGCCAGGAGACCCTCCTGTTCCGTGCCGAGGCTTACCTGTTCCTGGGCGATATTGATGCCGCATTTGAGGATCTCTATCGTTGGAACCACGAGCACATCATGCAGGGTGACATGGCATCAAATAACGGTTCTATGTCCGAGTTGGAGAAGGCCAGGATCGTGAGCTTCTATGGTGGCAAAGATCCAGGTTCAGGCATCGTGAGACCATTCCATATCGATGAGGTGTGCCCGAGTGACAAATACCACCTGACTCCCGAAATCGAGCCCTATCTGAACTGTGTACAGCACTTCCGCCGCATGCAGAACGCTCACCTGGGTCAGCGCTGGTTTGACATCAAGCGTTATGGCTTCTCAATTACCCACAAGATGGGCAAGGATGACATCTATACCCTTGAAGTGCTTGACCCGCGTTATGCCATCCAGATTCCTGCCGAGGTTATTGGCGCTGGTTTGGAACCCAATGCCCGTTAAGCAACGATATGTATAATCAATAAGAAATAGATTACAATGAAAAAGATACAATATTATATTTCTGCATTCTTGCTCGTGGCAGTTACCGCCATGTCGCTATCGTCATGCGGTGATGATAAACTGGGCCCGTCAATCTTCCCCGAAGTGGACGAATCGCTCGACCCCACAGCCACGACCTACAAGCTAGACAAGTTCCTCAAGGAGAATTACCTTGAACCCTTCAACTTGACGTTCCTTTACAAGATGCCGGATATCAGCACCAATATGAACTACAATTTGGTGCCTGCACAGTACGACAAGGCTATTGACATGGCAGTTACTTGCAAGTACTTGTGGTTTGACGTGTATGAGAAAGTGGCTAGCAAGCAATTCTTGCAGACCTACGGTCCCCGCATCATTCTCTTGGTAGGTTCGGCTCAAATTTCACCTAATTATGGTGAGACCGTAGGTCTTGCCGAGGGTGGTGTGAAAATCACTCTGTTCAAGGTGAACTCGATGAATCCCTACAACTTCTGGGAGATGAACGACTCTTACTTCCACACGATGCACCATGAGTTTGCTCACGTGCTGCACCAGACCAAAACCTATCCCACTGAGTTCCGTGAGATTTCTGCAGGTCACTATGTGCCGGGTGAGTGGCGTGACCGCGGTGTTGAGATTGCCTCTGAGGGCTTCGTGACCGGTTATGCAGCCAGTGAGTACAACGAGGACTTTGCTGAAACCGTTGCATGCTATATCACTTTTACCGATGAACGCTGGGCATCTCTTCTCGAGAGCGCATCATGTGGTTGGCACAAGGATAAGAAAGGCAATTATTGCAGGTTCTTCTACTATCCTGACAATGATGCCACTAAGGATGCAGTTTACGTAACCCAGGGAGATGACCTGGTATCGACTGTAACTGATCCCGACGGTACTGTTCACAGGTATTACTACAATGCCAATAACCCCCGTGACCCGTTCATTGTATATGAAGTAGAGGATGAGGATGGTATCGATGGCAAGAAAGCTATTGAGCAGAAAGTCTCAATCGCACGCCAGTGGTTCCATGACGCTTGGGGCATCGACCTTGATGAGTTGCGTCAAGAGGTTCGTTCACGTCAGCCGTCTTATAACATTGTCGAGCTGCGCAAGTGGGTCACTGAGATCCAGTAATGTTTTACCAATCTAACATGATGAAAAGAAAATGAAAAAGTTTTTAAATATTTCATTATTGACATTCGTTGCATTGGCTTCGCTCTCGTTGGGATCGTGCTCGAATGAAATGGACGATATCTTTGATGAGGATGCAATCATCAGGCTGGAGAATGCCAGAGCTGAGTACTTTGATATCCTCACCCGTGATGGCGGCAAGTGGAAATTGGAATATTTCTCCAATACCGGTGAGCCGGGATACACCTATATCTTGACCTTCAAGAAGGATGGCATGGTGACCATGTCTGGCCACAATAAGTGGATTAACTATATCAAGAATAATTCTTTGAATGCATCTGCTTTTGGTAGCGAGGATTCAATGTGGGACTTGATTTTGGACAACAGCCTTGTGCTCACGTTCAATACCTATAACAAGTACTTCCACCTCTTCTCTACCCCCGACAAGGTGCCCACTGGTGGTGCAGGTGGTGACGGTATCGCCAATACCGAGGGCTATGGCCACGAGGGTGATTATGAGTTCAATATCATGAAGTACTCGGGCGATACCATCTACTTGACTGGTAAGAAATACAATCTGCCCATGTTCTTGACTCGTTTGTCCCCCTCGACCAATGACGAGGCTTATCTGAACGAAGTGGCTGTGATGAATAAGAACCTATTTAGCGGAACGATTCCCTATGTATTCATCGTTTTGCCTGATGGTACTCGTTGGTTCGCCGAGAGCTTCTCTTCATGCTACGTGAGACTGTATCGTGAGGGTGATGATAAAATCACCAGCTCGGAGTATTACAACACCATCATTACCCATGACGGTATGGCATTCATGAATCCCATTACTCTTGATGGTTATACCATTCAATGGTTTGCACGCCAGAGTGATGGCACCCTCCTCTGCGTTGAGGATCAGCAGACACGTATCGTTGCCGACGCTTTGGAGAACTACTTGTTCAATTCCGCTAATGCGCTCAAGTGGAAAGCCGACTTTGATGTGACCAAGAGCACCGACATGGCAGGCAATTATCTGGAATTGGTTAAGGCCATTAACGTGGAACTTCCCCGTGTACCAGGTGAGAAGAGCGGTTCAAAACTCAAAGAAGCTGTGATTTCTTACAATGATGAATTGTCAACATTTGTGTTTAACATGAAAGTTAGGCGTTCGGCTTCAGTTTCTCCCGAGGCTCACTTTTATTTCACTCCTACTGCAGTAAGTCTTGGTCAAGTGAAGTTTAATTTCACGGGTCAGAATGACTATGCTAACCGTCTGCTTCAGGGTTCTCCCAAGGTTGTTGAGTTCATCAATACCTTGAGCCAAGCCACCTTTAACTTGAGTGCTCCCTCAATGTTGGCACCCACGGCAATCACAATGGCCGAGAATGGCGATGCCGCAAGCTACTTGGTTTGGAACTTGCAATAATAAGAATCATTTTCTGCTCGGGCATTGGCTCGTTATGACGGGCCAATGCCGCGGGGCAGAGAAAAAACAAAAGAATATTATTATTTTTTTATTAACATAACAATTAAATAGGTTTATGAAAAAGTTTTTACTTTTAGCTGCCGCAGCTCTTATTGTGTCGACTGCTGGCGCACAATTGAAGACTACCAGCAAGGTAGCCGATGCAAAAGCAAGAATGACTTTGCTTAAACAACATGCTCCTGCTCATCAGTTGGACTTCTCAAAGGTTACCTCGATGAAGGAAATGAAGATGGGTGATGCCGTGACTAATCTCGATGGCGCAAAGGCTCCTAAAAAAGCCGGTTTCTTGGCTCCCTTCTATCGCCGTCCTGCCGGTATGTTCTGCTCACCGCTCATCGTAGCCGATGGTGGTAAGGGTTTCTATTCTTATGGTAACATCGCCTTCTTGATGAACAAGCCTTTTGCTGACTTTACTTGGGAAGGTACTATCGGTGGTGCCGATGAGAATACCAGCTGCGCTTGGGACATCTGGATCAGGGGTGATTATTATGCCGTTGATAACGTGATGTCAGTTTCTTATGCTGACTATATCTCGGTTGATGATGCACCTGTGTTCTATGCTGTTGATGGCGACCTGAATGACGGGAACGCCACTTGGTATAGCTATCAGATGAGGAGCTTCAATGATGACGGCACCGCTGTTCCTTGCCAGATTCTGAGTATCGTTTACTCTGAGCAGTATGAGGAAGATGTTGATTTCATGTACACAAGTAAGACCATGGTAAATGGTGGCCGCAATGGCAACGTTGATGGTCTGTTCTCAAGGTATTATGGCGCCGATGCTTGGGGCGAAAACCAGTATGGCTGGTGGTTCGGTAAGAACGCCTCTAAGGTTGACGGTATGGCTATGGCTTATGAGAAACCCGAGCACCCCTACCTGCTGAAGAAAGTTTATCTGCAGGCTTATACCGACATGGTTGTTACCGCTCCTGTCAAGATGACCTGTAAGATCTACAAATTGGATGAGATTCCCGCTTATCAGTATGATAACACTACCTCAGCTATCCTGCCCGCAGTTCCCGGCACTTTGATTTGCACTGGTGAGGCTACTGTAACTCCCACCACTGGTGAGGATAAGAATGGTTTGATTGAGTTCACCCTCTATGGCTATGACGAGGATGATCCTGACCTGGTTTACGAGTACAGCCCCACGATTGATTATCCCATCCTTGTTTGCGTTGACGGCTACAATGATGAGGGTATGGAGAACCTGGTTGACTTCTCAGCTTTCTGCTGCATCGATGACCAGACCGATGAGGGTTACGGTGAGCTCGCTTACCTGAAGGAAGGTATCTTTGAGATTTCTCTCGATGAGAATGGTGATACCATCTTTGATGACGAGGGTAACCCCGAGAGGTACTTCACTGGTGAGTATCAGTGGAGAGGTTTGAACAACCGCTTCATGGCTCGTGACGATGAGGATTGGCCCGAGAAGAGAGCCACTATGATGACTGGTTTGACTCTGTTCATCGGTACCGAGAACCCCTTCATCACCTATAACTACGGTCTTGAGGATGGTGAGTACACCTTCCCCGTTGAGGGTGGTGACTTCGAGAAGGTCTATGAGTATGAGGACACTACCATCGTCGTTGACGCTATCGAGTTCTTCTCATATAACTCAAGCGAGGACTGGGAGGCTACTTGGAACGGTTCAGACGAACTCCCCGATTGGCTGGAAGTTGAGATTGAGGATGAGATTGATGACACGGGCGAGTTCACTGGCATCGTTCGCGCTTACGTGACCGCTGCTCCTCTGCCCGAGGGCATTGATGGTCGTTCAGCTACCATCCGCTTCAGCATCCCCGGTGACCATGCTGATTACAAGTTCTATCAGGGTGAGCACAACGCTATCGTTGAGAAGTTTGTTGATGGTGACGCAACTCCCGTTGGTTACTATGACATCACTGGTCGTCAGCTCAGTGGCTTGCAGAAGGGTATCAACATCGTGAAGATGAGCAATGGTACCGCCCGCAAGATCTATATCAAGTAATATGATTTAAGCTTGACAATGATGTAGCGGTTAGTTAACCGTTAAACATCAACATAATCATGGGTCGAGATTCCTGTTATGGAATTTCGACCCAATGATTTTTTTTTGTAATTTTGCGCACATGATCGATCATCAAGAAGAAAATAATCAGTTAAGGCGTGTGCGCATTACTGCCATGAGGCAGACGGTTTATGAAGATCTCATGGCTCGATATGAGAATCCTATTGAGCACACGTGTGACATTAAGGTGGGGCAATCGTTCATCTCTGTCGGAGCGCAGTGCCCTGAAGGCTTTTGCGAGAGTGCTTGGGAAACGATGCGTCCCTTTGTCGAGGCACTGGCTCGCGGTGAGGGCAATTTCTATGACGGATGGATGCAGAATCCCCATTCGGCCATGCTCTCGTGCAACGATGGCTTTCGTCCCGTTTCCTTTTATGTGGAAGTTTTATAATCACTATAGAAATATAGTGTCTCATATATAATGAAGAAAGAATTATGAAAATCAAATCTGCCGAATTCAAAATCAGTAATAGCGACTACCGCAAGTGTCCTGACTCCAAGCAGCCCGAATATGCCTTTATTGGGCGCAGTAACGTTGGCAAGTCATCGCTCATCAATATGCTCACTGGCCGCAAAGCGCTTGCCAAGACCAGTGCCACCCCTGGCAAAACCATGCTCATCAACCATTTCCTGATTAATGACGAGTGGTACATTGTCGACTTGCCCGGCTATGGCTACGCAAAGCGCAGCAAGGAGGACCGCGAGAAGTTGTGGCGCATGATTCAGGGTTATGTGTTGGGACGCGAGCAGATGACCAATCTGTTTGTCCTTGTCGACAGCCGCATCAAGCCCCAAAAGATAGATTTGGAGTTCATTCAGTGGCTTGGTGAGAATGGTGTGCCTTTCGCGATCGTTTTTACCAAGATGGACAAGCTAGGCAAGGTCGCTGGACCTGCGGCTGTCGAGGAATACAAGAAAGAACTTCTCAAGACTTGGGAAGAGCTGCCTCCTGTCTTCATGACCTCGGCCGAGGATGCCCGTGGACGGGATGAGCTGCTGGGTTATATCGATGAAATTAATAAGCAACTGAAACAATAATGAGAAAGATTTTAACCTTGATATCGGCACTTTTTGTCTTGACGACAATGGCCCAGAGCCATAGGGAAGTGAATTTGGCTGAAAATTGGCGATTCTCACGCGATCAAGTTCAGTGGAAAACCGTGACTGTTCCCCACGATTGGGCCATCGACGGCCCCTTTGACAAGAAATGGGACTTGCAGGTTGTGGCCATCAAGGAGAACGGCGAGGATGTGGCTACCGAGAAGTCGGGTCGCTCAGGAGCGTTGCCCTGGATAGGCAAGGGCTACTATAAGACCACGTTTACCGTGCCCGAGGAGTATCACCGTGCCCAGCTCGTGTTTGACGGTGCTATGGCCGATCCACACGTCTATGTCAACGGTCACGAGGCTGGTCATTGGGCCTATGGTTACAATGCCTTTATCGTCGATGTCACCCCTTTCATGCACGTTGGAAATGTCCCCAATGATTTGGAGGTGCATCTTGAAAATCTGGAGGAAAGCAACCGCTGGTATCCCGGTGGCGGCATCTACCGTCCAGTCAAGTTGGTGATGTCGCGCGAGAAAGATGCCGCTCTTGACACGTGGGGCATGTATGTGCGCACGCTTACTATCGAGGGCGCCAAGGCATCTCTGCAGGTAGAGCATCAGTTGGATGCTGCTACTGTCATCGACAATGCTTTAGAATTGGAGTTCACACTCACCGATGCCCATGGCGACGTGGTGGCCAACACCAAGACGCGCCCTGACGGCATGGGGCATTTCGCTTCCCGTTTAGAAGTCTATGTGCCCTCGCTGTGGTCGCCCGAGAACCCTTATCTCTACACAATGACCGCTACGCTAAGGCACAAGGGCATTGAGGTGGACCGTCAGGCCCAAAAGGTGGGTATCCGCACGGTCGAGTTCAGCAAGGAGGGAGGCTTCCAGCTTAACGGCGAGCGCCGCAAAATTAAGGGCGTCTGCCTGCACCATGATTTGGGCCCGTTGGGTGCTGCTATCAACAAGACAGCGCTTATCCGTCAGATTGAGATGATGAAGGCCATGGGTGCCGATGCCATCCGCACCAGCCACAACATGCCCTCGACGATGCAGATGGAGGTCTGTGACAGCCTGGGTATGATGGTCATGGCCGAGAGCTTTGACGGATGGAAAGAGCCCAAGGTGCGCAACGGCTATGGCCGCTACTGGGATGAGTGGTGGCAACAGGACATCCGCAACCTGGTGCTCAACCACCGCAACCACCCCAGCATCATCATGTGGAGCGTGGGTAACGAGATTCCCGAACAGTGGAAGCCCGAGGGCGTGAAGCGCTATAAAGACCTGATTGCCCTGTGCCACAAGTATGACCCTTCGCGCATGGTGACCTGTGGCATGGATCAGGCCGATGGCGCCATTTGGTGCGGTTTTGCACAGGTGGCCGATGTGCCGGGCTATAACTATCGCCTTCACAAGTACCAGGAGATGATAGAGCGCCTGCCGCAAGGCTTTATCCTAGGCAGTGAGACGGCCTCGACCGTGAGCACGCGCGGCCATTACTGTTTCCCTGATACCGTAGCGACCAACAAGGCATGGCCCGACGGTCAGTGTTCGGGTTATGATGTGGAATACTGCTGGTGGAGCAACCTGCCCGACGATGACTGGAAGATGCAGGACGACTTCGACTGGACAGTGGGCGAATTTGTCTGGACTGGCTACGACTACCTGGGCGAACCCACGCCATACGACGAATATTGGCCCTCGCGCAGCAGCTATTTCGGCATCTGCGACCTGGCTGGACTGCCTAAGGACCGCTATTATCTCTACCGCAGTCATTGGAACAAGCAGGAGCACACCATCCACCTGCTACCGCATTGGACGTGGCCCGACCGCAAGGGAAAAGTAACCCCCGTCTATTGCTACACCGACTATCCCAGTGCTGAGCTGTTTGTCAATGGCAAAAGTCAGGGCCGCATCACCAAGAATGATACCACTCGTCTGGACCGTTACCGCCTGCGTTGGCGCGATGTTGTCTATCAGCCCGGTGAGTTAAAAGTGGTGGTCTATGATGAAAACGGCAACAAGGCAGGGCAGAAGATTGTCCGCACTGCCGGTAAGCCCAAACGCCTGCTACTCGAGCCCGAGCGCAAGACTATCGCAGCCGACGGCAACGAGCTGGCTTACATCACCGTGAGCCTCGTGGATAAGAACGGAACCCTGTGCCCCAACGCTGCTAATCGTCTGCAATTCAGTGTGACAGGTGCTGGTACTTACAAGGCTGCCTGCAACGGCGATGCCACCTCGCTGGAGCCCTTCACCCAGCCGCAAATGAGCCTCTTCCACGGTCAGTTGGTGGTCGTTTGCCAAGCTGGAAAGACTCCTGGCGTGATGACCCTCACCGTCAAGGATCCTGCTACCGGCATGAAATCCAGCGTTAACATTAACGTAAAATAAAACTGCTTAGAGTGAAATGTCATCACTATCAAAGTTGATGATTTATCATGAAAGGAGTCTATATTTTCAATCCTGAGCATGACTTGGCGCTGGCGCATGGGGCGCACAATTACACCGCTCCGCCGTTTGCCCGCCAGTTCCGTCATGACATGCGGTTGCTGCCCGTCTGGGTAGCGACCGCTGGTTCCTATATCGCCATTCCTGACGATTGTCCGGTTGAAGAGGATCGACGCTGGCTCTATGACCATCATTTAGATATTACACCCGTTCACTTCAGCAAAATAGCCGACTTGGGTCCATGCCGCATTCATCCATGGGGATGGGATGCCGCTTTGCGCTATCGTTTGCTGCAAGCGGGAGTCTTGCCCGAATATCTCCCGACTGATGATGAATTGGACTGCATCAGGCGCTTGTCTCATCGTCGCACAAGCATCACTGTGCATCAGGCCTTGGAGAACGCTTTTTCGCCCGGTCCCGTTGAATTAAAGACCATTGAGGATGTACGCGCGTTTATCAAGCAACATCCTGGTTGTTACCTCAAGATGCCGTGGTCGGGCAGCGGTAAGGGCATCTACCGCGTGATTGACCCTGAGGGCGATAATCACATGCCCCGCTGGATTGATGGAGCGCTGAAAAGACAAGGCTCGCTGCTGTGTGAGGTAGGGTTGGATAGGATTCAGGATTTTGCCATCGAGTGCATGTGCCGTGACGGCCACACCATGTTTATGGGTTATTCGGTCTTTGACAGCGACTTCCATAGCCAGTTTGGATCGGGTAGGGTAGCCCCGATGGAGGAGCTGCACGAGCAGCTACTTGGCATGTATCCCGATCTTGACCCGGTAATTGGTCAAGTACTCATGGCCATAGATGAACTTATCGCGCCGCATTACAACGGACCGTTGGGCATTGACATGATGATGTATCGTGATGAGAACGGCAATATCGCTTTGAATCCCTGTGTGGAGGTCAACCTGCGTATGACGATGGGCATGGTCACCGTCGCCATGGGTAGCCGTCATGGCCTGCGAGGCAACTTCTCAATCACCGCCAACAAATCCGGTTTTTTTCTTAAATTATCTTAGCGCCTTAGCGTGAGGGTTTTCGATGTAGTAGGCGTAGTACTCGTCGAAGGTGATGTCCTCGTCGTGAACGCGTTTAGCTGTCTCCTTGCCCACGTAGCGCAAGTGCCACGGCTCGTAGTTGTAACCCATGACTTGTGCGTGTTTTTTGGGGTAACGCAGAATGAAGCCGTATTCATGGCAATGCTCCCGCATCCACACGCCCTCTTTGGATGTGTCAAAGGACCATCTCATGGGGTGTTGCAGCGACGTTACGTCGATAGCTAGGCCTGTCTGGTGCTCGCTACCACCAGGCCGAGCGGCATATCCCTTTTCGTTGCGCTTGTAAGTTCCTATTTGTTGCTTATAGGAGCGATAAGCCGAATTGACCATCAGATGGGCATCGGTCTGTTTCTTGCATTCCTGTTGCATGGTCAAGAATGCCTGAACCACGGCGCCGAGCGCTCTTTGCTCCTCGTAGCAGTAAGTCCTCTGGAATGCCACCAGACTGTCTGGTTTGTAGTTTTCGTCAAGGTAATGGCGTCCATTGACCAGCATCAATTGACCCTTGCTGATGTCGCAGGGTACCGCGCTGGCTTCACGATCAAGGTCGTGCCCCACGTTGACAACAGCGACGATATCGTTGAGAGCGGTCAATGTTGTGTCTATCTTGTGATAAGCAAGGTAGCGATCGAAGTTCTTAGCGATAAAATAACGCTCACTCAACAAGGGGTAGGCGATGGAGTCGTATTCGCCGCGCACAACGAACGAGTCGGCCTGCTCGTCGCTCAACACAGCGGCGAGGGTACGGGCTTGGTCGATGGGGTAGCCCAAGCGGTAGATGCGGCACTCGTTGGTAAAGCTATAAGCAATGCCTTGGCAGCTCTTGAAAAGGACAAATAGCACAAACAGCGCGGCAATGGTGACGGGCACGGTGATCCACCGGTGGTCACTGTCAGTCCATTGCTTGATGAGTTGTTTGGCGCCTTGCAGGGTCATGTGATTATCGATTGGCTTTCTTGGCCATTTCAAACAGTTCCAGCGGCAGGTGGCAGTAGCCGTCAGGGTTCTTGTCGAGGTAGTCCTGGTGATATTCCTCGGCAGTGTAGAAATTCTTAAGCGGCAGCAACTCGACGGCAAGACGCACTTTCACCTCGGCCTGAACGCGGTTATACACCTCCTGCAATGTCGGCACGTCGGCCTCGTCGGTGTAGTAGATGCCCGTGCGGTATTGCGTTCCCTTGTCGTGCCCCTGCTGGTTGACGCTCACAGGGTCGATGGCCTTGAAATACATCTCGGTCAGGAACTTCAACGACACCTCATCAGGGTTAAAAGCGATGCGTACGGTCTCGGCAAAGCCCGTTTTGTCGGTGCAAACGTCTTGATAGGTGGGATTCTCGGTGTGCCCGTTGGCATAGCCTACCTCGGTTTCCTTCACACCCTTAATCATCTTGAAGTAATGTTCTGTACCCCAAAAACAACCTCCTGCAAAATAAATTTCCTTCATAGCTATCATCTAGTGAGTAAAGTTTGCTACAAAGATACCACTTTTGCCAACGCTAGGCAACATTCATAAGTAGATTATTTGCTCCATTGGGAAAACACTGCTATATTTGCAGCTAGATAAAACCATTATTCATAACAAGATGATGAAAAAATTGTTGATGGTCATGCTCGCGGGCATGATGACGATGGGCGCAATGGCCCAGGGGGGTAAATTCACAGTAAATAGCTCTTATAAGGGTCTGGGCGACTCGATTAAGGTCTTTCTTGTCGATGCCAGTGGTGAGATGCTGGTTCAGGAAACTCGTGCCATTGCAGGCGACAAGGTTGACATGACGTTTGACTTGGACAACGTGGCGACTCTTTATGTATTTGCCATTGAAAATGGTCAATTGAGTGTTGAAAATTCATTTTCCATTCCTGCTTTGCCCGGTGAATATGCGGTTATCGAGGGCGGAGGCGACGATTACACCTATAGTGGCTCACAGTTCTATCGCGACTATTACGAAGCCTATAGTCTGGTCAAGGCTCCTCAAGAGGCGGCTCGTGCTTTTGTGAAGGAGTGCCAGAACAAGTTTAGTTTAGGAATCCCCGAGGAGGAGATCAATAAGGAGTATGAGGAAAAGTATCCCGCTCTGGAACAGGCCCTGGCCGATGCTGTTCTGGGCTATGTCAAGGCTCATCCCGATGCTGACGCATCGGCTATGCTGCTCTCTGATTTAGGCACTGACGACGAGCACATCAAGGAGGGTGCAGCGTTGCTGACCGAGCGTGCCCGTAACAGCGTCGCAGCCAACATGTATAAGGGCATCCTTTCAGCTATCGAGATGGAAAAAGCCAATCAGGAAATCCAAGAGGGACTTGAGGGCAATTTGGCACCCGACTTCACGCTCAACGACATTAACGACAAGCCGCTGGCCCTGAGTTCGCTGCGTGGCAAGTGGGTGATCATAGACTTCTGGGGCTCGTGGTGCGGTTGGTGCATCAAGGGCTTCCCTATGATGAAGGAATACTACGCCAAGTATAACGACAAGATGGAAATCCTGGGCGTGGACTGCAACGACACGGTCGAGAAGTGGAAAAACGCTGTTGCCAAGCACGAATTACCCTGGTTGCACGTGTATTGTGACTCGAAAAAGGGTGACAACCCGTTGGTACTCTATGGCGTGCAAGGTTTCCCCACCAAGGTTGTTGTGAATCCCGAGGGCAAGATTGCCAAGATTATTGTCGGTGAGGATCCCGCTTTCTATGACTACCTCGACGAGGTTATGAAATAGTTAAAAGTTAATAGAGAATAATTGACTTAGCAACAAATAATTGAAAATAGAATATGACTCACACTCAATGTTTAATTATCGGTTCCGGTCCTGCCGGATATACCGCAGCGATTTATCTTGTGCGCTCGGCCATCGACTGCCTGCTCATCGAGGGCTTGCAGGTGGGCGGCCAGCTCACACAAACGACCACCATCGAGAATTTTCCGGGTTTCCCCGACGGCATTGATGGCTATCAGCTGATGGAGAACATGCGTCAGCAGGCAGTGAACTTGGGAGCGAAGATGAAATCGGGCCTCGTGGCAGGCATCGACATGAGTCAGCGCCCGTTTGTGGTGACTCTTGACGGTGGCGAGCAACTCACGGCCGACACCGTGATTGTCGCCACTGGCGCCACGGCTAAGTATCTGGGCTTGCCCGACGAGACGAAATATGCTGGACAGGGTGTTTCGGCATGTGCTACCTGTGACGGCTTCTTTTACCGCAAGAAGGTCGTGGCTGTTGTGGGTGGCGGTGACACCGCCTGTGAGGAGGCCGATTACCTGAGCCACCTCGCCAACAAGGTTTACCTCATCGTGCGCAAGGACTACCTGCGCGCCAGCGAGGCCATGCAGCAGCGCGTTAAGGACAATGAGAAAATCGAAATCCTGTTCAACACCAACACTGTTGGCTTGTTTGGCGAGAATGGGGTAGAGGGAGCACATCTGGTGCGTTTCAAGGGCACAGACAAGGAGGAACTGTTTGACATCGCCATTGATGGTTTCTTCCTGGCCATTGGCCATCGTCCTAACACCGAGTTCCTAGGTGGACAGATTGACCTTGACGAACAAGGCTACATCAAGCTCACGGGGCACAACACCGCCACCAACATCGAGGGCGTGTTTGCTGCCGGTGACGTAGCCGACCCACACTACCGCCAGGCTATCGTTGCCGCTGCCGGAGGCTGTCGTGCTGCCATCGATGTGAAGCAGTACCTGTCCTAAATAAAACCAGTGTATGGACACGGTTCAGATTATCATTCTTTCGGTGATTAGCTTGATGCTGGTCCTGCTGGCCGTGGTTATCTTGACGGGCAAGGGTGATGGGTTTATTGCTGGCTACAATACAGCAAAAGAAGAAGAGCGTAAGCAGTTCAACATGAAACGATTGAGGGCGGTTGTTGCCGTGATGATATTGTTTACTGTGGCATTTGTCTGGTTTGCGGCTCTGATTGATGACACTGTAGCCATTTTGCTGGGAGTACTGCCGGTCCTGTTAATCGGCTACTTTGCCGGTATCGTTATTGCCAACACCTGGTGTAAGAAGAAATAGGGAAAAAGAAGGACAATTATTGGGATTTTATTTCCTGTTGGCATCTCTGTCAGTCGGAATTACTTTAAATAATCAAGTGGGCGTCTTTTTGGGGGCTCACTTGTCTATATTTGGCTGTTTTTGTATTTTTGCAACAGATTTATTAGTATTTATTCTTCTTAAAAAAGTTTGTTTATGATGAAGAAACTGACTCTATTATTTGCTGCTGTTGTAGCGATTGGATTTAGTGCGATCGCACAGGAAGTTAACATTGGCTATATTGAGGTAGGAGATTTTGACAATGCTACCGAAGTTTACGACGGTTCCTATTTTGATATGGCTCCCACTAACTTTTATCTGGCCCATACCGGCGTACAGATGATTTATACTCCTGAAGTGCTGGCTGATTTAGAGGGAAAAGACAATGTGAAGATCACGGGTCTGAACTTCAAGTTCAACAATGCTGGCGCATGGGAAGAAATCACTCGCAACGTGAAGATTTATATTCAGGCGATTGACGAAACCGATTTTGCGGTGATTAAGGGAATCAAGCAATTTTTCTACTTTGACGGCTTGGCTTTGGAGGATCAGGTGTATATCGAGATGCTGGAATGCTTTGGCGATGATGCCGAGATGCCCTTCTCGCTGATGGACTCGCCAGTAGCCTTTACACCCGGCAAGAGCCTGTTGTTGACAATGGTTTTTGACGCTGAGGACAATGATAACTGCACCATCGGCAGTGCCTATGCACCGTTCTATACTTCAGGCATGGGTCGTGGCAAGGCCATGCTTTATACCGACAACTGGACGAGTTTTGTGGACTATGCCCAAGGTGAGGACTTCCCTGATGCAACCGCCATGCTGGGCTGTGGCACCAATGTAGAACTGCCCGTGACCCGTATCGAGTACACTTACACCGAGGGCGGATCGACCGACTCCCGTGGTGATGTGAACAACGATGGCGATGTCAATATCGCTGACGTGACGGCGTTGATTGATTACCTATTGAGCGGTGATGACAGCAGTATAGTTTTGGCCAACACCGACTGCAACGATGATGGTATCACTAACATTGCCGATGTCACCGCCCTGATCGATTACCTGCTGAGTGGAGCTTGGTAATTCAAACTGGAAAAAATAAAATACTGGGAATTGTGAACCCGCCGTTGAGGGCCATAATTCCCAGTAATCTTTTTCTTAAACCTATGGTTATTGTTCACAGGGGACGCCCTTGTTGTTGCTGGTGACCAGGTTGTGGGTTCGAGACATAAAGCGGTCGAACTCACCTTTTGAGTCAGCACGCAACAGGTCGGGTCGTGATTCGGGTATAAGGACGTAGTTCTCGCCGTTGGACCGCGGCTTTTGTACAAAGAATAGTTTATAACGCGGTTCGACAATAACTGCGTGCCCGTTTTCCATCCTAAGCGAGACTTTCACCATGGCGCCGCCTCGAGTGTCGATGTCGCTCTGGTTGCTGATGAAGTTGCCCATGCTATAGACGAGCAGCACGTTTTTGTCATATTCCTTGCTATATCTCACCTCCATTGGCTCTACGACATGAGGATGCCCGCCGATGATGAGGTCAACGCCTTGAGCCACCAGGAATTCGGCAAGCGTGCGCTGCTCGGCAACGGGCTTGAGCTGATACTCGATGCCCCAGTGCAGATTGACGCAGATGGCGTGAGCTCCACGCTCACGTGCGGTGGCAATGTCATTAGCAATGCGTTGTTGGTCAATGAAATCAACAATCACGTCACCCTGAATGGGAATACCGTTGGTGCCATAAGTATAGTCAAGAAAGGTGATTTTCATGCCTTTTACATTGACGATGAGGGGAATTGTGCGGTCGCGTTCTTTCTGGTCGCGATAGGTGCCGATGTGGGGAATTCCTAGCGAGTCCAATGTTTGGCACGTGCGCACCAAGCCCTTGTCACGGCGGTCCAGGCAGTGGTTGTTAGCAGTGAGAAAGAGGTCAAAGCCCACATCGCGCAACTGCCTGGCATAGCTGTCAGGAGCGCTAAAACAGGGATAACCCGTGTAGGGCTTGCCGCCTAGCGGACACTCCAGGTTAACAACGGCGAGGTCGGCCCAATTGATGTCATCCACAAGATGCTGGAAACACTGGCTGTAGTCATAGGTTCCGTCAGCCTGCCGCGCCGCCGTGATCTGCGGCGCGTGCTGCATGGCATCACCTACAAACGCCAGATTGACCGTGTTGTTGCTCTGAAGCAACGACACGATTGACAGCATCAATATGGAGAGCAATTTCATGTTTACTTGTTACGTTTGGCAGCCTTGGCTTGTGCCTTGGCGTTGCGCATCATCTGCATGGGGTTGGTCGAAACCTGATGCATCACCTTGCGCATCGACAGGAACTGCTTCAACAGTCGGTTTACCTCCTCAACACTGGTTCCACTACCAGCGGCGATGCGCTTGCGGCGGCTAGCGTCGATGATGTCGGGATTAGAACGCTCTTGAGGGGTCATCGAGCCGATGATGGCTTCCACGCCCTTGAACGCGTCGTCGGGGATATCAATGTCCTTGATGGCTTTGCCTACTCCAGGAATCATAGATGCCAGGCTCTTGAGGTTACCCATCTTCTTGATTTGCTTGATTTGCTTGATGAAGTCGTCAAAGTCAAACTTGTTCTGCTTGATTTTCTTCTCCAGCTTTTCGGCCTCTTCCTCGTCATATTGCTGCTGCATGCGGTCCACAAACGACACGATATCGCCCATGCCCAGGATACGGTCGGCCATACCTGCGGGACGGAAGGGGTCAAGGTCGGTCATCTTCTCACCGATACCAACAAACTTGATGGGTTTGTCGACCACGGCACGGATTGACAGGGCGGCACCACCACGGGTGTCACCATCGAGCTTGGTGAGGACAACGCCGTCAAAATCCAGTCGCTCATTGAAAGCCTTGGCGGTATTCACGGCATCTTGACCAGTCATCGAGTCCACGACAAACAGGGTCTCGTTGGGGTGGATGGCATCCTTGATGGCCTTGATCTCGACCATCATGGCCTCGTCAACGGCGAGGCGGCCGGCGGTATCGACAATCACCAGGTCCTGGCCGTCACGCTTGGCCTGCTCGATAGCGTGCAGTGCGATCTGCACGGGATCTTTGCTCTCGGGCTCACTATAAACGGGCACGTCAATCTGCTCGGCGATAGTCTTCAACTGATCGATAGCGGCGGGGCGGTAAACGTCACAGGCTACGAGCAGCGGTTTACGTTTTTCCTTGCCGTTTTTAAGACGGTTGGCGAGTTTACCCGTGAATGTGGTCTTACCGGAACCTTGCAGACCTGACATCAGGATGATGGCAGGATTTCCCTCGATGCTGAAAGTCGCTTCCTCGCCTCCCATGAGCTGGGCCAACTCGTCGTGGACGATTTTGACCATCAACTGGCTGGGGTTCACGGCGTTAATGACATTCTGGCCCAATGCTTTGGCCTTGACGTCATCGACAAACTTCTTGGCGACAGGATAGCTGACGTCGGCATCTACAAGCGCACGACGCACTTCCTTTAGGGTTGATGCTACATTGATTTCGGTAATGCGGCCTTGTCCTTTCAGGACTTTAAATGATCGTTCAAGTTTCTCTGATAAATTTTCAAACATATTGTGATTGAGGTTTTTATGATAGCGTTGTAAACATCCCGGGGTGGAGTGGGAATGCTAAAATATATTATTTCTTCTTGATGAGGCGGTTGGTTGCCGTGTCGGGGAAGACGACTTGAGGTTTGAACTCGCGGCCCTCCTCAGGAGTAACGATGGCATAAGCCATAATGATGACGATGTCACCTACCTCGACCTTGCGCGCTGCGGCGCCATTCAGGCAAATCGTGCCGCTGCCTCGCTCGCCGGCAATGGTATAGGTATCAAGTCTTTCGCCGTTATTCACATCAACGATATACACGCGCTCGCCCTCGATGATGCCAGCAGCATCCATGAGGTCCTGGTCGATGGTGATGCTACCAATGTAGTTCAGGTTGGCATCGGTCACCGTAACGCGGTGAATCTTTGATTTCATGACTTGGATGTACATATCTTCGTAGTTAAGAGTTAACAGTTAATTGTGAATAGTATTCTCTCTGTTGGCGGTTGCTAAGACCTAAAGCTAAAAACCTAACACTTCTTATAGGTGATATTGTCAATCTCGCGCACGTCGCCGCAGTAAACGGTGATGCAACCTACAATATAATTGCTGTCATTCCAGCTGGTGACGGGCTGCAGAGTGATGCCGTCACAAATCGAGAAATACTCGGTTTCCATCTCGGGCCAGGCATTGATAGTAGCAACCACCCAGTCGTGAGTCTGCTCCACGGTATGGTCCTTAGCGAACTCCAGGCTGCGCTTGAGCGTGGCATAGATCTGCGGGGCTACTTTACGCACCTCGGGGGTGAGGCGCACATTGCGGCTGCTCTTGGCCAGACCATCATCCTCGCGGATGCACGGGCACTGAACGATATCGATGTTAAAATCCAGTTGCTTGATCATCGCGCGGATGACGGCAATCTGCTGGAAGTCTTTCTCTCCAAAGTAAGCACGGTTGGGCATCACCCATGAGAACAGCTTGCTCACGATCTGGCACACGCCGTTGAAGTGACCGGGGCGCATGGCACCTTCCATAACCTGCTGTACCGGGCCGAGATCAAACACGCGGGTATCGGGCTCGGGATAAATCTCCTCGACAGTGGGCATGAACGCTATATCAACACCGCACTCCTCTAGCATGGCTGCATCGCGCTCGGCAGTGCGAGGGTAGGTGCGCAAATCCTCCTTGTTATTGAACTGTGTGGGGTTGAGGAAACAACTTACAACGAGAGCGTCATTCTCTTTGCGGGCACGCTCCACGAGCGATTTGTGACCCTCATGCAGTGCTCCCATCGTGGGCACCAGTCCTACTGACTTACCTGCCTGACGAAAAGCCTGAACGGCCTCGCGCAACTCATTGACCTTGCTGATAATCTTCATTCTCAATTTTAGGATTAATGAATTAAATTCAAACTGCAAAATTAGTGCAAGTCGTACACAAAAGCAAATTTTAATCGATTTTGTTAAGATGCAACCAATTTTTCAATTACTAACACGCATCACCCATCACAGCAAATTGTGTGCCAAATAAGCCTGCGTAAATACTAGATAAAGGCTGAAAAGCAAAAAAAAGAGCTCGCCATGAGCAGCATGCCCATATCAAGAGTGATAAACGAACTCTCAGTAATAGAAATAAGCAGCTACATTTGCTTTTCACATTCATGACCAAGATTATTGTGGTTATTTGGATGATTTTTTGAGATTGAATGTCAAAAAGTTATGGATAGTTCTAATTTTTTTTACATCTTTGTGCAACTTTTTGGATGACTTGTCGCGTCTAATGCATGAACGCGGTTACCAAGTTCGGCCAAACTCAACAAGAACAATACAAACAATTAAAACATAAAGACAATGAAAAAGACGATTATGACATTTGTGATGCTGCTCATGATAGCACTTGCTGCTCCGACGGCAACCGGAGCGCCCATCACAAAGACCGATTCAGTGATCGACGCCAGCAGAAAAGGCGTTGAGCGCGTGAGGGAGAAAATTGACCAGACCCTCGACGACACCATCGCTTCGACCAGTGGAGGCGTGATTAGTATTGGAAATGAATCAGAAATGACCCCCGAGGACATTAAGGAGATCAGCAATCAGTGGGCCAGTGTGGTCAAGCAAATGTTCATCAGCGGCTCTTTCTGCTTGCTGGGACTGGTGGCCCTGGTGCTGTTGTTCCGCTTCATGAACCGTCGCAATAAGTACCGTGTCATCGAGAAGGCCATCGAGAACAACTATCCGCTCAACGAGCTCTCGTTGACCGATGTCAAGCGCAGTGCCATCTATGTGCAACAGCCTGTGGTGACTGCTCCTCCTGTGATCAATGCAGCCACACCCCAACAGCCAGGTGGAATGCCCGTGGGTACGCCACTTGATGGCAGAACTCCCCAGCAGCCCATCATCATGACCGATATGGTGAACTGGCGTGCAATGAGACCAGCCATCGCATGGTTAGGGTGGGGTGCATTGGGACTGTTCTGTGGCCTCGCTATCGGTAGCTCAAATCCCTTTACTCCAGTAGGTTTAGCGCTGATATTCGTAGGACTGTGCAAGGGCTTTATTCTCTACAAGGAGCAGAAAGCGCTGCAAGAGGCGTGGAGACGCGCCGAGCAGATGCGACCCCAGCAGGAGCCCATGCGTGAAGGCATCCCCGTGCCTCCGCCCATGAACGACTACAACAGTGATTTTTCAGCCAATGATTAATAATAGTTTTTGAGGAGTAGACCATGTTATCCCGACTTGATGAAATCAAACTCCTGTCGCTATGCGCCCTGGCCGACAACCGGGACGCATTCGGCCGGTTGGTTGAGGCCTATCAGCCGCGTGTGCGTCGGTTCTTATTGAACTTGACCATGGGCGATGAGATGCTGACCGACGACCTGGCTCAGGAAACATTCATCAAGGCCTACGTGAGCATACGCGGCTTTAAGGGGCTGTCGTCATTTAGCACATGGCTTTACCGTATTGCCTATAACGAGTTCTACAGTCATATCCGCAAACATAGCGAGGACCACGTTGACGATATCGCAGCCATGGGCGAGGTGAGCACTGCTGCCAATGATGCCATCGAGGCGTCGATGACGGTACAAGAGGCACTCAATCGCTTGAATGATAGCGAGCGTGTCGCGGTCACTCTGTTCTACATCGAGGATCAGCCCTTGAAGCAGGTGGCCAAAATCATGCAGATGCCCGAGGGCTCAGTGAAATCCTTGATTCATCGCAGTAAAGCAAAAATGAGAGCGCTGATAGACACGTGATTTCAACGAAGTTAGAACCGCCATGCGGGCGGGAAATCAATAAAATAATTAGTATAAATTTCCCGTGCGATAGCACGGTAAAAATAAGAAAACGATTATGAACGACATTGAAGATAAGAAACTGGTGCAGGTGCTCAAGCAAGGTGCGCATGATCCCGGGGAGAATCCCTGGTTCACCAAGCGTGTGCTCAACAAGCTGCCCGAGAAGCGCTCCCATGGCTCATGGGCCACTATGGTAGTTTATGCCATCGCCCTGGTGGCGTGTGCGCTGTTCTGGCTGATGATGTGGCGTGGCCAGGACTGGGGCACTGTCACCGTGCGCGACCTGCTGTATAACGTGTTGATGGGAGTTGTGACGCTGACCGTGCTGTGGCAGGAAGTGATGGCGCTCATTCGGTTGGCCGACTAAGTTGTACATCGGGACGTTATCTCATCTGGCATAATTCTTGCTGGATGAGTTGCTGTATATTTTATCAGGTTAAAGGTTAAAAATTGAGGGTTATGATAGAGAGAAAGTTTATCACGACATTCCCTGAGGTCATGGGATACGATATCGTGGATAGTAAAGGCGTCATTGCCGCTTCTTCGGGTTTCGGCATGGAAAAACTCTTCAAGGATTCAACGAAAAAGGCCGAGAAAGATGGTTGTAACGCAATTGTCAACCTGAAGATGTTTACTAGCTACGGGGGTGCAATCATGGCCTATGGCGAGGGTGTTGTCGTCAAGGAAAAGCCATTCAATTACTAAACTAGGGAGATATGGCCATGTCATATCTCCCTGCTCATCTTCACCGCCTTTCACGGCGGTTTTTATTGTCCTCATAAACAACAACTGATAAATCTGAATGCTACTGATGGCATCCGCACCCGCATTTTTCACATGAATTACCATGAATTATCCATTAATTTAATGATCAATTAACGATAATTCGTGTGAAAAAGTCATGAGGGCGGATTCTATCAGAAAATATCAGTTGTTTAAATAGTAGTTTGCGGATGCCAACTAAGGATTCAAAGCTAACCGTTTTTAGCTCTTCAGGATGATGTCGATGACGCTATTGATGTCTGCGATATTGACCTCTCCATCGCCATTCACATCAGCTTGACTCATGTCACTGTCAGATCCTCCTCTCAATAAGATATCGATAATGGCACTGATATCGCTGATGTTCACCTCACCATCGCCGTCAACGTCGCCAATTACAGTAGAGGCGGCTTTCATGTACCAGAAACTGGCGGTGTTTTGAACCGAGTCAATTCTCATGCGGGTAATGGGCTTGTTCATGTAACCACCCTGGTAGACTGTCGCCGCGGGGATAGAGTAGTTAGTGAGCGAATCCTTAGCAGCCAAGGGCCATGTGTCGGTCGAGTTGCTGAATCCAGTCAACACGTTGTCGGCAGGGATAATCGACATGCGGGGATGGCTGCCTATATTGTTGGGTGTGTTATTGTCCCACGCGTTTCGGTCATAATCCACGTGCAGGATCAGGATGCCTTCAGCGGCCAGATATGCGTCCCAACCAGTCAGCTTGCGGTATTCCAGCAGGTAGTACTCGTCGGAGTTGGCGTCGTTCACTACCTTGACAGCAGTCCCTTCAGGTGAGTTAAGCGGAGCCAAGGTATAATTGGTGTTCTCGACGGGATCGATGAGGTCCAGCCAACCCATATAGTGGCGTTCATAGGAGGAGTAGCCGGCGGGAGTATGGCTATTATTGTTATAGCAGCCATGATCCATGATGTCCCATGAACTCATGCCATAGACAAAGCCGTTGGCGGTGTGGTAAAAGTCGGGCAGGCCTAGGCAATGGCTGAATTCATGGCAGAAGGTACCCACGCCATCTATATTCGTGCTGCTGTTGGTACTGCCTTCCAACTCATTGAAAACGGCAAACTTATCAATCGTCATACCATCGAGTTGAAATGGTCCGGTGGGACTATAGCCCCACTCATAACACTCCTGCATGTCCCACTGGCAAGGCCACACCGACTCGGGCACGGTGCGCCATGCCTGTGCCTCGCCCACGCCGGCAAACAGCACTACCACCACGTCAACCAAGCCGTCTCTGTCGTTGTCATAGTCAGCAAAATCGACATTGTCGTCAATGCCCTCACAAGCCTCGATGATCATGTCTCCCAAATGCATGTCATAGCCATGGTTGTCGTTCCCTCCATAAAATGCGCGGGTATAGCTCAACTCAACGGGGCCCAAAATCTCAAATTTGGGCGAGAACTTGCCTCGCGATTGGTTTTCGAAGTAGTGAAGGCAACTGTATTCCTTTTCATTGAACTGGTTCTCGAATGTCTCGATTGGATTAGTGTCAATGAATTTCACGTCGGTGTAATTCACCAGGATGATGGGGATGCGGGGCGACCCAAGTGTAGGCACCTGAGGATTGCTGTTGCTCTCCTCGCGACGGGGAATAGGACGCCGTGAAGCATCAATCGACATTTGATTACGGTAGGCAGTGATAAAAGCAGTCTCCTGGATGCTGCGATGCCCTTGATCATGGGCAAGCACATCGCTTAAGTTGCCACTGGCTGTATAGCAGTAGTCGCCTTTCTCGTCCATGGCTACCGTCAGGCCGTCAAGGGTCATCAACGCATGGTTGAATTTGCCGCCTTGCATCATCAGCGTTACCGTAGTTCCATCGCTTTGGACATGAGTGAAAGGTGTCGGTTTGGCGGGTACTGCCATTGCTGCCGAACAGCACATCATCATGGCCACTATTGACAAGAATAGTCTTTTCATGTTGTTAAATGTTTAATTATTTGCCCTTCTCTTGTGTTAGATATTCTTGCATACGGGCTTTCCAGTCATAGTTGTTCTTGACATCAATGAAGTTGTCAATTCTCCAGGCGTCATTCTCAAAAATCATGTCCAGCCGCACGGGTGTCACGTTGCCAAGGTTGTGGAGGTTTAACTCAACAGTGGCAGTAGAATCGGTCATCGATACCACATGAACATCGCTCACCGAGAGTTTATCCCAGTCCTGCCCCATGATCCAGTAATCGACGTCCAGAATGTCTATGACGCCATTTTGCTGGTTAACGCTATCGACACGAGCTATCTGGCGGTTCCAGTCGGCCGAGCAGTACAGGCTGTCATTGTTCACCAATGGCATATCTGACGGCTTTTGATTAAATTCAATGTATCGCTTGAACACATCGTTATAGATGTCGTTCACCCGTGACACAACCGATGCTGTGTCTAGTGAATTCTCTTCCACGCGATTTGCCTTAGAACAAGCACATAACATAGTGGTCATGGCCACAACAAAAATCAGTTTCTTGATCATCATAGTATTTTTTGAAAACATTCGCCGCAAAGGTAGTGATTTTTCTTTATCTTTGTAGCCATCTATGCTGAAGATTGTTGCGATAATGCTATGCGGAATAGCTGTCGGGTTCCTGTTAAGGGGCCGGCGGCTGGCCTTTGTCAATAAGGCGGTGACCGTGTTGATATGGGCATTGTTGTTTTTCTTAGGCGTAGAGGTGGGCCAGAATCCGCAGGTATTGAGTGGCATCAGCCATTTGGGGCTAGAGGCCCTGTGGCTGTCCTTGATGGGATTGGCTGGAACGATTTTATTCTCATGGGCACTATGGCGATGGGTCAATAGCAGGAAAGGAGGCCAGTCATGAAAGGCAGCCTCATCATCATCGGTTTTTTCATCTTGGGCATTGTTGTTGGTATTATGAACTGGCTGCCCGACCTGAATGCCTATGGTAACGTGAGTTTCTTGACGCTGTGTGCCTTGCTGTTTTGCGTGGGTGTGACAGTGGGTAATAATACCGCCTTGCTAAAGAGTTTCCGGCAGTTGGATCCCCGTCTTATGCTTCTGCCGCTCATGACAATTGTGGGTACCTTGGCAGCGACCTCCGTTGCTTCACTCGGGCTGTCTGGACGCAGCCTTACCGATTGCTTGGCAGTGGGCTCGGGTTTCGGTTATTACTCCTTGTCAAGTATCCTCATTACTGAATACCGCGGCCCCGAATTGGGCACCGTTGCCCTGCTAGCCAATATCATACGAGAGATTATAACGCTGTTGGGCGCGCCGCTAATGGTGCGCTTCTTTGGACCGCTTTCTCCCATTTCGGCTGGTGGTGCCACAACGATGGATACCACGCTCCCCATCATTACCCGTGCAAGCGGAGACCAATTTGTCATCCTTTCTCTCTTTCACGGTTTCCTTGTCGATTTCTCGGTGCCCTTTCTGGTCACTTTCTTCTGCACCCTGTAGACTAGATTTGCTTTGTAAGCCTAGTGAGCATCTTTTTGATTGGCTTAGTGGTGTGAAATAAGGAAAATAGACTAATTTTGCAGCAACATCTGCCGTCAGTAGCAGGTGAGTTAAATGATTATATAGATGTCGACGACCATAGTGACACAGCGCCAACCGGCAATTTCGGAGCAAAAGAGCAATATGATCCAAATTATCAGGGCTTTTGCTATTATTGCTGTGGCGTTAATTCATGATTGCCCTCCCGATGAGTGGCAAGTGTATAGTAGACCGTTTGTTAATTTTGCTGTGGCGATGTTTCTTTTCTTGTCGGGTTATCTGACTAGAGATGAGCATCGTGACTGGAAAAAGTTTTATTTCAACAGGATATCCAGGGTGTTGATACCCTATATTATTTGGAGCTTGTTGTATAGCATCATTATGGTAAAAGATGCTTCAAAGTTGCCATTTGTCCTCCTGACCACTACGGCCTATTTTCATCTATATTATGTATTTGTATACATTCAATTTGTGCTGTTAACTCCATTGATGCTATGGCTTGCCAAATCAAAGTATAGAGCTTTGGGCTGGTTGGTTACTCCTGTCTCTATTATTGCTTACATGTGGTATTGCCATAACATGGGCCAGTCACCTGATGTTTATGTATCCATCTTTTGGCGTGATTGCTGTTTCGGATGGTTTGTCTTCTACTATTTGGGCCTGATGCTGGGCAATAAGCTTATAGACTGCAGGTTATCGATGAAAACCCTGATTATCTTGTACTTGATTTCGATGCCGCTTCAAATGGCTGAGGGATATGTCTTGTGGAAAATAGGTGCAGAAGATTTCGGCGGACAATTAAAGTTGACAGCAGTCATTTCTAGCATGATAGCCGTGTTGATCGCCTATAAAGTCTTAGAGAACGGATATGTTGATATCAGGAACAAGTACTTGAGACTGCTTGGTGACTACTCGTTTGGCATCTATTTGAGTCATCTGCTGATCAGGATTGTTTTAAACCATGTTCCCTATTATACCAGCATCTTCTATCCTCTTAACTCAATTATTCTGGTATCAATTAGCCTTTGTTTCTGTTATTATGGAAACAAATTCCTAGGCAAAAAAGTTAGCAGGTTGTTAGGCTTGAAATAATGCTACTTGGCGCAGGCATCCTTGGGGAACTGGTCGATTTGGTTCATTCGCTTGAGGATGGTTTTCTGCATCCTTCTCATTTTTGAAGAGGGATGACCACTGTCGCGATGAAGTGGATTGGGGAGCGACACGGCGATATAGGCACTTTGTGCCTTGGTCAGTTTGTCAGGCGTGGTGTTGAAATTGATAGCGGCAACAGCTTTAGCGCCATAGATGCCCTTACCCATCTCGATGGAGTTGAGATAGACCTCCATGATGCGCTCCTTGCCCCAAATTGTCTCAATTAGGAAAGTGAAATATGCTTCTAGCCCCTTGCGCAGCCATGACCTGTGCTGCCACAGGAAGACGTTGCGTGCTGTCTGCTGGCTGATGGTGCTGGCTCCACGCTGTCGTTTGCCCTCTTGTGCTTCAATCTGTGCTTTCTGTATCTGTTCCAAGTCAAATCCGCTGTGCTTCAGGAACAGGTTATCCTCGCTTGCCATCACCGCTTGTGGCAGGTTGTGATTGATTTTCTCCAGTGGCACCCACTCATGGTTGATTTCCGGGCTCTCGCCATCCATGACCTGTTCCACGGCGCGAATCAGCATCAGCGGTGTGATATACACGGGGATGTACTTGAGAATCACCACAGCCAGGATGGTCGAGGTGAAAAAGAAAATCAGTATGTTGCGCAACCAGCGGCTGAAGGTCTTCATTGAGAACTGTTTTTGAAATTAAAACGAGTGATGAACAGGATTATTGCCCCAAACAGTCGGGGCAAAGGCCCTTGAGGACGTAGTTAATGCTATGAACTTGGAATTTGCCGGGTAGGGCGACAACGGGGACCTGGGTTGTCTGGAGGCAAAAGGTGCGTCCGCAGCGCTCGCAGTTGAAGTGGGCGTGCATGTGGTCGATGTGACCGTCATCCTCGCCGCAATGGCAGTCGGGGGCACAGACCGCATACTTGAACATGCCTGTGCCGTCGTCGATGGCATGAATCAGGTGATGGGTCAGGAAGAGTGTGATGGTGCGGTAGATGGTGGACTTGTCCACCGTGTCTAGTTCGTCCTCGAGACTCTGCAGCGAGAATGCATCCTCGTGGGCCATCATCGTGCGCAACAACAGGATGCGCATCGCCGTGGGTTTTACGTCATGCTCTTCAAGCCGTTCGATATATCTCGTTTCGTCTTTCATCAGTTAGGATTGTTGATTTCAAACAGTGAGAAATTGACTTTGCCATACACACGCTGCTGAGCGAAGTGGGGTAGGGCCGAAAAATCGTGTTCGCGCGGATGCTCCATGATGAACAGCGTGCCGTCATGCACCAGCGGCGACTCGAGAATCAGCTTGGGAATCTCACCGAAACGTGGCAGGTCATAGGGCGGATCGGCAAAGATCACGTCAAATGATTGACGGCACGTGGCTATAAACTTGAATACATCGCCGCGAACCAGTGTGAGGTTAGGATCGTTCAACTGACTCTGCACACGCTTGATGAATTCGGCCTGGGTACGCGCTTTTTCAACAGATGTCACATGGGCTGCACCGCGTGACAGGAACTCAAAGCTCATTGCTCCTGTGCCGGCAAACAAGTCTAGCACCGTCACGCCTTCCATGTCGATGAGGTTGCCCAAGACGTTGAACAGATTCTCGCGCGCCATGTCGGTCGTGGGGCGCGCGGTGATGTTAGTGGGTACGTCAAAACGGCGTCGCCCGTATTTTCCGCTGATTATTCGCATAGGGCAAGCATGATTAGTTCTAGCGGTGCCTGGATGGCATTACGTCCCAGCCTCATGGCTGCTGGCGGAAAGGCAAAAGGCATCACATATTTTACAAATTCGCGCATCTTGGGCATCATCTCGGCACACATCTCATTATTCCCAGCTACCTGCAGTTCGTCGGCCAGCTGGTCCATGTTGTGTGCCCGCCAGGCGTTCAACGTGTAGTAAACCGCGTCCTCAACATGTGTGAACGGGTAGCTGTTGGCACTTTGTAGCGTGCTATCACGGTAAATGGCCAAGTCCATGTGGCGCTCCCTCATGTTCAAGTACATACGGGAGTTGTCATCGCCTTTCATGTGCTCTTTGATGTATTCACACAGGGGGTGCAGATGATGGAACATCTCGGGATAGTTGAACGTGCGGCCCAGGAATGCCTGCAGCCCGCTAGGCATCAGGTAGGCGATTTTCACTCCGTTATGTGCCATTAGGCACACGGCTTCATCGCCGTCATCATCGGGGAATGCCTCATGCAAGAGCATGTCGCATTCTTCGTCGGTGGCGTCCTGTGGCACGAGCACAAAATGCTGGGAATGAACCACCACTCTCACGCGCTTGTATTCGTTCAGCAGCTCGGGCGTGTCATACACGGCATCCTCCAGTGCCTGCAGGCTATCGTCAGCCCGCTCCACTTCGCCGATGATGAGCGAGCCGTCGACCGCTGGCGTATATAGGATGTAGTTTACCTGCCGGTCCTCGATCGAGACCAGCAGTTCCCATGCCTCGGGATGTTGTATGTCTATTTTGCTCTTCCCTTCCATCATTCTGCAAAATTACAAAAAAAGTCCCCAGGTGGACCCTTGTTCACGCGATAATTTGCATCATTGCCGAAAATGCAGTATATTTGCCCTGCTTAAATTGACTGAACAAGATGAGACAGACAAGATTATTGATATTACTGGCAGTTGCGCTGATGATAGCGTCCTGTGGTAAGGACGGAAAGGTTGAAAATGAGCAGTTTGCATTCCTTAATAAGCAGGGAATTACCATTACCCAAAAACTGTTGCTGGGCGACACGCTCAGCCTGCCTGACATCTATAGTGGCGATGAAAACCAGAGCGATAATGAGATCGATGGCGAGAAACTGAATCCCGACCAATATGCGGCATTGATTTTGCCCGCAGGTAACGAATTTGCCAGTGCGATGAGCCTGTGGCAGCTCCTTGGCGTTCGCGATGCTGGCAATGGTAACACGTTGGCGGCCTACTATGTGGGTAACAATGTGGGTTACTGTGTTTACCTGATGACCTATGACGGGCAGGGCCGTGTGCTGGATGCGATGAACCTGCGTGAGTTGCATCTGGTGTGGCGCTGCAACTTGAGCGATCCCGAGGATGACAACTCTTTCTCACTGGACGGATTTGTGACATTTAAAGGCGTAAACGACTTGACGCTTCATCGCACGATGGGCCGCTGCCTCATGGACTATGATAAAGACCTCAAGGGAAGCCCGCAATGGCGACAGACCTGGTGCCAGGACTATTTCATTAACGAGAAGGGATATTTTGTGCTGCGCGGCCAACATATCGAAGATGAGGACGGCAAGGTGGACACCTATGCGGCTCAGGACTTCAAGTCATGGGACATGCTGGTGTGCTCGCTCCATGACCCTGGCGTCATGAACCTGTGGAACGACTATTCTATCCTGGTCGATGAGACCTATGACCCCGACTACAAGTACAATCCATTCCCGTGGGATGTGAACCAGCTTTACCAGAAGAACCCGCAGCGCTTCTTGAACTGGATGGCCGCCCACCGTGGACCGGAAAACAGGTTGCTGCGTCACTTTAAGTTGACGGTTGACGAGCGACCCGCGCTCATTGACGAGATTGGGCGCCTTGACGATGCCGACGCGCGCCAGTGGCTCACCGGCATCGTCGCCACTTGGGACAATCAGCCCCTCTCCCAGCATCGCTGATTGATCACCGCGTCGCCTCTGCCACGCCCCGGTCATTACCTATCAGCCCGCTGTGTCTCAATCTCTCCATTGTATCTTGAAAATAGAACAATATAATCAATTAATAAACCTTATATAATATGAAAAGAATTATTAAACTAACACTCTTGCTGGTGGCCATCCTACTGCCAGCAACTGCATCCGCCTACGAAGATTATGAATACCCTTATCATTTCATATATTATGACTTTATGGTGGATGGCATCTGCTATCTTGATAATGGATCTACAGCTCAAGTCTCATTCGCTTCTATGTGGTTTACGTCTAGTGATTATGGCGTACTCGTAGATGTCGGAAGCTCTAGTTATTATAGTGGAAATGTGGAAATTCCTGAGACAGTTACTTACAATGGCAAGACTTATTCTGTCACTTCCATCAGTGAATATGCGTTTGCTGGTTGCCGCAACTTGACGAGCGTGATTATACCCAACACCGTCACTTCGATTGGTGAACGGGCGTTTAATGACTGTAGCGGGTTGACAGGTGTCAACATCCCCATTACCGTTTCATCCATTGGTAACAATGCTTTCTCTGGCTGCAGTGGAATTAACCAAATCATTGTTGAAAGTGGTAACCCCGTATATGACTCTCGTGATAACTGTAATGCAATTATTAAAACGTCAACCAATACACTTGTAACCGGTTGCCTGAACACAGTGATTCCCAACACTGTCACTTCTATCGGCAACTGTGCATTTTCTGGCTGTAGCGAGCTGACAAACGTCAATATCCCCAATTCTGTAATTACCATTGGAAACTCGGCATTTTCTGGATGTACTGGGTTGACCAGCGTCACTATTCCTAACTCTGTCACTTCAATCGGTAGTCAAGTGTTCTCGGGTTGCAGCAACATGACTAACGTGCTCATCGGTAAGTCTACCGAAACCATTGGCGATGGGGCTTTTCTTAGATGCCCGAGGATAGCAAAAGTGACTTCATTGAACAATGTCCCACCCGCTTGTGACGCTAATCTTTTTAATGATAAAGTATATATCCATGCAGTCCTGAATGTACCCGATGTATCGGTATCAGAATATATTATGACTGATGGTTGGGGACCATTTATCCATGTTGAAGGTATAGAAACCTCAGATATTGTCTTAGCCAACAGTGTTACATTAGACCGTCAGAATATGATTATTGGTGTTGGCACAACGAGCCGTTTAATTGCGACCGTTCTCCCCGATTCCACCACCAACAAGGCTATTACATGGGCAAGCAGTAACCCTGCTGTAGCTACAGTGGACGATAATGGTTTGGTGACTGCGATTGCTCCAGGCTCAGCTATCATTACCGTCATGACCACCGATGGTAGCAATTTGTGTGCTTCGTGTACAGTTGAAACGTTTAATGACATGTCACAGTATGGCAATTACTTGTCGATGAGTGATACTGCTGTGTTCCACGGTGAGACGATTGTTATTCCTGTCAAGATGACCAATAGCGAAAGCATTATTTCGTTCCAGACAGACATTTTCTTGCAGGAGGGGCTAGAATTGTTGAAGGAAGATGGAGAGTACATCATTGACCCGTCGGAGCGCATGACGCGCACGCATAGCATCATGAGCAATCAATTGCCTGATGGTTCCATCCGTGTGTTGTGCTATTCGTCAAATTACAAACCCTTTACGGGCAACAGCGACGACGACCTGTTCTACCTCACCGTGAAGGTGGCGGACAATGCTGAGGGCGGTTATACGATTCAGCTGAAAAATACATTGTTGACCAATTCCGACTTTGTGGATTTGGCTGCTCCCGATTTGGCTGCGACTGTTAACGTTAAGGCCTATCTCCTGGGCGATGCCAACAACAGCGGTCTGGTGACTGTGGGTGACGTGGTTACCACAGCCCAATATGTGCTGCTGCTGAACCCGCTGCCGTTCAACTTCGAGGCTGCAGACGTGAACTTTGATGGCAACATCACGGTGGGCGACGTGTCGCGCATCGCCTGGATGGTGCTCAATCCCACTGCCTATGCACCAATGCGTGCTCCTGCCCTTTGGTGCAACGGGGACCGCATGAGCGGCGAGGGCGTGACCCTCATGGCTGGCGAGACCCGTACCGTGAGCATCCTGCTCGACAATGAGACAGAATACACCGCCTTCCAGATGGATTTGACCTTACCCGAGGGCTTGACGGCAAGCAACTTCCAGTTGACAAGCCGTGCCGGCAGCCACGCCTTTGACGTGAATGCCATCGATGGCGATAAACTGCGCGCCCTGTGCTACTCACCTGCCATCGAGGTAATCGACGGCCATAGTGGAGCGCTGCTGACCTTTGATGTGACCGCTACTGACAATGTCGAGGGAAGCATCATGGTTGACGGCATCGAAATGGTGACCGCCGACTGCCAGACCGTGCTGATGAACGGCTTCGCCATTGACGTGAACGGTAACTCGAGCGTAAATGTGGTGGTTGGCGCTAAGGAAGTGGTCCGCGTGGATTACTTCAACCTGGCCGGCCAGAAGATCGACCGTCCCGAGAGTGGCGTGAACCTCATCGTCACCACTTACACCGACGGTACCCGCTCCACCGAGAAGAAGCTCATCAAGTAACTTGTAGGTTTTTCATAAAACAGTTCTGAAACATGAAAAAGACTGTATTATTGATCATCTCGATGGTGGTGGCCCTCTGGGCTGCCGCCACCGACCGCTTCTACATACAAGACTTTGCCATCAGTCCGGGTGAGACAGTTACTGTGAGCATCCTGCTGGACAATGAGATCGCCTATACCGCTTTCCAGACCGACATCTACATCCCCGAAGGACTGACCATCGAGCAGGAGGACGGAGAATACATCTTTGACCTGACCAGCCGCAAGGCGCATGACCACAATATCGCCTCGCAGTTGCAGGCCGATGGTGCCATTCGCGTGATGTCCTATTCGCCCGGAATCAAGGGCTATAGCGGCAACAGTGGCCCACTGGTGACGTTTATGGTGACTGCAGATAATGACTTTACTGGGACGGCAGTTATCCAGATGAAAACCATCTTGCTCATCACCACATCAGGTGTAGAAATCCCTTTTGATAACGAGGAGTGCCACGTCACCCTCACGGCTGAAGGAATTAAGGGCGACATGAACGATGATGGATATGTCACTATAGCCGACGTGACTGTTCTCATCGACTACCTGTTGGGCAGTAGCGAGTTGCATTTCAACTCCGATAATGCCGACGTAAACGGCAACGGAGAAATCACTATTGCTGACGTGACTGCATTGATCGACATGCTGCTCGCGGGTGACAAGTAAACAGAGATCTCTTTTAAAGAACATGGGCGCGGCGGGAAGCTTCCTGTCGCGCCCTTATATATTAAATATAATGTGTAACTGTGTTGTGGATCTTAAAAGCATGTTGGTCGTTTAACCATATTGGGTAGGGTAGGGAGGAGGAAATGGAGCCGAAAACAGTCAAAATGGCTCGATTTTTGGTTAAAAGATGCTAAATATTGCAAAGTTTAGAAAATTTTAACGGTACTGGAAGTGCCTGTAACTTACCGATTTATACGTATAACGCTGATTTGTAGTGAATTACATTTTACATTATATATAAAATAAAAAAGCCGAAAAGTTTGGCTATTAAGGAAAAATGTTGTAATTTTGCATCGCTTTTTTGCGCCAGTTGGACCAAAAATACCTGCTAAACGCTTGATAGCGTGGGTAATTAAGGGCTGAAAAGTGCAGGGGAGCAAACTGAAAAATATTTGTCAAATTAATTAAAAACAATCAAACTAAGATGCCTACTATTCAGCAATTAGTAAGAAAAGGCCGCACTGCGCTGGAATCGACCAGCAAATCGCCCGCTCTGGACGCATGTCCGCAGCGTCGCGGTGTTTGTGTTCGTGTTTACACGACCACGCCCAAGAAGCCGAATTCGGCTATGCGCAAGGTTGCCCGTGTCCGTCTGACCAACGGTAAGGAGGTGAACTCCTACATCCCTGGTGAGGGCCACAACCTGCAGGAGCACTCAATCGTCATGGTACGCGGTGGCCGCGTTAAGGACCTTCCCGGTGTACGCTATCACATCATCCGTGGCACTCTCGACACCGCCGGTGTTGAAGGCCGCACCCAGCGCCGCAGCAAGTACGGTGCCAAGCGTCCCAAGAAGAAAAAATAAGCCGTGACCAGTTCAGGCCCTGACTTACTAAAAATCAATTCAAAGAAGTAAAATTAATTTCAAACTTAGTTTTCAGTTTTATTGGATTGGACATTTGGTTGAGTAAACGCGCCGCAGCGGCGGGCGTTGAAGAACAAAGCAAAAGACAACCAAGCAGACTTAAAACTACAACTGTGTTTAAAAAATGAGAAAGGCTAAGCCAAAAAAACGGATCATTCTCCCCGATCCTAAGTTCGGTGACGTTCGCGTAACTAAGTTCGTCAACCACCTCATGTATGATGGTAAGAAGAACACGTCTTACCGTATCTTCTACAGCGCCCTCGACCTCGTGGGCAAGAAGATGGCCAGTGAAGAGAAGACCCCTCTCGAGATCTGGAAAGCCGCGTTGGAGAAAATCACTCCCCAAGTGGAGGTGAAGTCTCGTCGCGTTGGTGGTGCAACCTTCCAGGTGCCCACCGAGATCCGCCCCGACCGCAAAGAGTCGGTTTCAATGAAGAACATGATCATTTTCGCTCGCAAGCGTGGCGGCAAGACTATGGCCGACAAACTCGCTGCTGAAATCATGGACGCTTATAACGAGCAGGGTGGCGCTTTCAAGCGCAAGGAGGACATGCATCGCATGGCCGAGGCTAACCGTGCATTCGCTCACTTTAGATTCTGATTTAGCGACGACGTGAACTAACAATGGGCACCGACGCACAACTGAAATATACACGTAACATCGGCATCATGGCACACATCGATGCCGGCAAGACCACCACATCGGAGCGGATCTTGTACTACACGGGCCTGACCCACAAGATGGGAGAGGTTCATGAGGGTACCGCTACCATGGACTGGATGGAGCAGGAGCAGGAGAGGGGCATCACCATCACCAGCGCCGCTACCACCACGTTCTGGAACTATGACGGTAACAAGTACAAGGTCAACCTGATCGACACTCCGGGGCATGTGGACTTCACCGTTGAGGTGGAGCGCTCGCTGCGCGTGCTGGATGGCGCTATCGCCACCTTCTGCGCCGTGGGCGGTGTAGAGCCCCAGAGCGAGACCGTGTGGAGGCAGGCCGACAAGTATGAGGTGCCCCGCATCGCTTACGTGAACAAGATGGACCGCGTGGGCTGCAACTTTCTCGATGTTGTACGCCAGATCCGCGAGGTCCTCGGGGCCAATCCTTGCCCCATTCAGTTGCCCATCGGAGCCGAAGAGAACTTCAAGGGTGTCGTTGACCTGATCACGATGCAAGCCTTGTACTGGCACGACGAGACCCTCGGTGCCGAGTATGAGATTGCCGAGGTGCCTGCCGACATGCTCGATGAGGTCCAGGAGTACCGTGACAAGATGCTTGAGCAGCTCGCCGAGTTTGACGACGAGTTCATGACCAAGTACTTTGACGATCCCGAGACCATCACCATTGACGAGATCAAGAGCGCAATGCGCAAGGCCACGCTCAACCGTGACATCGTTCCCGTGTTGTGTGGCAGCTCGTTCAAGAACAAGGGTGTGCAGACGTTGCTTGATGCCGTTTGCGCTTATCTGCCCAGCCCCGCCGACGCCGGCGAGGTGAGCGGTACCGCTCCTGGCAACCCCGAGTGCGTGATCACCCGCAAGCCCCTTTTCGAGCAGCCCTTGTGCGCGCTGGTGTTCAAGATCGCTACCGACCCCTATGTGGGCCGACTGGTGTTCTTCCGCGTGTACTCAGGCCAGTTTGATGCCGGCAGCCAGATCTATAATGTGCGCACCGGTCACAAGGAGCGCGTTTCCCGCCTGTTCCAAATGCACAGCAACCGTCAGAACCCCATGGAGGTGATTGGTTGTGGTGACATCGGCGCGGGAGTAGGCTTCAAGGATGTGCACACCGGCGACACGCTGTGCAGCAGCGCCGACACCGCCATCGTGCTTGAGGCAATGGACTTCCCCGAGCCCGTTATCGGTATCGCTGTCGAGCCCAAGACTCAGAACGACCTTGACCGCATGGCAGTGGGCCTGGCAAAGCTTGCCGAGGAAGATCCCACTTTCCAGGTCGAAAGCAACGAGGAGACCGGCCAGACCATCATCCGCGGAATGGGTGAGTTGCATCTGGACATCATTCTCGATCGCCTGCGCCGCGAGTTCAAGGTGGAGTGCAACCAGGGCCGCCCCCAGGTCACTTACAAGGAGGCCATCTCACAGCCCGCAACCGTGCGTGAGGTCTTCAAGAAGCAGACTGGCGGTCATGGCAAGTTCGCCGACATCGAGTGCCGTGTGGAGCCTGTTGACGACGACTTTGAGGGCACCCTCCAATTCGTTAACGAGGTGAAGGGCGGAAACATCCCCAAGGAGTTCATCCCCAGCATCGAGAAAGGTTTCAAGAGCGCAATGCGCAGCGGCGTTCTCGCAGGATTCCCCCTGCAGAGCCTCAAGGTCACTATCCTCGACGGTTCATCGCATCCCGTCGACAGCGACGGCCTGAGCTTCGAGCTCTGTGCTATGCAGGCCTACCGCAGCGCTTGCCGTCAGGCACGCCCCGTGCTGCTCGAGCCGATGATGAAGCTGGAAGTGGTGACCCCCGAGGAGAACATGGGCGATGTTATCGCCGACCTCAACAGGCGTCGCGCTATTGTCGAGGGAATGGAGAGCGCACGCAGCGGTGCCCGCATCGTTAAAGCCAGCACCCCGCTGGCCGAGATGTTCGGTTACGTCACCGCCCTGCGCAACATCACCAGCGGCCGTGCCACCAGCACCATGTCGTTCTCACACTATGCCCCCGTGGCAACCCCCATCGCCATCAAGGTGCTGGGAGAGTGTTTAGGACACGTCGAATTATTGCAATAATACAATTTCACATTGATTAAATAAAATGAGCCAGAAGATTAGAATTAAATTGAAAAGCTACGATCACAATTTGGTTGACAAGTCAGCCGAGAAGATCGTGCGCACAGTGAAGAGCACTGGCGCCGTGGTTAGCGGTCCTATCCCCCTGCCCACCCACAAGCGCATCTTCACCGTGAACCGTTCGACTTTTGTCAACAAGAAGTCTCGCGAACAGTTCCAGCTGTCATCCTTCAAGCGCCTCATCGACATTTACAGCTCCACCGCTAAGACCGTGGACGCCCTGATGAAGCTTGAGTTGCCCAGCGGAGTTGAGGTAGAGATCAAGGTGTAGTACAAGAGATTGAACAAAAGAGTTAAATTAACAACATTAACAAACAGTAATTAAAATTTCAAGAGAAATGCCAGGATTATTAGGAAAGAAAATCGGAATGACATCCGTTTTCAGTGCCGACGGCAAGAACGTGCCGTGCACTGTTATCGAAGTAGGTCCTTGCGTTGTCACTCAAGT